>NZ_BAAIHU010000005.1:0-139726 GCF_054590795.1 Kineococcus anabasis
GGCCACCCGCATCTTGTGGACGCTGTCGGGGGCGTCGAGGCGGACCTGCGGGTCCTGCGCCACGATCTGCTCGACCTGCTCGGCGAGGTGGGCGAGGACCACGTCACCGGCGGAGGACTTCGGCGACAGGGGCTTGGTGCGCGGCGCCTCGGCGGGCGCGCCGGTGTCGAGGACCCGGGCGAGCTTGGAGCCGGAGGCCGAGGGCTGGACACCGGCGGCGCGCAGCACGGAGTCCACGGCGGTGAGGAACGCGGGCTCGCCGTCGACGAGCTCGACCTCCAGCTCGCGCCACTCCTGCGCGGCGCCGGCCGCGTCCCCGCTGCCCTCGATCTGGAGGAGGCGGCGGGCCTGGACGTGGTCGTCGGCGACGAGGGCGAGCACCCGGGCGTCGGCGTCGAGGAGCTTGCGCTCGCTGCGGCGGGTGGCGATCGTCGCGACGGGCACGAGGGGCGCGCCGCCCGTGCGGGTCCACACCATGTTCTGCAGCTGGGCCGGGACGAGCTTCGTGGCGCGCCCGAGCGGCAGGCGGACCTCCTGGCGGGCCCCGTCGGGGGCGGGCAGCTTCAGGTGCCAGCCGGCGTCGGTGCCGCCCTTGCGGCGGCGCAGGGTGATGCGGGCGGCGGCGAGGGCGTGGTCGGCGGTGTCGAAGTAGGTCGCCTCGAGGCGGTGCTCCGCGGCCGCGCCCTCGAAGACCTGCTGCTCAGGGAGCTGCGTCAGGTCCGGCAGCTCGGTGGCGTCGTCCAGGTCGTACTTCAGCTCGAGTTCGCGGTGGGAGGCTGGCATGGGACATGACTACCAGCATTAGGTGAACAGAGCCCCAAGAAGTGGCACCGGGGACGAGGTTCCGGACGCGGAACACCGCTCCTGCTACGCCACGGGATCCGGTGACCGCGCACAGCGACGACGGACGGAGCCGGGACCGTCCCGAGCCGTGCGCGCCGTCCGGTCCCGGCGACCGCGAGCCGCCACCCGCGGCACCGGGATCCGTCCTTGACGCCGGGCGCCGCGCGGGACGACGATGGTAAGCGCTTACCGACGGCGTGGCCATCCCGGCGCAGCGCCGCGAAGACGCGGGAGGAACCGTGCCCAGCCCTGTCGAGCCCACCGAGAGGATCCGCGTCGCCGTCGTCGGCGCGGGCGCCATCGCCGAGGGCGGCCACCTGCCGGCGTACCGCGCCTTCGCCGACGAGGTGGAGGTCGTCGCCGTCGTCGACGTCGACCCCGAGCGGGCCCGCTCCCTCGCCGAGCGCGCCGGCGTCCCCGCCCACGGCACCGACCTCGCCACCGTGCTGCGCGAGCAGCGCCCGCACCTGGTCTCCGTCTGCACACCGCCCGGCGCGCACCGCGAGGCCGTCACCGCGGCCCTGGGCGCCGGCGCCTGGGTGTGGTGCGAGAAGCCCCCGGCCCTCAGCCTCGCCGAGTACGACGAGATGGCCGCCGCCGAGGGCGAGGACGGCCCCTACGCCGCCTACGTCTTCCAGCAGCGCTCCGGCTCCGCCTCCCGCGCCCTGCGCGAGCAGATCTCCGTGGGCGAGCTCGGCCGCCCGCTCGTCGCCGTCTGCCACACCCTCTGGTACCGCGACACCGCCTACTACGAGGTGCCGTGGCGGGGCCGCTGGGCCACCGAGGGCGGCGGCCCGGCCATGGGCCACGGCATCCACCAGATGGACCTGCTGCTGTGGCTGATGGGCGAGTGGGAGGAGGTCAGCGCCCTCACCGCCACGCTGGTGCACGACGTGGAGACCGAGGACGTCTCCACCGCGCTCGTGCGGTTCTCCTCCGGGGCGCTCGCCACCGTCGTCAACAGCGTCCTGTCCCCGCGGCAGGAGAGCTACCTGCGCTTCGACCTCACCGACGCCACCGTCGAGGTCTCCCACCTCTACGGCCACTCCAACGACGACTGGACCTGGACGCCCGCCGCGCACGTCACCGACGCGGAGCGCACCGCCGCCTGGCGCCCGGCGGTGGACGAGCCCAGCTCCCACACCGCGGCGCTGCGCGACGTGCTCGCCGCCCTGCGCAAGGGCGAGCGCCCGCCGGGCAGCGGCCCCGACGGCCGCCGCAGCCTGGAGCTCGTCGCGGGCCTGTACCAGTCCGCCGCCGAGCGCCGGCCCGTGCGCCGTGACGAGCTGGTGCCGGGCAACCCCTTCCACGCCGCGATGCACGGGGGCCGGGCGTGAGCGCCCCCACCGCCACCGCCGCCCTCGCGCTCGACGACGGCACCGCCGGCCGCCTCGTGGTGCGCGCCGGGGACGTCCCGCTCGCCACCTACGTCCACGACGGCGACATGCCCGCCTTCGAGGCGCCCAAGCCGTACCTGCACCCCCTGCGCACCCTCTCCGGGGCGGTCGTCACGGCCTACCGCCCGCACGACCACCGCTGGCACAAGGGCCTGCAGATGACCGCGACCCACGTCTCCGGGCAGAACCTGTGGGGCGGCAACACCTACGTCCACGGCCGGGGGTACGTCCCGCTCGACAACGTCGGCAGCATGCGCCACGACGCCTTCCGCGCGGTGGACGCCGGCGACGACGCCGTGGAGGTGTCCGAGCGGCTGACGTGGCTCACCGCGGACGGGCGGGAGTGGGCCGAGGAGGACCGCGGCCTGCGGTTCTGGGGCGTGGACACCGCCCGCGGGCTGTGGGTCCTCGACGTGGCCACCGACGTGCGCAACACCCGCGGCGAGGAGCTCGCCCTGGGCAGCCCCACCACGAACGGCCGGGAGAACGCCGGGTACACCGGCTGGTTCTGGCGCGGCCCGCGCGGTTTCACCGGCGGCACGGTCACCACCCCCGACGGCGCCGGGGCCGGCGCCATGGGCACCACCTCCCCGTGGCTGGCGTACGCGGGGCAGCACGACGAGGTCGACGGGGGCGCGACGCTGCTGTTCTGCGCCGGGTCCTCCTCGGCGGACGTGCCGCTGCGGTGGTTCGTGCGCAACGACCCCTTCCCCGCCGTCGCGCCGTCCTTCGCGTTCTCCGAGGAGGTCGTCCTCGCCCCCGGGGAGACCCTGCGGCTCCGGCACCGCCTCGTCGTCGCCGACGGGCTGCTGGAGGAGGACGCGGTCCGCGACCTCGCCGCGGAGTTCGTGCTGTGACCTCCCCCGGGGTTCCGGGGCTGCCCGAGTTCCCCGGCGCGGTCGGCCTCAGCGGGCTGGACGTCTACCCCTGGCAGGCCGCCGACGGGCTGTACGGCGGCTCCCCGCACGTGCACACCTGCTGCTCGGAGTGCTACGTCGTGGTCGCCGGCTCCGGTGAGCTGCACACCCTCACCGCCACCGGGGCGCAGCGCACCCCGCTCGCCCCCGGCGACGTCGTGTGGTTCACCCCCGGCACCGTGCACCGCGCCGTGGACCTCGGTGGCCTGCGCGTCGTCGTCGTCATGGAGAACTCCGGCCTGCCCGAGGCGGGGGACGCCGTCATGACGTTCCCGCCGCAGCACCTGGCGAGCCCGCAGGCCTACGCGGCCGCCGCCTCGCTCACCGGCCCGGACGGCACCCCCTCGGCGGAGCGGGCCAGGGCGCGGCGCGACCTGGCCGTCGCCGGGTACGCGGAGATCCTGCGCCGCACCGAGGCAGGGGACCCGGCAGCCGTGCGGGAGTTCCTCGACGCCGCGGCGGCGCTCGTGCGGCACCGCGCCCCGGAGTTCCGGCGCCGCTGGGAGGCCGGGGCCGCCGCCTCGGCCGCCGCGACGGCCGCGCGCATCGACGCCCTGGAGGGCGGGGACGGCTCGCACCTGGCGGAGGGACGGGTCAGCCGGCTGCCCCGGCAGGACGCGACGCTCGGGATGTGCGGGTTCCTCTCGGCGTACGACCCGGCGCGCCGGGGGGCGCACTCGTAGGGCAGGCTCGGGCGGGTGACGATCCCGCCCGGAACCTCCCCCGCCGACGCCCGCGTCGCGCTGCCCTCGAAGGACACGCGGCTGTGCATCTCCCTGGCGGCGCGCCCCAGCAACCTCGGCACCCGGTTCCACAACTTCCTCTACGCCGAACTGGGCCTGGACCTGCTCTACAAGGCGTTCACCACGACCGACCTGCCCGCCGCGATCGCCGGGGTCCGGGCGCTGGAGATCCGCGGGTGCAGCGTGTCCATGCCGTTCAAGGAGGACTGCCTGGCCCTGGTGGACACCGTGGAACCCTCCGCGGAGGTCATCCGCTCCGTCAACACGATCGTCAACGACGACGGCCACCTCACCGCCTCCAACACCGACTACACCGCGGTCGCGGAGCTGCTGCGCACCCACGAGGTGCCCGTGGACGGCGCGTTCGCGGTGTGCGGCAGCGGCGGCATGGCCAAGGCCGTCGTCGCCGCCCTGCGCGGTGCGGGGTTCGGGGAGGGCACCGTCGTCGCCCGCAACGAGGCCACCGGCCGGGCGCTGGCGGAGCAGTACGGGTACGCGTGGGCGCCGTCGGTGGGCGACCTGCGGCCCCGCCTCCTGGTGAACGCCACCCCCGTCGGGATGGCGGGCGGCGCGGGCGCGGAGGACCTGCCCGTACCGGCCGCGGTCGTCGACGCCGCCGAGACGGTGTTCGAGGTCGTGGCCGTGCCCGCCGAGACCCCGCTGCTGCGCCGCGCCCGCGAGCGCGGCCTGCGCACCGTCACCGGCGTGGAGGTGCAGGCGCTGCAGGCCGCGGAGCAGTTCGCCCGCTACACCGGGGTGCGCCCCACCCCCGAGCAGGTCCGGCGGGCCTCGGAGTTCTCGCGCTCGTGAACCCCGGCCCGCGCCGCGGCGGGCTCCCCGCGAGCGGCGCGGGGACGTTCCGCGCGCGACACGCCGGTGTCGCCCGGCGGAACGTCCCCGCACCGGGCGCCTCCCCGCGGGAGGGGGACGTTCCGCCCCCGACGCGCCGGTGTCGCGCGGCACGACGTCCCCGCCGGGCTCAGCCGGACAGCGAGGCGAGGAACCGCAGCACCACGCGCACGCCGTCGACCACGCCCACCAGGAACAGGGCGAGCAGCGCGAGCAGTCCCGCCACCACGAGGCGCTCGCCCCGGTCCGGTCCCGCGGGCGGGGACCAGCGGCCCTGCGCGAGCGCTGCGCAGGTCAGCCCCGCCCTGCCCGTCTCCTGCCGGGCCCGCTCCAGCAGCTCCTCCAGCCGCGCCCGGGCCGTGCCCGTCGCCGCCGCCCGGGGCGCCTCCCGCCACGCCAGCGCACGCATCCGGTCCACCGCCGACGGGGTGGCGTCCTCGAACGCCGCGACCTCCGCGGGGTCGCGCCCGTCGGACAGGTAGTCCCAGCGGCCGGCCTGCACCCGGTCGCCCAGTCTGCGGTGGGTGTCCGCGAGGCGTGCGCGCAGGTCGAGGCGCGCGGGGTACGTCGACACGAGACCGCGCAGCCGCTGCTGCGCCTTCTCCACGTCGCCCGCCGCCAGTTCCGCCTCGACCCGCTGCAGGGTCCCCTCGATCGCCACGGCGCCACCGTGCGCGAGCGGGAGGGTTGCGGTCCAAGGGTTTTCACCCGCCCGGCGCAGCAGCCGGCGGGGACGTCGCGCGCCCGACACGCCGGTGCCGCCCGGCACGACGTCCCCGCGCCGCGCGCCACCCCGCGGGAGGGGGACGTTCCGCGCCCGACACGCCGGTGTCGCCCCGCGCAACGCCCCCGCCTCACCCGCGCACAGCCCGGGCGGGGACGTCGTGCGCGCGACACGCCGGTGTCGCCCGGCACGACGTCCCCGCCCAGCGGTCGCCCGCGCTCGCGACCCGGGCCCGCCCCTACCGCCCGCGCAGCAGCGCCACGACCTCGCGGCCACCGGGGTTCGTCAGCGTCGCCGACCCCACCCGCACGGTGGGCACCGTCTCGTCGCCGCCGTTGACGGAGCGCACGAACTCGCGCGCCTCCTCGTCCTCCCAGATGTTGCGCCAGGTGGCCCGCACCCGGCGCAGCCCCAGGTCCACGCGCAGCCGCGTGCAGAAGGGGCACCCGGGCCGCCAGAACACCTCGACCTGCGGCGTCGTGGACTCCTGCGTCCTCATGGCCGGACGCTACGCCGGGCCCGGCGCGAGGTCGAGACCCCGGCGCGCCGGGGTCCGGGGTGGGGACGTCCGCGACCGCGGTCGCACCACGGGGGACGCGGCGACCCGCGGCGCCCGTCATCCCCGCGGACGAGGCGCAGGGCGCGCGTACCGCGGGGTGATGACGCCAGGTTGTCCGTTTCCGGAGGACGCGCTGCGCGCCGCGTCGGAGCACGCTCGTCGTACCACGCCAGCCGGTCCACCGGCTGCCAGACCAGGAGGTCACACGATGTCCGACAAGGGATCCGGGAACCGTTCCGCGGCCCGTCGCCCGTCCGCCCGCAGGGCGCTCGCGCTGCTGCCGGCGGCGCTCGCGACCGCCGGCCTGCTCGCCACCGCACCGGCCGCGTCGGCCGCGGTGACGGACGCGGTGCTGCAGCAGCAGGACCACGACAGGCTGCAGAACGGCAAGCACTCCGCGACGTTCGTCACGTACGACCGCGGGCAGAACCAGGTGACGGGGTTCTCCACGGTGGGCACGCCGTTCTGGTTCCACGGGGCACGCAACGACTACACGATCACCCTGTGGGCGAACGGGCAGGCGGTCTGGTCCCACACCAGCGGCCTCACCGCCTGCGCCCTCACCGACCCCTCGTGCGGGAGCACGGTGACGGGCTTCTTCAACGTGCCGGTCAGCCCCGACCTCGCCGCCACCGTCTCCACCATCACGGTCGAGAACCATCTGCGCTGAACCACGGCACGGCGCCGGTGGAACTCCTCCGGCGCCGTGCCGTCAGCGGGACCGCGGCTGCCCGGCTCACGGCCGCCGTGCCGGCGCGGGACGCTCGCCGGGACGCACCAGACCGCTGTGGAAGGCGATGGCGACGGCCTGGGCCCTGTCGCGCGCGCCCAGCTTCAGGAGCACCCGGGCGATGTGGGTCTTCGCGGTGGCCTCGGAGACCGTCAGCCTCGTGGTGATGTCCGCCGTGCCGCACCCCTGGGCCAGCAGGACCAGGACCTCCCGCTCCCGCGGCGTGAGCTCCGGCAGCGGGGTGTGCTCGCCGGGCGGCGGCTGGCGCGGTTGGCTGCGCAGTTCGCGCAGCACGTGGCCAGCGACGGCCGGGTCCAGCCACGTACCGCCCCCGGCGACCGTCCGCACGGCGGTCACGACGTGCTCCGTGGGGGCGCTCTTGAGCAGGTAGCCCGATGCCCCGGCGCGCAGCGCGGCCACCACCGCCTCGTCGTCGTTGAAGCTGCTGAGCACCAGCACCCGCACGGCCTCGGGTCCCTGCCCGCCGGAGTCGTCGGCGGCGAGGACCCTGGTGACCGCGACCCCGTCGAGCACAGGCATCCGCAGGTCGACCACCGCCACGTCGGGCCGCAGCCGGCGCACCAGCTCCAGCAGGCCGGCGCCGTCGCCGGCGCCGCCGAGGACGTCGAGGTCCGCCTCGCTCTCCAGGATCATCGACAGGCCCTCGCGGACGAGCGGCTCGTCGTCGGCCACCACCACCCGGATCCGCCGCCCCGGTGCGCCGCCGGCCGGGGCCGGCCCGTCAGCGGCGGGCACGGTCGGCCTGTGGGCGGGCGGGCACGGTGGCGGGTGGCCCGGGAGCCTCGGACAGCGGCAGCGTCGAGGTCACCGCGAAGGCACCCCCGTCCTCCGCGCCGGCCTGGAACCGGCCGCCCACCGCGCGGACCCGCTCCGCCAGCCCGAGCAGCCCGTGCCCCGTCGACCCCGTGGCCACCCGACCGGCGGGGGCGACCCGGTTCCGCACCCCCACCAGGAGGTCGTGCTCCTGCCAGGTGAGCTGCACGTGCACCGGCTCACGCGGATCGCCGTAGCGGAGCGCGTTGGTGAGCGATTCCTGCAGGACCCGGTAGGCCGCCAGCTCCCCGCTGGGGTCCAGACTCCGCGGGGTGCCGTGCACCGACACCTCCAGTTCGACGCCGCTCTGGCGGACCCGGGCGAACAGCGCCCCGAGGCCGTCCAGTCCGGGTCCCGGCTCCTGCACCGGGGCCGGCTCGGCACCGGTGCCGTGCAGCAGCCCCAGCATCCGGTGCAGCTCGCTGACCGCCTGCCGTCCCAGCTCCCCGACCTGTGCGAGCGCCCGCTCCGCCCGCTCCGGGTCGCTGCGGACCACCCGTGACGCGCCCGTCGCCTGGAGGGCCATGAGGCTCACGGCGTGGGCGACGATGTCGTGCAGCTCCCGCGCGATCCGCGCCCGCTCGGCGGCCACCGCCCGCGCCGCCTCCTCCTGCCGGCGTCGTTCGAGGTCGCGCAGCGCCCGGGTGCTGGACCCGCGGTAGCGGCCGGTGGCCACGATCCCTGCCGTGACCACGAGCAGGAGGACGGCGGTCACGACGAGCGTGTCGGCGCGCTCGTGCGGCACTGCCGCACCCACCTCCCGCCACACCAGCAGGGAACCGGGCAGCACCATCGCGGCGCAGGCGGCGGCCAGGACCCTCCACCCGCTGCGCGCGGCGAGGAGGTACAGGGCGCCCCACAGGCCCATCGTGGGCCGGTAGCCCGTCGTGAGGGCCAGCGCGGCCGACGACGCCGCCCAGACCAGGACGAACACCGGCAGCGGGTGCCGGCGGCCGGCCAGCAGCGGCACGGTGCACGTCAGCGCCAGCGCGGCGACCAGCAGGGGCAGCAGCCTCCCCCGCACCACGACGCCCTCGGCGTGCGGCTCGTGGAAGAGGATCAGGTCCAGGGCGAGCAGCACCGCGACGAGGACGAGGTCCCGCCACGCCGGGGACCCCCGCGCGCCGTGCGACCGGCGCGGGGTGGGGCTGCTCAGCCGCAACCGCACTTGGGGCTCAGCAGGCAGAACGGGTTGATCCACCCCGGCGGGAAGGTGGGCAGCAAGGTGGTGCGGACCATCGCGAGGCGCTGCACCGACTCCAGTTCGCCCACCCGGGCGAGCAGTTCGGCGTGCGGCTGCCCGCGCAGGCCCGCGGGGACGACCCCGGCGTCCTCCAGGGCCGCCCACACGTCGGTTCCCGCGGCGAGGGCCTCGTCGAGGACCGCGGGCTCGAAACACCTGCCCGCGCCGCCCCGGTACAGCGGCCCGGTCAGGCGCAGGACGGCCACCGCCCCGCCCGGGTCGTCCGCCAGGCCCAGCTCGTGCGCGCCCCGGACGGTGAGCCGCTGCACGGGTGGCCCCGCCGCACCTCCCGGGCCGGGCTCGTCGCCGGCGGCGGCCAGCACCTCCAGGCGTTCGCCGCCGTGCAGCCAGTCGAGCGGGCCGTGTGCCACCACGACGTCGACGTCGAGCGCGACCGCCCACGCCAGGTGCCCCTCCACGGGGTCGGCGGCCGTGCCCCGCTGCACGGAGACCGCTCCCACCACCTGTGTCTCCATGTGCGGCTCCCCCGTCGGCCCGGCACGGCTACGCCCGTCCATAGTGGCCCGCCCCACCCGCGCAGGACAGCCCCGCGCCGGTGCGGATCCGGCCGGGCCTCCCTCAGACGGGGCGGCTCAGGTCCAGGTCGTCCAGGGGGTGCGCCCACGCCTCCAGGTCGAACGCCGACTGCCAGAACAGCAGCTCGTACCGGGTGGCGATCGCGAACGCCCGGTGCATGGCGCGGCGCTCGGCGGGCGAGGCGTCCCACGCCGCGGCGTCCACGAGCTCCCGCGCGGTGTGCACGGACTGCTGGAACTCCTCCGCGTCGTACGTGGCGACCCAGCGGGCGTACGGGTGCTCGCGGTCCGCGTCGAGGACCCCGCGCGCGGTGCGGGCCAGGCGGCTGCCGACCTCGGCGTACACCCAGTAGCAGGGCAGCACCGCCGCCGCGGCCACCGGGTACGGCTCCGTGGCGGCCGTCGCGACGAGGTACGAGACGTACGCCAGGCACGCCGGGGAGTGCTCGGGCTCGGCGGACCTCGCCGGGGGCAGCCCTCCGCCGGAGAGCAGGTCGGCGTGCAGGGCGCTCTCCACCACCGTGGTGGTGCGCGCGGAGCCCGCCCAGAACGCCACCGCCTCGGGGCCGGGGGCGCGCACGGCGAGCAGCGCCAGCGCCCTGCCGTACCCCGAGAGGTACAGCGCGTCCTGCTCCAGGTACTGGCGGAACGCCTGCGGGGGGAGGGTGCCCTCCCCGAGCTGGGCGAGGAACTCCAGGCCGTCGATGGCCTTGCGCAGGTCCGTGGTGGCCGCCCACAGCTCGTTCGTGAAGCGCGTCATGCCCGTTCCTCCCGTGCCATCCCCTGAGAACCCTCCACCACGCGCACGCCGCCCGCACCCGCGGGCTGCGCCGGACCGCCCGCAGGCCACCACCCGTGGAAGTGGTGCACCGGGCCGTGCCCGTGACCGACCCCCAGGTGCCGCCCCGCCAGCAGCGCGGAGTGCAGGTAGCCGCGCGCCTCGTCGACGAGCCCGAACCAGTCCCCGTCCACCGGCGCGCCCCGCACCGCCGCCAGCGCCGCCACCGCGGAGGACAGCGTGCAGCCCGTGCCGTGGGTGTGCGGGGTGTCCACCCGCTCCCGCTCCACCAGGCGCGTGCCGCCCGGCCCGGCCAGCACGTCCACGCTGCGGGGGCCGGCGCCGTGCCCGCCCTTGAGCAGCACCGCCCGCGCGCCCCGGCCCACCAGCTCCTCCGCCTGCGCCACCGCCCCGTCGAGGTCCCGCGCCGGCTCCCGGCCCAGCAGCACCGCCGCCTCGGGCACGTTCGGGGTGAGGAGGTCCGCCAGGGGCAGCAGCTCCCGGGTGATGACCCCGACGGCGCCGTCGTCGAGGAGGCGGTCGCCGCTCGTGGCGACCATCACCGGGTCGAGCACCACGGGCCCGGCGCCGCGCCCCGCGAGCACCTGCGCCACGGTGCGCGCCAGCGGCGCCGTCCCCAGCATGCCGATCTTGGTGGCGTGCACGGTCACGTCGTCGAGGAGGGTGTCGAGCTGCTGCCGCAGGAACTCCGGCGGCACCAGGTGCACGGCCGCCACCCCGCGCGTGCTCTGCGCGGTGAGGGCGGTCAGCACGGCCGTGCCGTAGGCCCCGAGGGCGCTGAACGTCTTGAGGTCGGCCTGCACGCCCGCGCCGCCGCTGGGGTCGCTGCCGGCGACGGTGAGGGCGACGGGCGTGCTCACGAGGGACCTCCGGGCAGCAGCGAGCGGGCGGCGGCCGCGGGGTCGGGGGCGGCGCAGACCGCGGACACCACGCAGAGCCCCGCGACGCCGGTGGCCCGCACCGCGGCGGCGTTGCGGGCGTCGATCCCGCCGATGGCGACGCACGGCAGGGTGGTCGCGGCGACGACCTCCCGCAGTCCGTCGAGGCCGAGGGGCTCCGCCGCGCCGGGCTTGGTGTCCGTGCGCCACACCGGGCCCACCCCGAGGTGGTCGACGGTCCCGGCGGGCAGGCGCTCCGCGGCGAGCGCCTGCGCGACGGTGGAGACGGACAGCCCGAGGAGCACGCCCGGGCCGAGCAGGGCGCGGACCTCCTGCGCGGGCAGGTCGTCCTGACCGACGTGCACCCCGTCGGCCCCGGCGAGGAGGGCGACGTCCACGGCGTCGTTCACGACGACCGGGACGCCGGTGCCGGCGAGGGCGGCCTGCACCGCGCGCACCAGCGCCAGCAGCTCCCGGCGGGAGGCGTCCTTGTCGCGCACCTGCACGGCCGTGGCCCCACCGGCGACCGCGGCGGCCACCACGTCCGGCACACCCCGCCCACCGCACAGGTGGGTGTCGGTGACCACGTACAGGGACAGGTCCGCGCCGCGCGGGCGGCTCACGACAGCCTCGCCCCGGCACGCACCGCGTCACCGTCCACCGCGTCGAGGGCGTCCAGCCACGCCACGGCGAAGCTGCCCGGCCCGCCGCAGACCTGCGCGGCGACCTCCCCGGCGAGCCCGACGTGCACGTGGGCGGCGACGGCCGCCAGGAGCGGGTCGGCCGTCACGGCGGTGTAGGCGGCGGTCACGGCGCCCAGGGCGCAGCCGGCCCCGGTGGTGCGGGTCAGCAGCGGGTGCCCGCCGCTGACGCGCACGGTGCGGGTGGCGTCGACGAGGACGTCCACCTCCCCGGAGACGGCGACGACGCCGCCGGTGCGCCGGGCCAGCTCCCGGGCCGCGCCGAGGGCGTCCTCGCCGGTGGCGGTGGAGTCCACGCCGCGCCCGCCCGCCCCGGCGCCGGCCAGGCCGAGCACCTCCGAGGCGTTGCCGCGCACGACGGCGGGGCGGTGCACCAGCAGGTCCCGCGCCAGCCGGGTGCGGAACTCCAGGCCCCCCACCGCCACCGGGTCCAGCACCCACGGGGTGCCGTGCCGGTCGGCGGACCCCGCGGCCAGGACCATCGCGCGGGCGCCGTCGTCCGTGGGGGTGCCGACGTTGACGAGGACCGCCGAGGCGAGCGCCGCGAACGCCCCGGCCTCGTGGGGGTTGTCGACCATCGCGGGCGAGGCGCCCACGGCGAGCAGCGCGTTGGCGGTCAGGGTGGTCACGACGCTGTTCGTGAGGCACTGCACGAGGGGCTGCTGCTGCGCCACCGCCTCCCGGGCCCGCGCGACGGCGTCGGCGGTGACCGCGCCCGGGGTCCCGGCCCGCGCCTCGTCGGCAGCCATGCGGCGACATCCCTTCGTCAGCACTGCCTGCGTCAGCTCCGGTGGGTGTGGTCCCCGTCCGGTGGGCACCCCGTGCCAGCGGCGCACCGTAGCAGGCGGCCCGCGGCCCGGCGGGGGGTCGTTCCGGCGCGCGGCACGGCGGGGTTTCGGCGCGCCCGCACAGGGCAACTCCCCGGGGGGCCACCGGAACGACCGGGGTGCACGAGCGGAGGTCGTCGATGAGTCTGAACATGTCCGGGCGGGCCACGACGGACCTGCCCGCGAGGACGGCGGGGCAGTGGATGTCCCTGGTCGTGGGGGCGGCGTTCCTGCTCGCCGGGGTCGTCGGCTTCTTCATCACCGGGTTCTCGGACTGGACCGGGCACGACCACGGCAAGCTGCTCGGCTTCACGATCAACCCGCTGCACAACCTCGTGCACGTGCTGGGCGGCGCGCTGGGGATCCTGGCGTGGACGAAGCCCGGGCTGGCGCGGGCGTACGGGGTGTTCCTGCTCGTGGGGTACGGCGCGGTGCTGTTCCAGGGCATCGCCTCGGCGGACGACCCGGCGATGGACGTGCTGAACCTCAACCAGGCCGACAACGTCCTGCACGGGGTGACGGCGGTGACCGGGCTGGTCATCGCGCTCGTCCCGACCCGCACCCCGCGGCGCCCCTCGACCGCCGAGCTGGCCTGAGGGCCCTCCGGGCCGGTGCCCGCCCGCGCGGGCGGACCTCAGAGGTGCGAGTGCAGCCCGGCGAGGACCTGCGCCAGGATCTCGCGGCTGGCGGGCGTGACGGGCGCGGTGATCGACGGCCTGCCGTCCGGCCCCGCCGCGGGCGGCTGGAACGGCGGCGGCAGCGCGGGCACGTCCTCCGGTGCGGGCACGTCCTGCGCCGAGGGTGCGGGGAGCGGCGCGACGACGTCCCGGCGGGGCAGCGGCAGGGTCCGCGCGGGCCCGCTGGCCGGGGGCACGGGCAGCACCGGGGGCACGGGAGGCAGGGCGCGGGGGCCGCGGCGCTGCGCGGCCACGACGACGGCCACCACCGCCACGAGCGCCACCGCGACCCCGAGCCGGAGGGCACCGCGCCCGCGTCCCCGCCCGCCCTGCGGTCGCGGGAACCCCGACGCGTCGCCCAGCCTCATGGCGCCCGAGGGTAGGTGACCCGTGGCGGGGGCGGAAACGCACGACGGCGCCGCTGGACCGTCCGGACGGCCCCGGCCACGGAAGCGGGACAGGACGTGGACGCAGGGTCAGCGAGCGGTGTCAGCGAGAGGTCAGCGCGGGGGCAGGACGAGGGTGGCGGGGTCCACGGACGCGGTGACGAGCAGCCCGCCGGCCGCGACCCGCACCTCCCGCGGCCGCACCTGCGCGGGCAGTCCGGGCAGGGGCACGACCACCCGCTCCACCGCGGCGCCGGCCCCGGCCGCCCGGGCGAGACGGCGCAGCTCGGCGAGGCCGACCTCCTGCCCCGCGGCCGAGGCCGACACCGGGGTGAGGACGAGCACGTCCCCGTCGAGGGCGGGGTCGAGGACGAGCGACAGCGGCAGGGTCCGGCCCAGCGCCCGCAGCTCGGTGGTGGCGCGCAGGTCCTGCCCGGCCGCGCCCAGCCGGACGTCGAGCCCCTCCGCCCGGGTGCGCTGCTCCAGGGCGGCGTAGGGCAGCAGCGCGCGGACGGTGCCGCCGCCGGCGCTGACCCTGCCGCCGCGGCCGAGGAGCACGTCGCGGGGCACGCGCACGTCGCGCAGCCGGACCTGCACGTCCTGCGCCGTCAGGCCCTGCTGGGTGGCCTCGGCGGCGGTGACGTCGACGTGCGCGAAGGAGCCGGCCAGGAGCTGCCGGAGGAAGGAGCCCGCGGGGAAGGCGACGTCCGGGGTGGCGGGCAGCGCCGCCTCCCGGCGGACCTGGGCGGCGACGGTGCGCTCGGCCCAGGACCGGGCCGCCCCGTCGGCGAGCACGGCGGCGACGGCGAGCACCACGAGGACGGCCACGGCGGACACCAGCCCGCGGCGGCGCCGTCCGGTCCTGCGGCCTGCCGGTGCGTCCACCCACGGATTCGAGCACAGATCGGGCCGCTCCCCTCGTCCGGACCTCTTTCGTCACCACCCGTTCGGGCGCTGTGACGGTGGGTATGGAGAACCGCCGGATGAGAGCCTTCTCATCGGTGTCTCACGGAAGTCGCGGGCTCGACGGGGAGCTAGAGGACATGAAGAACTCGACGAAGCTCAGCCTGGTGGGGGCCGCCGCGGCGGTCGTGACCGCCGCCGGTGTCGGCGCGACGTACGGCAGCCCGCCCGATGTCGACCTCGGCGGTCCGGTCGTGATGGTGGCCGGGTCCTCGGACCCCTCCGCCCCTGCTCCCACGGACTCCCCCACCCCGACCACCACGGCGTCGCCCGGGGACGTGGAGACGGTGCCCGCGGACCCGCCGCAGGCGCTGCCCGGCGCGTCCGCGGAACCCACCTCCGCCCCTTCCCCGACCTCCACCGGGGAGCCGGGTGGGCAGCCCGCTCCCACGCCGACCGTTGACGACGACGAGAACGGGGCGCCGCAGGGCAGGGCCGTGGGCCGGCCCGACCGGGTGCCCGGCCCTCCGCCCTGGGCGCCCGGCCCTCCGCCCTGGGCGCCCGGCGCCCCGGCCGGGGTCCCGGTCGGCCCTCCGCACCCCGTGCCCGTCGGCCCCCCCGCCGAGCGCGGGGACGAGGGCGATGACGGAGGCGAGGTCCGGGAGGACGAGGCCCGGGGGCAGGTGGAGGCCCGGCCGAAGCCGAAGCCGAAGCCGAAGCCGAAGCCGAAGCCGGTCCAGGAGGCCCGTCCCGAGGCCCCGCGCGAGGCCCGTCCCGAGGCACGCCGGGAGGCTCCGGCGCGGGTGGCCGCGCCGGAGGAGCGTCGGGAGGCGCGCGAGGACCGGCGTGAGGACCGGCGCCAGGACCGCGAGGACCGGCAGGACGACCGGCGCGGCGCCCAGGGCGACGGCGACGGCGGTGGCGGCCAGGGCGACGGGGGCCGGCCCGGGGGCCCGCGCGGGCGATGACGGTCCACCCCCTGCGCCGGCGGGCGTCCGCGGCGATCCCGGCGAGCGGTCCCGCAGCGGCGTGGCGCGGGCTCACCTCCGCGCCCGCCGCGCTGGGGGCCGCGTCCAGGCGGGCCGCGCGCCGCACCGCGGAACCGGTGCGGCGCCGCGTCCGGGAGGCCACGTCCCGTCTGCGCCGGGGGGCGCGCACGGTGCGGGTGCGGATGCTGCTGGCGGTGGTGCTGACCGCGGTGACGGGCACGGCGCTGGAGGGGACCGTGTCACACCTCGTACAGGTCGACGCCGCCCAGCGCCGGATGGACGCCTCGCTGCGGCAGGAGGTGGACGCGCTGCGGGTGCTGGCCGGCGACGGGGTGGACCCGGCCACCGGCGCGCGCTTCGCCTCGGTGGACCGGCTGCTGCGCAGCGCCGTCGCGGGGCACGTCGCCGAGGAGGGCGAGAGCTGTCTCGCCCTCCTCGACGGGCGGGCGGCCTACCAGCCCGCCGCGCAGCCGTTCACGCTCACCGGTTCACCGGCCGTCCTGGAGCTGGCGCGCTCGCTGCGCGCCGGCTCCCCGGCCGTGGTGCGCACCGTGCCCGGCGCCGGAGGGGACCTGCGGGTGGCCGCCGTCCCGGTCGCGCTGCCCGGCTCCGACCAGCTCGGCGTGTACGTCGTGGCGCACAGCGTGGACGCGCACCTGCGGGGTGTGCGGGAGGGCTCCCGCACCTCCGCGGTCGTGGCCCTCGGCGCGCTGCTGTTCATGACGGCCGTGGGCTGGGTCGTGATCGGGCGGCTGCTGCGCCCGCTGGAGAGGTTGCGGGCCACCGCGCTCGGCGTCGGGGCGGAGGCGCTGACCCGCCGCAGCCCCGTGGACGGCGACGACGACGTCGCGGACCTCGCGCGCAGCTTCAACGGGATGCTGGACCGCCTGGAGGAGGCGTTCGCCACGCAGCGGCAGTTCCTCCAGGACGCCGGGCACGAGCTCCGGACCCCGCTGACGATCATCAGCGGGCACCTGGAGGTGGTGGACCCCGCCAGCCCGGACGACGTGCGGGAGACCCGCGACCTGGTGCTCGACGAGGTGGAGCGGGTCGGGCGCCTCGTGGACGACCTGTCCGTGCTCGCCAGCGCCCGCCGCCCCGACTTCCTGACCCCGCGCACGGTGGACGTCGCACACCTCGTCGAGGAGACGGCCGGGAAGGCGGTGGCGCTGGGGGAACGGCGCTGGCTGGTGGAGGCCCGCGCGGACGTGCGGGTGGAGGCGGACCCGCAGCGGCTGGCGCAGGCGCTGCTGCAGCTGGTGTCCAACGCGGTGAAGTTCACCTCCCCGGGGGACGTGGTGGCGCTCGGCAGCGCGGTGCGGGGGCACGAGCTGCACCTGTGGGTGCGCGACAGCGGCCCGGGGGTGGCGCCGGAGGACCACCGGCGCATCTTCGAGCGGTTCGGGCGGGCCACGGCCGGGCGCGGGGTGGAGGGCTCGGGGCTGGGCCTGGCGATCGTGTCGTCCATCGCCGAGGCGCACGGCGGCACGGTGCGGCTGGACAGCCGCCCGGGGGCCGGCGCCACCTTCACCCTGGTGCTGCCGCTGTGGCCCGTCGCCGGGGAGCAGCCGTGACCCACGTGCTGATCGCGGAGGACGAGGACCGCATCGCCTCCTTCCTGCAGAAGGGCCTGCGCGCGAACGGGTTCGCCACGACCGTCGCGGGCAGCGGCCGGCGGGCGCTGGACCTGCTGGCGGTGGAGCCGTTCGACCTGGTCGTCCTCGACCTCGACCTGCCGGAGCTGGACGGGTTCACCGTGCTGCGCAGGCTGCGGCAGTCCCGCAACGACGTGCCCGTGGTGGTGCTCACGGCCAGCGGCACGGTGACGGACACGGTCGCGGCGCTGGAGGGCGGGGCCGACGACTACATGACCAAGCCGTTCCGGTTCGAGGAGCTGCTGGCGCGGGTCCGGCTGCGGCTGCGCGCGAGCCGCGCCCCGGAGGCGACGGTGCTGCGCGCCGGGGACCTGGCGCTGGACCTGCGCACGCGCAGCGCGAGCGTCGCGGGCCGGGCGGTGGAGCTGTCCAGCCGGGAGTTCTCCCTCGCGGAGACGTTCCTGCGGCACCCCGGGCAGGTCCTCTCCCGCGAGCAGCTGCTGAGCGCGGTGTGGGGGTACGACTTCGACCCGGGCTCGAACGTGGTGGACGTCTACGTGCGCTACCTGCGCCGCAAGCTGGGCGTGGAGCGGCTGGAGACGGTCCGCGGGATGGGCTACCGGCTGCGGCCGGGCTGACGCACGGGAGCGCCACCCCCCACCCCCACCCCGCCCATCTCCGGGTTTCGGCGCACCACCCCACCCCGCACCCCGCCCATCTCCGGGTTCCGGCGCACCACCCCACCCCCCACCCCGCCCATCTCCGGGTTCCGGCGCACCACCCCACCCCCCACCCCGCCCATCTCCGGGTTTGGGCGCGGGGCGGGGCGGGGCGCGGCGCCGCGCGGCGCAAGGCGGCGCAAGGCGGCGCAAGGCGGCGCAAGGCGGCGCGGGGCGGCGCGGGGCGCGGGCGCGGCGCCGCTCGGCGCGGGGCGGGTGGGACCGTGGTGCCGTGCGCGCCGGCCGGCTGCTGACCATGACGATGCTGCTGCAGACGCGGCAGCAGATGACGGCGCGCGAGCTGGCGGAGCGGCTGGAGGTCTCCGAGCGCACGGTGCAGCGGGACGTGGAGGCGCTGCAGGCCGCCGGCGTGCCCGTGGTGTCCACCCGGGGCGTGGCCGGCGGGTACCGCCTGGCGCCCGGGTACCGCTCGGGGCTGACGGGGCTGTCGCCGCGCGAGGCGGAGGCGGTCGCGTTCCTCGGGCTGGCCGGCCCGGCGGGGGACCTGGGCCTGGCGGACGTGCTGGGCGGGGCGCGGCTGAAGGTGCTGGCGGGGCTGACGTCCGAGGGCCGCGAGCGCGCCGAGCACGTCGCGGGCAGGTTCCTGCTGGACACGGACCGCTGGTTCGGCGGCGCGGAGCCGGCGCCGGTGCTGGGCGCGCTGGCCGGTGCGCTGTGGGAGGACCGGCGGGTGCGGGTGCGGCACCGCCGCCGCGGGGAGGTGGTCGAGCGGGTGCTGGACCCGCTGGGGGTGGTGCTGAAGGGCGACTGGTACCTCGTGGCGCTGCGGGAGGGGGAGCAGCGCACGTACCGGGTCTCGCGCCTGGAGCACGTGGAGGTGCTGCCCGATCCGGTGCGCCGGCCGGCGGGGTTCGACCTGCAGGCGGCGTGGCGGGAGCACCGGGCGGGGTTCGAGCGCCGCCCGGTGGCGGTGCGGGTGCGGGTGCGGGCGGCGGAGGAGGCCCTGCCGTCCCTGCGCCGGGTGGCGGGGGCGGCGGCGCAGGGAGAGGTGCCGGTGCTGCCGCGGGACCTGCCGCGGGACGCGCGGGGGCGGGTGGAGGTGGAGGTGGGTTTCGACTCCGAGCGCTGGGCGGTGATGGCGCTGCTGGGTCTGGGCGCGGCGGTGGAGGTGCTGGAGCCGGCGGGGCTGCGGGCTGCGCTGGCGCGGGAGGTGCGCCTGCTGGCGGAGCTGTACGGCGGTGCCCCCGGAACAGCCCCCGGAACAGCCCCCGGGAACAGCCCCGGGGACGGCCCCTGAGGACAGCGCCGGGAGTGGGCGGAAGTGGGTACGAAAGGCGACAGATCCTGACGGGTTGCTCCCCTAGCGTGCGGAGCGCGACCCGCTGCGGGCCGCGTCCACGTCCTCCGGAGGAAGCCATGACCCAGACCACCACCCCGGGCAGCCCCGCCCCCGCCGCCCCGGCGCTACCCGACCCCCGCCCGCTCGCCGCGCTCGCCGTGCGGCACTTCGCCGCCCTGGTGGGCCGGGTGCCGGCCGACGCGTGGGGGCGCAGCACCGCCGGGCACGTCAGCGCGAGCGACCCGTCGGCCGACCTGACCCTGCGCCAGGTGCTCGGGCAGCACGCCTACGACGACGCGTGGATCCCCGCGATGCTCGCGGGCCGCACGATGGCCGAGGTCGGCGAGGACGCCTTCACCGGCGACCTGCTCGGGGACGACCCGGCGGGGCGCTCCGCCGCGCTGGCCGCCGCGGGCGAGGCCGCGATCGGGGAGGTGGCGGATCTCGGGCGCACGGTCCACTGCTCCTTCGGGGACTTCTCCACCGGGGACTACCTGTGGCAGGTCGTCGCCTTCCGGGGCCTGCGGGCGGTGGAGGTCGCCCGGTTCCTCGGCGAGGACGCGCAGCTGCCGGCGGAGCTCGTGGACGGGCTGACGGCGTACTTCCTGCTCAACGCGGAGCAGTGGCGCGAGTGGGGCGTCCTCGGCGCGGAGGTGCCGGCGCCGGAGGGTGCCACCGCCCAGGAGCGCCTCCTCGCCCTGACGGGGATCCGCCCCCGCTGAGGCACCCGGGAACGTCTGCGCACCCCCGGGAACGTCTGCGCACCGGAGGCGGTTGTGCCCCTCATGACGACTTCCGCCCTGACCCTGGAGACGCACGACGAGACGGTGCGCGACGGCATCGTGCTCATCGACTTCTGGGCGGCGTGGTGCGGCCCGTGCCGCCAGTTCGCCCCCGTCTTCGAGCAGTCCTCCGAGACGCACCAGGACATCAAGCACGTGAAGGTGGACACCGAGGACCAGCAGGAGCTGGCCGGGCGCTACGGCATCACCTCCATCCCCACCCTCATCGCCTACCGCGACGGCATCCCCGTGTTCGGCCAGCCGGGCGCGCTGCCGGGGCCGGCGCTGGAGGACCTCATCACGCAGATCCGCGGCCTGGACATGGAGCAGGTGCGAGCGCACTACGCGCAGATGCAGCAGCAGGCCGCCGCCCAGCAGGCCGAGCAGCAGCAGGCCGCCGAGGCCGCCGCGGCGGGGTTCAGCCGCTCCCCCGGCGTGCGGGCGGGCACGGACCCGACCGTCTTCTGACGCCCTCCCCCGGCTGACGGCCCGGGTCCGGGGGCGTGCGCGCACGGCGGCCGGGGTCGGGCGCCGCGGCCGGGGTGCCGCGGCGGGGTTACGAGGTGAGGACCGAGGCGATGCCGTCGGTGATGCGGCGCAGTGCGGTGGTGTCGTCCTCGGTGCCGCGGAACGCCTCGTCGAGGCGGTCGCGCAGCTCGGCGTTGACCGCGCCGAACCGCGGCAGGGCGACCTGCTCGACGAGCTCGGACCGGACGGCGCGGGCCTGCTCGGCGTAGAGCCGCACCAGGTCGGGCCGGACCGCGGGCTCGGGGGCGACCGGGTCCACGTCGGAGCGGGTGGGCAGCGCGGTCGTGGCGGCGCAGAACCGCGCCATCTGCTCGGCCCCCGCGCAGTAGGCGAGGAAGTCCAGGGCGGCGTCCTTGCGCTCGCCCGCCTCCACGGCGACGAGGGCGTTGCCGCCGAGGTCGGCGGAGGATCGCTCGCCGCGGGGCAGGAAGGTCGCGGTGTAGGGGAAGCCGGCGGCCTCGAAGGCGGGCAGGAGGGGGTTCCCGGCGAAGCACACCGCGACGGCCTGGCCGGCGAAGAGGTCCCCGGCCGCCTGCCCGCGCGTGGTGCCGGTGGGCGGCACGAGGTTCCGGTGGAACAGGTCGCGGGTGAAGGTGAGCGCCTCCAGCATGCCGGGGTCGTCCTCGGTGACGCCGGTGAGGTCGTCGGTGAGGAGCCTGCCCCCGGCCTGGTCGACGAAGTCGAGCCACCGGTAGGCCCCGCCGCCCTGCCAGTTCACCGCGACGGGCCAGGTGCCTGCGCGGGGGCTGCCGATGCGGGTGGCGACGTCGACGAACTGCTCCCAGGTCCAGGCGTCGTCGAGGGTGGCGGGCAGCCGGCCGATGCCGGCGGAGCGGGCGGCGTCGGTGTTGACGAGCAGCACCGAGGTGTCGGCGTGGTGCGGGATGCCGAAGGTCCCGTCCTCGTCGGTGACCGCGCCCCAGAACGCGGGCAGGAAGGCCGGCTCGAGGGACCCGGCGTCGGGCAGCTCCGCGAGGACGTCCTGCTGCCGGTACACGCCGATGTCGAGGTAGCTGACGCGGAACAGGTCGGGCGGGTCGGCGCCGCGCAGGCCGCTGTCGACGGCGGTGAGCACCTCGGAGCGGGGCACGACCCGCAGGCGGACGGGCGGGCCGCCGGCGGCCTCGAAGCCGTCGGCGAGGACCTGGAAGGCCCGTTCCTCGGCGTCGTCCGCCCAGGTGAGGAGGGTGAGCTGCCCCCGGGGGCCCGCTCCTCCGCCGGCCGCGCCCCCGCCGGCGGCGGAGGAGCGGCCGGCGGAGGGGGCGCTGCACGCGCCGAGCCCCGCCGCGGCGGCCGCGGCGCCGAGGAGGGCGCGGCGGCGGGGTCCGCGGGAGGGGGATCGGGACACGGCGGCACTCCGCTCGGAGGGGGTGGTTCGGACGCGGCGGGGAGGGGTGGCGCCAAGC
Organism: Kineococcus anabasis; assembly: GCF_054590795.1. NCBI lineage: Bacteria > Bacillati > Actinomycetota > Actinomycetes > Kineosporiales > Kineosporiaceae > Kineococcus > Kineococcus anabasis. The sequence goes on from NZ_BAAIHU010000005.1 coordinate 21,866, forward strand.
TAACGGCGGCCGCGCCGCTCGGCCCGTCGAGCCGCGCGCTCCCGGCGCCGCCGTCGCGCCATCGCGCTAGCGTGTTCAAACCATTACCCTCTGTGGTGACGGTCTCGCCGCGGAGGACCACGGCGTGGGACCCGTGACGGCCCGAGGAGACCTTCGTGAAGTACCGGCTGGTGACCCGCAGCGACTTCGACGGCCTGGTGTGCGCCGTGCTCCTGCGCCACCTCGACATGATCGACGACATCACCTTCGTGCACCCCAAGGACGTGCAGGACGGCACCGTCGACGTCAGCGGGCGCGACATCCTGACCAACCTGCCGTACGCCCCGGCGGCGCACCTCGTCTTCGACCACCACCACTCCGAGACGCTGCGCACCGGCGGCGACGCCGCCAACCACGTCATCGACGCCGACGCGCCCTCCGCGGCACGCGTGGTCTACGACTACTTCGGGGGTGCCGAGCGGTTCCCGCAGGTCTCCGACGAGCTGATGCGCGCGGTGGACCAGGCGGACTCCGCGCAGTACAGCGAGCAGGAGATCCTCAAGCCCGAGGGCTGGACCCTCATGAACTACCTGATGGACAGCCGCACCGGCCTCGGCCGCTTCCGCGAGTTCCGGATCTCCAACTACCAGCTGATGATGCAGCTGATCGACGCGTGCATCGAGCACAACGAGGTCGACGAGATCCTCGCGCTGCCCGACGTGGCCGAGCGGGTGGAGCTCTACCGGGCGCAGGCCCCCCTCTTCGAGGAGCAGCTGCGGCGGGTGACGAGCCTGCACGGCGACGTGGCCCTGGTGGACCTGCGGGACGAGGAGACCATCCACGCCGGCAACCGCTTCATGGTCTACGCCATGTTCCCGCAGGCCCGGGTGTCCATCCACGCCATCTGGGGCCGGGGCAAGCAGAACACCGTCTTCGCGGTCGGCAAGTCGATCCTGGACCGCACCTCCCCCGTCGACATCGGCTCGGTGTGCCTGCGCTACGGCGGCGGCGGGCACCTGGCGGCCGGCACCTGCCAGGTGCCGCACGAGGACGCCGAGCGGGTCCTCGCCGAGGTCATCGAGGCGGTGCGCACCCCCCGCTGACCTCTCCGCCACCGCTCACCGCCGGATCGCGCCACGGGCGCGGTCCGGCGGTGACCGTTTGCGGCAAACGCTTGCAGGAAACCGGTATCCCCGGCGTACCCTCCCCTCAGCCGCCCTTCGCCCCCGGCGGGCGGCCCCGACTCGAAGGGGAGTCCTGTGACCACTGCCCGCACCCTCGCGGCCACCTGCGCCCTCGCCCTCCTGGCCCCGCTCGCCGCCACCTCCGCCCACGCCACCACCTCCCAGGCCACCTCCGCCCAGGCCACCTCCGCCCCGGCCGGCCCCGCGCACCACGGCGGCCGCGACCTCGGGCGGCAGGTCCTCGGCGCCTCCGACGGCTGGGCCGCCGCCGGCACGGGCACGACCGGCGGGTCCGCCGCCGCCCCCACCCACGACGTCACCGTCCGCACCTGGGCCGAGCTGCGCGCCGCGCTCGGCGGGGCCGCGGCCGCCGGCAGCACCACGCCCCGCATCGTCCGCGTCGCCGGGCACATCGACGCCCACACCGCCCCCGACGGGCGCGCCCTGGACTGCGACGACTACGCCGACCCCGCCTACTCCCACGCCGCCTACCGGGCGGCCTACGACCCCGCGACGTGGGGCAAGGCGGACCCCAGCGGGCCGCTGGAGGAGGCGCGGGCGCGCTCGCAGGCCCGGCAGCAGGCGCAGATCCGGCAGAACATCGGCTCCAACGTGACCCTGGTGGGCGTCGGGAAGGACGCGCGGATCACCGGCGCCAACCTGGTGGTCAGCGGCGCGGACAACGTCATCGTGCGCAACCTGCGGCTGTCCGACGCCTACGACTGCTTCCCCGCGTGGGACCCCACGGACGGCAGCACCGGGGCGTGGAACGCCGAGTACGACAACCTCTGGATCACCGGCTCCACCCACGTCTGGGTCGACCACAACACCTTCGACGACGGCGAGCACCCGCCCGCCTCGCTGCCGACGGTCTTCGGCGTGAAGTTCGAGACCCAGGACGGCCTGCTGGACGTCACCAACGGGGCGGACCTGGTCACCGCGTCGTGGAACGTGTTCCGCGAGCACGACAAGACGCTGATCATCGGCAACTCCGACAGCCGCACGACCGACCGCGGCAAGCTGCGCACCACCCTGCACCACAACCTCTTCGAGGGCACGGGCCAGCGCACCCCGCGGGTGCGGTTCGGGCAGGTGCACGTCTACAACAACGCCTACGTGAACGACGACCCCTCGCTCTTCGTCTACAACCTGGGCGTCGGCAGGGAGTCGCAGATCGTCGCCGAGAACAACGCCTTCGTGCTGGCTGAGGGCATCGACCCGGCGCAGGTGCTCCGGCGCTTCGGCGGCACGCAGCTCTCCGAGACCGGCAGCGTCGTCGTGCGCGACCGCGGCACCGAGCGCGTGGACCTGGCGGGCCTGTACAACGCGGCGAACGACCCCGACCTCGTCGACGCGCCCACCTGGACGCCGCAGCACGTCGAGGGCCGCATCGACCCGGCGACGTCCGTGCTCGGCACGGTGTCCGCGCGCGCCGGGGCCGGGCGCCTCGGCAACTCCAAGTAAGCATCCCGTAGCGCTCCGCTGAAGAACCGGGGCATCACGCAGGGCAGGGGCGCCGCAACACCATGTGGCGGCGCCCCGTCCGGGACAACGACCGCGTTCATGAGTAGGGTCCGGCCAGCGGGTCCACGGCAGCACCGACCGGAGGAGGGGCGATGTCCCTGACGAGCGTTGAGGACTTCGAACGCGCGGCACAGTTCCCCGTGGCACGGCGCGGGGGGTACTCCGAGGCCGAGGTCGACGGGTTCGTCGACCGCGTCCGCACCACCATCCTCGACCTGGTGCAGCGCCTGCGCGCCAGCGAGGACGCCCGCGCCGAGCTCGAGGCCCGTCTCGCGGCCGGTGGCAGCGCACCCGCCCCCGCCCAGGAGCCCGCCTCCCCCCGCGCGCTGCGCCTGCTGGAGCTCGCGGAGCAGAGCGCCAACGCCGCCATCGAGGACGCCCAGCGCACCGCCGAGCAGATGGTCGCCGAAGCCGGTGAGCGCGCCGCGGCCCGCGAGGAGGAGGCCCGCGAGGCGGCCCTGGCCATCGAGGCAGCCGGCCGCCAGCGCGAGGTCGAGCTGCAGGACTCCATCAACACCCTGCTGGAGTCCGAGCACGCCGCCCGCCTCCAGGTGCACGAGCTCGCACGCCAGCTCACCGCCCTCCTGGAGAACCCCCGCGGCGGGGACGTGCCGGCCCAGCAGATGAGCCCCGCCCGGCCCTGAGCCCCGGCAAGGCCCCGCGCGCAGCAAGACGCAACGGAGAGGAACACGGATGTCCATCTACGAGGAGCTCGGCCGGGACGTCGGCATCGGCACCGCCGTCGACGACTTCTACCGCCGGGTCGTGGCCGACCCCGAGCTGGCGCCGTACTTCGAGGGCATCGAGATGCCGAAGCTGCGCGCCCACCAGGCCGCCCTGCTCGCCCAGGTCACCGGCGGGCCCGCCGCCTACTCCGGGCGCGACCTCGGCACCGCCCACGCCCCGCTGCACATCACCGACGAGCACTTCGACCGGGTCGTCGGGCACCTCGTCGCCACCCTCACCTCCCTCGGCGTGCAGCAGGAGACCATCGGCCAGATCGGCGCCGCGCTCGGGGAGCACCGCGCCGCCATCGTCACCGCCCCCGTCACCGCGGGCTGAGACCGCACCGGCCGCAGGAGGAACCGTGGACATCGCCGCGATGCGGGCCAGTTTCAGCAAGGCCGCTGAAGCCGGTGACGAAGCACCCCTGTACTTCTACTCGCACCTGTTCCTCAGCCACCCCGAGACGCGCGGCATGTTCCCCGTCTCCATGGCGCACCAGCGGGACCGCCTCTTCACCGCGCTCGGCGAGGTCATGGCGCGCGTCGACGACCTCGACGCCCTCGTGCCGATCCTGCAGCAGCTCGGCCGGGACCACCGCAAGTTCGGCACCCTCGCCGCCCACTACCCCGCCGTCGGCGCCAGCCTCCTCGCCACCCTCGAGCACTTCGACGACACGTGGAACGCGGAGCTCGCGGCCGACTGGACCGCCGCCTACCAGCTCATCGCCAAGGTGATGGTGGAGGCCGCCGACGCGGCGTCCGACCAGCCCCCGTGGTGGGACGCGAAGGTCCTCACCCACGAACTGCGCGGCATCGACACCGCCGTCCTGCAGGTGCAGCCGCAGGTCGTCCTGCCCTTCAAGGCCGGGCAGTCCGTGTCCGTCGAGACCGAGCGGCGCCCGCGGCTGTGGCGGTACTACTCCATCGCCAACGCGCCCCGGCCCGACAACATCCTCGAACTGCACGTGCAGGCCCAGGACGGCGGGCCCGTCAGCTCCGCCCTCGTCCGCCACGTCAGCGCCGGTGACGTGCTGCGCCTCGGCTCGCCCGTGGGGCAGCTCACCCTCGACCCCGACTCCCGCCGAGACCTGCTCCTCGTCGCCGGCGGCACCGGCCTCGCGCCCCTCAAGGCCCTCGTCGACCAGGTCGCCCGCCAGGGCCCGCCCCGTCGCGTCGACCTGTTCGTCGGCGCGCGCACCGAGGACCGCCTCTACGACCTGCGCGACCTGCGCAGGCTCGAGCAGGAACTCCCCTGGCTCACCGTCACCCCCGCGGTCTCCGACGACCCGCGCTCCAGCCTCGAGCGCGGCGACGTCTCCGAGGTGTGCCTGCGGCACGGGCCCTGGACCAACCGGGACGTGTTCGTCGCCGGGTCCCGCCAGACCGTGCGCGACACCGTCGCCCGCCTCACCGCCCTCGGCACCCCCGCGGAGTCCATCCGCACCGAGGTCTTCGCGCCGAGCCGACCAGGGCCCACCCTTGAGGGAGAGGTGACCTCTTGACCACCACCGAGCACGGGGGCGACCGCGACCGGCGTCTCAGCCCCGCCGACGTCCAGAACGTCATGTTCTCCCGCGGCGCCTTCCGCCGCGGGTACGACGACCACGAGGTCGACAGCTTCCTCGACCGCGTCGAGTACGAGCTGACCCGCCTCATCGCCGAGAAGGCCGAGCTGCGGGACCACGTCCAGGCCCTCGAGCAGCAGATCGCCACCGACGGCAGCACCCCCGCCCAGCCCCCCACCGCGCAGGCCGTGCGGATCCTCTCCGCAGCTCAGCAGACCGCCGACCAGTACGTCGCCGACGCCGAGTCGTACTCCCGCCGCCTCGCCTCCGAGGCCCGCGAGCAGTACGAGCAGATCGTCGAGCAGGCCCGCGAGCAGGCCGACGCCCTCCTCCAGCACACCCGCCAGCAGGCCGCCAACGGAGCCGTCGGCCCCGTCGGCGCCATCGCCGGCGACGCGCGCACCACCGAGGAGCTCCAGGCGCAGGTCGTCTACCTCCAGGCCTTCGCCCAGGCGTGCCGCACCCAGTTGCGCTCCTACCTCGAGGCGCTCCTCACCGACGTCGAGGCCGAGTGGGGCCGCGCCGACCCCAACGCCCTCCCCCCGTCCCGCGCCAACGGCCGCCCCACCCGACTCAGCGGCGCCCACCCCGCCGACGACGTCGTCGACCTGCGCCGCTGACGCGGGGCGGGCGGCGGCGGTGGGTCCCGCGTCCGGCAGGGGCGCGGGGCGGGGCGCGGCGCGACGTGCGGCGCGCTCTGAGAGGATGGACGAGCACGCCCCGGCGTGCGGGCCTCTAGCTCAACTGGCAGAGCAGCGGACTTTTAATCCGCGGGTTGTGGGTTCGAGTCCCACGGGGCCTACCGCTCTGACCTGCGAAGATGCTGGCATCACAGCCTAAGCCGCCAGGCCTGACGGCAGCGTTTGACGGCAACGCAGGTCCAACATCTAACATCCGCGCCGGGACGCGGCCCCAGGTGGAAGCGCAAGCTCGGGCAGCCGGCACCAGCATGAGCACTCACGCAGTGGCAGTCGACGTCGAACCGTCCATGCACTGAAGTGCTGCCGCACAGGAAGGCGGCGCGCCTACGATGCGCTCTAAGCGGACACATGAGCCCGCTGCCACCGAGCTCGAAGGAGAGTCCTGCGGTGCCACGCCACGGAAACGCTGCACCGGTATGCCTGTGTGGCTGCGGAGAGAGCCCTAGTACCACACGTGCGCGGTACCGCCCTGGTCACGATGCTCGACATGCTGGTCAGGTGGCTCGGGCAATCAGGCGCGAGCCGGATCGGCTCGAGGAGCTCCTCATGACCTTGCCGTCTGAACAGCTGCGCACGAAGGCTATAGATCAAGCCGCAGTAGCCGGTAAGCCACCAGCAGCAAAGGCCCCCCTTCCGTCGACACATGCAGCGCCCGCCCCTGCCGCTATCAGCGTCGCCGTCGAGGAGGAGCTGCCCAGCATTCCAGCGCAGGACGCCGAGACGCCGGCGGGAGATAGCAGAGTCCAGCGTGAGGTCGAGACACTGATGCTTGACGCGTTGGCCGCCAAACTATTCGCCCGCTTGGTTCCAGAGCGCGTGACCCTGTCCGACGGGTCATGGGTTGAGATCGATGGAGTGAGCCATGAGCCACCGATGCTGGTGGAGGCATGGGCTCACCAGGGCCCATCCAAAGGCGCTCAACGGAATAAGGTCCTCGCTGACGCCTTAAAATTGGTTCATGTAGCGAAGGCGCTAGGTGGCAGGCATCGCATGATCTTGTGCTTCAGCGATGACGAAGCTATGGCACGCTTCACCGGACCCACGTGGTACGCGGGAGCTCTCCGCGCTTTCGGAGTCGAGTGCCATCTCGTCAAATTGGACGAAGCCTCGCGCCAGCGCGTGCTCGAGGCGCAACGTCGGCAGTTTCGCTGAAAATCGACTAGACCGCACCCATGCACAACTTTACAGGCGGCATCAGACCGCTTCGCGACTTGTTGTTGCGTCTGCCATAAATCGACCGAAGGATGCCCAAGCATGACTGAAGTGTCCGCTGCAGTCACTTGCCTCCGCCAACTTCCTCAGTGGAACGAAGCCATCAGTCGACTCGGCGAGCTTTACGCATTGCAGCACGGCAAAATTGCCGAAAAGGTGACCGGTTACGGCGACCGATACCGCGGCGCACGAGCGGCCATGGTGGTTGACGTAGTAATGAGCCGGCAGCGCGCATATACAACACGAGTGCTACCTAGGGTTGAAAAGTTCCGCCAAACTCAGGCAGCAGCAAGCCTCACTCTCCTCGCCAGACTTGGCCCAGGTGAGCTCGGCTGGGTGCGAGGGGAGGCAGACACGGTGCAAGCTGTAGCAGAAGGGCTTTGTAAGTACTCCAAAGAGCGCGGCCTTGACGATGATGAGGGCACGTTTCGCTGGGCGACTGATCAAGAACCCATTCGTTATGCTTGGCGCCTAGATCCATACGTCGGCCAGGTCAAGGGTATTGGCATCGCCCTGTTCGCCTACCTGAGGATGCGCTCAGGAGTCGACGCACTGAAGCCAGACGTGCGCGTGCGCAAGGCTTTGAACAAACTTGGCTTTGCCGTCCCCGTTGGGGATGCGGCACTCATACTCGTGGCGGAAGCCGCCGCGGAGGAGCTCGGCCTCAAACGACTGGAGCTCGATCAACTCCTTTGGTGAACCAAGATTTAGGCGAGCACCTCTATCCCCGCAATAAAGACGAGCACAATAAAGCTCACTGTTGAACTGTGGAGGGCTTCTTAGGCGGCGAGTCACCTCCTCCGCTCCACTTACTCCATGCATGCAGTAATGCGTCTGGATGCGGGAGCTGAGGGAGTGTACTCAAGTCTTTTCGAGTGATCCCCATGTCCGTCAAGCTAGGACCATCGGGTCTTGCCGCTAGGGAGTTGTCTGCCGGATTGATGCCCCACAAGTTCGCATCGAACGCAATATGGTGATTGGCACACAGGGGGAGTCCATTTCCGGGATGATCGCTTCCTTTCTCCTTCTTTGCACGCAAATGGGCGGCCTGCAACAGCGCAGAAATTGCAAGACCACAAGCGGCGCACACCGCCCCATAGCGTTGCATCACTTGAAAGGCAAACCGCTGCTGATTTGGCCGATTACGCCGCTTAGTCCACGTCGTTTGGGCGTCATCGTTAGAGGTCAAAGAAAATAGCGCGTCGAGTCCGCTTGTGGACGACGGAGGCGGCGGCGGCGGAAGCGGAGCATCAGTAAACGTTACAAGGAATACTCTGAGGGAGTCATCGAAATCTTCGATGTACCCACGATGAACTGTGCGAGTCGATGACGGAGTCCCCGTTGTGATAACGAAGACAGGAAGTCCCCATCTATATGCCGCTCGAGACGCCTCAATCTCAGCCTGATCCCTACCGGGCGTTACGGTTTTCGGATAGTGGTAACGGACCCCGCCATCTGAAAGCTCGTCGGCGTAACTGCTCCCGTTATGCAGGAAAGAAACGGCGACGCCACTCACGCCAAGAGGGCCGCGCGTAGCGTCACCATCGGCGTAGATTCCGCGCCCGCCACGGAAGAACCGGAGCTGGTTGAGCAATCCGGGAGAGACGTTCACCGGCCCTCCTGCCCCAGCAAGATGCGTCCACATTCCATCACGTCGACTCATCTCAGCGGCCCGTGCGGCGTGAGGGGCGGACAGCAGTGCCATTGCAGCCTGGGAACCTGGTCCAGCCAGCTCCCAAATGCCATCAGCGCGGTTAGTCAAAAGGCCATCGCGAACCATGTCAGCACGCTCAAAGCTAACCCTGTTTTGCCACTTGGTCTCCCAGGGCCTGGAGTTTTGAGGACCTTTGTCATCGGCCGTCCAAGTGGCGCCATACAAGTCATCCAGGTCCTGCAATACTTCACTTCTGGGCCCCGCTCCCCCGATCCGCTTATACAACGTCACCAGGAGGCGATCGCGAAGCGTTGCGTGCGAGGTGAGGGCCATGGAGTCATGATGGTCGATAGGTACGACAGACACATCGCCATGTCGCTACCGCTCGAACACCTCATCCAGGCGGCATGCCGCCTCCTGCAGCATCGACGGCATGACATGGCTGTACGTGTTCATCGTCAAGGTGATGCCACTGTGGCCGAGCACTTCCATGACCACACGCGCCGGCACGCCTTGCGCCAGGAGCAGCGTCGCGCAGGTGTGCCGTAGGTCATGGAGTCGCACGCGCCGTAGCCCAGCCGACTGCAGCAGCTCGCCGAACGCGCGGTTGACGTTGCGCGGCTCCATCGGCGTACCAATCGACGTTACGAAGACTGGCGCGTCATCTGCCAAAGGACGGCCGCGGGATAGCGCCTCAGTGACCATTGCCCGCCGGTGCTCCCGCAGCGCCGCCCGAGCCACCGCAGGCAGCGGGACCGTCCGCCGGGACCGCTCCGACTTCGGCGGCACGAACACCAGGCCCTCCGTCGTTCGCTGCAGCGTCTGCCGCACCCGCAGCAGGCCCTCGTCCAGGTCGACGTCGCACCACCGCAGCCCCAGCGCCTCCCCGCGCCGCAGCCCCACCGCCAATGCCACCGCCCACAGCGCGTACAGCCGATCCCCACGGGCCGCATCCAGCAGCGCCCGAGCCTCCTCCACCGACAGCGGCTGCCACTCATGCCGGGGCCCGTTCGGCACCACCACGAGCCGGGCGACGTTCCGCGGCAGCACGTCCTCCCGCACCGCGTGCTGCAGCGCCGCCCGCAGGATCGCGTGCACCTGCTTCACCGACGCCGGCGCGAGCCCAGCCGCGCGACGATCCGCGAGGAAGACCCGCACATCAGTCGGAGAGAGCCGAGATAGCCGCTTGCGCCCAAGCCCGGGCACGAGGTGCCGGCGGACGTACATCTCGTAGCTCCGCAACGTGGCCGGGCGCACCTTCGCCGCCGCGACGTTCTGCAGCCACGCCTGCAGGTAGTCCCCGACCGTCAGGGTCCCTGACACCCCTACCGGCACGCCGCGGTCGCTCTCCCGCTGCAGCGCTGTCATTTTCTCCCGCACCTCGGCGCGGGTCCGGCCATAGACGCTGCGCCTGGCGCGGCCGCCGGAGGGCAGCAGCACGTAGCAGGAGCCCTCCCACCGGCCGTCCTTGCGCTGGTAGATCGTCCCCTCGCCGTTGGCCCGCCGGCTCATGCCACGTCCGACGTCGCCAGGCGGCTGACGTACTGACGCAGCGCCTCCACCGGCACCCGCCGCGAGCGGCCGATCTTTACGCTCGGCAGCAGCCGCATCCGCATCAGGTCGTACACCGTGGACCGCCCCACCCCGAGGACCTCCGCGGCCTCCTCCGGCGACAGCAGCAGCTTTTCCATGACCATGTACCCCGTTCCGCTCGCCTGCCCGCGGCCACGCCAGCCGTGGTCGCCTCCTGCCTGCGTCTCACCTGGGGCGGCCTCCCGATCCGGAGAGGGTCCAGGCCGCCCGGCACCCATCAAGGGCGCCCCTGGCGTCACTACGTGATCTCGCTGCGCTCGACCCTTGACCGGCACCGACCAGCCAGGACGAACGCTCTGTATCGGGCGGACGCCCCTCCGCGGTCCCCACCCCTGCGCCGGTCTTCGTCAGGCGGCCGCAGCAGCCCGCCGGGATCGTGCCCGCTCATCGGCCCACTCCCGCGCCTGAGCAGCCGCCGTGGCCGCCAGCGCCGCATCACCGGCCGAAAGCCACCCGAAGCCGTCGAGCGACCAACTCCCGACCACCAGCGTCGAGTCCTCGGCCTCCTCGTCGAGGGTTGTCGGGTCGACGTCCGTGGTGCGGCCGGTCATCCGGTCCCGCAGCCGCTGCACACTCCACCGCCGGCGAGCCGTCCGCAGCCGCCCGAGGGTCGTGGAGTACCAGCGGGACTTCGTCGCGAAGTGCCCGCGGAAGCCCAGCATCGGCACCCACTTCACCAGCGCCAGGTACGGGCCGTCCTCCACCCCAGCCAGACGGTGCACCTCCGCCAGCAGCCGGCATACGTGCTCGTTGACGCCCAGGCGCCGCGCCGCTTCCGGGTCCCGCAGCCGCGGCGGCAGCCCGAAGTCCTCGCACGCCTTCGTGGCGTACTTCGCGATGTAGGCCGCCACCGTCTCCGGATGCAGCCCTGCTCCCTCGTCGGCACGGCCGAGCTCCCGGTGCGCCGAGGGCGTCACCGGCCGGGCATCGACCTGCATTCCGAAGCGCAGCCGGCGCACCTCGTCGCCCTGCCCCACCGGCGGCGCGTCGAACCACACCCGCGCCGCGGCCGAGCGGACCAGCAGCGCCAGCTCCTCGGCGGGAACATCGACCAGTGGCGCCGGGTACGGCTCGTCGTCCGTGGGTGGGCCATCGAGGCGGATGAGGGCGTGGAAGTGGACGACGGCCCGACGCTGGAACTCCGCGACCTTCGCGAACGACACCCGCACCAGGTCGTGCGCTTCCTTCTGCGAGACGCCGAGGCGGGCGGCCAGAGACCGGCGCAGCGCGATGGTGAACCGCCGCCACAGCTCCGGTGCCCACCACTGCCACACGACGTGCCCGGTGTAGTCGTAGCAGTCGGGACAGATCGGCTGCCCCAGCCGGTCATCGCCGTCCTCGTGCACCGCCTCGCAGCCCACCGGGCGCCCGTGCTCACACAGCACCTTTCGCGACCGAGGACGGCAGCGGCCGGCGCGCCGGGTGGTGTGCACCGGCCCGAACGAGGGCGCCGTCAGCGTCGCGAACACCAGCGGGTGCGACGCGACCGACGACGGGACACCCTTCATCCCCCCGGCAGCGCCGGCCGCGAGCAGGTGCCACATGTCGCCCTTGTACTCGTGGCTGCACGACGGGCACACGCTCGCCCGGCGGTTCCCGCACCGCACGTACAGCACCCCGTCCGGTTCGGTGCCCGAGTCGTAGGACGAGAGCACCTCTCCCGTTGCCCGGTCCAGCGTCGTTGCGCTGCCCCGCAGCCGAACCGGATTCGCGCAGTGCCCGCAGCTCGCTGCCTGCTCCGCCCACCGCTCGAACCCCGGCGACACCAACCGCGTCGCAGCCTGCGCCTCGACGACCTCCGAAGTCACCACAGTGCCGCTCATGCCGCCTCACCACCGGCAACCGTCACAGGCGCGTCCTCGACGACCTGGAGCACACCGGGGCGAACCATCGACGGCGCATAAGTGGCGGCCAGTTCGGCGATGGCCTCGTCGGAGTAGTACGACGCCCGGACACGCACCGGCTCACGAATGCCGTCGACCTTGACGAACGCCACCCCTGGCATGGACTCCGGGATGCGGTGGCAGTGCGCACCGGCCTCGCGCGCACCTTCGCCGAGGACCATGTCGACCTGCGCCTTCTCGTCCAGCCGCATCGCGACCTTCGTCGGGAAGAGGTTGCGCAGCCCGAGGACCTCCTTGCGCGGGTCCTGCAGCGCCGCCACCAGAACTACCCCCGGTGCCCGGCCCTGCGTCGCCAGGGCGGCCAGGGCCTTCTCCGCCCGCTCCCGCAGCTTCCGGTCCGGGGTGTAGGCCGTCAGCAGCGCCACCTCGTCGACCAGGACCAGCAGCAGCGGCTCCGCGGTCGAGGGTTCGTGGGTGCGGGAGTAGCCGGCCATCCGGGCGGCCCGCTCCGCCATGACCGCCGCGGCGTCCTCGAGCAGTTGCACGCCGTCCTCGACGGTCGTGGCGAAGCGGGAGAACAACGCCCGCCCTGCCGTCAGCTCCATGCCCGCCTTGCCGTCGACCGCCCATACCTGCACCAGCCCGGAGCGGATGCCACCGGCGAGCCCGGCGAGCAGCGACCAGATCACCGAGCCCTTGCCGGCGCCGGTGACCCCGACCACGAGCAGGTGCGTGCCCGCGACCCGCAACTGCCACGGCGCACCGTCCTCGCGCTGTCCGACCTCGACGGCTGCGCAGTCCGGCATGTCCAGGACCGCCCGCGGCAGCACCGGGCGGGCGAGGGGGTCGCCGTACAGCCAGGTAATCGACGCCGACCGCGGCGAGGTCTGCACCACCCGGCAGGCCCGCGCCCCACACGCCGAGGCCAGTCGCTCCGACGCTGCGGAGAGGTCGTCAACCGTCTGGCCGGCCAGGATGCGGACCTGCCCCTGCAGAACCTCGTGTTCCTGCGAGATCCACCGCAGCCTCGACAGCCCCGGCGTCCAGCAGGTACGGCCACCGGCACGGTGGTCGACCTCCATCAGCGACAGCCCGACCCGCTCGCACAGGCCCGGCCAGGACCGGTGCACCGCGCGACGCTTGGTCCGCCGCCGCACCGGTCCCTCGACCCACTGCGCGAAGGACTCCGGCCGCAGCAGCCACCACGTCAGCAGCACCGCCGCGACGACGCAGACGACGACCAGGAGCGTCAGCACCTCGCCCTGCACGTACGCCACCACTACGACGGCCACGCCTGCCGTGACGACGGGGAAGCGCCACACCGCTGCCGCCGTCGTCCGCAGCAGCCACCACGCCGCGGTGAGGACACCGAGAAACAGGTCCGCGAAGCCATCCCCGGACTTGCCCACCTGCATGACCGGCTGCACCGGCTGCCCGAACCGCACCCCACGAGGCGCCCCGCCCCTCACCGCACACCCCTGCCGCGGTCTCCGCCAGCAGACCGTGCCGCTTCCTGCGCCGCGCGGGCCGCGAGGTCCCTGCACTCCGCTGCCTCTGCAGGATCCGTTCGGGCGTAGTGCTCGGCGAGACGCTCGAACAGCGCCGCCTTGCGCTGGAAGAACGCCACCCACTCCACCGCCGGCGCCGCCATGCCCGGGCGCGTCCGCAGCAGAGCGGTGATCTCCTGCGACGTCGACAGCGTCGCCATCACGCGGCCCGGCCCTCGTCCACCTTGCCGCCCGCCTTGCCCGCCGCACCCGGTGCCGTCATACCCGTGGCCCGCAGCGACCACGCCAGCCGCGGCCGGGCCCGGTTGGTGTCAATCCACGGCGTCGCCGTCAGGTTCTGGAAGACGACGGGCCGAAACGGCAGTCCCGGCAGCTCCGCCGGCGGCACGGGCTGGTGCTCGGCGGCGATCTTCACCACGACCTCGGCCTGCCCGCGCCGGGACTCCGGGTCGGCGTCGACGACTCGCACCGCCCACAGCCGCTCACCGGTCACCTTGTCCCGGGACTGCGTGTCCACCTCCCCGGCCTGCTTGCGGTCGAAGTCCTCCAGCCGTTCCACCTCGCCCACCACGAACGCCCCGTGTGGGAAGACCAGGTCCTGCCCCAGAGGGATCGCACCCTGGATCGCCATCGTCTGTCTCCTCTCGAGCGGCGGGGAACCGTCCGTAGTGGTTCGCCTGCGCCGTGTAGACCACGCTGGCTGTTGACGTAGGGACGCCATCACCCCACAGTGGGACGTCTAGGGACGTCCTCTGTTTTCAAAGTCGTCCCTTTCCGTCCCGAGGTACCCGGTCGCGAGGGAGCGAGATGTCCAACGAGCGCCTACGCCACGCCCTCGCCAACGGGCGCATGAGCGCCGCCGACCTCGCCGAGCACCTGGGCGTCGACGCCAAGACGGTTCAGCGCTGGGTCAGCCAGGGGCGGGTGCCGTACCCGCGCCTCCGCGTCCACGCCGCCGATGTGCTCGGCGTCAGGGAGTACGACCTGTGGCCCGACGCCGTCAGCCAGGACCGACACGACGCCGCCTCCGCGTCTGAGGTCATCGAGGTCTTCCCGCGCCGTGCCGCCGTGCCGTGGGATGCCTGGCCCCAGCTCTTCGCCAAGGCCACCACGCAGATCGACGTCCTCGTCTACGCCGGCCTCTTCCTGCCTGAGCAGCTGCCCGCTGTGCTCGACACCCTGGCCGAGAAGGGGCAGCAGGGAGTGCGCGTCCGACTCATGTTGGGCGACCCGAAGTCCGGAGCGGTCGCCATCCGGGGCGAGGAGGAAGGCATCGGCCGCACCGCAGTCGCCGTGAAGGTCCGCAACGCCCTGCAGCTGCTGCGGCCGCGCCTCAAAGGCGTTCCCGGCGTCCACGTCCGGCTGCACGGCACGACGCTCTACACCTCGATCTACCGCGCCGACGACGAAATGCTCGCCAACCCCCACGTCTACGGCCTGCCCGCTGCCCAGGCCCCGGCCCTGCACCTGCGCAAGCTGGCGGCCGGTGGCCTGTTCGACACCTACAGCGTCATGTACGACAAGGTGTGGGACGAAGCGACGCCAGCCTGGAGCTAGGAGGACCCGTGGGCCGCACCGAATACTTCCACGACCCCGTCGGCCCGCGCCCCAACCGCATCGTCACCGCCGCCACCGCCTTCGTCCTCGACGAGCGCGAGCGGGTGCTGATGATCCAGCGGTCTGACAACGGCCTGTGGGCCCTGCCCGGTGGCACGCAGGACGTCGGGGAGCGCATCGCCACCACCGCCGAACGGGAAACGCGGGAGGAGACCGGCTACGAGGTGCGGGTGACGGGACTGATCGGCGTCTACTCCGATCCTGGCCACGTCATCGCCTACGACGACGGCGAGGTCCGCCAGCAGTTCGCCCTTTCCTTCCGTGCCGAGCTCCTCGGCGGCGAGCTCCAGCGCAGCGACGAGTCACCCGACGTCCGCTGGGTGGCCGACAATCAGCTGAACGACCTCCCGATGCACCCCTCGATCCGGCTACGCGTCGACCACGGCTTCGAGGACCGCGACGAGCCCTACATCGGCTGAGTGGGGCCGCCCGTTCGCACGGGGCCTTGCAGCGCCTTGGCCAGCTCCTCCAGCTTGTGCAAGTCACGCTCGCGGGTGAGGCAGCTCTGCGGGCCGAACCAGTGCTCCCACACTGCGACCACCATCGAGACGTCGATCGCGTAGCCGGCGCGCAGGAGGCTGCTGAACGCCTGAGCCTCCAGGGCGTACTCGTCGGGAGCGCAGTCAGCGATGCCCTCCGGGTCCCACACCTCGAGCACCGGCAGCATGTGCGGCAGCAGCTGCGCATTCGCCCACTGGTCGTACGACACCGAAGCCGAAACGGGGCCGCCCGCGATGCGCTGGGACGTCCGCTGCACGGCCATGGCCAGCTGGGGCGCGATGTGCACCATGCACTCCGAAACCAGGTCCGCCGGCTCGTACCGCTGGACCACCTCCAGGACGCGTTCCGCCACCGAGAGCCGCTGCCCGTCCGGGCCGGTCGTCGCATCACTCGCCCAGAGGACGTCCCGCGCCGCGCCCGGCGTGTCGGGGTAGCGGCGCATGACGTCGCCCAGTCCGCGCCGCTCGGCTTCGACGTCGGCGCAGCTGTGGTGCGCCACCAGGTTGACCACTTCGTCAGTCCAGCCCGAGCGGGCGAGGAGTGCCGCCCCGTCGAGCGGATGGAAGCCCGTGTCGACGAGCGGAGGGGCGTAGCCGACGTCATGCAGCCACGCGGCCGCCACGACGACGTCTGGGTCCAGGTCGAGCCGAGCGGCATAGTCGGCAGCCGTCGCAGCGACCACCTGTGAGTGCTGCCAGCGACGCGGCAAGGCCTCGGCGAGGTGCTCCTCTGCGAGAGCCCGAGCGGTGGCGACGTCCACGCCACGATGCTGCCAGCCCGCACCGACCCCGACGTCCTACGGTCAGCCCTGTGACGTCGGATGCCAGGCCGCCCATGGCGACCCCTCGCGTGGCGGCAGGGGTGATCTACCGCAATGGCCGCGGCCACGTCCTGCTCGTGCAACCGACGTACAAAGACGGCTGGGACTTGCCCGGCGGCTACGTCGAGCCCGGCGAGAGCCCGCTGGCCGCCGCCCGCCGCGAGGTCGTCGAGGAGCTCGGCATCGAACTGCCCGTAGCCGGCCTGCTGCTGGTCGACTGGGCGCCCCACCCCGACGAGGGCGACAAGCTGCTGTTCGTCTTCGACGGCGGGGTCGTCTCCCCCGCCGATCACGCCCGCATCGCACCCGATGGCCGAGAGATCCGCCGCGCCAACTTTCACGACCCCGCCGCTCTCGACGAGCTCACGCCCGACCGGCTCGCTCGGCGCATCCGCACCGCCCTGCAGGCCAGCTCCTCGAGAGCGGGGCACTATGCCGAGCACGGTGCCACGGTCACGCCGACGTCGTGACCGGCAGGACTGCAGCCGCGTCGTCGGACACGATGCTGTTATGAGCGCCAGCCTCCTCGCCCCCGCTCGGCTCTGGACACGAGCAGAAGTGCTCGAACGCCCAAGCCCCGTGCCGGCGGGGAACGGCGTGTACGCCTGGTACTTCGATGCCACCCCGCCCGGTGTCCCCGTTGAGGGATGCCACCTCGTAGACGGGATGGCGCTGCTGTACGTCGGCATCTCCCCCAAGCGCCCACCGGCCAACGGCGGCCCGGTCAGCAAGCAGACGCTGCGCAGTCGGGTGCGCTATCACTACCGAGGCAACGCCTACGGCTCCACGCTGCGGCTGACGCTGGGCGTCCTCCTGGCCGACGAGCTCGGCATCGGCCTGCGTCGTGTCGGCAGCGCCGGCAGCCGGCTGACGCTCAGCGACGGCGAGGCGGTGCTCAACGACTGGATGGCCGAGCACGCCCGCGTGTGCTGGGTCGAGGACCCGCAGCCGTGGCTGCTGGAGACACAGCTCATCGAAGGCGTGGATTTGCCGCTCAACCTTGCGCAGAACGCCCACGGCAGCTTTCACGCCCAGCTGAGCCAGGCACGTGCCCGGCAGCGCGACCTGGCCCGGTCGCTGCCGATGCTGCCGCGCTGACGTCACCGGCCTCAGGAGGTGACGGACCAGGCGGTGCCCGCGTGGCCCTCGGTCGTCAGGCGCACCACGTCACGCAGGAAGGACCTGCGCTGCTCTGCGGTCTTGGCTTCCGGACGGCCGGGTGCCCGCATGGTGAGCTGCAGGCTCCGCTTGAGCGGGTGCGGTGAGGTCATGATCGCTTCGTTGCGTGCATCGAGAGCCTGGATCCAGGCCTCAGTGGGGCGGCGGTTGCTCTTGACTAGGTTGCACCCCGCGCACGCCACGACGAGGTTCCACACCGCGTTGAGGTCAGGACCGCGCCAGGAGCCCGTCTTCATCCATGAGTACGGGAAGACGTGGTCGACGTGGACGTCGCGCTCCAGAGTGGTCAGCGGCTGGTGGCAGTAGAAGCAGCGTCCGTGCTGGAAGCCGACGAGCGCATGACGCGCGGAGGCCACGTGTGCCCGGCGGATGACGGGCGCCTGCAGCGTCTCCCCATCTACCGAGAGCACCACGCCGCTGCGCAGCAAGGAGGTGCCGATACCGGCGTCGAAGGACGTCTCGACGATTGACCAGCGGGCGTCCAGCTCGTCGCGCAGCACCGTGGCGCCCGCGGCGACTCGGTGCAGCTCCGGCGTCAGATGAACCCGGCGGTCCCTGCCCCGCCCGCGCAGCTCGTAGAAGGTGTGACCCACGGTGCTGCCCAGGGCGCTGTCGCGCAGGTTGTGGAACTTCTGCATCACCATGGCCGGCATCGAGATAACCGCCGCCTCCAGGAGCCGCTGCGTGGGTTGCCCGGCCGCCAGGCTTGCCTCGGCCTCCTCAGCAGCGACGGCGAGGAAGTCCGAGGGTGCCAGCTCCTGCTTGGCCGACGCCTGTGGGTAGCGCTGCGCCCGCCTCACCAGCGCCATGGCATACGGCACGGCAAGCTCCGGCACGGTGAGGCTGTCGCGGCCCTCACCGGCGGCCTGCAGCAGCGCCTCGCCCAAGGCGAACTTGTAGGTGCGCGAGTTGGCGCCCATCAGCACCGCAAGCCGCCACGACGACGGTGCTGTCGGCTCACTCCGGTAGAACTCCACCCACCCAGCATGCCGAGCACGACCGACACATGAGGAGGCGAGAGACGCCATGGGCAAGCTCGTCCGCGACCGCATCCCCGAGCTCATCCGCGCCCGCGGCGCCGAGCCGATCACCCGCGTGCTCGACGAAGCCGAGTACGACGCTGCCCTGCGGGACAAGCTCGTCGAGGAAGCGCAGGAGCTGCAGGCCGCCACGAGCCCGGCCGAGCTGCTGGCTGAAGCCGCCGACGTTTATGAGGTCCTCGCTGCCCTGGCCGACCGCTTGAGCGTCGGCCTCGACGCCATCGCTGAAGCAGCCCGACGCAAGCGCGACGAGCGTGGCGCCTTCGACGATCGCATCTGGCTCGAGTCCTACTGACGCCCCTGCCGCAGCGTTGCTGTGAGGACTTTCTCTACTCCGTCAAGGCGTCCCTGCGGGCGGCGCTGGCGCGCCGTCCTCAGGACGCTTTGACTATCACACTGGTTCGAACCAGTGGCTCAAAACATGCTCCAAGTCACAGGCATCTCCCGCCTCATATACGGTGCCGTGGGGCAGGACCCGTATGTCATCGGCCGACTTCACCAAACGACAGAACGACTGAGCCTTCGAGGGCTTATCGCTTCCAGTCACATCACTCGGATAATAATCCTCAATTTCCCCGAAACGAAGTACATAGATTCCATGTGCCCGCAGACGCTCAAGAAGTGCTTGCTTCACGGTTCGAATTTCATGCGTGGCCTCTTGCATCAGTCCATCACAGATAAGTCTTTCGTTCTTGAAATCGAAAAAGTCATGAACGCTATTCTTCAGGTCTTCCCAAGTGGCGTTCCCCTCCTGCCAGGCTGCATGCGTACGCTCCGCATGATTCCACCGCGCCTTTAGTTCCCCCTTGCCTTGAAGTTTCTGCGCTGCCTTGTTGGAAATTTCTGTTGCTAGAGGTTCAGTAGTCAAGTGGTGAGCTCGCACCTTCTGGATCAAGTCTTGACGCATCGCGTCAGCGACCACAGGGGCACCCAGGTGTTGGAATCCACTGGTAAGGGCATCAAGGTCGGCCATGATCGATACCTTCACACCGAAAGCCTCGAAAAAGTTGCGGTACCGCGTGAAGCTCCCCTTGCCCTGAACTTTGACAATCTTGAAGGGGCGTAGATCACAATCCCAGTTTTCATTGATGGTTTTAGCCAAGTGCTGGAGCACGATGGCGTCACTGTCGCCCTCGACAAGAAGGATGCTCTCCGAGAAGAGTGCGGCCTCGTTGTTGTCATGGCAAATGAGCTGGTACTGGTCCCGTGCAGTGAAATCAGACAGGTCAATGACGCGCGACACCGAGAATGCAGGGCCGTCCGACGGCCGAACTTTGCTTAGTTTGATGAAAAGGTCGGTGACCTGCGGGCCCAAAAAATTTGGGGAGTGAGTACTAAGAATTACTGCATTCTCTTCCGAAAAAAGGCGGAGCGCCGAAAACAACTGCTTTTGTGCCCTCGGATGCAAGTAAAGCTCAGGCTCTTCGAACAAGACCATGTATGGTCGACGCGATGGAATCTCGGCCTCAATACCGCGATCATCAATTACGGTTGAATCGACCGCATCGACCGCATCGACCGCATCGACTGCACCGCCTGACCCAGCGACCTTCCTATGCGCATCCCTCGCCATCTCGACGTAGGCTCGGAAGATAGCGAACATAAGCGCTCGCTTCAATCCATCGCCCTTTTGATGCGCCTCACTCTCAATTCCGTCATCAATAAGCACCTTCATACCTTGGATGATGGTTCGAATCTGTGGTGCCGGCACTTCGAGGCGGAGCTTGATGCCCGGGAAGCTTGACTGCAGCAAAGTGTGCATCTTTTGTTCAACATTCGCCAGGTGCTCGAAGCGGGCACCCGGGTCATCGGGGTAGCCATTGAGGGCGCCATGCAGTTTGTCAAAGTAGTCCGAATACTCCGCCAGCGGGTCGGCCAGTCCATCAAGCAAGATACTGACGATTTTCCCGAGGGGCGTGCTCGCGGAAGTCTTCATCTCGTCGGTCAAGCTCTTGACTGCCGGAACGTAAAGCGCTTCGGGCAGTAGACTTTTTATGGAGCTTGAGATGCCCGTAGGTAGCGCCGACTGTTCCATGCAGAACTGCGAATCATCGAGAGACGCCACATGCTCGGCGATGATCTCCTTGGCGCGGATTTGCGTGTCCTTATCGAGACGCGCTTCGAGCTCAGGATAGTGTTCGATAAAGGCAGCTTTCAGCTCCTCTCCGCGCTTCCCCTTCAGTAGGTCGTTAGCATGCGCGGGCCGGAATCGCAGGTCGACAGGAAGCCGCCGTTCAACTAAGTAGGCACCGCGCTGTTCAGGTTCGAACTTGAGGGTTAGAGACAGCTCGCCATTCTCCGTCAACTTCTCAATATCCGCTCGATGTCTCTCTTCTAGGCGGAGCAAGTCGCCTTTCGATACATCGCTCAACTGGATCGAAAGTTCCACCGCTTTCGCGGGATTAAAGTGCTCAGTTAATGGAAGGGTTGTCGTGGCCCCATCGAGCACAAGCCTCAACGCAAGGAGGACAGTCGACTTCCCTGAGTTGTTCTCGCCAACCACGACACCGAACTTGGCAACTGGCAACTCCAGATGCTGCAAGCCTCGATAGTTTTTAACCCGCATAAACGTGATGTGCATGGCGCCTCCTGCCTCCTGAGCTTCCTTGAGCAAGCTAGTGGACGATGCTGGTGGCCGTCAGCCAATCGGCAGGAGTGGCAGCATCACAAGTGAGCCAGCCCTGCGTTGTCACCCTCGCGCCGCATGGCGTTCGGCGGACAGCACGGCGACTGATGCTTGCGCGGGCGGCGCATGGGGTGTGGGTACTTGGGACTTCGACGCCAGGAGACGCCGCCCGCCAGTCCCACGATCGGGAGACTCTGAGTCCGAGTCGCCGCCTTGGCTGTCTGGCCTGCGCGTATGCTCAACGGTTCTGCCGCAGTGGAAATATCATGACAAACGACAGCAGCATGCACAGGCACACAGTGATGAAAAGATGGCAACAAATCACACGGTCAACAGCGCCTTTAGGATGAGTGGGGCATGGCGGTAGGAGCGCTGGCGGAGCTGCTCTCGTAGGCTGCGCTCATGTATCTAGATGCGCCACAAGGTCTGGGCATGCCTGAGCGACTAGCCGAGCGACGCAGCCTGCTCCTCACTACCCCTGCCGTGCAGCCCCTACGCGCCTGGATGACTGAGCTCCAGGCGCGACGGCCAGGCGCAATCTGTCCCGACTTCGATCCGGCGGAGGCGGGAGTCAATGCACGGGCACTGTTTGTACTGGAAGCTCCCGGACCGATGGCCCATGCAGATCACACGGCAAGAAAGCCGGGGACGGGTTTTATCTCCGTCGATAATCCTGACCGCACCGCACAGACCATGTGGGAAGCGAGCAGGAACGCGAAACTAACGCGGCATGAGATCGCGCACTGGAACATCGTGCCCTGGTACTTAGGACCCGCCAGCAAGAAGCCGACGGTCGCCGAGTTACGAGACGGAGTCGCTGCTTTACATTCACTTCTGCCTCTCTTGCCGCAGCTCGAGGTGATCATCTTGTGCGGCCGTATAGCAGAGCGAGGCTGGGATCGATATATGGTGCCTTTGCCGCGGGTGCATGTGGTTCGAGTGCCGCATCCCTCTCCGCTGGCCATGGCGCAACCAGGCAAGCGACAAGCTTTAGAGAATGGCTTCGTACGCGTGAAGGAACTACTCGAAGGCGCCACTTCATGAAGGTGGCGGTTTGCTGCAACCGCAACGGATGATGACATTGAGGGGCTGCACAGGCACCTGCATAGACATCAACAGTGACTCGAGGCTGCATCGGCAACGACTGTAAGCTCATCCGGTCGACCCACATGTTGACGACAGTTCTACAAACGGAGCTTAATGTCGCCTGAGCCGTGATGTCATCACAATTGCCCTGGCATCACTGAGAGCGGAATGTGGAGGACAGCGTCGGCAGCTGACGGCAACCCTGACGGCAACGCGACGGCAGCCGCCCCGCACCACCCACACGCCGGCGCACCATCGCCGCAGGTCAGCCACCCTCCCCGGACCCCGGCGGACACCCCTCCCCGCTCTTTTAATCCGCGGGTTGTGGGTTCGAGTCCCACGGGGCCTACCGGCTTGACCTGCGACTTCACCCTCCGGAGGGCCTCTTCCCGCCCCTTCGAGGTCCGCATGCGCTAACACCTCGCTAATATCGCGCGCCGCACCGCCACGGGTGTAGGCCACGGCCGCGGCGATCGCGTCGGCCGCCGAGCGGGCCACGGCCGGCACCACGTGCGTGTAGAGGTCGGCCGTGATGGTGGTCGTAGAGTGACCCAGGCGGTCGCTGACGACCTTGATGTCCACCCCGGCGGCCAGGGCGAGGCTGGCGTGGGTGTGGCGCAGGTCGTGCAGCCGGATGCGCGGCACGCCCGCGGCCTCGACGAGCCTGCCGAAGGTGTGCGTGGCGACGTCCGGGCGCACTCCCCCGCTCGCGGGAGGTACCCCCTGGTCGCCGTTCTCCCGGGCGCGGATCAGGCCGTGCTCCTGCCGCGTCTCGCCGCAGGCGGTGCGCTCGGCCTCGCGCACCACCTGGTGGTTGCGCAGCACGTCGACGGTGAACGGGTCGATGGGAACCACCCGCGCTCCGGCGGCCGTCTTGGGCGCGCCGAGCTGCGGGTGCCGTCGGCGCCCTCGGTGATCTGCCACGCCACGACGACGTGGGCACGGTCGAGGTCGACGTCGCGCCAGTGCAACCCGATGGCCTCGCCGCGGCGCATGCCGGTGAAGGCGAGGACGTGGAGGAGGGCGTGGAGGCGCTGCTCCGCAGCTGCGTCGAGGAACGCGGCGATGTGCCGCGGTTCCCACACGGTGCTGCGCGCCACGCGGTGTGGAGGCCTCGACCTGCACAGCGGGGTTCCAGGCGATGAGGGGCCCCTCGTCTGCGGTGTTCAGCGCCGAGCGCAGCGTGCGGCGCACGTGCTGGGTCGTCGTGGTGCTCGTCCCGCCGCAGCGGCCGTCGAACAGGCCGGAGTAGAGGGCGTCGACGTGGTCGTGCACTCCGGATGCGGGCCGAACGTCAGGGCGTGACGTCCACCAGCACCTTGCCGACCGTGCCGTCCTCCACTGCCCTGTGGGCGTCGGCGGTGCGGTGCAGCGGAAAGCGGACCAGTGGCAGGCCGTGCCGGACGCCGACTGGCAGGGCGCCGTCGCGGACGGCTGCGGCGACGTCCCCGACGGCTGCGGCGCGGGCTTGCGGGCCGGCCGTGTAGAGCACCAGGAACTGCAGGCGCGCGTTCAGCACCATGGCGTGCCCCACGTTCACGTCGACTTCTCGTCCGCCCTCGTTGGCGTAGATCGCGATCGTCCCGCGTGGGCGCAGCACCGCCAGGTCCAGAGCGAGGTTCGCGCCCACCGCCACCTCGGTGACGATGTCGACACCGTCCGGGGCGATCCCACGGATGGCGGCGGCCGGGTCGCCCTCGCGGTAGTCGATCACGTGGTGGGCGCCGGCCGCAGCGGCCAGGGTCGCCTTCTCCGGGCCGCTGACCGTGCTGACCACGGTGGCGCCGGCCCACCGGGCCATCTGGATGACGGCATGCCCGACCGCGCCGGCGCCGCCGGCGGCGAGCACCACCGTGCCGTCGAGTGCCCCCGGATGCAGGCGGCGCGGCCCGTCCTCGGCGACGGTCAGCGCACGGTGTGCGGTGAGCGCGGGTACGCCGAGCGAGGCGCCGACGTCGAAGCCGACCTCGTCGGGCAGTGGCACGGCCTGGTCGGCGGGCACGACGGTGTACTCGGCGGCGGTGCCGGTGGGCCGCCCAGCAGCGGCCATGAACAGCCACACCCGCTGGCCGACCCGGCTCGGATCGACGCCGTCGCCCACGGCGTCGATCACGCCTGCGCCGTCGAGGTGCGGGGTGATCTCGGCGAACAGCTTGCGGTGGGCGACGCCGGAGCGGGCCTGCGAGTCGGTCGGGTTGACCCCGGACACGGCGACCCGCACACGAACCGCGGCGGGCCCCGGCTCCGGCCGATCACGCTCGACGAGCTGGAGGACGTCGGGGCCGCCGTTGTCACGGTAGATGATCGCTTTCATGGTCTCTCCAGTGCTCGACCGATGGTTTTTGTTCGACCTTCGTCGAACCGTACGATGTCGGTCGAACTGTGCGCAAGAGATGGCTACGCTTCGCCCCATGACCCAGGTGACCGAACCAGCCACC
Organism: Kineococcus anabasis; assembly: GCF_054590795.1. Taxonomy (NCBI): domain Bacteria; kingdom Bacillati; phylum Actinomycetota; class Actinomycetes; order Kineosporiales; family Kineosporiaceae; genus Kineococcus; species Kineococcus anabasis. Next base: position 46,662 of record NZ_BAAIHU010000005.1, read on the forward strand.
GAGACCATGACGATCGATGTCGTGCTCAGCGCGCTCGCCGACCCGGTTCGGCTCGCTCTCGTGCGAGCGCTCGATGCCGCCGGGGACTGGACCTGTGGGAGCGACGTCCTGAGGAGCACCGGCATCACCATCAGCAAGTCCACCCTGTCGCACCACATCAAGGTGTTGCGCGATGCCGGCCTGATCCGCACGCGCGTCGACGGCATTCGCCGACTCGTCACACTGCGCTACGACGACGTGGAGCAAGCCTTCCCCGGACTCCTCCCCATGCTCCGCGAACGCCGACCGCCCGCATCGACCGAACATCCCGGCTGAGCGGATGGACCGGGCGGGCACCGACGCGAACGATGCGCTGAGACACTGCCCGCGTGGAACCACCCGACCGGGCCTCGATCGACGAAGCGTCACGGCTGCCCTGCCGCCTTCGGACGGGTGGCGACGCACGTCGGACCGCAGCGATCACAGCGCAGGGGGTGGCCTGAGCCACCTCGTGTGGATCATCGCGTCCAGGACCGCTGCTGCTCGGCGGCACGACCGGGAGCAGGAGGCCGCCAGCCCACCGTGCTGTACGGCAGGCCCTCGGCCCGCTCAGGCGGATCCGGGTGGCGTCTGGTGCTCCCCGCAGGTCGGACTCGTCGGCGGCGGGGAATCTTCGCCTCGACGCCGTGACGTCGGACCACCCGGTGGACCGGTCATCACGGCGTCATCTCGATGCGCACGTGAAGGAGGCTGCATCGTTGATGTCGCCGGAACCGTCGTACCTGGGCCACGTGGGGAACGAGCACATCGGCCTGGTCCGGCCGCGAACACCGGAGTCGTCGGTCGCGATGAGGTCGTCCGCCGGATCAACCCGGTCCTCGACCCAGCCCTCGATCGCCGCCAGCTGGTCCCACTCGGGTTGGAAGACGGACGAAGGCCCGTGCTGGGCGCCCGGGATCTCGTAGTAGCGCACGAACGAGTCGACCTCCGCCGCTCCCATGTCGGCTTGCATGCGCGTGTAGTAGTGCGCGCTGGTCCTGACCGCGGGATCGGCGGTGCCGGTCCACATCAAGAGCTTCCCACCTCTGTCCCGGAAGGCGGACAGATCGGTGATGTTGGAGAACAGCGCTGAATGGGCCTCGATGTGCGGGGCCATGCCGTGTCCGCTCGGGATGTCCATCGCCAGCGTGTTGAAGTGCGGATCCCCCACGATCATGTGACGGATCACGCCGTCGGCCAGCGACAGGTTCAGCGACATCCGCGGGGTCGGCGGAAAAGCCGGTGGAGTCGATCCGTAGATCCCGAGCTGGGTCAGCAGCGCCTCGTGCTCGGAACCAGGAACGCCCCCGCCGTGATCGGCGAGGTAGATCGGGAGTCCGGGGAGGCTCGTCTCGCCCGCACCGATCACGTAGGACAGGGGCTCGGGCCGGTTGAGGCGCTGGAGAGCCGCGAGCTGGACGTCGGACAGGCACGTGTTCGCCGAGTCCTCCCCGTCCGGGCACCTCAGGCGGGAGGGGTCGAACTCGGCTCCACAGGCGCGGACGTTGCTGATGATGCCGTCGTCCGCGCCGTCGAGCGTGTCGCACACTCCGGCCACCCCGGTGTGGAGGGTGTGCCGCTCCGCCTCGTCGAGCCACGCCCCCGGGGTAGCGACCACCTGAGCTGTGCGCAGCATGTTGAGCGCCACCGCGGTGACGTTCCAGCCGGGCGCGCCCGCGACCACGCCGTCCCAATCGGCCGGCCAGCGTTGGGCGGCGGCAAGTGCCTCGCCACCACCCTTGGAGTATCCGATGAAGTAGGACTTGGCAGGTGCGCGTCCGTATCTGGAGCTGATCAAGGTCACCGCAACGTCACGGGTCTTCTTCAGCGCATCACCGGCGTAGTTCCTGAGGGCTTCGGCGTCGGCACCGAAAGCAGCGGGGGGCTCTCCTTGCCGAGGTTGGTGTCCGGAGTCGCTGGAGAAGACGGCGTAGCCTCGGCTGAGCGGCAGTGGCGCCTTCTGGGCACCCCAGAGGTTCGATGCGTTCGTCAGCGGTGGGATGAACTCGTTCAGACCGGCGCCGCCGAGCATCACGGCCTTGCCGTTCCACTCCTCCGGGAGAGCCAGCTGGAAGTTGATGTCCGGGGCCGTGGGATCGACGGGTTCGATGTGGCCGGACACCAGGCAGTGTGGGCCGTAGGCCTGCGCCCCGGTGCCGCCTGCGCCCACCGGGACCGCCGAGAACGTTGCAGCGCCGCCGGTCGGGAGTCCGATGGCATCGTCGGCGATCGTCATCCCCGCCAGGTCGGAACACTGCTCCACCGGCGTCGCTCCTGCTCCACCGCTGAGGACGCCGCCGACCGTCAGCAGGGGCGCCACGAGCGCGAGCGCCGCGACGGATGGGGCGGACCGCCTGCCACGTACGAGGGGGAAGCGCATCAGCATCTCCTGTCCGGTCCGGGTCGGCTGTGCACGAGAGGAGCGAGATCGCGCCGGCAGCACCGGTGCGCCTCGTGGCACCGCACCGGATCGGGCGTGGTGCGGACCGGGCGGGGGGCGGTCACGTGGCGCCTCGGGGCCGGGGGGCGCGGCGACCGGGGTCGGTCATGCGTCCCATCAGGGAAGCGGTGGAGCGCCGGCCGAGGGCGCGCACGAACGTCGCGGTGAGCCTGTTGGCGCGGCCGTCGATGACGCTGGGGCCGGGGTCGCGCCGGTCGAGGTGGGCGAGCGTGGTCGCGACGACGTCTTCCGGGGTGCGCTTGCGCGCGCCGGCGGTGGCGTCGTCGGTGCCGACGACCGTGTTGAACTCGGTGTCGGTCGCGCCGGGGGACGTGACGAACACGGTGACGCCGCTGCCTCGCACTTCCGCCCAGAGCGCCTCGGTGAAGTTGAGGACGAAGGCCTTCGCGGCGCCGTAGGTGGCCATGCGTGGGGTGGGGGTGTAGGCCGCCATGCTCGCGACGTTGATGACGAACCCCTTGCCCGCCGCCAGGAACTGTGGGAGGAACGCCGAGGTGAGTTGCACCGGCGCGGTGACGTTGACGGCGATCAGCCTGGCCAGATGATCGGGGTCGTCGTCGGCGAACGCCCCGAAGGTGCCGAAGCCGGCGTTGTTGATGAGGGCGGTGGCGTGGACGCCGCGACGGACGAGCTCGTCGCGCAGGTCCGTCGCCACCGACGGGGCGGACAGGTCGAAGGGCACCACGTGCGCGGTGGTGCCGTAGCGGGCGCGCAGGTCGCCGGCGAGCGTCTCGAGCCGGTCCGCACGGCGGGCGACGAGCGCGAGGTCTGCGCCGCGACCGGCGAGGGCGTGGGCGAAGCTGCGGCCGATTCCCGAGCTGGCGCCGGTGAGCAGGACGGTGTGACCGCCATACGCGAAGGTCATGGTGGCACCGTATGCCTACTTGGCACTCGGTGACAAGGTGTCGAGGGGTAGCTCAGGTCATGAGGTGGGGGTGACGGCGTCGAAGGCGTCGGTCAGCAGGTCGCCGAGATCCGGCTCGCCCTTCGCGACCGTCCACGCCTCACCGGCGGTGTCCAGACAGGCGATCGCGGCGGCGACGACAGCGCGAGCGCGCAGGTCGACGTTCGGCCCTCCGCCGGAGGCGATGAGACGCCGGCGGATGTCGGGGACGAGCTCGTCGTGCCACTGCAGGTGTTTCTCCACGCTACGAGCCCTCAGCGACGGCGTGCCGTACACCATGCCGGAGATCTTCAGCTGGTGGTCAGGGGGGGCGGCGGTTCGCTGCAGCGTCAGGAACGTCTGCAGCAACGCGGTCCACGCGCTCTCGTCGGCGGGGCGCTGCTCGAGGGTGGCGCGCAGTGCGGGACCCTCCGCAGCGAGGTGGCCCAGCACGAGGTCTTCCTTGCTGGCGAAGTAGCGGAAGACCGAACGGCGGGAGACGCCTGCTGCGGCGGCGATGTCGTCGATGGTGGTCGCCGCGAACCCCTTCTCCAGGAACAGACCCATGGCGACAGTGACGATCTCGTCGCACGCGGCGCGGCGGGAACGGTCCCAGACGCTGTCGGTGGCCACGTGGGCAACCCTAACCGAGCAGGCCCGAGCGGGACCACGGACGGCGAGCTCGCCGCCCGGGTGCACCGTTGTCGTGGTCTCGTCGACGACCCCGTGACCGGTGGTCCGTCGCAGGTCTGCCGGTTCTCCCGGACTGCGCCTGGTGCACAGGATGCCGGTCACCCTCCTCGACGGTGCGGCGTCCCTCCTGCGGCCTCACCGAGCGGTGCGGAAGCTGTGTAGGAGGCCAGCAGAGCGAGCTTGTCGGCGTTGTCGGTCCCCGGGTCGGGATGGAAGACGGCGAGGACGAGGGTCTGCGCGGTGTCACCGACGACGAGCTTCTCGCGGTTGAGGGTGAGCGACCCGACGAGGGGGTGATCGATGGTCACCGGCCAGTTCTGCCGGGCCTGGACGTCGTGCTGCGCCCAGAGGGTCCGGAATCGATCACTGGCGAGGGCGAGCTCGCCGACGAGCTCGACGAAGCGCGGGTCGTCGGTGTCGGTTCCGACGGAGCGGCGGAACCCCGCGACGAGCCGGGCGGTGGTGTCGTCCCAGTCCGGGTAGAGGGCTCTCTCGTCGGGGTCGAGGAAGACGGAACGAAGACGGTTCTCCCCCGCCACGAGCCGGGGGGAGAGCGCGGTGGCGAGCGGGTTGGCGTCGAGGACGTCGAAGTAGCGGCCCTCGACGAAGGCGGGCAGGTGCAGGGACGTCAGGAGTTTCCGGATGCCGTCGGGGACGCTCTCGCGCCGCGACCGCCGGCGAGCCCGCGCCGGGGCCTGCTCCGCGAGGGAGAGCAGGTAGGCGGTCCCGGTCGGGTCGAGCCCGAAGACGCCGGCGAGGGCCTGCAGGATCTGCGGCGACGGGCGCCGGTCGCGGCCCTGCTCGAGGCGGAGGTAGTAGTCGGGGCTGATCCCCGCGAGGAGGGCGACCTCCGCCCGGCGCAGGCCCGGAACCCGGCGGTTCCCGGTGTCGGGGAGGCCGACCTGGTCGGGGCGGACCTGCGCGCGGCGGGCGCGGAGGTAGTCACCGAGCAGGTTGTCCGTGGACGCCACGCCGTCATCGTAGGTCTCGGCACCGGGCTGGTCGTGGCCCTGCCGGGACCACTGTCGCGGGGGCATACCCGCTGCGACGGCGGCGGGACCACCCTGGGCGGCGGACGGAGCGGGCATGCTCCGAACCGGAGGTGGAGACGCTCTCGATGCCGCGCGTGCGGCTGCGGACGAGGAGGAACCGTGGGTGGGTTGGCAGTGGTGACCGGTGCGTCGTCCGGGATCGGGCGCGAGTACGCGCGCCGGCTGGCGGCGCAGGGCGTGGACGTGATCGCGGTCGGGCGCCGGCAGGAGCGGCTCGACGAGTTGGAGGCGGAGTTCCCCGAGGTTGACGTGCGGACGGTCGTCGCGGATCTGGCGACGCAGGACGGCATCGAGGAGGTGATCGCCGCGGTCGGGGACGAGCCGGTGACGATGCTGGTCAACAACGCCGGCGTGGCGCACTACAAGGCGTTCACCGAGCTCCCGCCGGCGCAGGCGGCGGAGCTGGTCGGGGTGAAGGTGCTCGCACCGACGCTGCTGGCGCGCGCGGTCGCGCCGGGCATGGTCGCACGTGGCGCCGGGCAGATCGTCAACGTGTCCGGGATGATCGCCTTCAGCGGCCCGGCGAGCCTGGAGCAGGTGCCGCTGCGCCGTGCGGTGTACGCGGCGAGCCTGGCGCACAGCGTGGCCCTGTCGCAGACACTGCACGCCGAACTGTCACCGCACGGGGTCCACGTCCAGGCGCTGTGCCCGGGTGCCGTCGCCACCGAGTTCCACGAGCGGCAGGGCCTGGACCTCAGCGCGGTCCCGCGCATGAGCGCCGCCGACGTCGTCACCGCGAGCCTCCGTGGTCTGGAGCTCGGGGAGACCGTCACCGCGCCGGGCCTCGAGCGGGAGGACCTGCTGCAGCGCGTGTTCGCAGCCGACCTCGCCGCCTTTCAGGGCCAGTCCGCGCACCTCGCGACCCGCTACCGGTCCTGACCATTCGCCCACCGCGCCCGGGAACGGATCGGAGCCTCGACGAATCGCACCGCCAGGACGGTGGGGACAGCCCCCACCCGCAGCGTCCAGCCCAGGTCGCCCAGGTCGCCCAGGTCGAGAGCGTCGGGGGCGGACTCGACGGGGAGCAGGACGACGACGGGCCGGCGCCACAGGGGGGGTGTTGCAGGAGATCCGGCAGGAACGGTGCGCCGGTGGACGGACCGGGGAACCCGTGCAACCAGGAGGACGGTGTCGATCATCCCCCGCACGCGGGAGGCGCCCCCTGATGACGCTCGGACCCCCGCAGGTGGGGCCGCACCACCTGCGGGGGTCCGAGCGTGCTCGACGGCTCCGCGGACCCGGCCACCGAGGTACGCTGATCATCGAACGTACGCCGCGAGGGGAGCAACGATGTCGACGGTCGACCGCGCAGCCGATGTCGAGCTCTCCCTCGACGCGACCTTCAAGGCGCTGGCGAACCCGCTCCGTCGCCACATCGTCACGACACTGCTGCAGACGCCCGGTGGGCAGGTGGAGTCGTGCGCCGCCCTCAACGTCACCGTCAGCAGGTCCACCCTGACGCAGCACATGCGCGTCCTGCACGAGGCCGGGCTCGTGGAGACGCTCGACCACGGCAACCGCGTGTTCGTGCGGTTGCGGTCCGCTGAGATCGACCAGCGGTTTCCCGGTCTGCTCGACCTGTTGCGCCACGAGAGCTGACGCGCCGGACGGGTCGCCGCAGCCGCCCGCCCACCCCTCGCCCAGCACGGACCGAGCCGAGCATCGCGCCAGAGGTTCGTATATTGACGAACCTTCGTCGAAGAACTAACGTCGGATCGGAGGCATCCGACGGGAGGTACCGACGTGGGCAAGCTCGACGGCAAGGTCGCGGTCGTCACCGGCGGCTCGAGCGGCCTGGCGCTGGCCAGCGCCAGGTTGTTCGTGGAGGAGGGTGCGTACGTGTTCATCACCGGCCGCGAGCAGGGGACCCTCGATGCGGCCGTGGCGTCGATCGGGCGGGATGTCACCGGCGTGCAGGGCGATGCGAGCAGCCTCGACGACCTCGACCGCCTGTTCGACACGGTCCGGCGCGAGAGAGGCAGCATCGATGTGCTCTTCGCCAGCGCCGGAACGGGAGAACCCGGCAACCTGGGCGAGATCACCGAGGAGCACTTCGATCGGACGTTCGGGCTGAACACGCGGGGGACCCTGTTCACCGTCCAGAAGGCGCTGCCCCTGTTCAACGACGGCGGCTCGATCTTCATGACCAGCTCGATCGCCTCGGTCAAGGGCTGGCCCGGGTGGAGCGTCTACGCCGCGAGCAAGGCTGCGCTGCTGGCCTACGCGCGGGTGTGGCTGTACGAGCTCAAGGACAGGCGGATCCGGGTGAACGTCCTGAGCCCGGGGCAGGTCGGCACGCCGATCCAGGAGCAGCTGTTCGACGAGCAGACGAAGCAGCAGTTCGAGTCGCTGATCCCGCGCGGGCGGATGGGCCGCCCCGAGGAGATCGCATCGGTGGCCCTGTTCCTCGCCTCGGACGACTCGTCGTACGTCAACGGGGTGGAGCTGGCCGTCGACGGCGGCACCTCCGCCATCTGAACCACCCGCCGGCAGGTGCTGAGCGCACCCGGGAACACCACCGAGCAGGAGGAGACAAGACGATGGACGCTGCCAGAGGGAACTACGGCGGCAGGAGCGCCGTGATCACAGGTGGCGGGAGCGGCATCGGGTTCGCGATCGCGAAGCTGCTCGTCGACGGCGGCGGCCGGGTGGTGATCACCGGGCGCTCCCGGACCACGCTGGAGGGCGCCCGGGAGCGGCTCGGGGAGAACGCGCTGGCAGTCCGCAGCGACGTGTCCTCGGTGCCCGATCTGGAGGCGCTGGCCGACCGGGTGGGCAGCGAGCTCGGAACAGTCGATGCGCTGTTCGTCAACGCCGGCATCGCATCCCTGACGCCCTTCGGCACGACGACCGAACAGGCCTTCGACGAGGTGCACGCGATCAACGTCCGAGGGGCCTACTTCACCGTGCAGAAGCTCGCCCCGCTGCTGAGCACCGGCTCCGGTGTCGTGCTCACCACCTCGGTCGCCAACGCCGTCGGCCTGCCGGGGACCAGCGTCTACGCGGCCAGCAAGGCGGCGCTGCGCTCCCTGGCCCGCAGCCTGGCCCGTGAGCTGCTCCCGCGCGGCATCCGCGTCAACGCGGTGAGCCCCGGCCCCATCGACACCGGGATCCTGGAGACCACGATGACCGCGGAAGCTGCCGAGCAGTTCAAGGCCGAGAGGGTCGCGGACAACCCCATGCAGCGTTTCGGCACGCCCGAGGAGGTCGCCAGGGCTGCCGCCTTCCTCGCCTTCGACGCCACCTACACCACCGGCGCCGAGCTCGTCGTGGACGGCGGCACCACGCAGCTCTGATCGCTGCCCACCGATGACTCCCGCCCGCCCGCACCGCTCCCACACCGCGCCGGTCGACGGAGCCCGGGAGGTCCCCCAGGCTCCGCGCAGAAGCTCGAAGCCCGGGCACGCACGGCTCGACGGGGGGCCGGTCGTCGAACCCACGAGGCGTGGGTGCCCCGTCCGACGATCCCCTCACGTCCGGGAACGCCTGGTCACCGCTTCACGCCGCGACCCTCCGCCCGGTGACGGCTCCCCCGGTTCGGGGCGGGGAGCGTCGTGACGGGAGCCCCGCACTCACCCGTCCTGGCCGGGAGGAGCGGTGATGGCGCTGACACGGATCTCGACACGCATCTTCGGCGCCCCCAGGGCCGCGACGCCGACCTCGGTCCAGATGGGGGCACGCTCTCCCATCCGTGCCCGCATCTGCTCCACCATCACCCGGTTGTGGGTCTCCCCGATGAACTCCGGGGACTCGGGGACGTGGTAAGAGTCCACGGCGATCACATCGCGCCACGTGGCACCCGCGGTCGCCAGGGTGCGCTCGACGTTGTCGAACGCACGCACGATCTCGTCCTCGAGGGCGGCGGGGAAGGTGAAGTCGTCATCCCACCCCCCCTGCCCGGAGATGTCGACGCGGTCACCGGTGCGGACCGCCTGCTGGTAGTGCATGACGGACAGCTGCCGCTGGCCGTATCCGGGAGTGGCGAAGAACTGCGGCTCGGTCATGGTCATCACCTCATGTTGACTTCATGTGTGAAGTGAACGTACCACTCCTCACTTCAGGCGTGAAGTCCTGGCGGCTCGGTATCGTGCGCCCATGGCCACGACCGGCAGCGCGGACCCCGGCGGTGGTGCGGCCGACACCGCGAGGGCGGCCGACACCGCGGTGGAGACCAGCACCGCGACGACGGCGGAGGAACCGCTCTGGCTGACAGCCGACGAGAAGGAGGCCTGGACGGGGCTGGTCTCGCTGGTCCTGTTGCTGCCGGGACGCCTCGAGTCGATGTTGCAGGAAGAGGCCGGCCTGAGCCTCTTCGACTACCTCGCGCTCAGCCACATGTCCGAGGCTCCCGGACGCCGCCTGAGGATGAGCGAACTGGCCTACCTGGCCAACGGGTCGCTGTCGCGCCTGTCCAACGTCGTCAAGCGCTTCGAGCAGCGAGGATGGGCCCGACGCTCCCCCGACCCCGACGACGGTCGGTACACCCTCGTGGAGCTCACCGAGGCAGGCTACGAGGTGGTGCGCGCCGCCGCACCGGTCCACCTGCGCTCGGTGCGGCGGTGGGTGCTCGACCCGCTCGGCCCCACCGAGCAGCAGGCGCTGGCCGACATCGCCGCCAAACTGCGCGGACGACCGACACGAGAGACCTAGGAGCACTCGTCGCGCGACGGCACGGTGCCCCGTCCTGCCCTGCCGCGCCCACCTCGTCGTATCACGTCCCGTCATGTCCCGTGTGCCCCGCCCACCGGAGCCGGACGGCACGGACTTCGGCCAGAACCAGTGCCCCCCGAGTTCGACGGCCCGTCAGCGGGGCGGGCTGCGCCACAGGCACTCAGGGGCGGTGTGCGCTCGGACGGACGACGACCTCGTTGACGTCGACGTCGGCCGGCTCACCGAGCGCGTAGGCGACAGCCCGGCCGATCGCCGAGGGCGCGATGGCGTTGCGGCGGAACCCGACCATCGCCGCGCTCGCCGCAGGGTCGGTGATGTGGGCGGCCAGCTCGCTCTCCACCACGCCGGGCGTGATGGTCGTCGCGCGGATCGCCGGCGGCAGGTCCTGGCGCAGCCCTTCCATGATGGCCCACACCGCGTACTTGGTGGCGCAGTACACCGCGGCGCCGGGGTGGACCTGGTGCGCCCCGACCGACGCCGTGGTCACGAAGTGCCCCGCCCCCTGCTGCAGGAAGTGCGGCAGGGCCGCGGCGATGCCGTGCAGGACGCCCCTGACGTTGACGTCGACCATGCGGTCCCACTCCTGCGCCTGCAGCGCGGTCATCGAGGACAGCAGCATGACCCCGGAGTTGCCGACGAGGACGTCGAGGCGGCCGTGCGCGGCGACGACCGCCTCGACCACCTCGCGGTGGGCCCCGGCGTCGGTGACGTCGAGGACGGCGCTCGAGGCCAGCCCGCCGCTGCGGGTGATGTCGGCCGCGACCTGCTCGAGGCGGTCGCGGCGGCGGGCGGTGAGGACGACGTGGTGCCCGGCCGCGGCCAGTTCCCGGGCCACGCCCTCCCCGATCCCGCTGGAGGCGCCGGTGACGAGGACGATCTTCTGTTCGGTCATGCCCACGAGGTTGCCCGCGCGCCGGACCGGTGAGGAGGCCGCGCCGAGGGTGGCCGCAGCACGGCCACCCTCACCGGTCCACCCCGGGCTACGGTGAGGACGGCGGACACGGCGAGGTCGTGAGGACGGTGACGGTGTGAGCAGCCTCGGGAACTACCTCCGCGCACGCCGGGCCGACGTCTCCCCCGCCGACGTCGGCCTCCCGGTCGGGACGCGCCGCCGGGTGCCGGGCCTGCGCCGCAGCGAGGTCGCGCTGCTCGCGGACATCAGCGTCGAGTACTACGTCCGGCTGGAACAGGGCCGCGAGCGAGGACCCTCGCCCGCCGTGCTCGACGCCCTCGCCGCGGCGCTGCGGTTGCCCCGCGACGGCGCCGGGCACCTGTACCGGCTGGCCGGTCTGGCCCCCGCCGCGACCCCGCCGGGTCCCGAGCGGGTGGACCCCCGGCTGTCCGGGTTGCTGCAGGCCTGGCCGGCGACCCCCGCGCTGGTCCTCGGCCGCGCCCTGGACGTGCTGGCGTCCAACCCGCTCGCCGAGGAGCTGTTCGGTGGTTTCCCGACGACGCGCAACCTCGTGGAGTTCGTCTTCCGCGATCCGCTGGCACGATCGCTGTACCCGGATCGGGACGTCGTCGCGCGGGACAGCGTCGCCGCGCTGCGCCTGGCCGACGGGGCGCACCCCGGTGACGGGCGCATCCGCGAGGTCCGCGGACGTCTCAGCGCCAGCCCCGGGTTCGAGCGGGCGTGGGCCCGGCACGACGCGCGCGGCAAGACGGCCGAGCACAAGCGTTTCGCGCACCCGGAAGCGGGCGAGCTGACGCTGCACGTGCAGACCTTCGACGTCCGCGGGCACCCGGGACAGCAGCTCGCGGTCTACCACGCCGCAGCGGGCACCCCCAGCGCGGACGGGCTGGCGCTGTTGGGCATCCTGGCCGCCCAGCGCACCGCACAGCCCGCGGACTCGACCAGCGGGCCGGGGTAGCGGTACCCGGACCGGTTCCCACCGGCACAGCCGTGCAGTGACGTCGTCGAAGGCGCTCGCGCACGGGCATCCCCACCCCACGGCCGACCCGGTGCGACATCCGCCGTGGCCGGCCTGCGAGCGTCGGGCCGACCCGGTCCGGTTGCCGGGATCCCGGGCCGACGATCCCGGCCCGACGAACGCCGGGTCGTGACGCGTGCGGGGCGGAGTGCCCGGAGTTGCACCTTCCGCAGCGTCACGTGATGCGGTGGACCCACGTACCGCCCACCGAGGAAGGTCCGATCATGTCCTCGTCCTTCATCGCGCCGCGTCAGGTCAAGATCGGTGACGCGGCATCGTTCGTCGGCACCACACCGCGGGCGATCCGCCACTACCACGAGATCGGCCTGCTCCCCGAACCCGAGCGAGGCGGTGACGGCCGCCGCCGCTACCGCTACGACGAGGTGGTCCGGCTGCTGTGGATCCGCAAGATGGCCGACGCCGGGATCGCCTTGGACGACATCCGGGACGCCTTCACCGGCACGGCTCCTGCCGGCCCCGACAGCGACCACGACGTCGCGGACGCCCTGGGACGGCTGGAGGGTGCCCTCCTCGCCCGGGAAGCGGAGCTGCGACGGCAGCGGACCGCCGTGCAGCGCATGCGCACCAGGGGCAGCAGGACCGGGCTGCTCTCCGACTTCGTCAGCAGCCGCCTGGTGGGCCTGCCCGAGGGTTCCCTGCGCCAGGCGGACCTGGACACCCTGCTGATCACCGAACGGATCCTCGGCCCGCTCGGAGCGGCCGTCCAAGCCACCCGTTTCATCGCCCTGGCCACCCACCCGGGTCTGCGGGAGGAAGCGGACCGTGTCGAGGCCGCCGAGGCCGCGCTCGACGACACGGTCGCCGTCGACGATCCCCGGGTGGTCCAGGTGGCGGCTGAACGGCACGCCTTCGAGCGGACGCTGCACGCCACCATCGAGGAGTCCGGACTCGCGCAGGCCGACGACGCGCTCTTCGACTCGTGGGAAGCACTGCACCCCGCTGCCGCCGGTGGAGATGAGGACGAGGCCGGCCGACGCTCCGGCAGGGGGCGGGAATCCATGAGCGCAGTCGAAGCCGTCGGGAAGATGCCCTACGACTTCTCCCCGGCCCGCTTGCGGTGCATGGAACTGGCCGAGGAACTCGCCGCCCGCGAGTGACCCGCTCCCCGGGCACGGCCTGGTGTCCTGGGTCTGCTGCGCTGCCCGCACGCGTCCGGCAGCCAGCCCGCGCCTTCCGGGCAGCGGGTCATGGCTTCGCGGTCATCCCGACCCACGGGCGCGACGTCCGCTCACGCCGCCCTGCAGGGTCAGGTCCCGGGGCCCGATGTGCAGGTCCTCGTCGACCACCTCCTCCACCCGTTCCCGCCTGACGCCACCGGCGGAGGACCGGGCGGGAGGAGGGGTGCTCCGGGTAGGAGGCCTTCGGTCGTGCCGCACGTCTGCGGTCGCCCCTCGACGGCTCCACCGCATCGACGCAGCGGCGCATCCGCCGCGGGACGAGCGCACGGGTCGACACCCGGCGGACGAGGGCGGACGCGCGCTCACACCGCGCCGACGGATGCGGCGGCACCGCCCGGTGCGGTGCCCTGCCGGGGCTCAACCGGGCCGCCGGTCCCCCGACCCGTCGTCGGTCGTCACGAGGGGTCGGCGGGCGCCTCGCCCGGAACCCGGTGCTGCGGCTCGCGAGCCTCCGGGTCGAGCACCGTGGGCTGCTCGCGCTGGCGGGGCATGCTCCTCCTGTCGCCGCGGTCCCTGCCGGTGGCTGCACGGCCCCGTCGCTTGGCCTCGTACATGGCGTGGTCGGCGGCCCGGAGGAGTTCGTGGGAGTCGCCCCGGACCTCGCTGAGGGTGACCACGCCGACGCTGACCCTCGGGGTGATCGTGTGTCCGTCGAGGACGGCCGGCTGCTCCAGGGTGGCGCGGACGCGGTGCGCGATGGCGGTGGTGGTGTCCCCGGCGACGGCTCCGGAGGGGCCGGGGGGCAGGTTCTCGCAGACGATGACGAACTCGTCCCCGCCCAGGCGGGCCAGGGTGTCCCCGGTGCGCAGGGTGGCGGACAGGCGCGCGGCGACCTCGACGAGCAGCTGGTCGCCGACGAGGTGGCCGTGGGTGTCGTTGACGTCCTTGAAACCGTCCAGGTCGAGGAACAGCAGCGCCAGCGGCGCGCTGCGGCGCTGAGCGGTGGCCACGGCGTGCTCCAGGCGGTCGTACAGCAGGGCCCGGTTGGGCAGGCCGGTCAGCGCGTCGTGGGTGGCGGCGTGGGCCGCCTCCTGCTGGGCGTTGCGGGCGACGTCGCGGTCGTGGGCCATCACCACGTAGCTGCAGGCGACGTTCGCCAGGCTGCGGGCGGCGGCCAGGTCCGCGGGCTCGAACGGGCCGGGGGCGGCGCGGTAGAGGTCGAGCGCACCCCAGACCTGTCCGCGGGCGAGCAGCGGGACGGCGACCACCGCGTTGAGCCCCAGGGCGACCGCGTGCTCGGCGAAACCCGGCCAGCGGTGACCGTCGAGCGCCAGGTCCTCCGCCACGACCACCTCGCCGGTGGCCGCCGCGTCCTTGCAGGGACCTGTCTGCAGGCCGTCCTGGACCCGTTCGGCGTCGTCGACGAGCGCCGGGGAGGCGTGGACGAGGGCCATGCGCTCACCCACCCGGTAGGCGACCCCGGCTCCGTCGACGGGCAGGACCCGTCCGGCGGCGAGCGCCAGGTCGCGCAGGATGTTCTCGATGTCGAAGGTGCCGGTGGCCCGTTCGGCGAAGTCCACGAACGTCTGCACCAGCTGGCCCTGATCGGCCATGGCCTGCCACCCGTCAGCTCAGCACGGGCAGCGGTCGCTGCTCGAGTCGAAAGCCGGTCAGCAAAGCTCTACAGGCCGCTGACGCCAGGTTACTCCCTGCATGCGATTTCCGGGCCTCCGCGGCCGGACGAGCGTGGGGCCGACCTGCGGGGCACGTCCTGCCGACACCCCGTGTCCCACCGCGCCGTCGCCCGCGAACCGGGATCCCCCGGGTCACGCCCTCCCTCGGACGGCCCACGCCGCGGTGAGGGCTTCGGCGGGTTGCGGACGGCCGCAGTGGAAACCCTGGAGGTAGTGGCAGCCGGCCCGGGTGACCTGACCTGCCTGGGCCGGGGTCTCCACGCCCTCGGCGACGACACGCAGGTCGAGGCCGTGGGCGACGGTGACGACGGCCTCGACCAGCGCCCTGCGGCGGCGGTCGTGCCCCAGACCGGCGACGAAGCTGCGGTCGATCTTGGCGATGCGCACCGGGAGCTCCACCAGTCGGGAGAGGGAGGAGTAGCCGGTGCCGAAGTCGTCGACGGAGAGCGGGTGCCCGCGCCGCTGCTGCTCGTGGAGGGCGGGCAGCACCTGGGGGTCGATGAAACTGCTCTCCAGCAGTTCCAGGCCGAGCTGCTCCGGCGCCAGGTCGTGCGCGCGCAGCGCGGTGGCCAGGGTGGCCGTGAGGCCGGGGTCCACCAGCTCGCGGGCGCTGAGGTTGACGTAGGTGGTCCGCGGCGCGCCCTCGCCGAGGACGCGGCGCCAGGCGGCCATCTGGGCGCAGGCCTCGGTGATGACCCACCGGCCCATGCCGACGATCAGGCCGCTGCCGGAGGCGAGGTCGATGAACTCCGCGGCCGGCAGCAGCCCGTGCTTGGGGTGCTGCCAGCGCAGCAGCGCCTCGACCGCGTGGACGGCGCCGTCCGCTCCGAGGATGGGCTGGTAGTACACCTGCAGCTGACCGCGGGGCAGCGCCTGCGCCAGCTGGCGCTCCAGCTGGCGGGCGGAGCGGCGCGCCGGTGGGGCGCTGCCCGTGACCGCCGGCTCGGGGGCGGCCTCGCCGTGCCTGTGCTGCTTGGCCGCGTGCACGGCGGCATCGGCATCGGCGAGCAGGTCGTCGGCGCTGAGGTGTCCGTCGCTCAGGGCGACCCCGATGCCGGCGGACACCACCAGGTCGACCCCGGCGACCCGGATGGGCTGGGCCAGGGCGCGGCGCAGCCGGGTGACGACGACGGAGACGTGCTCCTCGAGGTCCTCCGCGCCGGCCTGGGGCAGGTGGTCGCAGATGAGGGCGAACTCGTCGCCGGCCAGGCGGGCCAGGGTGTCCTCCGCGCGCAGCGTGGTGTTCATGCGCGTCGCGACGGTCGCCAGCACGGTGTCACCCGCGGCGTGGCCGAAGGTGTCGTTGATGGACCTGAACCTGTCCAGGTCGATGAACAGGAGCGCGACGACCCGCCGGTGGCGGCGCCCCGCCCTCAGCGCGTGTTCGAGGCGGTCGAAGAGCAGGGCCCGGTTCGGCAGACCGGTCAGGGCGTCGTGGGTGCTGCGGTAGGTCAGTTCCTGCTGCGCACGGCGGGCGTCGTCGCGGTCACCGGCCATCACCAGGTGGGAGACCGCGGTGTGGGCCAGCGTGTGGACCCACTCCAGCTCCTGACGCCGCCAGGGCCCGGGCTCGCGCCGGTAGAGGTCCAGCGAGCCCCACACCCGGTCCCGGGCGACCAGGGGCACCACCAGGACCGCGCGGAAACCCGAGTGCAAGGCCTGCTCGGTGAAGTCCGGCCACGACGTCCGGGCCGGGTCCGCCAGGTCCTCCACGACCACTGCGGCGCGCGAGGTCAGCACGTCGTGGCAGGGGCCTTCCTGCGTCAGCTGCTGCAGCCGCTCGGCCCGGGCCACGTCGCTGCGGTCGGCGTGGACGAGACGCAGCGCCCCGTCCTCGCTGGTCATCACCCCCACGCCGTCGACCGCGAGGTGCTGCGCGGCGACGGCGACGAGCCGCGTCAGCAGCCCGTCCGGGCTGATCTGCCCGGCCGCGGCACCGGCGAGCTCGGCCATCGCGCGGACCAGGGCCTCGCAGTCGACCGCCATCCCCGGCTCAGCAGCCGCGGAGGTGGAGGTGGGCCCTGCCGGACAGCTCGACGCGAGGCGGTCCCGCAGTGCCCGGCCCGTCGACCGTCGTCCGAAGGTGAGGACTCAAGGAAAACTCCCGTTGTCACGCTAGCGAGCCGCGCCCTGACCCGGAGTGACAAGCTACGCCGCTGCCCGACCGCTGCCCAGGGCAGGTCCTCACGTGTCGTCCAGCGCCCCGCCGGGAACCCGCCACCGACCGGGGCACCCCTGTCCCGGAGTCGCCGGCGGTGACCTCCACCCCGAGGTCGCGGATCCGGCCGGACCCGGGCGGGCCGCCGGACGGTCCCGCCCGGGGTCCCCTCAGGCTCCGGCGGCCCCGACCGCGGCGGCGCCGGACCACCCGGCGAACGCGTCGGCGTCGGTCTCCTCCGCCGCCTCCAGGGCCATGGAGAGGTCGTCGATCGCGTCGCGCAGCGCCTCGACCTCCTCCTCGAGGCAGGAGAGGGAACCGGGCCCGGCGGTCCCGAGGAGGAACTGCTGCAGGGTGGCGACCAGGTCCGCGTGCGCGCTGCTCACCGACGTGCTGATACCGCTCATGGCTCTCTCCTCGGGTGGTGGTCGTGGTGGGCGGGACCGCGGCAGCCCGCGGCCGCCCCGGAGTGGTCCGACCTCCGGGCCATCGGCCGCGGCCGCAGGGCACCTGAGGCGCGTCACCCTTTCAGCAGAGCGGGTCGCCGGGGTCCTCGCCCGCGCTCTCGACCCGCACGACCAGCAGCGCGATGTCGTCCTCGTGGACGTCGTGCAGCCCGGTGAGGACGTGGTCGCAGAGCTCCTCAGCGCTCAGGTCCTGCCGGTCCGAGACGGTGTCCCGCAGCCACTCCAGCCCGGCCTCCAGGGGCGCGTCGCGCCGCTCCACGAGGCCGTCGGTGTAGACGACCAGGGTGCTTCCGGGTTCCAGGTCGACGCGGTGGTCGGCGCGGGGGGTGCCGGGGTCCAGGCCGAGCACGAGGTCCGGGGTGGTCTCCAGCAGCCGGGCGGAGCCGTCGGGACCGAGCAGCACCGGGGGTGGGTGCCCGGCGTTGGACCAGTGCAGCCGCCACGCACCGGCGGGGGTCCGCTCGAGGTGGGCCAGGACGACGGTGGTGAAGGTGTCGACCCCGAGGCCGTGCATGGCCTCGTCGAGCGCGGTGAGGACGGCCGCCGGTGGGCGGCGCAGCGTGAGGGACACCCCGCGCAGGAGGTTGCGGGCCTGCGCCATGAGCGCCGCGGCGTCGCGGTCGTGCCCGGCGACGTCGCCCACGACGAGGGTGAGGGCGCCGCCGGGCAGGGGGAAGGAGTCGTACCAGTCGCCGCCGACCTCGGCCTGGGCGGCGGCGGGCAGGTAGCGCACCGCGATCCGCAGGCCCTCGGGCTGGTGGGGCCGGGTGAGCAGGCTGCGCTGCAGGCTCTCGGCGAGGCTGCGCTGGGCCGCCGCGGCGCGCCGCTCCCGCTCCTGGGACCGGATGCGGTGCAGCGTCTGGGCGCACTGCGCGGCGAGGGCTTCCATGAGGTCCCGGTCGCGCTGGTCGAAGTCCTGCTCCTGCCACCAGCTGGTGGACAGGGCCCCGAGCACCCTGCCGCCGCTGCGCAGCGGCAGCGCCACGGTGGCGCGGTAGCCGGTGACGTCGATCACCGCGGACAGCTCGGGGCTCCACTCCCGGCAGGAGCGCTCGTCGGGCAGGACGACGGCCTGCCCGGTGACGGCGGCGACGGGCACGGGCAGCGGCGCGTCCAGCGGCAGGCGGTGGTAGGTGGTCCGGGTCCGCTCCCCGACGGCGTCGCTGAACGCCAGGTCCAGGGCGTCGCCGTCCTCGGTGAGCAGCGCCACGGCGCCGTCGTCGGCCCCCAGCACCGCGAAACCGGCCCCGATGACCACGTTGGTGAGCTCCGCGATGCTCTGGGCGCTGCCCAGCTGCAGCGCCACCTCCACGAGGCCCTGCAGGCGCCGGGAGGTGGCCGCCTCGGCGTCCAGGGCGTCGTGCAGCTCCTGCCCGCGGGTGTAGACGTCGGCCACGGCCGCCTGCAGTCGCACCAGCTCGGCGGCGACCTCCTCCGGGGCGGCCTGCTCGGGGTCGGCCGGATCGGTGTCGTCCCGGCCGGAGGTGAGGAGGCGCTCGCGGATGTACGGGGTGACGTCCTCGACGCGCTCCATGATGAACGCGAGGTCGCCGTCGGCGCCGGGGACGGGCAGGTGCACGGCGCTCCACCAGCGCTCCGCCAGGGCGCCGCTGCCGTCGGGGATGTCGTAGCGGTAGACCGGCAGGGTGTCGGGGCGCCCGGTGCGCAGCACCCGCGCCAGGGACTGCTCCAGGTCGCTGGCCCGCCCGTCGCGGCGGGGGGTGACGTCGGGGAAGGCGTCGAGGACGTGCAGGCCCAGCACCTCCTGCCGCCGGCGCCCCGAGGCGCGCTCGTGGGCGGCGTTGAGGGCCACGATGCGCAGGTCGCGGTCCAGGACGAGGCACGGTGTCGGCACCGCGTCGAAGAGCGCGGCGAAGTCCACCCCGGCGTCCACCCCGGCGTCCACCCCGGCGTCCACCCCGCCTCCCACCCCGCCTCCCACCCCGTCCGTCGTCCCCTGCGCCGCTCCCGCACGCCCGCCCGCACCGCAGGAGCGGGAGCCCCGCGCGTCCTGCCATCCGACCACGGCGCACCCCGGCGCGGGAGGGCAGCCCGGTGCTCCTCCAGGGTGCCCGGTCCCCGCGCCGGGTGCGCGGGGGGCGCTCCGGCGGCAGCCCGGGTGCGGCGGCCCGGGCGGCAGCTCAGGCGGAGCCGTCGGCGCGCGCCGCGACCCCGTCCGCCGCGCGTGCCTGCCCGCCGCCGAGGGAGGTGAGCATGCCGGGCACGTCGACGCCGGTGGTCCGCTTGAGGACCTCGAAGGTCTCCTGCAGGTTCGCGCCGACGGAGCGGCTGAGGGCGCCGGGGCCGTCGTGGGAGATGACGGTGAGGTCCTTGATGCTCCCGAGCGGGCCGGCGAGGGCCTGCGCGACCTCGGGCAGGACCTCCAGGGCGCGCTGGGTGAGCGCGGCCTCCCCGAACTCCTTCAGCGCCTGCGCCTCCTTCTGCAGCGCCTCGGCCTTGGCGGCACCGGTCGCGGAGATGGCCTCGGCCTGCGCCTGGCCCTCGAGGCGCACGGCCTCGGCGTCGGCGCCGCGGCGCTGCAGCTCGGCCTGCGCCGCGAGCCGGACCCGGGCCGCCTCCGCCTCCGCGGACAGGCGGACCCGCTCGGCGTCGGCCTGCGCGGCGGCGACGGAGGCCTGCTGCTCGGCCTCGGCGGAGAGCACGCGCGCGGTCTTGGCCGCCATCGCCTGCTGCTCGGCCTCGTAGCGGCGGGCGTCGGCGGGCTTGCGCACCTCGGTGTCGAGCTGGCGCTCGGTCAGCTCCGCCTGGCGCTGCGCGACGCGTTCCTTCTCCTGCAGGACCTGCTGCTGCGCGGAGGCCTCGGCCAGGCGCCCGGCGGCGTCGGCCTCGGCCGCGGCCTTGTCCTGGTCGGCGCGGAACTGCGCCTGCTGCAGCGCCAGGTCGCGCTGCGCCTGGGCGATCTTCGCGTCGGACAGGGCCTTGGCCTGCTGCGCCTCCTGGGCGTTGTTCGCCTCGGCGATCTCCGCGGCGCGGCGGGCGTTGGCCGCCTCGGGCCGGCCGAGGTCCTTGAGGTAGTTGCCGTCGTCGCTGACGTCCTGGATCTGCAGGGTGTCCAGGACCAGCCCCTGGTTGTTCAGGCTGGTCACCGCCTCCTCCTCGACCTGGCGGGCGAAGGCGACCCGGTCGCGGATGATCTCCTCGACGGTGAGCGTCCCGATGACTCCGCGCAGGCTGCCGGCGAGGACCTCCTGGGTGAAGGGCTCGATCTCCTTCTGCTGGTGCAGGAACCGCTGCGCGGCGGCGCGGACCATGTCCTGCGTGCCGCCGACCTTGACGATGGCCACCCCGTCCACGTTGAGCCGGATGCCCTGGCGGGAGACCGCGCCGCGGATGGAGATGGGGATGCGCACCGAGGAGAGCGACAGGCGGTGGGCCTGCTGGACGAGGGGTTTGACGAACACGCCGGCGCCCATCACGACCTTCTGCCCGGACAGGTCGGTGGTGACCTGGCCGGTCTCCGGGTTCGTGACGGGCCTGCCCTTCTTGCCGACGATGATGAGGGCCTCGGACGGGCTGGCGATCTTGTAGCGCATCTTGACGGCGACGAAGGCCACGACGAGCAGGACGAGGAGCGCCCCGGCTGCGACGGCGGCGTAGATGAGGGTGTCCATCTCACAGTCCTCTCGGGTGTGCCGGGACCGCGCGGGGCCCGGCTGCGGTGTGCGCGCACGGCGGGGCGTCGCCTGCGGGGCGCCGGGCGGGTGCGGCGCAGGGCCGCGGCCGGGCAGGGCTGGGCCGCCGGGGGTTCTCCGGCGCGGGCTGGGGGGTTCTCACGCGGGCACCTGCTCCCGGGGTCGACGACGTCGTTGCCGACCAGGCTTCCCGGCGCACCTGTGGGGACCATAGCGGCATCCGCACCGCGGCGGGCCGGTCCCCGGCGACTTCCCTACGCGCGGCGCTCCAGCAGCGCGGCGAGGTCCTCGTGGCCCCGCTCCCGCAGGGTCCGGGCGTACTGCGCGAGCAGCTCCCCCGCCTCCGCGGCGAGGCCCTCGGGGGCGCCGGGTGCCGAGACGAGCTCGTCGACGGCGGCGAGCAGTTCCCCGACGGCGTCCTGGCCCGTGAACTCCAGGGACAGCTCGGTGCGCACCTCGACGGGGGCGTCCGTCGCGGACCGCGGGGACCTGGTCATCGGTGCACCTCGTTCCGTTCCTCCCGGAGGAGCGGAGGCTAACACCGGCGGATCGCAGGGGGCGATCCCGGGAACCCGTCCGGCGCCCCTCCGGCCCGCGTGCGCGCCGCCGTCCCGTCGGTGCCGTCGCGGCGCTCGGCGAGCACGTCCCCGGGCGCGCCCGTTAGCCTCGTGCGGGCGGGCCGGGCAGCCCCGGTCCGGCGCAGCACCGTCCCGGCGGACCACCCGCCCGGGCGGCACCACGTCTCCCGGAGGACGTCCATGGCCGAGCGCACCGACGTCCTGCTCGCGCCCGGCGCCATCGACGGGACCCTGCCGCGGGAGCACCCCCTGTCGGTGACGCTGCGGTGGGTGCGGACGTTCCTGGCCGAGCCGGACCCGATGCTGGGCCGCAAGGGCGCGGTGTGCCCGTTCGTCCCCCGGGCGCTGCAGCTGGACAGCCTGTGGTTCGCGACGCCCCCGCTCGCCTCGCCCACCGCGGAGGGCGTCGCCGCGGTGGCCCGCGACTACGTGGGCGCGTTCCTCGCGCTGGAGCCGTCCGACGGGGACACGGCGGCGTACAAGAGCATCCTGCTGGTCTTCCCCGAGGTGTCGCAGGAGGACGCCCCCGAACTGGTGGACGGCGCGCAGGCGGTGCTGAAGCCCACGTTCGTCGACGCCGGCCTGATGATCGGGCAGTTCCACGCCGGGAACCCGGAACCGGGGCTGCACAACCCCTCCTTCCGCCCGCTGCGCAGCCCCGTGCCGCTGCTGGCGATCCGGTGGATGGTCCCGACGGACCTGCCGTTCCTCGCGGGCAGGACGTACCCGCCGGCGACCCGCCTGCGGTTCCTGCGCGGGTACATGCGCGCCGCCCAGCGGATGCTGGCGGGCCCGTCGCACGCGCGCGTGCGGGACTGGGCGCAGATCCTGGACGACCTGATCGGCGACCTGCAGGACATCACCTCGACGGCGCCCGGGGCGCCCACCCCGCAGGGCTGAGGTCGGGGCCGCGCGCGGGAACGGGCGCGCGGCCGCCTCCGGTGCCAGGATCGGGACATGGCCGACGACCTGCCCGACGTCTACGACCTGGACCGCATCGCGCACATGGTCCTGGCGATGGATCCCGCCGACGTGCGCCGGCTGGCCGCGGGCGGGGAGGGCGGCACCGGGCTGGCCGGGCCGGGCCACGGCGACGGACGGGCCCTGGCCCTGTACCCGGCGGTGGGTTCCCACGGCGCGACCGTGGCGCGCACCGACGCGCTGGAGCTGGTGCGCCGGATCCTGGACCACCGCCTCGTGGAGGGCTCGCTCAGCGAGCAGCAGCACGACCAGATGCTCACCGAGGCCGTCGTGGGCCTCACCGGCCTGCTCTGACGGGCCCGCGCCGACCGGGTGGGGGCGCTCGCGGCGCCCCCACCCGGCGGGGTCAGCGCCGGTCGAAGGTCTCCGGGTCCGGCCCGAGGCGCCGCCCGGTCGCCAGCGTCGCCAGACGCGCCATGTCGTCCTCGTCCAGCGAGAAGCCGAAGACGTCGATGTTCTCCGCGATGCGCGAGGGCGTCAGGGACTTCGGGATGACCACGTTGCCCAGCTGGACGTGCCAGCGCAGCACCACCTGCGCCGGCGAGCGGCCCTTGGCGCCCGCCAGCTCGGCGACCACCGGCTCCTCCAGCAGTCCCCTGCCCTGCCCGATCGGGCTCCACGCCTCGGTCACGATGCCGTGCGCGGCGTGGTAGGCGCGCAGCTCCTCCTGCGGGAGCCACGGGTGCAGCTCGACCTGGTTGACCGCGGGGACCGTGCCGGTCTCGGCGGCCAGCCGCTCCAGGTGGGCGACGGTGAAGTTGGACACGCCGATGGAGCGCACGCGCCCGGAGGCCCGCAGCTCCTCGAACGCCTTCCACGTCTCCACGTACCGGTCGAACATCGGCAGCGGCCAGTGGATCAGGAAGAGGTCCAGGACCTCCAGGCGCAGCTTGCGCATGCTCTCGTCGAAGGCGCGCAGCGTGCTGTCGCGCCCGTGCTCGGAGTTCGTCAGCTTCGTCGTGACGTACACCTCCTCGCGCGGGACGCCGGAGGTGGCGAGGGCCTCCCCGACGCCCTCCTCGTTGCCGTAGCCCTGGGCGGTGTCGATGAGCCGGTAGCCGGCCTCCAGCGCGGTGCGGACATTCTCCGCGGTCCGCTCCGGCGGGACCTGGAACACGCCGAGGCCGACCTGGGGGACCGAGGTGCCGTCGTTGAGGGCGAGGGTGGGGACATCCGTCATGCGGCGCACGCTAAACCGGCCGACGGCGACCTGCACCCGCTGGCCGGGACCACGCGTGGCGGCGCCGCCGCACCACCGGGTCGGGCGGTGCGGCGGCGCCTGGTGCGGCAGGTCAGTAGATCGAGGCCTGCCGGGACGTGGAGGACAGGCCGTTGGTGCCCGTGATGACGCGGTTGCCCCACCAGGTGCGGCTGGAGGGGTTGAACCCGTTGACCATGTCGAGGTACTCCACCCCGCCGCCGTTGCCGCTCCAGGACCAGGCCAGCCAGCCCACCCCGCGGTACTGCGCGTGGCTCATGATGGTGTTCTCGTCGACCTGGCCGTCGGAGTGGTCGTGGCCGAACTCGCCGATGATCAGCGGCAGGCCGCGGCCGGTGAAGGAGTCGATGTAGTTGCGGACCGTGGTGCCGGACCCGTAGACGCCGTACATGTGCACGGAGAACACGACGTTCCGGTCCGGGTCGGCGCCGAGGACGCTGGCGGCGTTGTCGCGCATGATGCCCTGGTGGTCCTGGCCCCAGTTCGGGGCGTCCACCACGATCTGGTTGCGGATGCCGGCGCTGCGCAGCTTGCGGATCGCGCTGGTCGTCGCGGAGGTCCACTCCGAGGCGCGGTTGTTGCCCAGCGGCTCGTTGCCGATGTTGACGATGGCGTAGCGCTCCTGGCCCTGCAGGGCGGCCTTCACCCCGACCCAGTAGTTCGCGGCCTGGTCCAGGGTGTACGCGCCGCTCTGGTCGCCGTAGCCGGTGGTGTCGTGGTTCTCCAGGACGCACACGAGCTTGTGCTGCTTGCAGCGGTTGATGACGGCGGTGACGTCGCTCGCCGCGGAGTAGCCGTAGCGGCCGCCGGTGAGCACGACGCGGATGGTGTTGGCGCCCGCGGCCTTCAGGTCGGCCCAGACGCGCGTCTGGCCGGTGTACCAGGCGTGGCCGTGGTTGGCGCCGCGCATGACGAAGGTGTTGCCGTTGCCGTCCACGATGCGGCTGCCGGAGACGTTGAAACCCCCGGGGACGGCGTGGGCGTCCTCGGTGGGGGCGACGGTGAGGCCGATGCCCAGTGCGGCCGCCGCGGCGGCGAAGGTGGCGACCGTGCGGCGCGTGAACCGGCGTGCGGCGGTTCCGGCGGGGTGCTTCAGCACTGAAGGACTCCTGGGGGTCGGGAGGCCGGACGCCCCGCGGTCGCCGGGCGCGGAGGCGTCCGGCGGTGGGGGTGACCGCCTCGTCTGGGGGGTGTCCCCGCCGCTCCCGCACCGTTGCGGGCGCGGCGGAGAACCGCAGTCTGACACCGACTTAACCGGTTGAGAAGCCCGCGGTGGCGGCCGCTCCGGCGGCGTTCCGGCCGAGAGCGCTCTCATCGCGGGAGCGCCACGGGAGCGTCACGGTGGTCGGTTCAACCGGACCGCCCGGTCCGGTACACCCCGGGCGGTCCCCGCACCCTCAGCCGCCGAGCAGGCTGCCGAGCCAGGCGATCTGCTTCGCCCACTGGTAGCCGATCCCGCCCTCGTGGCCGTTGAACGGGTAGACCTCGATGGCCTTCGCGGGAGCCGACGCCGCCCGGCTGCCGTAGTGGTTGTACGCCGCGTACACCGTGGACGGCGGGCACACCGCGTCCATCAGCGCCACCGAGAACAACGCCGGGGCCTGGGCGCGCCGGGCGAAGTTCACCCCGTCCACGTACGACAGCGTGCGGAACGCCGCGGCCGCGGCGTCGCGGTGCACCGCCAGGTACCGCCGGACCTCCCCGTACGGGTCGGAGTCGGTCAGGTTCACCGCCCGCTCGAAGTGGCACAGGAACGGCACGTCCGTCATCACCGCCGCCACGTCCGGCACCAGGCCGCCGACCGCCAGGGCCATCCCGCCGCCCTGGCTCGTCCCGCACACCGCCACCCGGGACGGGTCGACCTGCGGCACGGCGCGCACCGCCTCCACCGCCCGGGCGGCGTCGGTGAACAGGCGCCGGTAGTAGTACGTGCGCGGGTCCAGGATCCCCCGCGTCATGGAACCCGGCAGAGCGGGGCCGGAACCCTCCGGGTCCGGGGTGTCGCCCCCGGTCCCCCACGTGCTGCCCTGCCCCCGGGTGTCCACGAACAGCTCCGCGTACCCCGCCGCGGCCCAGCCCAGGTGCTCGTGCGCCAGGCCCCGCCCGCCGCCGTAGCCGTTGTAGCCGACCACCGCGGGCAGCGGCCCCTCCACCCCCCGCGGCAGGGTCAGCCACGCCCTGACCGGCTGGCCCGCGTACCCGGCGAACGTCACGTCGTACACGTCCACCAGGCGCAGCCCGGTCTCCACCGGCTCCAGCCGCAGGCCGAGGTCGTGGCCGCGGGCCTCGGCGAGGGTGCCCGCCCAGAACTCGTCGAAGTCCTCCGGTTCGGCCACGTCGGGGCGGTAGGCCCGGAGCTCCTCCGGGCCGAGGTCGAACAGTGCCATGGGGGGTCGCGTCTCCTCGCTCGTCGCGGTGCCGCCGGTTCCACGGGGCGCGCCGCGGGGTGGGCCGGGTGCGTCGCCGCGCCCGGCGCCGCGCAGGCTAGCGGCAGGACCCCGGCGGGCCACCGGGGCGAGCGGGTCACCAGGGCAGGTAGTACGTCAGCAGGTCCGCCGACAGCGGCGGGAACAGCGCCTCGAACAGCTC
This sequence comes from Kineococcus anabasis, assembly GCF_054590795.1. NCBI lineage: Bacteria > Bacillati > Actinomycetota > Actinomycetes > Kineosporiales > Kineosporiaceae > Kineococcus > Kineococcus anabasis. The sequence continues at coordinate 72,849 of NZ_BAAIHU010000005.1, forward strand.
CGCGTCCGGCCCGGGGTACACGTCGGGCCGGCGGCGGGCCAGGCCGTGCACGCCCAGCGGGCCCAGGAGCAGGGCGGGCAGCTCGTCGGGCGCCACCCCGGCGCCACCGGCCGCGCCCGGGGCCTGCATGCGCCCGCAGGTCCGCACCGGGCCCAGCCCGTCCGCCGTCACGGCCGCGCGGTAGCCGGCGCGGTACGTCGACAGGACCACCTCGCCCCCCGCCCGGTCCACCCCCGCCGCGACCAGCCTCGCGCTCAGCACCGGCCGCAGCGCCTCCAGCACCGGCGCGGGGTCCTCCACGCGGGCGTAGTACTGCTCGGCGAGGTCGTCCGCCGGCTCCAGCAGCGGCTCCCAGGCACGCCCCGTCACCGTCCCGGGGCGGTGCACGACGCGCAGCGCCCGCCCCGGGAACCGCGCGGCGAGGGCCCGCAGCAGCTCCTCCGCCGCCCGCGCGTCCACGGCCGCCGCCTCCGCGACGAGCACCTCGCCCTCCTCCGCGTCCTGCCCCCGGGTGCGGGCGGTGGCGAGGGCCGTCCCGGCGCGCTCCAGCAGCCACGTGGTGCTCGCCCCGTGCGCCAGCAGCCACCGCCGGCGCGGCGCGGGGTGCGGCACCGCCACGTCGTAGCCGGCCTGCGCGGCGTCCTGCAGCCGCGCCAGGGCGGGCAGGTCCGCCTCCTGCGCACGGCGCAGCACCGCGCCCTGCACGGCCGGCGGCACGGGAGCGGTGGGCGGCCCCGGCACCCGCCGCAGCGCCCGGGCGCGCGGGACGTCGACGGCGTACCCGTAGCCGAACAGCCGGTAGAAGTACGGGATCCCGATCATCACCTGCAGCAGGTGGCCGCGCCGCCGGGACAGCGCGTGCAGCCGGTCCACCAGCGCCCGCACGCAGCCGCGGCCCTCGTGGGACTCCGCGGTGGCCACCAGCTCCAGCTGACCGGCGGGCAGCGTCACGGTGCCCACCCGCACGCTCTCCTCCAGCAGCAGCGCGGTGGACACCACCCGCTCCGCGCCCCCGTCCCGGTCGACCACGACGGCGCACAGCCCCCAGCCCGCCTCCGGGTCCTGCACGGCCAGGCGGTGGTCCACCGCGTCGCCGGGCTCCCCCCTCGCCGTCAGCAGCGCTCCGATCTGCTCCAGGTCCGCCGGGCGCGCACCGCGCAGGAACAGCCCACCCCCCAGGGGCGTGGCGTCCGGGGGCGTGGCGTCGTCGCTCATGCCCCCACCCTCGCGCCCCGCCGCCGCCGCGGTCCACGGGACCGCCCCGCTCAGGTCGCGCCCGCCGCTGCCGATGGATCCGGGACGTGGGAGGGCCACGGGGAACGGGAGCGATGGACGACACCGAGCGGCAGCGCGTGCGCGCGCTGGAGGAGTACCGCCTCCTCGGCGCCCCCGCGGACGCCGAGGTCGAGGCGGTCGTCCGGCTCGCCGCGACCGTCGCCGGGGTGCCCACGGCCACGCTGAACCTCCTCGACGCCGACCGGCAGTGCCAGCTGGTCACCGTCGGGTTCGAGGGCGGCACGACCCCACGCCGGGACTCGATGTGCACGGTGCGCCTCGCCGCGGGCCGCTTCGTGCACGTCCCCGACGCCACCGCCGAGGCCGACTTCGCCGGCAACCCCTGGGTGACCGGTGAGCTCGCCGCGATCCGCTTCTACGCCGCCGCCCCGCTCCTGACGCCCGCCGGGCACGTGATCGGCACCCTGTGCGTCTTCGACACCGCGCCCCGGGAGCTCAGCCCCGAGCAGGTCGCCCGGCTGGAGGACCTCGCCCTCGTCGCCGTCGGCCTCTTCGAGCGGCGCCGGCAGGCCCGGCACAACGAGCAGCTCGCGGCCGAGACCGAGGAGCAGCGGCTCCTGGCGCAGATCACGATGCAGGAGATGGAGCTGCGCCAGCAGTTCACCGACGCCGTCCTCGACACCATCGACGTGGGCGTCGTCGCCGCCGACGCCTCCGGGCGCCTGACCATGTTCAACCGGGCCGCCCGCGACATGCACGGCCTCGACGCCGACCCGACCGCCGACCCCGGTGAGCACGCCGAGCGCTACGCCCTCTTCGAGCCCGACGGCGTCACCCTGCTCAAGCGCGAGCGCCTCCCCCTGCAGCGGGCGCTGGGCGGGGAGCACGTGCGCGCCGCGGAGATGGTCCTCGCCCCCGCCGGGCGGCCCGCCGTCACCGTCGTCGCCTCCGGCCGCGCCCTGTACGGCGAGGACGGCGCCGTGATGGGCGCGGTGGCGGCCATGACCGACGTGACCGCCGACCGCGAGCACCTGGCCGCCATGCAGGTCGCCTCCGCGCAGCTCGCCCGGCGCACCACCGAGCTGGAGCGCTCCAACCGCGACCTGGAGCAGTTCGCCGCGGTCGCCAGCCACGACCTCGCCTCCCCCCTCAGCGTCGTCAGCGGCTACGTAGAGCTGGTCCGCGACGTCTACGGCGGGGACCTGGACGAGCAGGCGGTCGAGTGGCTGGACACCGCCCTGTCCGGGGTGGGGCGCATGAAGGACCTCATCGGCGCCCTGCTGTCCTACGCGCGGGCGGGCGGGGCGACGTGCGCCCGGGAGGCGGTGGACCTGCGGGAGGTGTTCGGCCACGCCGTGCTGGACCTGCGTGCCGCCGTGAAGGAGGCCGGTGCCCGCGTCAGCGCCCCCGGCGACCTGCCGGTGCTGCACGGCGACGCCACCCTGCTGCGCCAGCTCCTGCAGAACCTCGTCGGCAACTCGCTGAAGTACCGCTCGCCGGAGCGGCCGTGCCGGGTGGTCGTCACCGCCGAGCCCACCGCGGACGGCTGGGAGGTCGCCGTCGCGGACAACGGCCGCGGCATCCCGCCCGGGCACCGCGAGGACGTCTTCGGCATGTTCACGATGGTGGAGCCGGGCCGGCGCACCGGGCACGGCATCGGGCTCGCCACGTGCCAGCGCATCGTCGAGCGCCACGGCGGGCGCATCTGGGTGGACCCCGCCGTCCGGGAGGGCACGACGGTGCGCTTCACCCTGCCCCAGCGGCAGGTCCCGCGCGGCTGAGCGCGGCGGGCACCGCTGCGGGGACGGGCTCCGGGGACGGGCAGGAGGGTGGCCGCCGGGGGAAGTGGGTACCGTCGGAGCATGGATGCTCGTTCTGCCGTCGCCGCAGCCCCCACGACCCACGGCCCCAGCCCGCTGCGCACGTGGGCCCGGCTCGTGGGCGTCGTCTTCCTCGTCGTCGGCGTGCTCGGCTTCGTGCCCGGCATCACCGCGCACCACGACCAGCTCACGCCCCTGGGGTTCAACACCGGGGCGATGCTGCTGGGCCTGTTCCAGGTGTCGTACCTGCACAACGCGGCGCACCTGCTGTACGGGCTCACCGGGCTCGCGTGCTCCGCGACGGCGAGCGCCGCCCACAAGTACCTCGTCATCGGCGGCCTGGGGTACCTGACGCTGTTCGTCATCGGCGTCGGCTACGTCCTGCTGGACGAGCGGGACCCCATCGGCCTCAACGTGTGGGACAACTGGCTGCACCTGGTCCTGGCCCTCGGCATGGTGGGCCTCGGCTGGCTCGGCTACCGCAAGCACCGGGCCGCGTACGGGCCCTTCTGAGCCGTCCCCCGTCTCACCCCCGCGGCGCGACCCCGGACTCCTCCAGGGTCGCGCCGCGCATCTCCGGCAGCAGCCGTGTCGCGGCGGCCCCCACCACGAACGCCGCCGCGAGGACCGTGAACACCAGCGCGGTGCCCCCGGCCGTCAGCAGCGGCGGGACGGACAGCGGGGCGAGGATCGAGGCGATCCGGCCGAAGCCCGCCGCGGCACCCGCACCGCGCGCCCGCACCGGCGTGGGGTACACCTCGGGCGTCACCGCGTACAGCGCGCCCCACGCCCCCAGGTTCGCGAACGACAGCAGCATCCCCGAGGCCAGGATCGCCGTCGGCGACTGCGCGGACCCGAACAGCACGGCGCCCGCGGCCGAGCCCAGCAGGAACAGCCCGAGGGTGGGCCGCCGCCCCCACCGCTCGACCAGGTACGCGGCGAGCGCGTAGCCGGGGAGCTGCGCGAGGGTGATGACGAGGGTGTAGCCGAACGACCGCACGAGGTCGAAACCCTGCTGCACCAGCAGGGTGGGGATCCAGATGAACGCGCCGTAGTAGGCGAAGTTGATGGCGAACCACACCGCCCACAGCCCGGCCGTCCTGCGGCGCAGCGCCGGGGCGAAGATCCCCTCCCCCGCCCGCCCGCTCTCGCGGTGGGCCTCGTGCGCGGCCTCCTGCGCGGTGGTCCGCCCGCTCTCCCGCACCGCGGGCGCGGGCCGCTCCCCGGCGGACTCCTCGAAGGCGCGGACCGTGGCCTCCGCCTCGGCCAGCCGCCCGCGCGAGACGAGGAAGCGCACCGACTCCGGCAGCCCGCGGCGCACCACGACGGCGTACACGGCGGGCACCGCCCCCAGGGCGAACGCCCAGCGCCAGCCGTCCTCGCCCGCGGCCACGACGAAGTAGCCGATCAGCGCGGCGAGGATCCAGCCCACCGCCCAGAAGGCCTCCAGCACGACGACGACCCGGCCCCGGATGCGCGCGGGCGCGAACTCGCTGACGAGCGTGGAGGCCACGGGCAGTTCCGCCCCCAGGCCCAGGCCGATGACGAAGCGGAACACCAGCAGCGCCGCCACGGACGTCGACAGCGCCGCCGCCCCCGTCGCCAGCCCGTACACCAGCAGCGTCAGCGCGAACACCTGCCGGCGGCCGATCCGGTCGGCCAGCAGCCCGCCGAGGGTCGCGCCGATCGCCATGCCGAGGAAACCGATCGAGCCGATCCACGACAGCTCCGCCTGCGACAGCTCCCACTGCACCGCCAGGGCGGCCATGACGAAGGAGATGAGCCCCACGTCCATCGCGTCCAGCGCCCAGCCGACCCCGGAGCCGGTGAGGAGCCGGCCGTGGCGGCGGGTGAAGGGCAGGCGGTCGAGGCGCTCGGTCAGCGCGGCGGTCCCGGGTGTGACGTCCACGCTGCACCGTATCCGCAGCGGCGGTCGGGTTTCCTGTCCGGTTCCCCGTCCAGGCTCCCGGCCCGCGGTCAGATCGTCGCGACCGACCCCGCGTCGACGCGGTGGTCACCGCCGTTGACGAACGAGGCCCGCTCCGAGCACAGGAACGCGATGACGTCGGCGACCTCCTCCGGGCGGCCCCGGCGCCCCAGCGCCATGCCGGGGCGCTCCTCGCGCAGGAAACTGCGCACCGCCTCGTCGAACCCGGTGCCGTTCTCCTCGGCACGCTCCCGCATCATCACGTCCGTCATGGGGGTGGCGATGAACGCGGGCGAGACGGTGTTGGTGAGGACGCCCTCGGCGCCGTAGCTCTTCGACAGGCCCTTGGCGAGGTTGAGCAGCGCGGCCTTCGCGGCGCAGTACGGCAGCTCGTCGGGGTAGGGCTGCACGGCGTCCTCCGAGGCGAGCAGCACGATGCGGCCCCAGCCTGCCGCGCGCATGGGCCCGACGAAGGCCCGCACGACGCGCACGGCGGACATCAGGTCGGTGTCCAGGGTGCGCTGCCAGCCCTCGTCGTCGATCTCGTGGAACGGGCCGGTCGCGCCCGTGGTGCCCGCGGCGTGCACCAGGACCTCCGGGGCTCCGAGGCGCCCGGTGACCTCCCGGTGCAGGCGCTCGACGTCGGCGGGCACGGTGAGGTCGGCGGCCACGGCCACCACCTCCCCGGGCAGTTCCGCCGCGGCGGCCCGCAGCGCCTCGCCGTCGACGTCGGTGACGGCGACGCGCGCCCCCTCCGCCAGCAGCACGCGGGCGGTCGCCAGCCCGATGCCGGAGTCCGCGCCCGTCACGAGCGCCCTGCGTCCGCTGATGCCCAGGTCCACGTGCACGTCCTCCCACCGGTGCCGGCGCCGGCTCCCGTCCGGGCCGGCGCGGCCACCGTAGGTCGGCGCCCGCCGGCCCGCGCGCGGGAGCGGCGGGCGCGGCGGGGTGTGCCGGCTGCGGCGGGTTCAGCGGCGGGTGCGGCGCCAGACGGCGCGGGGCGTCACGTGCATCGCGGCGGCCACCAGGCGCAGCACCCCGGGCACCCACACCACGTCGCGGCGGCGGCGCAGCCCCTCGGCCACGGCGTCGGCCACCGCGTCGGGGGTGGTGGCGAACGGCGCGGGGTCCATGCCCCGGGTCATCCGGCCGACGACGAACCCGGGCCGCACCAGCAGCAGGTGCACACCGGAGCCGGCGAGGGCGTCGGCGAGGCCACCGGCGAACCCGTCGAGCCCGGCCTTGGCGGAGCCGTAGACGTAGTTCGCGCGCCGCACCCGCGCCCCGGCGATGGAGGAGAACACCACGAGCCGCCCGGCGCCCTGCGCCCGCAGCAGCCGGGCCAGGTGGGTCAGGACGCTCACGTGCGCGACGTAGTCGGTGTGCACGACGGCCAGGGCGTGCGCGGCGTCGGACTCGGCGCGCCGCTGGTCGCCGAGGATCCCGAAGGAGACGACGACCGTGCCGAGGGGGCCGTGCTCGGCGAGGACGCCGGTGAGGAACTCCTCGTGCCGCGCGACGTCGTCGGCGTCGAACTCCAGCCGCACGACGTGCTCGGCGCCGACGGCCCGCAGCTGCGCCTCCTGCGCGTCCAGCCCGCCGCTGCGGCGGGCGGCGAGCAGCACGGTGCGGGCGCCGGCGCGCACGAGCCGGACGGCGACGGCGCAGCCGATCTCGCTGCGGCCGCCGAGCACGAGGACGGGGGCGGTCGTGGGGTCGGGGGGCTGGCCGGTCACGGGCGCACATCCTGCCGTGGCGGCTCCCCCGGGCACGGGGCGGGCGGGCACGGGGCGTTCCGGGGCGGGCGGGGCGGGCGGGCACGGGGCGGGGACGTTGTGCGGGCGGCACGCGGGCGTGTCACGGCACGACGTCCCCGCCCACGGGGTGCACCCGCCGGGGNGGGGACGTTCCGCTCCCGACACGCGGGCGTGTCGCGGCAGAACGTCCCCGCCCCAGTGGTGCACCGGGCCAGCACCAGCCAGCACCCTGCCCGGGCCCGCGCCCCGGGTCAGAGGAAGGTGACGTCCTGGGCCAGCAGCAGCTCCCCGGAGTGGTTGACCGTGTTCGTGGCGCGGCGCATGTACGCCTTCCACGAGTCCGACCCGGACTCCCGGCCGCCGCCGGTCTCCTTCTCCCCGCCGAACGCACCGCCGATCTCCGCGCCGGAGGTGCCGATGTTGACGTTGACGATGCCGCAGTCGGAGCCGTCGGCCGCGCAGAAGCGCTCCGCCTCGCGCTGGTCGGAGGTGAAGATGCCCGAGGACAGCCCCTGCGGGACGGCGTTGTGCAGCTCCACGGCCTCCTCGAACTCCTCGTACGTCAGCACGTACAGCACCGGCGCGAACGTCTCCTCGCGCACCACGGCCGTCTGCGCGGGCATCCGCACGATCGCCGGCTCGACGTAGTGCCCTCCCCCGGCACCGGGCACGTCGCGCCGGCCCCCGCCCACGAGGACCTGCCCGCCGTCGGCGCGGGCCCGCTCCAGCGCCGAGGCGAACCGCTCGGCCGAGCCGGCGTCGACGAGCGGGCCGACGAGGGTCCCGGCCTCCAGCGGCGAGCCGATCGGCAGGCGGGCGTAGGCGGCGACGAGGCGCTCCAGCAGCGGCTCCACCACGGAGGAGTGCACGACGAGGCGGCGCAGGGTGGTGCAGCGCTGCCCGGCGGTCCCGGCGGCGGCGAACACGATCGCGCGGGTGGCCAGCTCCAGGTCCGCCGACGGCGCGACGACGGCGGCGTTGTTGCCGCCGAGCTCCAGCAGGCTGCGCCCGAACCGGGCCGCCACGCGCGGGCCGACCTCCCGGCCCATCCGGGTGGAGCCGGTGGCGCTGACCAGCGGCACCAGCGGGGAGTCCACCAGCGCCTCGCCCACCTCCCGGCCCCCCAGCAGCAGGCCGTGCAGCCCGTGCGGCGCACCGGACTCCGCGATCGCGCGCTCCAGCAGGGCGGTGCAGGCCAGCGCCGTCAGCGGCGTCTTCTCCGACGGTTTCCACACGACCGCGTCGCCGCACACGAGGGCGACGGCGGTGTTCCACGCCCACACCGCGACGGGGAAGTTGAACGCCGAGACCACCCCGACGACGCCGAGGGGGTGCCAGGTCTCCGCGAGGCGGTGCCCGGGGCGCTCGGAGGGCATGGTGCGCCCGTAGAGCTGGCGGGAGAGCCCGACGGCGAAGTCGCAGACGTCGACCATCTCCTGCACCTCGCCGAGCGCCTCGGAGCGGATCTTGCCCGCCTCCAGGGTGACGAGGTCGGCGAGGTGTTCCCTGTGCTCCTCCAGGAGCCGGCCGAGGCGCTTGACGAGCCCGCCGCGCACCGGCGCCGGGGTGGTGCGCCAGGTGCGGAACGCCTCGTGCGCGGCGGCCACCACGGTCCCGGCGTCCCGGGGGGAGGCGGCGGCGACGCGCAGGAGCTCCTGCCCGCTGAGCGGGGTGACGGCGGACAGGGTGTCCCCGGCGCCGGGCTCCAGCGCGGCACCGGGCACCCCGCAGGCCCGCAGCGCGCGCAGGGCCAGCTCGCGCAGCTCGGCGGCGGGCGGGACGGCACCGGGTCGCGTGCGGGCGGGGTTCTCGCTCGTGGTGGTCATGCGTGCGTCTCCTGCATCTGCTGCGGGCCGGTGTTCGGTGGGGCCAGGGTCGCCGGGTCCAGCGACAGGTGCTGCGCGAGGTCCCGCAGCGACCGCCCCCGCCGGGCCTCGCCGAGGGCGACGGGGTCGGCGACGTCGCGCCCGAGGACGTCCGCGACCCAGGCGGCGTCGCGGCCGGAGCCGGTGGCGGTGGCGTCGCGGGAGCCGGAGTCGTCGAGGTTGGACTGGAAGATGCCGGCGGCGGAGCGCGGCAGGAAGTCCTCGTAGACGACGGGCTCGCGCACGGCGAACCCGGCGTCGACGAGGTCGTGCACGGTGCCGGCGGGAGCCCCCGTCCCCCCGGTCCCGGGCCGGTAGGTGAACACCCCGAGGCCACGGCGGTCCAGGTCCGCCTCGGTGCGCGGCAGGTGCCGCGGCCACACCCCGGCGGCGACGTCGGCGCGGGGGCGCGGGTCCCCGGCGGCTAGCAGGTCGTCCACGTGCGCGACGGCCGCGTCGTAGGCGGCGCGGCCGGCGGCGGTGAGCGCGATGCCGCGGGCCTCCACCTCCCCGAACCGCACGCGCAGGGCGCCGGGGGTGACGGTGCCGTCGGGCTCGCGGAAGCGGCGCGCCTCCGACAGGGCGCGGAACGACGTCTGCCGCAGCAGCACGTCGGGGCCGTCCCAGCGGGGCGGGCCCTGGATCTCGTCGATCATCTCGATGCCGCGGGCGGACATCCGCCGGTACAGCTCGTCGATGTCGAGGACGCGGGGGGTGAGGTGGTTCACGTGGGTGCTGCCCACGCCGCCGATGTCGGCGGCGACCGCGGAGACGCGGGACAGCTCGCCGTACCAGGCGCGGTCGACGGGCTCGGGGGACAGCTCGAACGCGGCGGTGGCCAGGCGCAGGAGTTCCTGCGCGTCCGGCTCGGGCAGCCCGCCGGCGGCCTCGGCGCAGGCGGCGAGGGTGAGCAGGCGCTGGGGGAAGAGGGTGCGCCGGGCCAGGAACGCCTCCAGCCTGCCCTGCAGGTCGGCGTCGAAGAAGCGCCGGTCGTCGGTCACGAGCACGGAGGTGAAGACGCGGAAGGGGTTGCGGGCCAGCTCGTCGGCGTCGAGGGGGCGGAACGCGGTGGAGACGACGGGCACGGAGCTGGTGGTGGCGTCGCGCAGGTCGTAGAACCCGACGGGGTGCATGCCGAAGGCGGCGAAGACCTGGCCCACCTGCCGCAGCTCGGCGGGGGTGCCGACGCGGATGGCGCCGTGCCGCTCGGCGGTGACCCGGTCGGGGCTGCCGAGGCGGGCGGCGGCGGCGCCCTCGCGGGTCAGCACGTCGGAGTTCACCTCCGTCGCGACGTCGACGAGGGTGGTGTAGGCGGGCACCTCCCGCCCGTACATGGTGGACAGGGACCGGGCGAACGCCGCCCGCAGCTCCCACTGCGCCAGGAACCGCACGGTGCTCACCGCCCCAGGGCCGTCAGGACCCGGCCGAGGGCGGCGACCGCGGCGTCGAGCTCGTCGGCGGAGACGGTGAGGGCGGGGCGGAAGCGCACGCTGCGGCCGCCGCAGCCGAGGAGGAGGACGTGCTCGTCGGTGCGCATCCGCCGCACCACCTCCTCGCGGATCGCGGTGTCGGGCAGGCTGAGCGCGCACATCAGGCCGCGGCCGCGGACGTCGGTGACGGCGGGGTGGTCGGCGGCGAGGGCGTGGAGGGCGTGGAGCAGGTGCCCGCCGAGCGCGGCGGCGCGGGCGATGAGCCCGTCGCGCTCGACGACCTCCAGGATGCGCCGGGCGCGGACCATGTCGGTGAGGTTGCCGCCCCAGGTGGAGTTCAGCCGGGAGGGCACGGCGAAGACGTTGTCGGGCACCTCGTCGACGCGCCCGCCCGCCATCACCCCGCACACCTGGGTCTTCTTGCCGAACGCGACGACGTCGGGGGTCAGGCCGAGCTGCTGGTAGGCCCAGGCGGTGCCGGTGAGGCCGCAGCCGGTCTGCACCTCGTCGACGACGAACAGGGCGTCGTGCTCGTGGCACAGCTCCTGCAGGGCGCGCAGGAACTCCGGGCGCAGGTGGTGGTCGCCGCCCTCGCCCTGGATCGGCTCGACGACGGCGCAGGCGATGTCGTGCGGGGAGGCGGCGAAGGCGGCCCGCGCCGCGTCGAGCGCCTCCCGCTCCAGCGCGGCCACGTCGGCGCCGGCGCGCACGTACGGGGAGGGGATGCGCGGCCAGGCGAACTTGGGGAAGCGTGCGACCTTCACCGGGTCGGTGTTGGTCAGGGACATCGTGTAGCCGCTGCGGCCGTGGAAGGCGTGCTCGAGGTGCAGGACCTTCGTGCCGAGGGCGGGGTCGATCCCGTGGGCCTCGTTCCAGCGGGACTTGAAGTCGAAGGCGATCTTGAGGGCGTTCTCGACGGCGAGCGCGCCGCCCTCGACGAGGAAGAGGTGCGGCAGGTGCGCATCGCCCAGGACGCGCTCGAAGGTGGCGACGAAGCGGGCCATCTCGACGGTGTAGACGTCGGAGTTGCTCGGCTTGTTCAGCGCGGCGCGCAGCAGCTCCGCGCGGAAGCCGGGGTCCGCGGCCAGGGCGGGGTGGTTCATGCCCAGGGCGGAGGAGGCGAAGAACGTGAACACGTCCAGGTAGCGGGTGCCGTCGCGGGCGTCGACGAGGGTGGCGCCGCGGGAGGCCTCGAGGTCGAGGACGAACTCGAAGCCGTCGGCGAGCAGGTGCCGGGCGAGGACCTCGTGCACCTCGGCGGGGGTGATGCCGGCGTCGTCGGGGGTGGCGGCGGCGACGGGTGCGGCGAGCTGCGTCATGACGGCAGGGTAGGACGAAGACTTCCGGCGCCACAAGGTGAGCACCGGAATATATACGGCTAGATCAGCCGACAGGCGGAATCTCGTTGGCGAAAGCGACGCTGCGCCGCTCGAACGCGGTGCTCAGGACCACCGTGGTCCGGGTGCGGACGTTCGCGGTGGCGCGGATCGCCGCCAGCAGCTCCTCCAGGGCGCGCGGGGAGGCCACCCGCACCAGCAGCAGGTAGCTCTCCTCCCCCGCCACGGAGTAGCACCCCTCGATCGCCGGCAGCCCCGTCAGGCGCTCCGGGGCGTCGTCCGGCTGCGCCGGGTCCAGCGGTGTGATCGCCACGAACGCCGCCAGGGGCAGCCCCAGCGCCTCGGGGTCCACGTCCGCGGAGTAGCCCCGGATGACCCCCCGGGCCTCCAGCCGGCGCACCCGCGCCTGCACCGCGGACACCGACAACCCCGCCGCGCCGGCGAGCGTGGTCAGCGTCGCCCGCCCGTCCTCCGCGAGCAGGTGCACCAGGAGCCGGTCGATACCGTCGTCGAGGACCTCAGCCACGGACGCCAAGCTAGCGGGCACGGGCCTTGGAGGTGGAAGATTTCCGGCGTCTCACCCGGACGGCCGTGCCCCGTCCGCAGGAAGTCCGGGCACACGGGAGGCCCCGCCCCCGGGCACACGGGAGGCCCCGCCCCCCGGGTGCGCGGGGGACGGGGTCTCGTGCGCCGTGGTGCGGGCGCTCAGCCCTGGCTGGAGAACGCCGCGTCGAACGCGGCGGCCGGCGGCTGGATCAGCTCGCCGAGGCGGCGCACGAACGCTAGCGCGTCGGGGGCGCCCTTGAGGCGGTCCATCCCGGCGTCCTCCCACTCCACGCTCGTCGGCCCCTCGTAGCCGATGACGTTGAGCTGGCGGAAGATCGCCTCCCACTCCACGTCGCCGTGCCCGACGGAGACGAAGTCCCAGCCGCGGCGGGAGTCCGCCCACGGCAGGTGCGAGCCCAGCCGGCCGGCGCGGCCGTCGAGCTGCTTCTTGGAGTCCTTGCAGTGCACGTGGTAGATCCGGTCGGCGAAGTCCCGCAGGAAGCCGACGGTGTCCAGGTCCTGCCACACGAAGTGGCTCGGGTCGAAGTTCAGCCCGAACGCCTCCCGGTGGCCGATCGCCTCCAGCGCACGCTTCGTCGTCCAGTAGTCGTAGGCGATCTCGGACGGGTGCACCTCGTGGGCGAAGCGGACACCCACCTCGTCGAAGACGTCGAGGATCGGGTTCCAGCGGTCGGCGAAGTCCTGGTAGCCGCGCGCGATCATGGCGTCGGAGGCGGGCGGGAACATCGCCACCGTGTGCCAGATCGAGGACCCGGTGAACCCGGTGACGGTCTTCACCCCGAGCGCGGCGGCGGTGCGGGCGGCGTCCTTGACGTACTCCGCGGCGCGCTGCCGCACGCCCTCGGCCTCCCCGTCCCCCCACACGTGCGCGGGCAGGATGCCCTGGTGGCGCTCGTCGATCAGGTCGCACACGGCCTGGCCGGACAGGTGCGCGGAGATCGTCCACACCTTCAGCCCGAACTTCTCCAGCGTCGCCTTCTTCCCCGCGATGTAGTCGGCGTCGCGGGCGCCGCGGGTGGCGTCGAGGTGGTCGCCCCAGGTGGCGATCTCCAGGCCGTCGAAACCCCACTCCGACGCGAGGCGGCACACCTCCTCGAACGGCAGGTCGGCCCACTGGCCGGTGAACAGCGTGACGGGCCTTCCGGTCGAGTACGGCATCAGGTCCCCTTCTCTCAGACGGTCGTGTACGTGGACGAGTTCGCGGCGCTGCGCTCCACCGCGTCCAGGACGCGCTGCACCTGCAGCCCGTCCGCGAACGACGGCGTCGGGTCGGTGCCCGCCGCGATCGAGGTGAGGAGGTCCTGCAGCTCGTGGACGAAGGCGTGGTCGTAGCCGAGGCCGTGCCCGGGCGGCCACCAGTTGCCCACGTGCGGGTGCGTCGCCTCGGTGGCCAGGATCCGCCGGAACCCGCCCTCGGCGTCGGGCAGGGTCGCGTCGTGGAACCACAGCTCGTTCATCTGCTCGAAGTCGAACGCGACGCTGCCCCGCGAGCCGTTCACCTCCAGCCGCATGGCGTTCTTGCGGCCGGTCGCGAACCGGGTCGCCTCGAACGTCATGAGGGCGCCGCCGTCGCCGCGGGCCACGAACGCCGCGGCGTCGTCCACGGTCACCTCGCCGTACTCGGTGGACGCGGCCGCCGCCAGGCCGGTCTGCTGCCCGGTGCGCTGCGCCTCCAGCGGCCGCTGCTTCACGAACGTCTCCAGCACGCCGGTGACGCCGGCGATGCGCTGGCCGGTGACGAACTGCGCGGCGTCGACGATGTGGGAGCCGATGTCCCCCAGCGCCCCGGCGCCCGCGAGGTCCTTCTGCAGCCGCCACGTCAGGGGGAACTCCGGGTCGACGATCCAGTCCTGCAGGTACACCGCCCGCACGTGGCGGACGTCCCCCAGGCGCCCGGCGGCGACCAGCTCGCGGGCCAGCGCGACGGCGGGGACCCGGCGGTAGTTGAAGGCCACCATGCTGCGCACCCCGCGCCGGGCGGCCTCCTCGGCGGCGGCGGTCATCTCCTCCGCCTCCTCGACCGTCTTGGCCAGCGGCTTCTCGCAGATGACGTGCTTGCCGGCGCGCAGGGCGGCGATCGCGATCTCGGCGTGGCTGTCGCCGGGGGTGCAGATGTCGACGATCTGCACGTCGTCCCGCCCGAGCACCTCGCGCCAGTCGGTGGCGGCGTCCTCCCAGCCGAACTGCTCGGCGGCCGCGGCGGTGCGGGTGGCGTCGCGGCCCACCAGCACGGTGCGGCGCGTGCGCAGCGCCGGGGTGCCCACGTGGTCGACGGTGCGCCACGCGTGCGAGTGCACCGCCCCCATGAAGGAGTGCCCCACGAGGGCCACGCCCAGCGGCTGCTGCTGGTCGGTCACGGTTCCTCCTCAACGGTCCGGCTCGGCACCGGGCCGGACACCTCGAAAACTTTCGGTGCGCGTACCGACACGCGCGGGGGAAGTCTGCCCCCTCCGCCCCCGCAGCACGAGGGCACCTCCCCCACGGGCGCGCCGCGTCCGCCTCCAGCCCTACGGGCGCGCCGCGTCCACCTCCAGCGCGGCGCGCACCGACGTCCACGACCGCAGCACCCCGGCCACCTCGGGCCGCGCCTCCTGCCGCAGCGCCTCGGCGTGCGCGGCCTCGAGGACGTCGTCGATGCGCACCCGCGTCCCCGTGGCCGCCGAGGCGACGGCGGCCTCCACCATGGCCAGGCTCAGGACGTTGGCGTGCACCTCCCCCATGGGGACGGGGCCGCCGCGCAGGGCGGTGCGGAACTCGGCCAGCGAGCCGGCGATCTCGCGCCCCGGGTCGCCTCCCGCCACGACCTCCGCCGCGCCCTCGGCCACGGGGGCGTCGTCGCCGTTCCAGAGGGCGCTGCCCCGCTCGGCGCTGACCCGCCACGACCCGTTCCACGAGGTCTCCAGGCCCGGGCTGCACCAGCTGCCGGTGTAGACGAAGCGGACACCACCGCTCATCTCGAACACCGCGGTGGCCGCGGCGTCACCGCCGTACCAGCTCCAGGCCGGGTTGAACTCCTCGCAGTACACCGACACCGGCTCGGCGCCCAGCAGGAAGCGGGCCGTGTCGAACGGGTGGATCGCCATGTCGAGGAGCAGGGGGTGCGCCATCTCCTCGCGGAAACCGCCGAAGCGCGGGGCCTTGAAGAACTCCGTCGAGAGGATGCCGGGCCTGCCCAGCGCCCGCACCTGCTCCCGGAAGGTGAACAGGTGCGCGTTGTAGCGGCGGGACTGGCTGACGGCGAACAGCGTCCCCGTGACCTCTGAGGCCGCCACCAGCGACAGGGCCCGGGCGACCGTGTCGGCCACCGGCTTCTCCCCCAGCACGGGCAGCCCCGCGACGAGGGCCGCCGTGGTCACCGGGTGGTGTGCGGCGGGGACGGTGACGTTGACGACCGCCTCCGCACCGGTGGCCCGCGCCAGGTCGACGGCGTCGCGCCCCAGGGGCACGTCCGGCACCCCGGCGTCGGCGGCGGCGGCTGCCGCCACGTCCAGGTCGAGGTCCACCACGCCCACCAGCTCCACACCGGGGTCGTCGAGGATCGTGCGCAGCCACGCCCTGCCCATGCCCCCGGCGCCGACGAGGACGACGCGCAGCGCCCCGCTCACCGCCGCACCTCCTGCAGGTCGCGCGCGAGGGCGCCCTGGTAGCCGTGGCCGTCGGAGAAGTTCCCCGTCTCGTAGCGCAGCAGCGTGGGTGGCGTGCGCTCGGGGCGCAGGGTCACGGCCCACTCCACCGCGTTGGAGATCACCCGGCGCACCCCGCCGTGGAAGTAGGTCGGGTACCCCTGGTCACCGGGGCGGAAGTAGAAGATCTTCCCGTGGCCCCGCTTGAAGGTGCAGCCGGAGCGGAAGACCTCGCCGCCGGAGAAGGAGCTGATGAACACGAGCTCGTCGGGGGCGGGGATGTCGAAGAACTCCCCGTACATCTCGTCCTCATCGATGACCATCGGCTGCGGCACGCCCCGGGCGATGGGGTGGGTCGGGTCGACCGTCCACACCAGCTCCCGGTCGTGCTCGGCGCGCCAGCGCAGCGTGCAGGTGGTGCCCATCAGCCGGGTGAACACCTTCGACCAGTGCCCGGAGTGCAGGACGACCAGGCCCATGCCCTCCAGCACGTGCCGGTGCACCCGCCCGGCGACCTCGTCGGAGACCTCGGCGTGCGCGGCGTGCCCCCACCAGGTGAGGACGTCGGTGCTCTCCAGCACCTCCTCGCTCAGGCCGTGCTCCGGCTCGTCCAGGGTGGCGGTGCGCACGACGGCGCGCTCGGCGAGGTGCTCCTCGATGCCCTGCGCGATCGCCCCGTGCATGCCGTCGGGGTAGCGCGCGGCGACCTCCGGTTCCCGCTGCTCGTGGCGGTTCTCGCCCCAGACGGTGACGCGGATCGGGTCGTTCACAGGTCCTCCTCGGGACTGTCGTGGTTCGGGTGCGTCCCTCAGGACTTGACGGCCCCGCCGGCGAGGCCGGCGGCGACGTACCGCTGGGCCAGGACGAGCAGGGCGATGGCGGGCAGCGACGACAGCACCGCGGTCGCCATGATGGGGGACCAGTCGGCGACGAAGCTCCCGACGTAGGTGTAGAGGCCCAGGGTGACGGGGCGCACGGCCTCGGTGGTGGTCAGCGTCAGCGCGAACAGGAAGTCGCCCCACGCGAAGAGGAACGTGAACAGCCCGGCGGTGATGAGCGCGTTGCGGCTCATCGGGAGCACGACGGAGAGGAACGCCCGCACGTACCCGGCGCCGTCCACGTAGGCGGCCTCGATGATCGAGCGCGGGATGCCACCCATGAACGCGCGCAGCAGCAGGATCGAGAACGGGATGCCGGCGGTGGAGTCGGCCAGGACCAGCCCACCGACCGAGTTGAGCATCCCGAGGTTCGTGTAGACGCTGTACAGGGCGTTGGCGACGACGATGCCGGGGACCATCTGGGTGATGAGAACCCCGAACAGGATGGCGTCGGCCCACCGGCCGAGCCGGAAGTGCGCCATGGCGTAGGCGGCCGGCGTGGCGACCAGCAGGCTGAACACCACGGACCCGAGGCTCACGACCAGGCTCGTGGCGAGGTTGCGGCCCTGCTCGTCGATCGCCGTGGTGTACCCGCGCAGGGTGGGCTCCACGGGGAACCACGGCGTCGCGACGGCGTTGCCGGCCGGCTGGAGCGAGACGTTGACCATCCAGTACAGCGGGAACAGCATGACGGCGACGACGAGGACGCCGACGGCCGTGTGCACCGGCCGGCGCGGCGCCTTCCCGCCGCGGGGCGCGGTCTCGGGCGTGCCGTCGTCCGGGCGGGCGGTGGGAACGGGGACCGCGGTGCTCACGACGTGCTCCTCACTCGTCGACGGCGCGACGGTTGGCGCGCAGGTAGACGATCGCGAAGGCCAGGGACATGAGGATGAGGATGTTGCCGAGGGCGGCACCCGCACCGAAGTCGAACTGGCGGAAGGACTGGAGGTACGAGGCCAGGGCGATGGTCTGCGTGGCGTTGGCCGGGCCGCCGCCGGTGAGGCCGAGGATGACGTCGAGCACCTTCAGCGTGTAGACGACGCCGAGGACCAGCACCACGGTGACCACCGGGCGCAGCAACGGCCAGGTGATGTGCCGGAAGGCACGCCAGCCGGTCGCCCCGTCCAGCGCCCCCGCCTCGTACAGCTCGTCGGGGATCTCCTGCAGGCCGCCGTAGAGGATCGTCATGTTGAACGGGACGCCCAGCCAGATGTTCACCCCGATGACGGCCACGAGCGCCAGGGAGGTGCTGGTGAGCCACTCGGGGCGCACGTCGACGAACGGCAGGGCGGACAGGATGCGGTTGAGGGCGCCGTTGTCGGTGTCGAGGATCCACCGCCACACCGCCGTCCCGGCGATCATCGGGATGAGCCAGGGCAGCAGGATCAGCGAGCGCAGGACGCCGGACAGCGGGAACCGCTTGTGGAAGAACAGCGCGATCGCCAGGCCGAGGACGAACTGCCCGGCGATCGACCCGGCCGTGAACAGCACCGTGTTGACGACGGAACGGGTGAAGAGGGGGTCGCCGACCACGTTCGCGTAGTTGGCCAGCCCCACCCACGGGGCCTCGCCCGTGAAGAACGTGCGGGTCGTGTACTCCTGGAACCCCATGGTGACGTTCTTGACGATGGGGTACCCGAAGAAGAGGACGAGGTAGGCCACGGCGGGGACGAGGAAGGCCACCTCCACCAGCCGCCCCGCCGGTCTGCGCGCAGATCCCCCGCGCGCGGGCGCCGCGGCCGGCGGGGCACCGGCCCCGCCGGCCGCACGGCGCGGGGTCGCGAGGTCAGCCATCCTGGGCCTGCCGCAGCGCGTCCTGCGGCGTCATGCCGCCGACGAGCGCGTTCTGCACCGCCGTGTAGATCTTCGTGGCGGCGTCCGGCCACTGCGGGCCCAGCTCGCCGGTGCGGGCGCGCAGGTCGGGCACCTGCTCGGCGAAGGGCCCGAGGTTCGGGTTCTCCGCGGTGACCTCGTCGGCCAGCTCCGGCTTGGTGGGCACGGTCCCGGTCCCCACCGAGAGGGCGATCCCGTTCTCGTCGCTGTTGAGGCACCGGACCAGCTCGGCGGCCTTCTTCTGCTTCTCCTGGTCGCCGGTCTGCGGCACGGTCCACGCCTCGCCGCCGAACGGGGAGACGACGGTGGCCCCGGGCGTGGGCGCCGGGATGGGGACGATGCCGTACTCCAGGCCCTTGACGGCGTCCAGGGTGCCGAAGTTCCACGGCCCGTTGATCATCATCGCGGCGTTCCCGGCGGCGAACTGGTCGGCGATGTCCGCCTGGGACCAGTTGACCGACGACTTCGACAGGGACCCGGAGTCCACGAGGTCCTTGACGAGCTGCAGGGCCGCGGCCGTCTCCGGCGTGGCGATGTCCTTCTCGTCGCCACCGTTGGACCACATGAACGGCAGGAACTGCCAGGTGCCCTCGTAGGTGTTGATGTTCGACATCGCGAACCCGTACCGGTCGCCCTCGGTCAGCGCGGCCGCGACCGTCTTCAGCTCGTCCCAGGTCGTGGGCGGGGCCAGTCCGGCCTGCTCGAAGACCGTCTTGTTGTAGAACAGCGCGATCGTGTTCGTGACCGGCTGGAGGGCGTAGAGCTTCCCCTCGTAGGTGGAGGCCTTCAGGACGCCCTCGGCGACACCGGTGGAGTCCACCCCCAGGTCGTCGAGGGGGGCCAGCGCGCCGGAGGAGGCGATCTGCTGCACGTCCGGGTTGTCGAGCATGAGGACGTCCGGCAGCGTCCGTGAGGAGGCCTGCTGCAGCACCTTCTGGATCAGGGTCTCGCCGGGGACGGCCTCGCGGTCGATCTTCATGCCGATCTGCTCGCCGCACGCCTCGATGGCGTCGTTCCACAGGGCGGCGTTGGGGTCGGAGTTGTAGTAGTCGAGCACTCGCAGCGTGTCGGCGCTGCCGGAGGCGGCCGCCCCGCCGCTCCCCCCGCCGCAGGCGCTCAGGGCCAGGGGCAGGGCCAGCACGGCGGCCAACCCGGTGCGCGCGGTTCCTCGTCGAACCATGACGTCGTCCTCTCGTCGCGCCCACGACTGCGTGGGCTGTCGGTCCTGCGTCCTGCATGCCTGTCGATGCGTATCGTCGATGCGTATCGACGACCGGTGCGGTTCGGTCCAGTGCGGTCTGGCGTGGTCGGTCCGGTGCGGTCGGTCGCGGGTGGCCGGAGGGTTCAGCCGGGGGTGCGCACGGAGCGCCGGCGGGTCAGCTCCGCAGGCACCCGGCGCAGCTCGCCGGGTGCGGTGGGCTCGTCGATCAGGGAGAACAGCCACTCCATCGCCTGCCGCGACACGTCGCGCGGTTGCGTGGAGACCGCCGTCAGCGGCACCGGCTGCGTCCCGGCCTCGGCGTGCGTGGAGAGCGCGACCAGGTCCACGTCGCGCCCGGGCACCAGCCCCCGCCGCAGCAGGGCGCTGACCGCCTCCGGGGTGTTCGTCGTGCTGAGCAGGCCCGGCGGCGCGCCCCGGTGGTCGGCCAGGACGTCGTCCAGGCAGCGGTCGAGCGCCTCCTGCCCGGGCGGCACCGCGCACCAGCGCAGGTTCACACCGCGCGCGGCGGCCTCCTCCTGCGCGGCGCCGCGGAAACGCGGCAGGTAGTTGATGTCGCGCTCCTCCGCGTCCGGGCCCCAGCCGAGCACGACGACCTCGCGGTTGCCGGCCCCGGCCAGCTCGGCCACCAGCAGCCGGGCCCCGGTCTCGAAGTCGAAGTCGATGCAGTGCAGGCCCTCGGCGTCCTGCGGGAAACCGATGAACAGCGCCGGGCGCGCCAGCGAGCGGGCCACCTCGGCACGCTCGTCACGGGTGCGCACCTCCATGACGACGACCGCGTCGCACAGGGCCCGCCCCACCACGCGCCGCAGGCCGCCCGGCCCCTCGTCGGCCATCACGACCAGGAGGTCGAAGTCGCGGGCGCGGGCGGCGAGGGCGATCTCCTCCACGAACGCCATGAGGCCGTGGGCGCTGACCTCGCTGCGGAACGGCACGACGGCCGCGACGACGTGGGTGCGCTGGCTGGCCAGCGCACGCGCGCCCGCGTGCGGCTGGTAGGTCAGCTGCGCCATAGCGTCCTCGACCAGGCGGCGGGTCTTCTCCGAGATGGGCCGCTTGCCGCTCATCACGTAGGAGACGGTGCTCTGGGAGACGCCGGCGACGCGCGCCACGTCCTTGCTGGTGAACACGAGCCGGCACCCCCGTTCGCCATCGATACGCTTCGACCCGGTGGCGCCGGACTGTAGTTCCGCCCTCCACCCGCGCACAAGACCCCGGCGCGCGGGTGGAGGGTTCAGGCGCCGGCGAGGTGGCGGCGCACCGGCCGGAGCGCGCTCACCCCTCCCCGCCGCGGCCGAGGGGACCCTCGTAGCCGTGGCCGGTGGAGAAGTCGCCGGTGTCGTAGCGCAGGAGCACCGGGCGGGCCCGCTCGGGCCGGTCGGTGTGCGCCCAGCGCACGCCGTTGGCGATGACGCGGCGCACGTCGCGGTGGTGGTAGACGGGGTAGTCCTGGTCCCCGGGGGAGAAGTAGAAGATCCTCCCGTGGCCGCGGCGGAACGTGCAGCCGGAGCGGAACACCTCCCCGCCGGAGAACGAGCTGATGAACACCAGCTCGTCGGGGGCGGGGATGTCGAAGAACTCCCCGTACATCTCCTGCTCGTCGATCACGATCGGGTGGGGCACGCCCTGCGCGATCGGGTGGGTGGGGTCCACCGTCCACACCAGCTCCCGGTCCCGCTCGCTGCGCCAGCGCAGCGTGCAGGTGGTGCCCATCAGCCGCTGGAAGATCTTCGACCAGTGCCCGGAGTGCAGCACGAGAAGGCCCATGCCGGCCAGGACGTGGCGGTGGACGCGCTCGACGACCTCGTCGGAGACCTCGTGGTGCGCCGCGTGGCCCCACCAGGTGAGGACGTCGGTGCTCTCCAGCACCTCCTCGCTCAGGCCGTGCTCCGGCTCGTCGAGGGTGGAGGTGCTGACGATGACGTCGTCGCCGAGGTTCTCCTCGATGCCCTCCGCGACCGCACCGTGCATGCCCCTCGGGTAGCGCGCGGCGACCTCCGGCTCCCGCTGCTCGTGCCGGTTCTCGCCCCAGACCGTCACGCGGATCGGGGTCGTCGTGCCCATGCGCCCTCCTCGGTCCCGGTGTCCCTCGCCGCACACCGCGGGACACGCTCTCACGACACCCCGGCCGCGCCCCACCAGCCCCGCCGGTGGGGTCCGTGCAGGAGGTCCCGCGCGGGGGGTCCGCGCGGGCGGGGTGCCGCGATCCGGCCGGAGGGCCCCGGCGCCGGGCCCGGGCGCGGCAGACTGCCCCCATGCGCGAACACGCCCCCGTCGTCCGCCAGGTGGAGCTGCACTTCACCGAGGACTCCAAGGCCGGAGCCACGCACGTCAACCTCTCCGCGGTCCGCCAGGACGGCCCGCACCTGTGGGTCGCCGGCGACGAGACCGCGACGGTGGAGCGCCTCACCGCCGAGGTCCGCGACGGCGTCGTCACCGGCTACGGCGGGCAGCACAGCGTGCGCCTGGCGGACCTGGTGACGCTGCCCGCCGGGGAGGACGAGGAGGTCGACGTCGAGGGCCTCGCGCGCTCCGGGCCGTGGCTGTGGGCGGTGGGCTCGCACAGCCTCAAGCGCAAGAAGATCCGCCCGGAGGACTCCGACGCCAAGGCCCGCAAGCGCCTCGGCAAGGTCGTGCGGGAGGACAACCGCTTCGTCACGCTGCGCCTGCCCGTGGACCCGGCCACGGGCCTGCCCGCCCGCTCGGTGACCACCCCGGACGGGCAGGTGCTCACCGCCGCCGTCCTCGGCGGGCACGGCGACTCCCTCGCGGAGGTCCTGGCGCAGGACAAGCTCCTCGCGCCGTTCTTCGCGATCCCCAGCAAGGACAACGGCGTGGACGTGGAGGGCATCGCCGTCCACGGCGACAGCCTCTACGTGGGGTTCCGCGGCCCCGTCCTGCGCGGCTGGGCGGTGCTCGTGGAGGTGCGGCCCACCACGCACCCCGAGTACCCGCACCGGCTGCGGCTGGAGCCCTTCGCCGACGGCGAGCCGTACCACCTGCACCTGCTGGACCTGGGCGGCCTCGGCATCCGCGACCTGTGCCCGGAGGGTGACGACCTGCTGGTCCTCGCCGGCCCGAGCATGAGCCTGTCCGGGCCCGTCCGCGTGCACCGCTGGGTCGACGGCTGCGCCGCCGACGCCCCCGCGGTGGTGCGCGGCGACGCCCTGCCCGTCGCCCTCACCCTGGCGCACGGGGAGGGCGAGGACCACGCCGAGGGCATCGCCGTGCTCGAGGAGCGCGGCCCGGACGGGCGCCGGCGGGTGCTCGTCGTCCACGACAGCCCCTCCGACGCCCGGCACACCGCCTCCGGCGGGGTGCTCGCCGACGTGGTGGACCTGCCGGGCTGAGGTCCCGCGGCCGGGTGCTCCACGGGGCGCCCGGCCACCACCGCGCTCAGCGCACGTCGCGGAAGAAGGTCCGCAGGTCCGCCACGACGGCCTCCGGCACCTCCAGGGCGGCGTCGTGCCCGCCCTCGGGGTGCTCGCTCCAGTGCACGATGCCGGTGTTGTCGCGCTCCGCGAAGGTGCGGATCGAGCGGAAGTCGTCGGCGAAGACCGCCACGCCCATCCGGCCGGGGTTCACGACGGGCTCGGCGCCGGCGTGGGCGTCCTCGTAGTGGTAGCGGCCCACGCTCGCGGAGGTGTTGGTGAGCCACTCCAGCGTGACCTCGGTGAGGATCTGCTCGGGGGTCACCCGCGAGGTGCCGTTGCCGAAGGAGTTGAACAGCTCGTTCCAGGCGAGCTGGCCGACCGGGGAGTCCGACAGGCCCACCGCGACCGTCTGCGGCCTCGAGGCGTTGACCGCGTTGTAGCCGCCGACGGACTGGAACCACTGCATGTGCTCCAGCGCGGCGTGGTCGGCGGGGGTGAGGTGCTCGAACTCCGCCGGGTCCCCGCTGGGGAAGGAGAAGGCCTGCAGCACGTGCGAGCCGAGGAACCCGGCGGGCGCGAGGATCCCCAGCTCCCGGGCGACGATCGCGCCGGTGTCGCTGCCGTGCACACCGTAGGAGGCGTACCCCAGGCCCCGCATCAGCACGTCGAGGGTGCGGGCGGCGCGCGCCAGGGTCCAGCCGCGGTCGGCGACCGGGGTCGACCAGGCGAAACCGGGCAGGGAGGGGACGACCACGGAGAAGGCGTCCCCGGCCCGGCCGCCGTGGGCGACGGGGTCGGTGAGGGGGCCGATCACGTCGAGGAAGTCGACGAAGCTGCCCGGGTAGGAGTGCACCAGCAGCAGGGGCACGGCGCCCGGCTCGGCGGAGGGCACGTGCAGGAAGTGGATCCGCTGCCCGTCGATCTCGGTGAGGTGGTGGGGGAAGGCGTTGATCCGCTCCTCCTGCGCCCGCCAGTCGAAGGCCTTCCAGCGCTCCACCATGTCGGCCAGGTAGGAGTTCGGCGTGCCGTAGGTCCAGTCGTCGCCCGGCGCGGGCTGCGGCAGGCGGGTGCGCTCCAGGCGCTCCCGCAGGTCGTCGAGGTCGGCCTGGGCGGCGCGGGAGCGGAAGGGCTGGACGTGCAGTTCCGCGCCGGTGCCCGTCCCGGTGGTCGTCTCGGTCGTCATGGCGGAACGCTAGGGGCGGCCCGGCGGGGTGCGGTGCCGCGACGCACGCCCCGGTGCCCGCCGTTCGCCGGCCCGTCGCCCGCACGTCACGGGACCGCCCCGGACCCGCGCCTCAGCGCGGCGCCACCCGCGTCAGCAGGTGCGGGATGCCCGAGCGCCCCCGCACCGCCGTGTGCCAGCCGTCCCCGTCGCGGGTGGCGAGGTGCTCGACGGTGGAGCCGAGCAGCAGGGGCTTGGCGAACTGCACGTCGACGGCGAGCGCCCCCGGCAGCCGCCCGTCCAGCGCGGCGAGGCTGCGCGCGGCCGTCCACATGCCGTGGGCGATGGCACCGCGGAAACCCAGCAGCCGCGCGCTCGGCGTGGACAGGTGGATGGGGTTCACGTCACCGCTGACGGCCGCGTAGCGCCGCCCGGTGCCGGCGGGCACGCGCCAGGTGGCGGACCCGCCCCGACCCGGCAGGGGCAGGTCGGGGGCGTCGTCGGCTCCCGCGCCGGCCGGGGCGGACGCGCCGCGGGCGAGGTAGGTGCTCACGCCCCGCCACACCGCGGCGCCGGCGGTGCCGACCTCCGCGACGAGGTCGACGACGGCGCCGCTGCGGTGGCTGCGCACCGGGGAGGCGCCCACCCGCACGGTGAGCTCCTCGCCCAGGCGCAGCGGGCGGTCCTGCTCGACGCGCTGGCGCACGTGGACGAGCCCGACGAGCCGGAACGGGAAGGGCCCGGTGGTCATCAGGGCGAGCTGGAGGCCGAAGGCCAGGACGTGCGGGTACGTCGGCGGCAGCTCGTCGCGCAGGACGAACCCGCAGACGCGGTCGTAGGCGGCGAGCCGGGCCGCGTCGACCCGCACGCCGCGCACCTCCAGGGCGGTGCGGGAGGGGTCGGCGGCCGCGTCGGGTCGCACTGCGAGCGCGCGGGCGTAGAGCCGGGCGACGGGCGGGACGGCGTCGAGGACGCGCACGGTGGGGGTCGTGGGTTCCGGCACGGCGCTCACGCCCCCAGCAGGCTCTGCCCGCAGACGCGGACGACCTGCCCGTTGACGCCCCGGCTCGCCGGGTCGGCGAGCCACGCCACGGTCTCGGCGACGTCGACGGGCAGCCCGCCCTGGGCGAGGCTGTTGAGGCGCCGGCCCACCTCCCGGGTGGCCAGCGGCATGCGTCCCGTCATGGCGGTCTCGATGAAACCCGGTGCGACGGCGTTGGCGGTCATGCCGCGTTCCGCCAGCCGCGGCGCGAGGGCGCGCACCATGCCGATGACCCCGGCCTTGCTGGTGGCGTAGTTCGCCTGCCCGCGGTTGCCCGCGATGCCGGACAGCGAGGCCAGGCACACGAACCGCGTGCCGGGCCGCAGGGCCCCGTCCGCGCCGAGCAGGGCGTCGTCGAGGCGGAGCTGGGCGGCGAGGTTGACCTGGAGCACGCTCCCCCACCGGTCGGCGTCGGTGTTCACGAGCAGCTTGTCGCGGGTGATGCCGGCGTTGTGGACGACGACGTCGGCGCCGCCGTGCCGCTCGCGCAGGTGCGCGGCGAGCGCGGCCGGGGCGGTGGGAGCGGTGATGTCCAGGTGCAGGGCGGTGCCGCCGACGCGGTTGGCCACGGCCGCCAGCGCCTCGCCCTGGGCGGCGACGTCCACGCAGACGACGGTGGAACCCTCGCGGGCCAGCACCTCGGCGATGGCCGCACCGATCCCCTGCGCCGCACCGGTGACGACGGCGACGGGGCGCTCGCCGGTCCCGGCCGGGCCCTGCGGTGCGGGGCCGACGGTCACGACCTGCCCCGAGACGTACGCGGAGCGCGCCGAGAGGAGGAACTCCAGCGTGGAGGACCAGTCGCCCGCGCCCGCACCGGCGCGCACCCGCAGCAGGTTCACGGTGGCGCCGGAGCGGGCCTCCTTGCCGGCCGAGCGCACGAAACCCTCCAGCCCCTGCTGCACGGCGGCGGCCTCGACGGTGGGGGCGGCCGGGGTGGGGGCCTCCTCCGGCACGGCGCCGACGACGAGGAGGCGCCCGCTGGGGGCCAGGCGGCGGAACGCGGGGGCGACGGCGGCGCGCAGCCCCTCCAGCTGGACCACCTGCCGCAGGCTGGTGGCGTCCACGACGACGGCCGCGACCTTCCCCCCGCCCTCGGGCAGGGCGTCGAGGACCTGTGCGCCGCGGGAGCGCAGCAGGTCCGCGAGGCCGTCGCGCAGGGGCGCGGCGCCGGCACCGGCGACGAGCACGGGCCCGTCGAGGAGGGGCTGGCCGGGGCTGTACCGGCGCAGCGCCGCGGGCCGGGGCAGGCCGAGCTGCGCGCTCAGCCACGCGCCGGGGGCGCTGCGGGTGAACCCGGCGTAGCGGTCGGGGGTGCGGCTGCTCATCAGGCCTCCACGATCGCGGCGACGCCCTGCCCGCCGGCGGCGCAGATGGAGATGAGGGCCCGCCCGCCGCCGCGCTCGGACAGCAGCTTGGCGGTGGTGGCGAGGATCCGCGCGCCGGTGGCGGCGAAGGGGTGGCCGGTGGCGAGGGAGGAGCCGGCCACGTTGAGCCGGGAGCGGTCGATCTCCCCGAGGGCGGCGGGCAGGCCGAGCCGGTCGCGGCACCACTCCTCGTCGGCCCACACGTCGAGGACGGCGAGGACGGTGGAGGCGAAGGCCTCGTGGATCTCGTAGAGGTCGAAGTCCTGCAGGGTGAGGCCGTTGCGGGCCAGCAGCCGCGGCACGGCGTGCGCCCCGGCCATCAGCAGCCCCTCGCCGCCGTGGACGAAGTCGACCGCGGCGGTCTCGGCGTCGACGAGGTGCGCCAGGACGGGCAGGCGGCGCTGCGCGGCCCACTCGTCGCTGGCCAGCAGCACGACCGCGGCGCCGTCGGTGAGGGGCGTGGAGTTGCCGGCGGTCATCGTCGGCCCGGCCAGCTCCGCGGCGCGGCCCTGCGTGCCGAACACGGGCTTCAGCGCGGCGAGCTTCTCGGGGGTGGTGTCGGGGCGCAGGGTGTCGTCGCGCCGCAGCCCGAGGTAGGGGGTGAGGAGGTCGTCGAAGAACCCCCGCTCGTAGGCGGCGGCGAGGTTGCGGTGGCTGGCCAGGGCGAGCTCGTCCTGGGCCGGGCGGGGGATGCGGCGCTCGGCCGTGGTGATCGCCATGTGCTCGCCCATGGACAGGCCGGTGCGGGGCTCGGAGTTGCGCGGCGGCTGCGGGCGCAGGTACCCGGGGCGCAGCCGGGCCACGGCCCGCAGCCGCTGCTGCGGGGTGCGGGCGTGCTGCAGGTCCAGCAGCACGCGGCGCAGGCCCTCGTCGACGGCGACGGGGGCGTCGGAGGCGGAGTCGGTGCCGCCGGCGACCGCGGACTCGGCCTGCCCGAGGGCGATCTTGTTGGCGGCGAGGACCGCGGCCTCCAGGCCGGTGCCGCAGGCCTGCTGCACGTCGTAGGCGGGGGTCCGGGGGTCCAGCGCGGTGGACAGGACGGCCTCGCGGGTGAGGTTGAGGTCGCGGCTGTGCTTGAGGACGGCACCGGCGACGACCTCACCGAGGCGCTCGCCGGCGAGGCCGTAGCGGGCGACGAGGCCGTCGAGCGCGGCGGTGAGCAGGTCCTGGGTGGAGGCCTGGGCGTAGTGCCGGCCGGAGCGGGCGAAGGGGATGCGGTTGCCCCCCACGATCGCGGCCCTGCGGGGTGCCGGAGCCATCGGGTCTCCTCGTCGACGTCGGAGCGGAGCGGAGCCTTCTCGGAACGCGCAGTAGTTCGGTACGGAAGGTAGCAGGTACTCCGAGTACCGCGTACTGTGGCGGCGTGGACCCCGCCGACGCCTCGCCGACCGCCCTGCACCCCGCCCCGGGCACGACCCCCGGCGCGGCACCCGGCGACGGGGCCGGCGGCACCACCGGGCCCCGCCCCGACCGGCGCCGCACCCGCTGGGCCGAGCACCGCCGCACCCGCCGCGAGGAGCTCGTCGAGGCGACCCTGCGGGCCATCACCCGGCACGGCGCGGGCGTCGGCATGGACGAGATCGCCGCCACCGCGGGCACCAGCAAGACCGGCCTCTACCGGCACTTCGCCGACAAGGAGGCCCTCTACCTCGCCGTCGTCGAGCGCGTGAACCGCCTCATCGTCCGCGAGCTCAAGGCCGCCGTCGCCCGGGCCGGCACCCCCCGCGAGGCCCTCGCCGGGATCATCGCCACCTACCTGCGCCTCGTCGAGGACGACCCCGAGGTCTACCGGTTCGTCGTCAAGCACCCCTTCCTCGACCGGGACGTGCCCTCCGACCCCGTCGCCGGCCTCACCACCGCCATCGGCGACGCCACCGCACGCACCCTCACCGCCCAGCTGCGCGCCGCCGGGGCCGGCTCGGAGGCGACCGAGGCCCTCGCCCACGGGCTCGTCGGCATGATCCGCGCCGCCGCCGACCGCTGGATCTCCGCCCCCGAGCGCCCCGCCGCGCACGTCCTGGCCCGCCACCTCACCGACCTCGCCTGGGGAGGGCTCAGCGCCCTGCTCCCCGCCCCCGACTCCGCCCTGTCCGTCCCCGAGGAGCAGCGATGACCGCCACCGACGTGCCTACCACCACCGTCCCGGCAGCCGCCGGCCCCGCCGAGGCCCCCGCCGCTCCCGGCCCCCTCGACACCGAGGCCCTGCGCCGCTTCGTCGACGGCACCTTCCGCGAGGCCCGCGAGGCGTGCCGCGCGCAGCTGCCCCCCGACCTCTTCGAGCCCGCCGACCACCTCGGCACCGCCGAGCACCGCGACCGCACCCGCGACCAGCTCCGCCGCGTCGTCGCCCTCGGCGGCCACGAGCTCGGGTTCTCCTCCCGCTGGGGCGGCGGCGACGACCCCGGCGGGCAGGTCAGCCAGTTCGAGATGCTCGGCTTCGGCGACGCCTCCCTGATGATCAAGTCGGGGGTGCAGTTCGGCCTGTTCGGCGGCGCGGTCCAGGCCCTCGGCACCGAGCGCCACCACGCCGAGCTGCTGCCGCGCATCCTGCGCCTGGACCTGCTCGGCTGCTTCGCGATGACCGAGTCCGGCCACGGCTCCGACGTCGCCGGCCTGCGCACCACCGCCACCTACGACCCCGCCACGCAGGAGTTCGTCGTCCACTCCCCCGACGCCGGCGCGCAGAAGGAGTACATCGGCGGCGCCGCCGAGGACGCCGAGGTCGCCGTCGTCTTCGCCCAGCTGGAGACCCTCGGCGAGCGCCACGGCGTGCACGCCCTCGTCGTCCCCCTCCGCCGCGACGGCGAGGCCCTGCCCGGCGTCACCCTCTCCGACTGCGGCCGCAAGATGGGCCTCAACGGCGTCGACAACGGCCGGATCCTCTTCGACTCCGTCCGGGTCCCCCGCACCGCGCTGCTCGACCGCTACGCCCAGGTCGCCGAGGACGGCACGTACTCCTCCCACATCTCCAGCCCCAACGCCCGCTTCTTCACGATGCTCGGCGCCCTCGTCAAGGGCCGCGTCAGCATCTCCGGCGGCGCCCTCAGCCAGACCAAGGTCGCCCTCGCGATCGCCCTGCGCCACGCCCAGCGCCGGCGGCAGTTCACCCGCCCCGGCGCCGGCGGCGCGGGCGGCGAGGAGGTGCTGCTGCTGGACTACCTCACCCACCAGCGCCGCCTGCTCGTCCCGCTGGCCACCACCTACGCGCTGACGTTCGCGCAGGACGAGCTCATGCAGGCCATGCACGAGGTCGTCGGCGCCCAGCTGCGCGGCGAGGAGGTCGACACCGTGAAGCAGCGGGCCTTCGAGGCGCACGCCGCGGGGATGAAGGCCGTCTCCTCCTGGCACGCCACCGCCACCATCCAGGCCTGCCGCGAGGCGTGCGGCGGCGCGGGCTACCTCTCGGAGAACCGCCTGCCGCAGCTCAAGGCCGACAGCGACATCTTCACCACCTTCGAGGGCGACAACACCGTCCTGCTCCAGCTCGTCGCCAAGAGCCTGCTGACCCGGTACAAGCAGCAGTTCTCCGACCTCGACACCCTCGGCATGGCCAGGCTCGCCACCCGCGACCTCATCAGCACCGTCGCCGGGCGCAGCCCCGCGCGCCTGCTCGTGCAGGAACTGGTCGACTCCGCCCCCCGCAACGACGTGGAGGAGTCGCTGCACAGCCGCACGTGGCAGCTCCAGATGGTCCGGTACCGCGAGAAGCACCTCGTCGACACCCTCGCCAAGCGCGCCCGCAAGGCGCGGGGCAAGTCCGTGGGCCGGTCCTATGACGTCCTCGGCGGCCTGCAGGACCACCTCGTCACCGCCGCCCGCGCGCACGTCGACCGCGTCGTGCTCGAGGCGTTCGCCGCGGCGGTCGAGCGCTGCGAGGACCCCGCGGTGAAGGCCCTGCTGGAGCAGGTGTGCGACCTGCACGCCCTGGCGCTGCTGGAGTCCCACAAGGGCTGGTACCTGCAGCACCGGCGGATGAGCCCGGTGCGCGCCAAGCAGGTCACCCGCGCCGTGAACGACGCGGTGAGCGCGCTGCGCCCCCGCACCGACGAGCTGCTCGCCGGTTTCGGCATCCCCGACGCCTGGCTCGGGGCCGCCGTCCTGCAGCGCTGAGCGCACGCACGAGGGCCCCGTCCGCGACCTGCGGACGGGGCCCTCGTGCGTGTGCCGCGTCAGTCCTGGACCGACGCTGCCGCGTCAGTGCACGGCCACCGCGGCCGCGTCGGCCCGCGCCGCCGCCTGCTCCCCGCGCACCACCAGCCGCGCCAGGACCGCCGCCACCAGCAGCGCCCCCGCGATCGCCAGGGCCATCGGCAGCGCCGAGCCCCGCTCGCCCAGGCCGGTCAGCGGGGCGATGACCGAACCCAGCCCGAACTGGCTCGCGCCCAGCAGCGCGGCGGCCGCCCCCGCCCGCTCACCGTGCCGGGACAGCGCCACCGCGGCCGCGTTCGGCCCGCACAGCGCCACCACCGCCAGCACCACCCACAGCGGCACCAGGATCCCGAGCATCCCGCCCAGGCCGGTGGCCGCCGTCACGACCAGGGCCACCCCGGCCAGCGCGCCGGCCGTCAGCGCCGCCGTGAGGATCGCACCCGGCGAAAAGCGCTGCAGCAGCGCCACGTTCACCTGGGAGGCCACGACGAGGAACACCGCGCCCGCCCCGAACACCAGCGCGAACGTCTGCTCGTCCAGGCCGAAACCCTCCTGCAGGACGAAGGAGGCGCCGCCCACGTACGCGAACACCGCCGCCATCGTCAGGCCCGCCACCAGCATCAGGCCCACCAGCGTCCGGTCGCGCAGCAGCTCCGCGTACGCCCGCAGCGTCGGCCGCACCCCCGCCGCGACCCGCCGCTCGGCCGGCAGCGTCTCCTTCAGCGCCAGCACGGCCACCAGCAGCAGCAGCGCCCCGAGGACCCCCAGGGTCAGGAACACCGTCCGCCACGAGCCCGCCGCCAGGACCACGCCGCCCAGCGACGGGGCCAGCACCGGCGCCAGGCCCATGATCAGGATGAGGCGGGACAGGATCGCCGCCGCGGCGCTGCCCGTGAACAGGTCCCGCACCACGGCCATCGCCACGACGCTCGCCGCGGCGACGCCGACGCCCTGCAGGACCCGCAGCGCACCCAGCGTCGCGATCGAGGGCGCCATCGCGCACAGCACCGACGTGAGGATGTGCAGGGCGATCCCGGCGATGAGGGGACGCCGCCGGCCGTAGGCGTCCGAGAGGGGGCCGATGAGCAGCTGGCCCAGCCCCATGCCGACAAGCATCCCGGTGAGGGTCAGCTGGACGGCCGACGCGCTGGCGTCGAGGTCCTGCGTCAGGGCGGGCAGTGCCGGCAGGTACATGTCGATGCTCAGGGGCCCGATGGCGATGAGGCTGCCCAGGACCACGACGATCCGCCAGCGCCGCGCGGCGCCCATCGGCTCCGGGTCAGCGCTGCGCCCCACGGGCGCGGGGTCCACGGCCTCCGGCAGGGCGGCTGCCACCTCTCCCGGCGCCGCTCCCGGCGCACCCCCCGCGACCGGGTCCTGCTCGTGCTGCCTCGTCACCGTTCCCCCTCCCGGGGAACGTCGGTCCGCTCCCCCTCCGGGCGACAAGCCTGAACCGTCACGGTGTGTTCCCGCCACGGCGTTTCCGGCCGGGCTGCACCCGCCCGGAGCACATCCCTGGACCGGGCGCCACGAGCGGGGCACACTCCGCTCATGGGTGCAGCGCCCGTTCCGGACCGCGCGACCGTCCTGCTGGGACGGGACCGCGCGGGCCGCGCGCTGCGCGTCTCGCGCCACCCCGAGCAGGACCGCGTCGTCCTCAGCGTGTGGCAGGGCTCCGCCTGCACCGCGACGTTCCGGCTGGCCACGGCGGACGTGCCCTCGCTGGTGCGGGCCCTGACCGACGCCCTGGTGGAGGCACCCACGCGCGGCGCCGGCGTGGACGCCTGAGCGCGGACCCCGTCAGGCCGGGTGCGCGGCGCGGGCGGCCGGGGAGGGCACGGCCCGCTGGGCGCGCAGCAGCTCCACGAGCTCCGCGTCCGGGCGCGCCGGGCTCCACAGGAAACCCTGCGCGCTGTCGCAGCCGTGGCGGCGCAGGAAGTCCTGCTGCCCCGCGGTCTCCACGCCCTCGGCCACCACGGACAGCCCCAGCGCCCCGCCGATGCCGATGACGGCGCGCACCACGGCCGCGGCGGAGGGGTCCTCGGCGATGTCGCGCACGAAGCTGCGGTCGACCTTCAGCACGTCCACGGGGAGCTCGGTGATGCTCGTCAGCGCGCTGTACCCGGTGCCGAGGTCGTCCACGGCCAGCTTCACCCCGCGCGCCCGCAGCCGCTCCAGGTCGGCCCGCAGCGCGTCGTCGATGACCGCCACGTGCGTCTCGGTCAGCTCCACGACGAGGTTGCGCCCCGGCAGGGACCAGCGGTCCAGGGCCGACTCGACGTCCGCGGCGAACGTGCCGGTCTCCAGCTGGCGGCCGGAGACGTTGACGTGCACGGAGGGCGCGTCGGGCCCGAGGGTCTCCAGCCAGCCGGCGGCCATCCGGCAGGACGTGTCGAGGACCCAGCGGCCCAGCGGGACCATCAGCCAGCTGTGCTCGACGGTCTCGAGGAACGCGCCGGGGAACAGCAGCCCCCGCTCGGGGTGCTCCCAGCGGATGAGGGTCTCCACGGCGGTGGTGCGGCCGGTGACGATGTCCACGACGGGCTGCCCGTACAGGACGAACTCCCCGCGCTCCAGGCCCGCGGCGGCCTCCGCGAGCAGCACCGAGGCGCGGGTCGCCGCGGCCCGCACCTCCACGTCGAACAGGTGGCTGCGGCCCCGGCCGGCGCGCTTGGCCCCGTACATCGCGTCGTCCGCCTCGGCGAGCAGCTGCCCGGCGGTGGTGTCCCGGCCGGACAGGGCCAGGCCCACGCTCACGCCGAGCAGGTGCGCCCCACCGCGCAGGTGGAACGGCTCGGCGAGGGCCGCCACGATGCGGTCGGCGACGGCGCGGGCGTGGAACTCGTCGGTGATGTCGGGGCACAGCATCGCGAACTCGTCGCCGCCGAGGCGCGCGACGGTGTCGCCGGGACGCAGGATGCGCTGCAGGCGGCCGGTGACCTCGCGCAGCAGCTCGTCGCCGGCGGCGTGCCCGGCGGACTCGTTCACCTCGCGCAGGCCGTCGAGGTCGCAGGACAGCAGTGCCAGGCGGGTGTCGTCGCGCCCGGCGGAGGCCAGGGCGTGCCCGACGCGGTCCAGCAGCAGCGCCCGGTTGGGCAGGCCGGTGAGGGCGTCGCGCAGGGAGCTGCGGCGCAGTTCCTCCTCGAACGCGGCGCGGGCCCGGCGGGTCTCGTCGCGGGCCTCGGCGGCCGCGGTCGCGGAGTCCGCCAGGTGGCGGGCGGACTCCAGCAGGGACGCCGCGACACCGGCGAGGTCGTGCAGCCGCCCGACCCGGCCCGCGGGCAGGGCGCCCGGCGTGCCGCCCAGGACGCACAGCGAGCCCAGGACGGCCCCGTCGGCGGTGGTGACCGGGACGGCGGCGCAGCGGCGCACCGAGGTGTCGCCGTCGACGACGAAGGCGGTGCCGGTCGTGGCGGCCAGCGCCGCCAGGCGGGAGGCCGGGACCTCGCTCCCCGTCCACGCCGCGGGCACGGGCGAGCCGTCGACGAGGACGGTGACCACGGCGGCCGGCGCGGCGCACAGGTCGGCCGCGGCGCGGGCCAGCGCGCGCAGGTCCTCCGCGGGCACCCCGGTGGGCACCTCCGAGGGTGCCTGCCCTGCGGGGGTGGTCGCGCTGGGGTCCTCCGCTCGCAGCTGCGGCACGTGGTCCTCCGGGTTCCTGGGGCGCTCCGGCCGAGACACCACCACGGGATGCCATCGTCACGCCGGGGCGCCGTCTTGAGCCGCCGGCCCGCACCTCAGCGGCTCCTGCGGCGCCCCGTCCACGCCAGGAGCTCCGCCACGGGCCACGTGTTGACGACCCGCCCGGCCGGCACGCCGCACCCCGCGGCGCGGGCGCACCCGTAGACCTGCCAGTCGAGCTGGCCCGGTGCGTGCGCGTCGGTGCTCACCGCGAACAGGCAGCCGGCGTCGACGGCCAGGCGCAGCAGGTCCAGCGGCGGGTCGAGCCGGTCGGGGCGGCAGTTCACCTCCACCGCGACGCGGTGCTCCGCGCAGGCCGCGAACACCGCCTCCGCGTCGAAGGTGCTCGGCGGGCGCGGCTTCGCCCCCAGCCGCCGGCCGGTGCAGTGCCCCAGGACGTCCGCGCGCCCGCCGCGCACCGCCGCGAGCACCCGCTCCGTCATGACCGCCGCGTCCGCGCGCAGCCCGGAGTGCACCGAGGCCACGACCACGTCCAGGCGCGCCAGCAGGTCGTCCCCGCAGTCCAGGGACCCGTCGTCGAGCACGTCGACCTCGATGCCGGCGAGCAGGCGGAACGGCGCCAGCCGCGGCGCCAGCGCGGCGATCCGTTCCAGCTGCCGCTCGCGCCGCTCCCGCGAGAGGCCGCGGGCCACGCGCAGCCGGGCGGAGTGGTCGGTCAGCGCCGCGTACTCGTGGCCGAGCGCCGCGGCGGTGCGGGCCATCTCCTCGAGCGGGCTGCCGCCGTCGGAGTCGTCGGAGTGCAGGTGCAGGTCACCGCGCAGGGCCGCGCGCAGCGCCTCCCCGCCCGTGGCGAGCGGGACCGCGGCCTCCTCCTCCAGCCTCCGCAGGTACGCCGGGACCTGCCCGCGCAGCGCCTCCGCCACGACCCCCGCGGTGGTGGCCCCCAGGCCGGGCAGCTCCGCGAGGGTGCCCTGCGCGGCGCGGCGCGCCAGCTCCCCGGGGTCGAGGGCGTCGACGACCCCGGCGGCCCGGCGGAAGGCGGCCACGCGGAACGTCCCCGCCCTGGAGCGCTCCAGCAGGAACGCGGCGCGGCGCAGCGCCCCGGCCGGGCCGTCCCGCTCCTGGGTGCCCCTCACCTGGTCCTCCCGCTCGGCTCGGCGTGCACGTGCGGCGGCCACTGTGCACGATCTGGAGATGCCGCGCCTGCGCCGTTCCTCCCCCTCCTCGCCGGGTTTCACGCGCCGGCGCGCCGGTCGCGGCTGGGTCTACCTGGACACCGAGGGCCGGCGCATCACCGACCGCGACGTGGTCGAGCGGATCGCCGCGCTCGCGATCCCC
Organism: Kineococcus anabasis; assembly: GCF_054590795.1. NCBI lineage: Bacteria > Bacillati > Actinomycetota > Actinomycetes > Kineosporiales > Kineosporiaceae > Kineococcus > Kineococcus anabasis. Next base: position 108,415 of record NZ_BAAIHU010000005.1, read on the forward strand.
CCGGCGTACCGGGACGTGTGGATCTGCCCGTGGCCCAACGGGCACCTGCAGGCCGTCGGCACGGACGAGCGCGGCAGGCGGCAGTACCGCTACCACGAGCAGTGGCGCGCGCAGCGGGACCGGCTCAAGCACGAGCGCGTCCTGGAGGTCGCCGACCAGCTGCCCCGCGCCCGCGAGAGGGTCGCGCAGCACCTGGCGCTGCCGGGCCTGCCGCGCGAGCGGGTGCTGGCCGCGGCCTTCCGGCTTTTGGACCTGGGGTTCTTCCGCGTCGGCGGGGACACCTACGCGGAGGAGAACGGCTCCTACGGCCTGGCCACGCTGCGCCGCGAGCACGTGCGGGAGCAGGGCGGGGAGCTGGTGTTCTCCTACGTCGCCAAGTCCGGCAAGGACCGGGTCGCCGTCATCGCCGACCCCGAGGTGCGGGACGTGGTGCGGGCGCTGAAGCGCCGCCGGGGCGGCGGGGACGACCTGCTGGCGTGGAAGGAGCCGTCCGGCCGCTGGCACGACGTGACGAGCGCGGACGTCAACGACTACCTGCACGAGGTGATCGGCCCCGACGTCTCCGCCAAGGACTTCCGCACCTGGCACGCCACGGTGCTGGCGGCCGTGGCCCTCGGGGTGTCGGCGCAGGTCTGCGGCAGCCGCACGGCCCGCACCCGCGCGGTGAGCCGGGCCTGCCAGGAGGTGTCCGCGTACCTCGGCAACACCCCCACCGTGTGCCGCGCCAGCTACATCGACCCGCGCGTGATCGACCTCTTCCACGACGGGGTGACTCTGGAGCCGGCGCTGCGGGACCTCGGCGCGGACGCGCAGTTCGGGCACCCGGCGACGCACGGGGCCGTCGAGGCGGCGGTGCAGCGGCTGCTGCGCGACGAGCCGGTGGCGCCGGAGCGCCCGGCGCCCGCGCGGGTGCGGGGCTCCCGTCCGGCCGCGTGAGGGCGGGGCGGGCCCGGGCCGGGTCGCTCCGGCCTGGGGTCGGTCGCCTTGGACGGGGTCGGTCGCTTTGGCCCGGTTCGGGTCGTACCCCTATGCTTGTCGACGTCCTCCGACGGGTCCTGGCGTTGACGGACGCGAGCATCCTCCGGAAAGCTGGCGCCCTCATCGTCTAGCGGCCTAGGACTCCGCCCTTTCAAGGCGGCAGCACGGGTTCGAATCCCGTTGGGGGCACGTCCGGGTCGCACCGGTCGGAAGCACCGCCCAGCACCTAGTACGATCGGGTGCAGCACCAAGGCCTCACACGAGGCCCCGTAGCGCAGTTGGTTAGCGCGCCGCCCTGTCACGGCGGAGGTCGCGGGTTCGAGTCCCGTCGGGGTCGCTCGCCGAGCCGGAGTTCCGGCTCGGCTTCGGCCAGGTAGCTCAGTTGGTACGAGCGTCCGACTGAAAATCGGAAGGTCGGCGGTTCGACCCCGCCCCTGGCCACACATCACATACATCGCGAAGGGCCCCTGAGCTGCAGAGATGCAGCTCAGGGGCCCTTCGTCGTGCTGGGTGCGACCGTCCGATCGGGGCCACTTGTCAGCAAAGTGTCACCGATACCCAGGTACAGGTTCACGGTCCTCGACATGAGCATTCCCCCGCAAGCGGGAGGTACCCCCAGCGAGGCGAGCGGGGCACCACTCGCGGTGGAGTGGATGCCGACAGCGTGCACACTGCCTACGGCGGAGCAGCCGCTGCGGGTGGCGGAGTTCGACAAGCTGTTCCGCCAGGCAGCCGGGGACGTGCAGCGTCCGGAGCCGACACGGCTGGTCGTGGAGGTGGCCGCCGTCCCCGGCCGGGCGGAGCAGGTGGCCGTCCTCGACGCCCTGGCGCAGAGGGCCGGCCTGGCCGGGAGGGCGGCGTGAGGAGCGAGGGCCTGCGCACCGGGGAGGTCGCCGACGCCGCTGGGGTGAACATCCAGACGCTGCGCTACTACGAGCGGCGGGGCTGCTGGCCGAGCCGGAGCGGACCCTGGGCGGGCACCGGCTCCACCCCTCCGAGGCGGTGACGACGCTGCGGGTCATCAAGGCCGCGCAGCGCCTGGGCTTCAGCCTGGAGGACGTCGCGGAGCTGTTGGAGGCCGGACCAGCCCGCCACAGGCGCGGCTGCGGTGGGGCGGGCCTACGAGAGCGGACGGTGGAAGAGCTGACTGAGGTCGAGGCGAGGACGGCCGACCTCGGCATCGTCGCGTGCGCGGTGTGCTGCGCGCTGCCGATCATGGCCGCCGCCGGACTGATCGCCGGGGGCGGGGGTGGCCGCGACCCTGGGCTGGCTGGAGGGTCTGGCTGCCGCACTGATCGCCGCCGCGGTCGCCACCTATGCAGTGCAGATTCGGCGTCGGCGCCGCGGCGCCGGCTGCGGTGGGAGCAGCTGCAGCATCGACGGCGGCTGCGGCTGCGCCACCTCGACGAGCACCACCGATCCCGCGGGCTCGCAGCAGGAGCCGGTCGCGGTGCGTCTGGAGACCCGGCGTTGACGACGGTTCGACGTCAGCGGTCACGCCCGGCGCCTCTACGGTGCCGGGCGTGACCATCGCCCGCTCCCTCCTCCTCTTCGCCCTGGCCGCCCTTGCCGAGATCGGCGGGGTATGGCCGTCGACGGCTTCCGCCCTGACCGCTACGACGTGGCCGGCGCGCTGATCTGTCTGGTCGGGGTCGCGATCATCATGTACGCGCCGCGCCCGTCCTAGCGACGGCTTCCGCCATCACATGCGAGCCGGGCCCTTCACGGCCCTGCCTCCGTGCGCCACGCCGGTAGAGACTTAGGCACGCTCAGGCGTGGACAGGGCTCTCGTGATCGGCATGACCGACAGGCTCCAACTGGAAGGTGGAGTGCTCTACCGAGACGGGGAAGTGGCTTCCGACGCAGTCCTGCAGCTGGTCCAGGATGCGGGGGGCGTGCCCGTCGGAGAAGCAGGAGTCCTCGACGACGACGTGCGCGGAGAGCACGGGCAGCCCGGTAGTGATCTGCGAGGCGTGCAGGTCGTGCACGTCGAGGACGTGAGGCATGGCGAGCAGGTGCTCACGCACCGCTGCAAGATCCAAGCCGCGGGGCGTGGACTCCAGGAGGACGTCGGTGGTCTCGCGTAGCAGCCGCAGGGTGCGGGGCAGGATCAGTGCGCCGATGAGCAGGGAGACCAGGGCGTCGGCGCGGGTCCAGCCGGTGGTGGCGATGACGAGGGCGGCAACCAGCACAGCCACCGAGCCGAGGGCGTCGTTGACGACCTCCAGGAAGGCGGCACGCATGTTGAGGTTGCCGCTGGCGCCCTTGTCGCCGTTGCGCTGACCGCCGAGCAGGACGGCCATGGCGACGAGGTTGCCGACCAGGCCGATCACACCGAACAGCAGCATGGAGCCGGAGTGCACCTCGGCCGGCTCGACCAGGCGGCGCACTCCCTCGATGAGGACGTAGACCCCGACTGCGAGGAGCACCGCAGCCTGCAGTGCGGCGGCGAGGACTTCGGCCCGGCGGTAGCCCCAGGTGCGTTGGGCGGTGGCCGGGCGCATGGCGAGACTGGCGGCGAGGACGGCGATGAGCAGGCCGACGGCGTCGGTGAGCATGTGCCCGGCGTCGGCCAGCAGCGCCAGGCTGCCGGACCACCAGGCGCCCACCGCGCCGGTGATGAGGATGGTCGTGGTGATCGCGAGAGCGATCGCCAGTCGACGGCGGTTGCCCGCCAGGCTCTGTCCGTGCCCGTGCCCGTGCCCGTGCCCGTGCCCGTGCCCGTGCCCGTAGGAATGGGAGTGGTCAGCGCCCATGCTCAGCAGCTCCGTCTGTCGTGGTGGCGTCGGTGGTAGGTGCCGAGGTGATCGGGTGCCCTGTCGCCGGGTGCAGGCGCCCGAGACCCGGCAGGAACCGGCCGGTGCGTGCACCGTAGGCGGGGTAGGTGACCGGATGGTTGCGCAGCAGGTACGGCTCCTCGATCCGGCGCACCTGCACCTCCACCGCGAGGAGCAGGCCGAGCAGCGCCGTCAGGGACACCCAGCCGGGCACGGCCAGGGCCAGGCCGAGCTGGGCGGTGAGCATCGCGGTGAAGATGGGGTTGCGTACCAGCGCGAAGACGCCGGAGGTGACCAGCTCGGTCCGCTCGCCCTCGTCGACCCCGATGCGCCAGGAGGTCCCCATCCCGGCCTGCGCAGCCAGCGTCGCGACGAAGCCGGCCAGCATCAGAGCCAAGCCGAGGGTGCCGAGGGCCGCAGACCCGGCGAAGCGCGCCGGCTGCACCGCGTCGGTCAGCGCCAGGATCGGGGCGGCTAGTCCAGCCAGGACCGCGAGGGTGAACAGGCGTCCTGCCCACCACTCCAGGGAGCCGGGCCTGCCGGAGAAACCGTTGAACCCGGTGGAGCCGGTGCGCCGGTAGTGCCGCCAGGTGCGCCACCCGAAGGCCGCCACCACCCCGGCGACGTAGAGGATCAGCGCCGAGACGGCCAGGGCTGCGGCGTTCACAGCGGCCCCCGGTCGGCGCGTGCGCGGAGCACAGCGGAGCCCGGCCCGGGCGGGGACGCCACCGCAGCGGCGCATTCAGGGCCTCGACGGGGCGATGCCGCCCTTCGCGGGGCGGGCACGCGGAGATCAACCATGCCCCGACGGTACACCGCTCCATGTATTCACGGGGAGATGTACCGTGGCTGAGTGCAGATGCTCACCCACGGCGATGTGCTGGCCCGGTTCGGCCACGCACTCTCCGACGCCACCCGCGCCCGGATCCTGCTGTCGCTGCGAGAGGCGCCGGCCTACCCCTCGGACCTGGCCGAGCTGATCGGCGTCTCCCGGCAGAGCCTGTCCAACCACCTCACCTGCCTGCGGGGGTGCGGGCTGGTGGTGGCCGTGCCTGAGGGGCGGCGCAGCCGCTACGAGCTGGCCGATCCTCGCCTGGCGCACGCCCTGGGGGACCTGCTCGGCGTCGTCCTGGCCGTCGACCCCGCCTGCCCCGCCGATGAGAACGGCCAGTGCCGCTGATGGCCACCGACCTGCCCCTCAAGGCCGCCACCACCCCGGCCCCCACGCCAGCCCTCACACCTGCGGCTGATCCCGGGCAGGAGCGGCGTGCGGTGCTGAGCCGGCGGATCCGGATGCTGGTGGCCGCGACGATCACCTACAACGTCATGGAGGCCGTCGTGGCCCTCACCGCCGGCGCGCGGGCCAACTCCACCGCCCTCATCGGCTTCGGCCTGGACTCGGTCATCGAGGTCTCCTCCGCCGCAGCAGTGGCCTGGCAGTTCGCCGGCCGCGACCCGCAGGCCAGGGAGAAGGTCGCCCTGCGCGTCATCGCGATCTCCTTCTTCGCCCTGGCCGCCTACGTCTCCGTCGATGCCGTGCGCGCTCTCGCTGGAACAGCGGGGGCGGAGCACTCCAGCGTCGGGCTGGTCCTGGCCGTCCTCAGCCTCATGATCATGCCGCTGCTCTCCCGCGCCCAGCGCCGCGCCGGGCGCGAGCTCGGGTCGCGTTCGGCGGTGGCCGACTCCAAGCAGACGATGCTGTGCACCTACCTCTCCGCGGTGCTGCTGGTCGGTCTCGGCGTGAACAGCCTCTTCGGCTGGTCCTGGGCCGACCCGATCGCCGCCCTGATCATCGCCGCCGTCGCCGTCAAGGAAGGCCGCGACGCCTGGCGCGGTGACTCCTGCTGCTCCCCAGCCACCGCCCTGGCACCGCAGTCAGCCACCACCGATGCCTGCTGCGGCACCACGTCAGCGGCCCTGGTCGCGACCGCGGCCAGGACACCCGTCCTGACCGTGGAGCCGAGCAGCACCTGCGCCTGCCGCAGCACCAGCACCAGCACCACGACGTCAGCGCCGCTACCCGCTCCGGCCGCGAACGGCAGATCCCTGCTCGACCTGACCGGCAACAGTGCGGCAAGAAGGGGCGACGACGGAGACCGCGGTGACGGCTGCTCGGCCGATTCCTGACAGCTCGGTCCTGAAGCCGCCGCCGCTGGTCCCGACGAACCGCGCAGCATCCACAACTTGACCTGACGACCGAGAACGGACCATGTCGGAGAACCTCAAGATGTCCCTCGCGCTGATCGTCCGCTCAGTCCAAGTGACGATCGCGATCCGGAGCTCCTCGCGGGTGGCCCACGACTGACGGTCCAGGACGTTGTTCTGCAACAGGGCGGAGAAACCCTCCATCGCCGCGTTGTCCCCAGCGGCGCCGACACGGCCCATCGACCCGACGAGGCCGTAGCGGCCGAGGGCGTGCACGTATTTCCTTGATCGATATTGAGACCCGCGGTCGCTGTGCACCACGCAACCGGCCACCTCGACGCCCTCGGCGCGGCGGCGGGCGACCGCGTTCGACAGCGCGGTGACCGCCAGGCGTGACTTCATTGTGGAGTCGATGGAGTAGCCCACGATGCGGCGGGAGCATGCGTCCTTGATGGCGCAGAGGTAGAGCTTGCCCTCGCTGGTCTTGTGCTCGGTGATGTCAGTCGGCCAGAGCCGGTTCGGCGCCTCTGCGGTGAAGTTCCGCTCGACGAGGTCGTCGTGGACGGGCGGGCCAGGTCGCTTGCCGTTCTCGTTGCGCCGCTTGGCGAACGCGATCCACCAGCCGTTGTCCGCGCAGATCCGCCACGCGGTCCGCTCGGCCATCACCTGCCCGGCCTCGGCGGCTTCCTCGTGCAGGTAGCGGTAGCCGAGCTCCGGGTCCTCCCGGTGAGCGTCATGCAGGGCGCCTGCGCGACAGGCCTCCTCCAGCTCAGCCGGGGTGACCGGCTGGAGCAGCCAGCGGTAGTAGTGCTGGCGAGCGATCTCCAGCACCCGACACGTGAGAGCCACCGGAATGCCCTCGGTGGCCAGCTCCCTCACGAGCGGGTAGAGCCTTTTCCCGACAGGTTCGCCTGCGAGAGGTAGGCCGCCGCCCGGCGCAGCACCTCGTTCTCCTGGGGGCACCTCCCGCGCGAAGCGTGGGGGAATCCAGCAGCTTGATCCGCCGCCTGGCCTCGCGCAGCTCAGCGCCCTCACTGGTGCTGGCGCCGGGCTTGACGCCGGCGTCGACGTCGGCCTGGCGCATCCACTTCGACAGCGTCACCACGTGGATCCCGAAGTCGGCGGCGATCTGCTCCAGCGTCACGTCCGGATCGCGGTTGCGAGCCACCCGCACGACGTCGTCGCGGTACTCGCGGGGGTAGGGCTTGGGCACAGCGACATCCTCCCAGGCTGCCTGTCGGGCAAGCCGGCGTCGGTGTCACCGGATCATGCAGCAGACCCACCATCCGCCACTGACACCAGGTGGTTCCGGCCGACTGCTGCTGACAGAACCTCGCTGGCCGGTGCACCAGACCCTTCGGGTCCTCCGCGCGGTGGGATCAGACCGTCACGGCCGTGGGGAACGACACTCCGGCCAGTTCCTCGGAGACCCGCCAGACCCGCTCCGCCTCACCCAGGTCGCGCAGGGGGCGGAACAGTGCGTGCTCGCCGGGTCCGCCACCGAGGTTGCCGAACCCTTGGGGCCCGTACAGCCGCCCTCCGTGCGCCCTCGGTGAGGTCGCCGCGTACAGCGCGGGCAGCTGGGCGCTGTCCACGGTGCCCACCAGGATCCCCGCGCGGGACAGGCGCCGGATCACGGCGATCTGCGGGGTGTCCCGCTCGCGTCCCATCTCCGGGCGGGCCGAGAGCAGGCTGGTGGGGGCGACCCCGGGGTGGGAGAGGTTGCTGGTGATGCCCCAGCCGGCGGCGCGGGCGCGCCGGTCGAGTTCGAGACCGAAGAGGCCGAGGGCGATCTTCGACTGGCTGTAGGCGCGCATGCCGTCGTAGGAAGACTCCCAGTTGACGTCGTTCCAGTTCACCTCACCGCTGCGGGCGGCCACGCTGATCTGGGACGTGACGCGCGCGCGGCCGGCGATGAGCAGCGGCAGCAGGTGCGCCAGCAGGGCGACGTGTCCGAGGTGGTTGGTGCCCAGCTGCAGTTCGATCCCGTCGGTGGTCGTCTGCCGCTCCGGTGGGCGCATGACGCCGGCGTTGTTGATGAGCAGGTGGACCGGCCGTCCTTCGTCGCGCAGCTGCTCGCCCAGGGCGGCCACCGAGCGCAGGGAGGAGAAGTCCACCTCCCGCAGCGAGACGCGGGCGCCGGGGTGCTCGTCGAGGATGCGGGTGATCGCGGCCTCGCCCTTGGTGCGGTTGCGCACCGGCAGGACGACCTCGGCGCCGGCGCCGGCGAGGCGGCGGGCGATGCCGAACCCGATGCCGTCGCTGGCGCCGGTGACGAGCGCTCGTCGGTCGGACAGGTCGGGCAGGGTGAGCTGGTGCGTGCGAGGCATGGCGTTGCTCCTGGGGTCGAGGTGTTCGGGTGTTCGGGTGGGCGGGGGTGCTCAGGGGTGGGCGGGGGCGGGCACCCCGGTGGACCCGCTGGGTCCGGTGGGCGCGGTGGGGGACCTGGCAGCCACCCGGCGAGCGACGAGGACGGTGAGGGTGAAGTGGGTGGCGAACAGCACCGGGACGACGACCTGGATCACCGCCAGGACGGCGGGCTGATCGGCGGAGTAGAACACGACGCGCGCCAGCAGGTTCACCGACGCCAGGGTCAGCCCGATCAGCGAGCTGATGGTGTAGGTGCGCCGCAGCTCGCGGTGCTCGTGCCAGTTCCGGGGTCCACCGGAGAGCGGGTTGACCATGAAACCCATCAACGGCCGACGCGCGATCAGCGAGATCACGTAGGCCAGCACGAAGAGCGGGGGCACGATCAGGGTGGGCAGGAAGAAGGCGCGCGCCTCGCCCGCCAGGGCTGCCACGCCCGCGCAGACCGCCGCGACCACGAGGCCGGCGACGGCGGCCCCCGGTGACTCGCGGCGCGTCAGGCGCACCGCGCAGCCGAGCACCGCGGTGACGGCCAGGGCGATGAAGGCCGTGCCGAGCCCGGCGGCGGCGTCGGCGGCCACGAAGGCGACCGTCGGCGCTGCAGCCACGCCCAGCCCCACCGTCCCGCCGAGGCGCTCGAGGGTGCGGTGTGCGATGGCGCGCCCCGCGGAGCGTTCCACGGGTTCCGGCAGGTCGAGGGTCCGGCGCACTCTGGCACTGGCACCGGTACCGGTGCCGGACGGGTCCGCGCCGGAACCGGGGTGCTGGGGCCGGTGGGTGTGGGTGGGCGGTGAGTCGATCACGGCTTCCTCCTGGGTGCACGGCCGGGTCGGTGGGTGGTGCGGTCAGCCTCACGCCGTGGGGCTGGTCGCAGCCAGGGCCTGCCGATCCGCCCCTGGCGGCAGGTGCGCCACCCTGGCCGTCCTGGCGCGGGGCTGCGTCCGGCGTGGTTCTGTCGCCCGGCAGGGGGACGAGGGGCGGATCGACAGGTCGTGGCTCACGGTGGGTCAGCACGGTAGGAACGGGGTCATCGAGCCGGAGGAGACGCGACGTGGTGATCGACAGAGCGGGGCTGGCGGCGTTCCTGCGCCAGCGCCGCGAAGCGCTGCAGCCCGAGGACGTCGGCCTGCCACGCGGGCAGCGCCGGCGCACCGCGGGACTGCGCCGGGAGGAGATCGCCGCGCTGTGCCACATGTCCACCGACTACTACGCCCGCCTGGAACGTGAGCGCGGCCCGCACCCCTCCGCGCAGATGGTGGCCGCCATCGCCCAGGGCCTGCACCTGTCCCTGGACGAGCGTGATCACCTCTTCCGCCTCGCCGGGCAGCACCCCCCGGCGCGCGGCGCGTCCAGCGAGCACGTCAGCCCCGGCCTGCTGCGCATCCTGGACCGCCTCGTCGACACCCCCGCCGAGGTGGTCACCGAACTGGGCGAGACGCTGCGCCAGACCCCGCTGGGCGTGGCGCTGACCGGCGACGCCACCGTCCACACCGGCCCGGCGCGCAGCCTGGGCTACCGCTGGTTCACCGACCCCACCGCCCGGGCGCTCTACGCCGAGGACGACCACGCCTTCTTGTCCCGGCTCTACGCCTCGCACCTGCGCACGCTGGTCACCGCGCGCGGGCCCGGCTCGCGGGCGGCGCAGCTGGCCGAGCTGGCCCTGGCGCGCAGCGAGGAGCTGCAGCGGCTGTGGGAGACCCACGAGGTCGGTCTGCGCCCGCACGAGGTCAAGCGGTTCGTGCACCCGGTCGTGGGGGTGCTGGAGCTGAGCTGCCAGACGCTGCTGGACCCGGCGCAGTCACACCTGCTGCTGGTCTACACCGCGGTCCCGGGCACCGAGAGCTACGAGAAACTGCAGCTGCTCTCCGTCCTCGGCGCCCAGACGGTCGGCTGACCCGTCCCGTCCCGCCGGGTCCCGGTCGCGGCGAGACCTGTCCCGACGACGCTGGGGGTGGGTCAGGCCGGTCGACGGTCGAGGGTGAGGTGCGTGACGCCGGCCGGGGACGAGGTGGCCTCGGCGTCGAAGCGTGCCTCGAGGCCCTCCTGCCCGTCCCACAGCTGCACGCCCCGCCCGAGGAGGATGGGCACGACGACGACGTGCAGGTGGTCCACCAGGTCCGCGGTGAGGAAGTCGCGGACGGTGGAGGGCCCCCCGCCGATGCGGACGTCCAGCCCGCCGGCGGCCTCGCGGGCCGTCGCGAGCACCTCGGCGGGGGTGGCGTCGACGAAGTGGAACGTGGTCCCGCCGTCCATCTCGAGCGGGGGCCGGGGGTGGTGGGTCAGCACGAACACGGGCGTGTGGAACGGCGGGTCCTCCCCCCACCACCCCCGCCAGTCGTGGTCGGTCCACGGGCCGTGGTGCGGGCCGAACTTCCCGCGCCCCATGATCTCCGCCCCGATCCCCCGGTCCCACGCGCTCGCGAACGCCTCGTCCACGCCGGTGCCGCCTCCGGGGCGGCCGAACATCCGGCGGAACGTGCGGGTCTCGAAGGCCCACTCGTGCAGACGGTGACCGGCGTGCCCGAACGGGGCCTCGAAGCTCTGGCCCTCACCGGTCGCGAAGCCGTCCAGGGAGACGCTGAAGTTGTGCACGCGGACGCGTGGCGTGGGATCGCTCATGGGGGATGGACCCGCCGCGTCCGCAGAAGTCATCGCCGCCCGCCGGCGTCCTCCCGCCACGACGACGGCGCGGTCACGGCCTCGCGTCGCCGGCGTGGAGGTGCTGCGGGTCCTCGCCGGCGGTCCCGCCGGAGGTCGCGCCGGCCTGTGCGTAGGAGGCCGCCAGCGCGCGGTACTGCGGGCTGGCCAGGGCCAGCAGCGTCGCGACGAGCCCCACGAGCCCGGTGACCACGAAGACCAGGGCGATGGCCCGGGTCTGCCCGGTCCCGAACCAGCCGCCGATCGCCGCGGCCCCCGCCCCGTCGGTCATGAACGGGACGACGACGAACTGGGTGAGCGGGCCGATGAGGAACGCCGTGACCGGGGCGGCGGACTGCTCGACGCTCTGCGCGAACCCGAACACGCGGCCCTGCCGCTCGTAGGGCACGACGCGCTGCAGGACGGTCTGCTCGGCGGCCTCCGCGAACGGCATGAGCAGCATGAACACCACCATCGCGACCGTCAGCGTCAGGACCGAGGAGGCCAGCGGGAAGAGCATCGTCGCGGTCCAGGCGACGACGTTGACCAGCAGCAGCAGCCGCACCGGCCTGCTGCCGAGGCCGAGGCGGGCGACGAGGAGCCCCCCGACGATCATCACGGCGCTCAGCCCGCCCCACAGCAGCCCCCACACCTGCACCGACACCAGGGAGAGGCCGTAGGCGTCCATGAGCGCCATGAACCCGCCACCGATGAGGTTGTTGAAGCAGCTGAAGGCGATGAGCGGCACGAGACCCGGGACGCCCCGGACCAGGTGCCAGGTGCCCCGCAGGTCGATGCCGCCCACCGCCGCCACGGCGGCGCCCGCCTCGTCGGTGGTGACGACGCGCGTCTCCGGGACGTGCACGCGCGCCAGGTGCAGCACCGAGGCCGCCAGCACCACGAGGGCGAGCAGCAGGACGTGCAGCATGCCGCCGGAGGCGACGAGGACCCCGCTGATGACGGAGGTGACGAGGAACGAGGTGCCGGTCACCGTCCCGACCAGGCCGTTGGCGCGGTCGCGCAGGTCCTCGGGCACCAGCAGGGTCACCAGGGTGGGCAGCGCGATGCCGCGCGGGTTGCCGGCCACGACACCGGCCATGCAGAGCACGACGAAGACCCACAGCTGCCAGGACGCGACGTCGGAGAAGGCGCCGTCGGGGGTCGTCAGGTACACCGCGAGGCACACGGCGTAGATGCCGGCCGAGACCAGCGCCGAGACCTGCATGACCGACTTCTTGTGGTGGTTGTCGACGAGGCTGCCGAACCCGATGCCCGTCGCCGCGGTGGCCACGACGAAGATTCCGGCGATCATGCCGGTGGCGAACACCGAGCGGGTCTCCAGGAACACCCAGAACGTGATCGCGAACCAGACCGTGTAGTTGATGACGCCGACGACGGCGTTGCTGACGAGGAGGTGGGCGAACACCCGCTGCGGACCGGAACGCAGGTCCAGTCGGGGTGGGGGGACCTCGGGTGCGGGCACAGCGGGCTCCTGCCGTCGGGACGAGGGGTGCTGGTCGTGCTGACCCGGCGTCGGCGCGGAAGTCATCGGCGTCCTGACAGGTTGCCCGGGCGCCGGCGCCGGTGTCGACCGCGTTTCCGCGGTCCCCGGCGGGGCCCTCCCCGGGCGCCGGAGGACGCCCGGCACCCCCCTACCGGCGCGTCGACTCCCGCTCGACGAGGGTGAAGCCGACCGTCACGTGCTCCGGCGCCGCCGAGGGTTCCGCGATGCGGCGGGTGAGCAGCCGCACGGTCGCCGCGACGAGCGCCTCGTGGTCGGGGGCGACCGAGGAGAGCGAGGGCACGCGGTAGCGCGCGTCCTCGACGTCGTCGAAACCGATGACGAGGACGTCGTCGGGCACGCGCACGCCGTGGTCCGCCAGGCCGCGCACGACCCCGAAGGCGAGCGTGTCGGTGACGCAGAAGATCCCCTCGGGCAGCTCCGGCAGCTGCAGGAGGTCCCGGGCGCAGTGCGCACCGGCGGCCTGGGTGACGCCCGCGTAGGTCTCGGCGGCGCTGCAGCCGCTGTCGCCGACCACCTGCTGGAAGCCCTGGGCGCGGAGCGTGAAGGCCGCCTGCTCCGGCAGGGTCGCCCCCTCCAGCGCCTCCAGGCGCGGTGAGCCCACGATCGCGAGGCGCCGGCAGCCCCGCGCCACGAGCAGCCCGGTCGCCGCCGCGGCACCCTCCACGTTGGGCATGCTGACGTGGTCGACGGTCTGGTGCAGCTCCTGCTCGCCGAGCACGACGACCGGCACCTCGCGGCTGAGCGCGTTGATCTCCCGCTCGGTCAGGCCGAGGGCCGCGATGACCAGTCCGTCGTAGGCGTTGAGCCGGGAGTCGCGGAAGGCGGCGAGCTCCCCCTCCCTGCTGGCCTGGGTCTCCTCGACGACGGTGGCGAGCCCCACCCGGGCGAACGCCCGCACCAGGCGGTGGCCGAGCTGGCTGTAGTAGTGGCTGTCGAGGGTGGGCACCGCGATGCCCACGATGCCGGTGCGGCCCTGGCGCAGGCTGCGCGCGGCGACGTTGACCTGGTAGCCGAGGCGCTCGACGGCCTCCAGGACGAGCTGCCGCGTCTGCGTGCTGACCGGCCGGCGCCCGGTCAGCGCGTTCGACACGGTCATCGGCGAGACCCCGGCCTCCGCCGCCACGTCACGCATGGTGACCAACCGGGTCTCCTCTCGTGCGGTCCCCCGGCACGGCCGCCCGCCGCCCGTCGCCGCACCTCCGAAACTACAGGGAGGCGGGACGGGAGAAGCCTTGACACGGTTCTCGGAGATCCTCATTATATCGATATACGCCGCTCCGACCGGCCCACCGACGAGGGTGGGCCACCCGACCGGCGCGACGACCTCGACGGACCCCCGCGCCCGCCACGACGAGCGGCGGGAGCGTTCCGACCGCCTACCCTGCGAGGACCGCGTGCTCATCGACGACGACCGGGCGACCGCACCACGGCACACCGCCGGACGACCTGCTCCCGCGCAGCGGGTGGAGGCCGTGCTGGACGTGGACCTGCCCGGCCCGCGCATCAACCGCCACCTCTACGGGCACTTCGCCGAGCACCTCGGCCGCTGCATCTACGGCGGCTTCTGGGTGGGCGAGGACTCCTCCGTCCCGAACGAGGGGGGGATCCGCCTGGACGTCGTCGAGGCGCTGCGCGCGCTCGACATCCCGAACCTGCGCTGGCCCGGCGGCTGTTTCGCGGACACCTACCACTGGCGGGACGGCATCGGGCCCCGCGAGCAGCGCCCGGCGATGGTCAACTCGCACTGGGGTGACGTCGTGGAGGACAACTCCTTCGGCACCCACGAGTTCATGGCGCTGTGCGAGCTGCTGGGCGCGTCCCCGTACGTGTCGGCCAACGTGGGCAGCGGCACGGTCCGCGAGGCGGCCGAGTGGATCGAGTACCTCACCCGCGCCGACGACTCCCCCATGGCCCGGCTGCGACGCGCCAACGGCCGCGACGAGCCGTGGTCGGTGCCCTTCTGGGGCCTGGGCAACGAACCCTGGGGCTGCGGCGGCGGGATGGGGGCCGCCGCCTACGCCGACCTGGCCCGCCAGTTCGGCACCTACAGCCTCGACCACGGCGGCAACCGCCTCTACCGCATCGCCGCCGGTGCCGCCGACGCCGACTACCGCTGGACCGAGGTCCTCATGCAGAACCTCGGCCGCTACCTGGGCGACGGCGAGGTGAGCGGGCACGGCAGGAACACCTACCAGGCGATCTCCTTCCACCACTACACGATCGTCGGCCCCACGTGGGAGGAGAAGGGCTCCGCGACCGCGTTCGGCGTGGAGGAGTACTACCGCACGGTGCTCAAGGCCCGGGAGATCGAGCGCATCCTCGCCGGGCACGCCGCGGTCATGGACGCCTACGACCCCGGCCGGCGGGTCGGGCTCGTGCTCGACGAGTGGGGCACCTGGTTCGACGTGGAGCCGGGCACCAACCCCGGGTTCCTCTTCCAGCAGAACACCGTGCGCGACGCGCTGGTGGCGAGCGTGCACCTCGACGCCTTCCACCGCCACGCCGACCGGCTGATGATGGCGAACATCGCCCAGACCGTCAACGTCCTGCAGGCCGTGCTGCTCACCGACGGCGACACGCTGGTCCTGACGCCCACCTACCACGTGTTCGCCATGAACAAGGGCCACCAGGACGCCACCTCCCTGCCGCTGACCGTGCGGGGCCGGACGCCCACGCGCCCGGTGGACGGCGAGGACCTGGCGACCTTCTCCGCCTCCGCCTCCACCCGGGACGGGACGGTCCTGGTGTCGCTGACCAACCTGGACGCGCACGAGCCGCTGGAGGTGCACCTCGACGTGCGCGGCGGTGCCGTCACGGCCCCGGCCGGTCGTCTGCTGACCGCCGGGGAGATCACCGCCCACAACACCGCCACGGCGACCCCGGTGCAGGTGCGCGACCTCGACGAGGTCGACGTGCGGGGGAACCTCCTGCGGGTCGTCCTGCCCGCCCACAGCTTCGCCACGGTGAGCTTCTCCACCGACCGCTGAGCGGGTCCGGGCACGTCCGGCACCGCTCCGGCACCCCCCGACCACCCGACGCGGCACCGCACGAGGTGCCGCCGCCGCACCCACCCACCACCTCCCGAAGGAGGCACCCGTCGTGACCACGCTGCCCTCGCTCACGTCCCCGGTCTCGCGCCGCAACTTCCTCGCATGGTCCGCCCTGGCAGGTGGCACCGCGCTGGCGGTGCCGGCGTGCTCCTCGGGCCCGTCCGCGTCCAGCGACCCGAACACCTTCGCCTTCTGGTCCTTCTCGGGCATCAACCAGAAGGCCGCCGTGGACGAGTACAAGACGCTGGCGCCCGGCGTCACCGTCAAGCTCACGGAGGTCGGCACCACCCAGGAGACGGCGCAGGCGCTCACCACCGCCCTGGCCGGCGGCAAGGTCCCCGACCTCGTCCTCATCCAGGCCGGTGACATGCCCAAGTTCATGAAGAACCCCGGCAACTTCACCGACCTCGCCACCCTGGGGGCCGACGACATCCAGGGCGACTACGTGGACTGGGTCATCAAGCAGGTCATCGCCCCGTCCGGACAGATCCTCGGCATCCCCACCGACGTCGGCGGCATGGGCGTCGCCTACCGCACCGACCTCATGGCCGCCGCGGGCCTGCCGACGAACCGCGACGAGGTGAGCGCGCTCTGGCCGACGTGGGAGGACTTCATCGCCACCGGCAAGCGCTACACCGAGGCGAGCGGCCAGCCCTTCATGGACAACGCGGCCACCAGCGTCTTCCTCCAGGCGGTCTCGCAGGGCGAGGAGCAGTACTACTCCGCCGACGGCGAGCCGGTCTACGGCACCAACCCCGTCGTCCGCAGGTCCTTCGACCTCGGCCTGGAGGCGATCGCCGCGGGCATCACGGCCAGGCTGGAGAGCTTCACCGACGGCTGGAGCGCCGGGCTGGCCAAGGGGGCCTTCGCCGCCCTGGCGGCACCGTCCTGGATGCTCGGCTCCATCCGCTCCAACGCGCCGGAGACCGCCGGGAAGTGGGACATCGCCACCATCCCCGGCGGCAGCGGGAACTGGGGCGGCAGCTACCTGGCCATCCCGGCCCGCGCGGCCAACCCGAAGGCGGCGTGGGAGTACATCTCGACGATGCAGTCCCCCGAGCAGCAGCTGAAGCACTTCATCGACTCCGGCTCCCTGCCGACCACCCCCGTCAACTACGACAAGCCCGAGCTGGTCGGCCACACGGACCCGTTCTTCGGCGGCGCCCCGACTGGCAGGATCTTCACACAGGCCGTGCTGGGCCTGAAGCCCTTCGTCAACGGCGAGTTCAACTCCGAGATCAGCAACGAGCTCCTGGCCGCGCTCAACGGCGTCGAGCAGGACGGTGCGCCCGCGGCCGCGGCGTGGGACACGGCGGTCGCGAACATCAAGACCGCGATCGGTGCCTGATGAGCGCCACGCTCGCCCCCGGACGTCCCCGGCTCACCGGGCCCTCCACCGGCACCCGGCCGGTGGAGGGCCGCTGGGAGCGCCTCGCGCCGTACGGGTACGTGGCACCCTTCTACGTCCTCTTCCTGATCTTCGGCCTGTTCCCACTGCTCTTCACCTTCTACGTGGCGCTGTTCGACTGGAACCCCATCGGTGAGAAGACGTTCATCGGGCTGGACAACTTCCGCCGGCTCGCCGAGGACCCGCGCTTCTGGAACGCGCTGCGCAACACCTTCAGCATCTGGATCATCTCCACGGTCCCGCAGCTGCTCCTCGCGCTGGTCCTGGCGCAGGTGCTCAACAGCGCCTGGCTGCGCTTCGCCACGTTCTTCCGCATGTCCATGCTCCTGCCGTACATCACCTCGGTGGCGGCGACCACGATCGTCTTCGCCCAGCTCTTCAACCGCGACTACGGCCTGCTGAACTGGGGCCTGGGGCTGTTCGGGTTCGAGCCCGTCGACTTCATGTCCACCGCCCTCGGCAGCCACCTCCTCATCTCGGTCATGGTGATCTGGCGCTGGTTCGGGTACAACACGCTGCTGTACCTGGCGTCCCTGCAGGCCGTGCCGCGCGACATGTACGAGGCCGCCGCCGTCGACGGCGCCGGGCCGGTGAAGCAGTTCCTGCACATCACCCTGCCGGCCCTGCGCCCGGTGATCGTGTTCACGGTGATCACCTCGACCATCGGCGGGCTGCAGATCTTCACCGAGCCGCTGCTGCTGTCCAACGGCCTGCTCACCTGCGGCACGGCACGCCAGTGCCAGACCCTGTCGCTGTTCCTCTTCGAGCAGGGCTTCGGGTCGTTCAAGTTCGGCTACGGCTCCGCCGTCGGCGTCGCCCTCTTCGCCATCATCGTCGTCGTCGCAGCCGTCAACTTCCTGCTCTCGAGCCGGCTGGGGAGGAAGGACCGACCATGAGCTCCACCACCGCGGGTACCCGCGCCCAGCGCGAGGCCGGGACGGGTGGCACCCGGCACGGCCGGCGACGGCGCATCGTCCGGGTGCGCTGGTACACCTACCTGGTCCTCAGCCTGGCGGCGGCGGCGTGCATCTTCCCGATCTACTGGATGTTCGTCGTCTCCTCCGTCGGCTCGGCGGCCGCCACCCAGCTGCCGCCGCGCGTCGTGCCCGGGGGCAACTTCCCCGAGCTGCTGCGCCTGGTCTTCGAGACCGTGCCGTTCGTGCGGTCGCTGGTCAACAGCCTCGTGGTCTCGGCCCTGATCGCCGTGGGCCAGGCGTTCCTGTGCTCCCTGGCCGGTTTCGCCTTCGCGAAGCTCACGTTCCGCGGCCGTGACACCCTGTTCCTCGTCCTCGTGCTGACCATGACGGTCCCGGCGCAGCTCGCCGTCATCCCGCAGTACATGGTCATCTCGAGCCTCGGGTGGGTCGACACCCTGCAGGCGCTCATCGTGCCGGGCCTGGTCAGCGCGTTCGGCATCTTCTGGATGCGCCAGCACATCGGCTCCACCATCAGCGACGAGCTGCTCCACGCGGCCCGCATGGACGGGTGCAGCTCGTGGCAGATCTACGCGCGCATCGCCTTCCCCGTCGTCCGGCCCGCGGCCGCCGTCCTGGGGCTGCTGGCGTTCGTCAACGCCTGGAACGACTTCCTGTGGCCGTTCATCGTCCTGAAGTCCCCCGAGATGTACACCGCGCAGATCGCCATCAAGGCCCTGCAGAGCAGCATCTCGATCGACCTCGGCCTGGCCATGGCGGGCTCCTTCCTCGTCACCGTGCCGCTCCTGGTCCTCTTCGCCTTCTTCGGGCGCCAGATGGTCTCCGGGATCATGGACGGTGCGTTCAAGGGATGACCCCGCCGACGACCCGCCCACGAGCACGAGCACGGGAGGAACCGTGAACGACGAAGCCCCCGCTCCCCCGGCCGCGGACCCGCTGCGGGTCGGCGTCGTCGGCGCCGGCACGATCAGCGCGCAGTACTCCGCCTGCCTGGCGCGGCTGCCGCAGGTGCGGGTGAGCGCGGTGTCCGACCTGAGCACCGGGCGCGCGGCGGCGCTGGCCGCGGAGCACCCCGGTGCCCGCGTCGCGACGCTGCCGGAGCTGCTGGCCGCCGACGACGTCGACGTGGTCCTCAACCTCACGCTCCCCGCCACGCACGCCGACATCGCCCTGCAGGCCCTCGCGGCCGGCAAGCACGTCTACGGCGAGAAGCCGCTGGCCACGGACGTCGCCGGGGGCAGGGCCGTCGTCGAGGCCGCCGCCGCGGCGGGCCTGCGGGTGGCCTGCGCACCCGACACCGTGCTGGGCACCGGGGTGCAGACCGCGCGGGCGGTCGTCGACGCCGGGGAGATCGGGGTGCCGCACTCGGCCACGGCGTTCATGACGACGCCGGGGCACGAGCGCTGGCACCACCACCCGGACTTCTACTACCGACCCGGCGGTGGCCCGCTGCTGGACATGGGCCCCTACTACCTGACCGCCCTGGTGCACCTGCTCGGCCCGGTCGAGCGGGTCGTAGGCGTCTCCTGGCGCCCCTCGGCGACCCGCACCATCGGCCGCGGCCCGCGCGCCGGGGAGTCCGTCGACGTCACCACCGACAGCTCGGTCGCCGGGATCCTCGTGCACGCCGGGGGCGCGGTCTCGACGCTGCTCATGAGCTTCGACACCTGGGCGGCGCACCTGCCGCGCATCGAGGTGCACGGCACCGCGGGCTCGCTGTCGGTGCCCGACCCCAACCACTTCGAGGGCCCGGTGCGGGTGTACGCGGCGGCCACCGCCCCACCACCCGGCCCGCCCGGTCCGGACGGGAACTGGCGCGACGCGGGGGTGCGCGCCGGGTACCTCGGCGCCGGGCGCGGCTACGGCCTGGCCGACCTGGCGACCGCCCTGGCGCAGGGGCGTCCCCACCGGGCCGGCGACGCGGTCGCCCTGCACGTGCTCGACGTCATGACGTCCCTCCAGCACGCCGCCGACACCCGCACGTCCGTGGAGCTGTCCACCACGTGCGAGCGGCCGGAGGCGGTTTCCGCGCCGGTCGACCTCCTGCGCTGAGGACCTCCCGGCCGTTCCCACCCACCCCCGCCGACGGCGACCACGCACCGGCAGACCCCAGGAGGACACGTGCAGCGCCTGGCCCCCGTCCCGCTCGGCCGGCACGACGCGGAGGACGCCTCCACGACCTTCGCCGACCCCCACGACGCCGGTGGCCGCGAGCGGCTGGTGCGCAACGTCACCCGGCCCACGCTGACGCCCTACCTCCCCGACCCGGCCCGGCGGACGGGCACCGGCGTCGTCGTCGCACCGGGCGGCGCCCTGCACCTCCTGGCCGTCGACAACGAGGGCGTGCACGTCGCCGAGAAGCTCGCGGAGCAGGGGATCGCCGCGTTCGTGCTGCACTACCGCCTCACCCCGACCCCGGCCGACCCGGCGGGGTTCTCCGCCCTGATGCAGCGCATCGGCACCGACCGCGGCTACCTCGCCGACGTCTCGCGGTCGCGGCGCGAGCCGGCCCTGGCGGACGGCGGCGCCGCGCTGCGCCTGGTCCGCGAGAACGCTGCGGAGTGGGGCGTGGACCCCGGCCGGGTCGGGATGCTCGGGTTCTCCGCCGGTGCGTACGTCTCGCTGGTGACCGCCCTGGACGGGACCGCCGCGGAGCGCCCGTCGTTCGTCGCGCCGGTCTACCCGGCCTGGTGGGACGACGTCGTGGTGCCGGAGCCGGCACCACCGCTGTTCCTGGCGTGGGCGGGTGACGACGAGCTCGGCGACGCGATCGTCGGCTCCTGCCTGCGCCTGTACGACGCCTGGCACCGGGCCGGTGTCCCGGTGGAGGCGCACGCCTACGCCCGCGGCGGGCACGGTTTCGGCGCCCGCAGCCAGGGCACACCGTCCGACGCGTGGTTCGCCGCCTTCCTGGACTGGCTGACCGCGAGCGGGTTCTGACGGCCGCGGCGCCCGGCCCGGCGGGTCAGGGCCGCCGGGCAGCCCTCCCGCGCAGCGGCGCCTGCACCCAGGCGGCGTCCTTCCAGCGCAGGGCGGGCGCCTCGACGAGCACCCAGGACAGGGCCGCCGCGGCGGTGGCCAGCAGCGCGGCGACCACCACGAACGACACGACCCCGAGCGCGGCGGCCCCGGACAGGGCGAGCAGGAGCTGGACGGGCCAGTGGTAGATGTACAGGCCGTAGGACAGGTCCCAGCGGGGGTTCTGCCGCAGGGGCAGGCGCACCGCGGCCCACAGCACGAGGTAGGCGAACGCCGGGCCGGCCAGGGCGCGGTGGTCCGGCAGCAGGTACAGCCCGGCGGCGAGCAGCGGCAGGCAGGCGGCCGCGAGCAGGCCGCTGACCGGGATCCGGTCGGACAAGAGGTACCCGGCGGCGCCGAGCAGGAACACGAACGTGAAGCGCAGCACCAGCTGGGAGCCGAGGTCCACCCCGGCGGCGGAGACGACGGTGGCTCCCCACAGGGCGGCACAGGCCGCCAGGACCAGCCAGGGGCGTCGGCGCAGGACACCGGTGACCCCGAGGACGGCCACGACGGCGTAGCAGACGGCCTCGAAGAACAGCGTCCACAGCGAGCCGTCCAGCACGGCCGGGCCGCCCTCGACGGGGTCGACCAGCCCCGCGACGCCGAACTGGCGCATCAGCAGGCCGGCGTTGGAGAGGACGTAGGAGCCGGCCGACTCCGGCCCGGTGAACACCGAGGTCGCGGGCCGGCCGCTCAGGACCGCGGCCAGCGGCGCCACGACGGCGGCGGTGACGAGCAGGCACACCCAGAACCCCGGCATGATCCGCAGGAAGCGGTGCCAGGCGTAGCGGCGCAGCGACCCCAGCCGCAGGAAGCTCATCGTCACCAGGAAGCCGCTGACGACGAAGAAGCCGTCCACGGCCAGGTCGCCCAGGGTCGCGGAGCCCAGCACCGGCTGGAAGCCGAAGCCGTTGGCCGTCCCGTGGACGAGCACGACCGTCCCGGCCAGCAGCAGGCGCAGGACGCCCAGGGCGTTGTGGCGCGGGTCGAACTCCGCGGCCAGCCGCGGGTGGCGCGCCCGGGGCGGTGCCCCCCGCCGTGGGCGCGGTGCCGGCACGACGCCCTCGCCCGCCTCGGCGGCCCCGGCGGTGTGCGGTGGTCCTTGCGGCCGGTACGCGTTCGCCGGTTCGTGCCTCGCGTGCATGGTCCCCCCAGACCTGCGGTGTGCGACGGCGTTCCCGACCGCCGCAGCCCGGTGCCTGCGCGTCTCCGCCTGGACGCGCACGCGTCGTGCCACCGGCGAGGTGACTCACCCCGGGGGTGACACGCACGCAACGCTACCCTCACGCAGGGGGAGAGTTGAAGGGGGACCCGCCGTTGCACAGCGCCTCCCGGCGGCCGTTGCACAGCGCCTCCCGGCGCAGGGACCGCTACCCTGGCCCGAGGTGCGCCGGGAAGTCTGGTCGGCAACGACGTCGCCGATCCCTGGAACAGGTGCCCTGTGAACCCTCCCGCGCCCGGCCCCCGCAAGAGCCCCTCCGGCAGCAGTCCCCTCTTCGCCCGCGGCTCCTGGCCCGAGGTCCAGCGGATCAGCGGGGTGCTGCGCAAGGAGACGGTCGGCGGCGCGCTGCTGCTGGCCGCCACGGTGCTGGCCCTGGCGTGGGCGAACTCCCCCTGGTCCGGCGGTTACGCCGCGCTGCGCGACACCACGGTCGGCCCGCACGCGCTGCACCTGGACCTGACGCTGGGGCAGTGGGCGGCGGACGGGCTGCTGGCGATCTTCTTCTTCGTCGCCGGCCTGGAGCTGAAGCGGGAGTTCGTCGCCGGTGACCTGCGCGACCCGCGCCGGGCGCTGCTGCCCGTGGCGGCCGCGGTGGGGGGCATGGCCGTGCCCGCGCTGCTGTACGTCGCCGTCAACGCCGGGACCGGCGGGGGCGCGCTGCGGGGCTGGGCGATCCCCACCGCCACCGACATCGCCTTCGCCCTGGCCGTGCTCGCCGTCATCAGCACCCACCTGCCCGCGGCGCTGCGCACGTTCCTGCTGACCCTGGCGGTGGTCGACGACCTGCTCGCCATCGTGGTCATCGCGGTGTTCTACACCCAGGACCTGGCAGTCGCGCCCCTCCTGGGGGCCCTGCTGCCGCTGGCGGTCTTCACGGTGCTGGTGCAGCGCCGGATCCACACCTGGTGGCTGCTGGTCCCGCTGGCCTTCGCGACCTGGGTGCTGGTGCACTCCTCCGGCGTGCACGCCACCGTCGCCGGCGTCCTGCTCGGGTTCGCGGTGCCCGTCCTGCGCAGCGCCGCCGCCGGCGGTCCCGACGCCGGCCCCGGGCTGGCCGAGCACTTCGAGCACCTCTGGCGGCCGGTGTCGGCCGGTGTCGCGGTGCCGGTGTTCGCGTTCTTCTCCGCCGGGGTCACCGTCGGCGGCCTCAGCGGGCTGGCGACCTCCTTCCAGGACCGGGTGGCCCTCGGGATCGTGGCGGGACTGGTGGTGGGCAAGGTCGTGGGCATCCTGGGCGCCACCGCCCTGGTGTCCCGCTTCACCCGCGCCCAGCTCGACGAGTCCCTGTCGTGGTGGGACGTGCTGGGCCTGTCCCTGCTGGGCGGCATCGGGTTCACCGTCTCCCTGCTCATCGGGGAGCTGGCGTTCGGGGCGGGCAGCGAGCGCGACGAGCACGTCAAGGTGGGGGTCCTGGCCGGCTCGGTGCTCGCGGCGCTGCTGGCCGCCGTGGTGCTGCGGGCCCGCAACCGGACCTACCGCCGCCTGTGCGGGGAGGAGGAGGTCGACGTCGACCACGACGGCGTCCCGGACGTCTACCAGGTGCGCGACGCCGGCGCCTGACCACACCCGCACCCACGGCCGACGACCGCCCCGGGGATCAGCGGCCCTCTGCCGGCAGGGCGGCTCCGCGGCCCGAGCTCCTCGGTGCCTACGCGGGATCGAGGCGTCGGTGCGGCAGCGGGCTGGAGTAGACGACGCTGGTGGTGATGCCCCCCAGCGTCGCCAGCTTGCCGGTGATGCGCTCCAGGTCGCGCATGGACCGGGCGAGGACCTTGAGGACGAAGCAGTCGTCACCCGTGACGTGGTGGGCTTCCATGACCTCGGGGGTGGTGTCGAGCAGGTCGTGGAACGGCTTGTAGTTCCCCGTGGGATAGGCCAGGCGCACGAACGCGGTCACGGTGTAACCCAGCGCCTCGGGGTCCAGGGTGGCGCTGTAGCCGGTGATGACGCCGGTGTCGGTGAGGCGGCGCAGCCGGTCGGCCGTGGCGCTGGCCGAGAGGTTGATCGCGCGGGCCAGGTCGGCGACGCTGATCCGGCCGTCCCGTTGCAGCTGCTCCAGGATGGCGTGGTCGGTGTCGTCCAGGGCAGGCCGGGGATTCATCGCCACGATCGCCAAAGTACCAGCGGATCAACGGTGAAGCCCCGCGAAGGCCGTGGATCGGCCCTGGTGCGTCCGGCCTCGGGCAGGTTCGATGGTGGGCATGACGACCTCGATCGACGCGGTGGACTTCTTCGCCGCCAAGCTGGCCCACCAGACCGACCCTGCCGATCTGGCCGCAGCTCGCGCCGGCGGTGCGGCACCACTGGTGCTCGACGTGCGCTCCGCAGCGGGCTGGGGCCAGGGCCGCATCCCCGGTGCGGTGCACCTGCCCGGCGCGCAGGTCCGCGACGGCATCGGGGAACTGGCGCCGGACCTGGACGCGCCGATCGTCGTCTACTGCTGGGGGCCGGGCTGCAACGGCTCCACCAAGGCCGCCTCCACCCTGGCCTCGATGGGTTACACCCGGGTGCGGGAGCTCATCGGCGGCTTCGAGTACTGGGTCCGCGAGGGGCTGGCGATCACCACCGACACCGGACGGTCCCGGCGGGCCCCGGACGACCTCGTCGCCCCGGTCCACGTGCCGTGACGGGAACCGGCACCGGCGGCGACACCAGTGGCGACACCGGTGGCGACACCGTCGTGGTGCGCCGCATCCACACCGTCGGGCACGGCGACGACCTGCACGCCCTGGTGCTCGACCACGTGCGGTTCGAGGGAGGTGGTGTCGTGGTGCCCGATGACTGGGCCGAGCGGACCGACGCGCACCTGCGTGCCGGGCGGCTGCGGATCTTCGTCGCCGAGCAGCACGGTCGAGCGGTCGGCTACGCCAGCCTCACCGACGAGCTGTCCACCTGGACCGCTGGTGGGTACGCCCACCTGGACTGCCTCTACCTGCACGAGGACCATCGCGGCCGGGGAACCGGGAACCGGCTGCTCACCGCGGCGCTCGGCGACGCCCGACGCCGAGGACTGGTGCAGGCGCAGTGGCAGACCCCGGCGTGGAACCGCTCCGCCATCGCCTTCTACGAACGACTCGGGGCGACACACACGGCGAAGGAGCGGTTCACGCTGACCCTCCCCCTGCACAGCTCCCGCGCGCTAGCGTCGGGGCCGTGCCCGGACCTGCGGTGCTGCACCCCCACGACCCCCGGTGGCCCGTGCGTGCCGCCCGCCTGCTCGCGGCCGTCGAGCGGGCGCTGGAACCCCTGGGCGTCGCCGGGACGTCCGACCACATCGGCTCGACCTCCGTGCCCGGCCTGATCGCGAAACCCTTCGTCGACCTGCAGGTGCGCGTCGGCCGCCTCCCCGCCGCCGCGGAGCTGGACGAGGCCCTCGCGGGGGCCGGTTTCACACCCGCCGCGGGTTCGCGCCCGGACTCCCCCGGCGTGTACCGGGACATCCCCCGCGGTCGCGAGCAGGTGCCGGACGAGGTGTGGCGCAAGCGCCTGTTCGTCCACGACCTCGACGGCCCCGACGCGGCGATCCTGCACGTGCGGCAGGCCGCGTCGCCGTGGGGCAGGTACACCGTCTGGTTCCGCGACTGGCTGCGCGCGCACCCGGACGCCCGCGACCGCTACGCCGGGTTCAAGACCCGCGTCGCGGCCGAGCACGCCCACGACACCGACTACGACGACTACACGCGCGCCAAGACGGCGTTCTTCGACGAGGTGCAGGAGGAGTTCGAGGCGTTCGCCGCCCGCGGGAGCTGATCCGGCGGGACGGCCCGCCGGGCGACCCCGCTACCCCACGACGGCGGGCGGGGCGGCGAGGACGGCCGGACCCACGGCGCCGGGGCACGCCGCGCGGGCGACCCGGTCGCGGCCCGCCCGCTTCGCGGCGTACAGGGCGCCGTCGGCGGCGGCGAGCAGGTCCGAGACCTGCGTCATGCCCAGCGCCAGCTCCGCGACCCCGGCGCTGGTGGTGACGTGGGGGTGCTCCTGCGGCCCGCGGGTCGCGGCCACGGCGGCGCGGATGCGCTCCAGCACGGCGGCGGCGTCCGCCTCGGCGGTCTCCGGCAGGAGGACGGCGATCTCCTCGCCGCCGTAGCGGTACACCCGGTCGCTGGAGCGCAGCTGCTCGCGGACGACCTGGGTGACGAGCTGGAGCCAGCGGTCCCCGACGAGGTGGCCGGCGGTGTCGTTGACCTTCTTGAAGTGGTCCAGGTCCAGCAGGGCGACGCTCAGGGGCCTGTCGTGGCGGACGCTGCGCGCCCACTCCGCGGCGAGCTCCTCGTCCATGAGGCGGCGGTTGCCCACCCCGGTGAGCTGGTCGACGCGCGCGGTGGCGCGGGTCTCCTCCAGCAGCTCCAGGGCCTGCAGGTGGGCGGCGGCGATGACCGCGATGGAGGCCAGCGACGTGTCGACCCCGGCGGGCACGCGCAGCCTGGAGAAGCGCTCGACGTACAGGACGGCGAGCACGCGGCCGTGGGCGTGCAGCGGGAGCGCCACCGCGGCGGCGTCCTCCCGGCGCAGGCCCTCGTGACCGACCCGGCGCACGAGCGGGGTGGGGGCGGAGGGCTGGACCGCGCCGGACCACGCGGCGCAGCGGTAGCCGGTGTCCCCGTCGTACAGCCACAGCCCGGCGGCCGTCTGGCTGAACTCGGCGGCCGTGGTGACCACGACCTGCGCGAGCTGCTGCACGGTGCCGCAGGAGGCCATGGCCTGGGCGGCGGTCAGGAGCCGCTTGCGCTGGTCGCTGACCTGGCGGGACTGCTCGGCGCGCAGGCGGATGCTGTCCCGCTCCCGGTGCAGGTCCTGCGCGAGCCGGGCCAGGGTCTGCGCGACGTCGTCGAGCTCCCCGACCTCCAGGGGGGGCAGGCCCGCGAGGTCCTCGCCGCGCTGCACTCGGGTGGCGGTCGCGGCGAGCTGGCGCACGGGCTCGGCGACGAGGCGGTCGATGCGCCGGGCCCTGCGGCGCACCACGAGCAGCGCGAGCCCGCCGAACAGGACGAGCGCGGCCGCCATCCCCCGCAGCACCAGCGCCTGGGCCGTGACGGCCCGGTCCCGCCCGGAGGCGGCCTGCGCGATGGCGCGGTCGTAGGTGTCCCGGTAGGCGTCGAAGGCGGCCTTGCCCTCCAGCAGGAGGGTGGTCGTCGCCGCCGCCGCGTCCGGGGTCCGCACGGCGGGGGCGACGCGGCCCTGCTCCAGGGCGTGCGGCACCCAGCCGAGCTGCCAGGAGCGCTGGGCCACGAGGACCCTGCGCACGGCCGCGGACATCCCCGGCAGCGCGGCGGCGGCCTCCTCGACGCGCCGCTCCTGCACGGCGGCGGTCCGGTGCCCCGCCCGGTAGGACTCCAGGAACTCCTCGTCGCCGGTCGCGACCCAGGCCCGCAGACCCGTCTCCTGGTCCAGCATCGCCTCGTGGCTGATGCGCAGCGCGCGGGTGAGGTCGGTGGAGGCCCGGACCTGCGGGTGGCTGACGGTGAGCAGGTAACCGGTGGCGGAGAGGGCCACCACGAGCAGTGCCGCGATCGCGGCGACGGCGTGCCGGACCATCGTGCGCAGCTCCGCGGGCAGGCTGACGCGGGCCGTCGCGCGCTGCTCGGGGGCCGGTCCGGCCGCGGAGCGCCGCGGGGTCTGCTCGGGGGCACCTCGCCGGTCGGTCACCCCCTGATGATCGGCAGGTCCAGGGACGTTCCTGAGGCGGTGTCCCCCGCCCGGCGGTGCCCTCCCGGCGGTGGTGACACCGGGTGAGCACGCACCGGGTCTGCGGGGACGCGGACGGCCCCCGGCCCGCGGGTGCGGGCCGGGGGCCGGGGGTTCGGGTCGGGGCCGGGGAGCCGGTGGCGGGATCAGTACCGGAAGGTGCCGACGACGGTGTTGAGGTCGGCGGCGAGCCGCGCCAGGTCCCCGGCGGCGTCGTTCGTGGCGCGGGCGGCCTCGGCGGTGGACTCGGCGACCGCGACGACGGTGGTGACGCTGCGGGCGATGTCGGCGCTGCCGGCCGCGGCGTCGCTGATGTTGCGACCCATCTCGTTGGTCGTGGCGCTCTGCTCCTCCACCGCGCTGGCGATCGTGAGGGAGTAGCTGTCGACCTGGCCGATGACGTCCTGGATGGCGCCGATCGCCTGGGCGACGTCCTGGCTGGAGGCCTGCAGGGCGCCGATGCGCTGGGTGATGTCCTCGGTGGCGCGCCCCGTCTGCTGGGCGAGCTCCTTGACCTCGCTGGCGACGACGGCGAAGCCCTTGCCGGCCTCACCGGCGCGGGCGGCCTCGATGGTGGCGTTGAGGGCGAGCAGGTTCGTCTGCTCGGCGATGGAGGTGATGAGCTTGACGACGTTGCCGATCTCGGCGCTGGCGCGGCCGAGCGCCTCGACCTGCGCGGTGGTGCCCTCGGCGACGCTCTTGGCCTGCTGGGCGACCTCGGCGGCCCGGCCGGCGCTGCTGGCGATCTCCTGGATGGAGATGCCCATCTCCTCGGAGCTGGCGGACAGGGTCTGCACGCCGGCGTTGACCTGCTCGGCGGCGGCGGCGGCGGTCGTGGCGCGCTCGGAGGACTCCTGCGCGCCGGCACCGAGCTGGCTGCTGACGGCGGACAGCTCCTGGGAGGCGCCGGCGAGGGAGGCGGCGTTCTCGGCGAGGCCGCCGAGGGTGCCGCGCAGCCCGCCCATGGCGGAGTTGAACGCCCGGGCCATCTGCCCGGTCTCGTCCCTGCTGTCGACGGCGACGGTGGTGGTGAGGTCGCGCTGCTCCAGGGCCCGCAGGCCGCGCACGACCAGGGAGAGCGGACCGGTGATGAGGCGGGCCATCAGCAGGCCGAGGGCGACGGCGAGGACGATGCCGGCGGCGAGGACGGCGATGGTCGTGGTGCGGGCCTTCTCGTAGGTGGCGACGGCCTGGTCGAGGAGGTCCTGACCGGCGTCGCGCTCGATGGTGAGCAGGTCGGCGATGGCGGCGGAGGCGTCCTCGACGACCGGGGTGAAGTCCTCCTCCCGGGCGGCGCGGAAGGCGACGAGGTCGTTGGCGCGGCTGGCGGGCAGCAGCTGCTCGTCGCGGACGGCCCGGACCTCGGCCATGGCCTTCTCCAGGCGCGCGACGGCCTCCTCGCGGCCGGTCATGTCGGTCGCCGTGTAGGCGGCGAAGCGCTCGTCGAAGGCGGCGTCGGCCGCGGCGATGTCCTTCTCGGCCTGCTGCATCGCCGCGCCGTCGACGGAGATGGCGTGCACGAGGACGAGCGTGCGCATGCGGTGCAGCTCGGTCTCGGCGGCGCCGATGTGGTCCACCGCGACGAGGCCGTCGGCGTAGATGCTCTGCGCGCGGTCGCGCAGGGTCGCGAGGGAGGTGACGCCGACGATCCCCACGGCGAGCGCGGCGGCGCAGGCAACCGCGACGGCTGCGATGATCTTGCTTCCGACGCGCCGGTCGGCGATCCAGCCGAGGAGCGGGTTGCGCTGCATGCATGACTCCC
Source organism: Kineococcus anabasis (assembly GCF_054590795.1). NCBI lineage: Bacteria > Bacillati > Actinomycetota > Actinomycetes > Kineosporiales > Kineosporiaceae > Kineococcus > Kineococcus anabasis. The sequence continues at coordinate 137,927 of NZ_BAAIHU010000005.1, forward strand.
TGTGTGATTTCGGTGACAACACTTCATCGACCGGGCGGCGCCGGCGGTTGAGCACCCCGCCCCGGCGCGATCAAGGGACGCGCCCCCTGGATCACCCCGGGCGGGAGACTGCGGGGATGACGAGGGACGAGGAGCTGGCGCGCCGCGCGGTGGAGCTGTCCCGCCGGGTGCTGGGGGGCACGAGCCCGAACCCGCCGGTGGGGGCGGTCGTCGTGGACGCCTCCGGCCGGGTGGTGGGCGAGGGTGCGACGCGGCCGCCGGGAGGCCCGCACGCGGAGGTCGTGGCGCTGCGGGAGGCCGGGGAGGGCGCACGGGGCGGCACGGCGGTGGTGACGCTGGAGCCCTGCGACCACACGGGCCGCACCGGTCCCTGCACCCGGGCGCTGCTGGAGGCGGGCATCGCGCGGGTGGTGTACCTGCACCCGGACCCGGACCCCGTCGCCGGAGGTGGGGCGGGGACGCTGCGCGCGGCGGGCGTGCAGGTGGAGCGGCTGGACGTGCGCGCGGAGCCGCTGGAGCCGTGGCTGGCGGCCCAGCGCCTGCGGCGGCCGTTCGTGACGTGGAAGTTCGCGGCGTCGCTGGACGGGCGCAGCGCCGCGGCCGACGGGACCTCGAAGTGGATCACCTCCGCGGAGGCGCGCGAGGACGTGCACCGGCTGCGCGGGGAGGTCGACGCGGTGCTGGCGGGGGTGGGCACGGTGCTGGCCGACGACCCGCAGCTCACCGTGCGCGCAGGCGGGGTGCCACGCCCGGACCGGCGGCCGCTGCGGGTGGTGCTGGACAGCGACGGCCGCACACCGGCGGGGGCGCGGGTCCTGGACGGCGCGGCGCCCACGCTGCTGCTCACGGCCGGTGCGCCGGTCGCGGGCGCGGCGGGGTCGGGGGCGGAGGTGGCGGTGGTGCCGCGGCACGACCCGGCGGCGGTGCTGGCGGTGCTGGCGGCGCGGGGGGTGGTGAGCGTGCTGCTGGAGGGCGGGCCGACGGTGGCGGGCGCGTTCTGGGCGGCGGGGCTGGTGGACCGGGCGGTGGGGTACGTGGCCCCGGTGCTGCTCGGCGACGGCCTGGCGGCGCTGCGGGGCGCGGGGGTGGGCACGATCGCGGCGGCGCACCGGCTGCGGCTGGACGAGGTGGTGCGGGTCGGGCCGGACGTGCGGCTGACGCTGCGGCCGGAGCGGGCGGAGGACCCGGCGTTCCGGTGACCTCGGGCACATCGCCCCGCGGTGTCGGCGCCGACCGCTAGACTGTCGATTGAAGCTTCAAGGAATTAGTGCACACCCCAGCCGCCGGAGGAGCCGTGATGCACCTGTCCCCGCCCGAGGTGTCGCCGGGCGCGCCGGCCGCGGCCGCCATCCCCCACCAGACCTCCGCACCCACCGTCTCGCCGGGGGTGGTGGTGCGCACCCGGGTCCGCGTCCCGCTGCGCTTCGCCGACGGCTACGCCACCACCGGTGACGTCTTCACGTTCAGCGGCCTGTCCGACGGGCGCGAGCACCTGGCCCTGGGCCTGGGCGACTGGCGCGCCGCCCTGACCGACCCCGCCCGCACCCCGCTGGTCCGCCCGCACAGCGAGTGCCTCACCGGCGACGTCTTCGGCTCCCAGCGCTGCGACTGCGGCCCCCAGCTGCGCGAGGCCACCCAGCGCATCACCGACGCCGGCGGCTTCCTGCTCTACCTGCGCCAGGAAGGACGCGGCATCGGGCTGTACGCCAAGCTCGACGCCTACGCCCTGCAGGACCAGGGCCTGGACACCTACCAGGCCAACCTCGCCCTGGGCCACGGCGAGGACGAACGCGACTACAC
>NZ_BAAIHU010000006.1:0-367045 GCF_054590795.1 Kineococcus anabasis
CCCCACCCACAACAGGCAAAGCCACGGCAACCGGCAGTCGGGGTCAAACTATTGGCATCGACATTCGGCACACTGTTGAGTTCTCAAACATCGGACGCACACCCACCCACCACCCCGAAGAGCAGCAGCCAAGGAGGCAACCTTCTGCATGTCACAACCAGCTCGCTACCGACAGCATTCCGTGACCTGGGTCACAGGCTGATGTCGGGAGTGGACCGATCCTACCCTCGGAGGACTCGACCCTCCCTCGCGGGGCTGGTCTCCGTCCCCGTCCGGGCGACAACGAGAACGTTACGCGGACCCGACGGGAGGGTCAAATCCGCTCCGCCCCTGCGGCGGAAGTCGCTGGTGGACAACGACTTCCGCCGCGAGGTGAGCAGTCAGTCATCGAGCGTCACGGAGGCGAGGGCACGGCGCCCGCGGCGCAGCACCGCGTAGCGGCCGTGCAGCAGCGGGAAGTCCGCCAGGCGCGCGTCCTCGGCCTCGACCTTGACGTTGGAGACGTACGCGCCGCCCTCCTTGACCGTCCGCCGCGCGGCGGAGCGGCTCGGGGCCAGGCCGGCGGCCACGAACAGGTCGACGACCTCCACGTCCGGGGAGCCGGCACGCGCCGACGGCAGCTCGGCGAGGGAGTCGCGCAGGGTGCGCTCGTCCAGGGCCCCGAGCTCGGAGCGGCCGAAGAGCGCCTGCGAGGCTCCCTCCACGGCGCGGGCGGCGTCCGCGCCGTGCACGAGCGCCGTCACGTCGTGGGCCAGCGCCCGCTGCGCCGCGCGCGCCGCGGGGGCCTGCGCCGCCTGGCGGGCCAGCTCCTCGGTCTCCTCCCGGCCGCGGAAGCCGAAGGCGCGCAGGTAGCCGGCCACCGAGGCGTCCTCGGCGTTGAGCCAGAACTGGTAGAAGGCGTACGGGGACGTCATGTCCGGGTCCAGCCAGACGGCACCGGACTCCGTCTTGCCGAACTTGGTCCCGTCCGCCTTCGTCAGCAGCGGCGTGGCCAGCGCGTGCACGTGGGCGCCCTCGACGCGGCGGACCAGCTCGCAGCCGGCGGTGATGTTGCCCCACTGGTCGCTGCCGCCCAGCTGCAGGGTGCAGCCGTGGCGCCGGTGCAGCTCCAGGTAGTCGTTGCTCTGCAGCAGGACGTAGCTGAACTCCGTGTAGCTGATGCCGGAGGACGCCAGCCGGGTCGCGACCGCCTCCCGGTCGAGCATCCGGTTGACGCTGAAGTGCTTGCCCAGGTCCCGCAGGAACTCGATGGCACCCAGCTGCCGCGTCCAGTCGAGGTTGTCCACCACCGTCGCGGCGGCCGGGCCCTCGAAGTCGAGGAACGGCGTGATCTGCGCCTGCAGCCGCCCCACCCAGCCGGCGACCGTCTCCGGGTCGTTCATGGTCCGCTCCGCGGTCGGGCGCGGGTCGCCGATGAGCCCGGTGGCCCCGCCGACGAGGATCAGCGGCCGGTGCCCGGCCTGCTGGAGCCGGCGGGCGGTGAGGACCTGGACGAGGTGCCCCACGTGCAGGCTCGGCGCCGTCGGGTCGAAGCCGACGTAGTAGGTCAGCGGTCCCGACGCGAGCGCCTCCCGCAGCGCGGCCTCGTCGGTGGACTGCGCCACCAGGCCGCGCCACCGCAGTTCGTCCCACACGTCGCTCACGACTCGACCACTCCCGACCTCTGCCCCCGGCCGCTGCCGGGTGGGCGCCGCTCGCCCGCCGGACAGCCTGCCCGATCAGGCGCGGCGCGGGCGACGCGGTATCGCCGCCCGGTACGCCGAGACGGTCGGCTCGCCGTCGGCCCAGCAGCGCCAGGGGGTCGGTGCGCCCGCACCGGCCACCCCCACGCGCGGCCCCCAGCGCACCGCCTCCTCCGGGACGGAGGCCCCCGCCCAGACGCCCAGCGCGCCGCCGGAGCACACGTCCACGCCGTTCTGCTCCCGGGAGAGGCCGAGGGTCTGCGCCAGGCGTGCGGGGCCGCGGGCCAGGTCCACGTCCGTGCGGGCGGCGACCCGGCGGGCGCGGGCCGGCTCCAGACCGTCCACGACCTCACCGGCGCGCAGCAGGACGGCCGAGGCCTCCCCCACCGGCCCGGTGACGAGGTTCACGCACCAGTGCATCCCGTAGCTGAAGTACACGTAGGCGTGCCCGGCCTCGCCGAACATCACCTCCGTGCGCGGGGTGCGGCCCCGGAAGGCGTGGGAGCCGGGGTCCTGCTCCCCCGCGTACGCCTCCACCTCCGTCAGCCGCACGGCGACCTCCCCGCCGGGCGTGCGGTGCCGCACGACGCAGCCGAGGAGGTCGCGGGCCACGTCGAGCACCTGCCGCGCGAAGAACTCCCGCGGCAGGCGCCCGCCGGCGCCCGGGCTCACGCGTCCAGCCACGCCCGGTGCGAGGCCAGGGCCGCGCGCGCCGTCTCCAGCTGCTCCGCCACCCGTGCCGGGGCGGTGCCCCCCGCCCCGTCGCGCGAGGCCAGGGAGCCGGAGGTGCTCAGCACGGTGCGCACCTGCGGCGTCAGGTGCGGCGAGACGCCGGCGAGGTCGGCGTCGGTCAGGTCCCACAGCTCCACGCCGCGACCCTCCGCGGCGGTGCGCTCCTCGCAGCGGCGCACGCAGGCGCCCGCGACGGCGTGGGCGTCGCGGAAGGGGACGCCCTGGCGGACCAGCCACTCCGCGACGTCCGTGGCGAGGGCGAAGCCCTGCGGCGCGAGCTCGGCCATGCGCCCGGTGTTGAAGGTCAGCGTGCCCACCATGCCCGCCACGGCCGGGAGCAGGACCTCCAGGGTGTCGACCGCGTCGAAGACGGGTTCCTTGTCCTCCTGCAGGTCCCGGTTGTACGCCAGGGGCAGGCCCTTGAGGGTGGCCAGCAGGCCGGTGAGGTCCCCGATGAGCCGCCCGGCCTTGCCGCGGGCCAGCTCGGCGACGTCCGGGTTCTTCTTCTGCGGCATGATGCTCGACCCCGTCGACCAGGCGTCGTGCAGCGCGACGAAGGAGAACTCCTTCGTCGCCCACAGGACGACCTCCTCGGAGATCCGGGACAGGTCCACCCCGATCATCGCGGCGACGAAGGCGAACTCCGCGGCCACGTCCCGCGAGGCCGTGCCGTCGATGGAGTTCTCCACGCTGCGCCCGAAACCCAGCTCCGCCGCGACCAGGGCGGGGTCCAGCCCGAGGGAGGAGCCCGCCAGGGCGCCGGAGCCGTACGGGGACACCGCGGCGCGCGCGTCCCAGTCCCGGAGCCGCTCCACGTCCCGCAGCAGCGGCCAGGCGTGGGCCAGCAGGGAGTGCGCCAGCAGCACCGGCTGCGCGTGCTGCAGGTGCGTGCGCCCCGGCATCGCCGCACCCGGGTGCGCCGCGGCCTGGTCCACGAGGGCGTGCACGACGTCGAGCACCAGCGCGGCGATCGTGCGGGCGTGCTCGCGCAGGTACATCCGCAGCAGCGTGGCGATCTGGTCGTTGCGGCTGCGCCCGGCGCGCAGGCGGCCCCCCACGTCCGGCCCGAGCCGCTCCACCAGGCCGCGCTCCAGCGCGGAGTGGACGTCCTCGTCGTCGGGTGCGGCGGTGAACGCGCCGGAGGCGACGTCGGCGTCGAGGGCGTCGATCCCGGCCAGGAGCGCCTCCAGCAGCGCGTCGTCCAGCAGCCCGGCCCGGTGCAGCACGCGGGCGTGGGCGCGGGAGCCGGCCAGGTCGTAGCGGGCCAGGCGCCAGTCGAAGTGCGTGGACCTCGACAGCGCCGCCATGGCCTCGGCCGGGCCGGTGGCGAACCGCGCGCCCCACAGCCCCTTCTCGCCCCCCTGGGGGGTGCCGGTCTCAGCCGCGGGCTCGGTCACGGAGGGCTCCTTCGTCGAGGGGGTGCTGGTGGTGGAGCGGGTGGTTCAGGGCTGTCCGGGCGGCTCGGCCACCTCGCGCCGGGCCAGGGCCAGGAACCGGGCGGCGACCTCGTCCCCGCCGTCGGGTGTGCGGGTGATGACGAGGACGGTGTCGTCACCGGCGATGGTGCCGAGCAGGGCGGGCATGGTGGAGTGGTCGATCGCGGAGGCGAGGAACTGCGCGGCCCCCGGCGGGGTGCGCAGGACGACGAGGTTCGCCGAGGCCTCCGCCGTCACCAGCAGCTCCTCGCACCAGCGCGCCAGCCGGGCGTCGAGGACCTCCTGCGTCAGGCCCGGCTGGGGGGTCCGGTCCCCGCCCTCGGAGGGCAGCGCGTACACCAGGCCCCCCTCGCCGTCGCGGACCTTCACCGCGCCCAGCTCGACGAGGTCGCGCGAGAGCGTCGCCTGGGTCACGGCCACGCCGTCGGCGGCGAGGTGGGCGGCGAGCTCGGTCTGCGAGCGCACCGGGCGCCGCCGCAGGACCTCGGAGATCCGGGCGTGCCGGGACGCCTTGGTGCCCGGGGAGCCCTGCCCCGGGTGCTGGGCCCCCGGCCTCGCCACCTGGTCGGTCATCGCGCCCCGGCGCTGCGGGCCAGCAGCCACACGAGCAGGGCCTTCTGCGCGTGCAGCCGGTTCTCCGCCTCGTCCCACACCGCCGAGCGGGGCCCGTCCAGCACCGAGGCGGCGATCTCCTTGCCGCGGTAGGCGGGCAGGCAGTGCAGGACCACGACGTCGGCGGCGGCGCGCGCCACCGCGGCCTCGTCCAGGGCGTACGGCGCCAGCGCGGCGGTGCGCACCGGGTCCTCCTCCTGACCCATGGAGACCCAGGTGTCGGTGGCCAGCACGTCGGCGCCCTCGGCGGCGGCCACCGGGTCGTCCGTGACGGTCACCGAGCCGCCCGTGGCCTGCGCCACGCGCCGGGCCCGGGCGATGACCGCCTCGTCGGGGAACGCCCCCGCCGGCGCACCGATCCGCACGTGCACGCCCGCCACCGCGCCACCGAGGGCGTAGGAGTGCGCCATGTTGTTCGCGCCGTCGCCGAGGTAGGTGAGCGTGGCCCCGGCGAGGGAACCGCGGCGCTCCCGCACCGTCAGCAGGTCCGCGAGGATCTGGCAGGGGTGGTACAGGTCGGTCAGGGCGTTCACCACGGGCACGCGGGAGACCGCGGCCATCCGCTCCAGGCGTTCCTGGGCGAAGGTGCGCCACACGATCGCCGCGACCTGCCGCTCCAGGACCCGGGCGGTGTCCTCCTCGGTCTCCCCGCGGCCGAGCTGGGAGCCGGCGGACTCCAGCACCAGCGGGAAACCGCCCAGCTCGGCGATGCCGGTGCTGAAGGAGACCCGGGTGCGGGTGGAGGGCTTGTCGAAGAGGACCGCCACCGCCCGCGGGCCCTCCAGGGGCCGCTCGGCGAAGCGGTCCGCCTTGAGGCTCAGCGCGAGGTCGAGGACCTCCCGCTGCTCGGCGGGGCTCAGGTCGTCGTCGGCGAGGAAGTGGCGGGTCACGCGGGGGCTCCGTCCTGGGTGGCGAGGGCAGCGTCCAGCACGCCCGGCAGGGCGGCGAGGAACTCCTCGGCCTGGGTCGCGGTGAGGATCAGCGGCGGCGCGAGCCGGACCGCGTCCGGGCGCACCGCGTTGACGACGAAACCGGCGTCCAGGGCCGCGGCGACGACCTGCGCGGCCAGCGGCTGGGACAGCCCGACGGCCAGCAGCAGCCCCACGCCGCGCACCTGCCCGACGAGCGGGTGCCGCAGGGCGTCGATCCCCTCGCGCAGCCGGGCACCGACGGCCCGGGCGTTGGCGAGCAGGCCGTCGCGCTCGACCGCGTGCAGGGTGGCCAGGGCCGCGGCACAGGCGACGGGGTTGCCGCCGAAGGTGGAACCGTGCTGCCCGGCGCCCAGCAGGGCCGCCGCGCGGGGGCCGAGTGCGACGACCGCGCCGATCGGGATGCCGCCGCCGAGGCCCTTGGCGAGGGTCACGACGTCGGGCTGCACGTCCGGCCCGCCGAGGCCGGGGACCTGGTGCGCGAACCACTCCCCGCACCGGCCCACGCCGGTCTGCACCTCGTCGAGGACGAGCAGGGCGTCGTGCTCGCGGGTGATCCGGCGGGCGGCGGCCAGGTACCCCGCGGGGGCGGGCCGCACCCCGCCCTCGCCCTGCACCGGTTCCAGGAACACCGCGGCGGTGCGGCCGTCGACGGCGGCCTCGAGCGCGGCCGCGTCCCCGAACGGCACGTGCACCACGCCGCCGGGCAGCGGCTCGAACGGGGCCCGGTAATCGGGTTTGTGGGTCAGCGCGAGGGCGCCCATCGTCCGGCCGTGGAACCCGTCGACGGCGGCCACGACCCGGGTGCGGCCGGTGCGGCGGGTCATCTTGAACGCCGCCTCGTTGGCCTCGGCGCCGGAGTTGCACAGGAACACCCGCGAGCCGGCGGGGGCGCCGGCCAGCGCGAGCAGCCGCTCGGCGAGCGCGACCTGCGGGGCGGTGGCGAAGAAGTTCGAGACGTGCCCGAGGGTGGCCAGCTGCGCGGTGACCGCGGAGACGAGCAGCGGGTGCGCGTGGCCGAGGACGTTCGTCGCGATGCCGGCGAGCAGGTCGAGGTAGCGCCTGCCGTCGGCGTCCCAGACGTGGCAGCCCTCCCCGCGCACGAGGACGCGCTGCGGGCGGCCGTAGGTGCTCATGACGGCGCCGGAGTAGCGCTCCAGCCACGCCTCGGCGCTGCCCTCGGTCACGGGCAGCGCATCGGAGGCCTGCACGCGCACGTGACCGCCGGGCAGCTCGACCGTCGTCTCCTGCGCGGTCCCCCCGGTGGTCCCCTCGGCGCTCACGAGGGCACCACCATCGTGCCGACGCCGGTGGAGGTGAAGACCTCCAGCAGCACCGCGTGCGCGAGCCGGCCGTCGATGACGGTGGCTCGGGGGACCCCGCCGCGCACCGCCCGCAGGCACGCCTCCATCTTCGGGACCATCCCGGACTGCAGGGCGGGCAGCATGCCCTCCAGCGCGTCGGCGGTGATCTCCCGCACGAGGGAGGCGCGGTCCGGCCAGTCGGAGTAGAGGCCGGCCACGTCGGTCATGACGACGAACTTCTGCGCGCCCAGGGCCACGGCGATCGCGGAGGCGGCGGTGTCGGCGTTGACGTTGAGCACCTGCCCGTCGCCGTCGGCCTGCGGGGCGATGGTGGAGATGACGGGGATGCGCCCGGCGTCGAGCAGGTCGACGACGGCGCTGGGGTCCACGTGCACGACGTCGCCGACGAGGCCCACGTCGACCGGTTCGCCGTCGACGAGCGCGGAGCGGCGCTCCGCGCGCAGCAGCCCGGCGTCCTCCCCGGACAGGCCCACGGCGAGGGGGCCGTGGGAGTTGACGAGGTTGACGAGCTCGCGGCCGACCTGGCCGGTGAGCACCATCCGGACGACCTCCATGGCCTCCGGGGTGGTGACGCGCAGCCCGCCGCGGAACTCGCTGGCGATGCCCAGCCTGTCGAGCATGGCGGAGATCTGCGGGCCGCCGCCGTGCACGACGACGGGGCGCAGGCCGGCCGTGCGCAGGAACACGACGTCCTCGGCGAAGGCGCGCTTGAGGTCCTCGTCGACCATGGCGTTGCCGCCGTACTTCACGACGACGATCGCGCCGCGCCAGCGCTGCAGCCAGGGCAGGGCCTCGACCAGCACCTGCGCCTTGGCGGCGGCCTCCGCGGCGGTGGCCGCGTCCTGCTCGGCGCTGGTGCCGGTCGTGGTGACGGCACCGTCCACGAGGTCGGCCACGGGGCCGGTCGAGGGGTCGGCCGCGGAGTGGGTCACGGGGTCGGTCACCGTGTCGCTCACGGGTGCTCCGCTCATGTCGAGTACGCGCTGTTCTCGTGGACGTAGGCGTGGGTGAGGTCGTTCGTCCACACCGTGGCCGAGGCCTGCCCGGCGTGCAGGTCGATGCGCACGTGCACGTCGCGGGGGGTGAGGTCGACCGCGGCGGGGTCCTCACCCGGGGCGCCGGCGACGCACACCGCGACACCGTTGAGGGTGACGTCGAGGGCGAAGGGGTCGAACTCGGCGGAGGTGGTGCCCACCGCGGCCAGGACGCGGCCCCAGTTGGGGTCCCTGCCGAACACCGCGGTCTTGAAGAGGGCGTTGCGGGCCACGGAGCGGGCGACCTCGACGGCGTCCTCCTCGCTGGCGGCTCCCAGCACCTCCACCGCGATGTCGTGCTCGGCGCCCTCGGCGTCGGCGACGAGCTTGCGCGCGAGGTCCGCGCAGACGGCCTGCACCGCCTCGGCGAGGTCCGCGGGGTCGGGGCGGGTGCCGCTCGCACCGGAGGCGAGGAGCACGACGGTGTCGTTGGTGGACATGCAGCCGTCGGAGTCGACGCGGTCGAAGGTGGTGCGGGTCGCGGCGCGCAGGGTGGCGTCCAGCTCGGCGGGCTCGGCGACGGCGTCGGTGGTCAGGACGACGAGCATGGTGGCCAGGCCGGGGGCGAGCATGCCCGCGCCCTTGGCCATGCCGCCGACGGTGAAACCGTCCCCGCGGGCGAGCGCCTGCTTGGGGACCGTGTCCGTGGTCATGATGGCGGTGGCGGCGTCGGGGCCGCCGTCCGCCGACAGCGCGGTGTGTGCGGCGCGGACCCCGGCGAGCAGTTTCTCCCGGTCGGGCAGGACGCCGATGAGGCCGGTGGAGCAGACGACCACATCGGCTGCGCCGCACCCGGTCAGCTCCCCGACCAGCTCGGCGGTGGCGTGGGTGGTCTGGAAACCCTCCGGGCCGGTGAAGCAGTTCGCGCCGCCGGAGTTCAGCACCACGGCGCGGACGTGGCCGTCGGCGCTGGCGCGCTCGCTCCACAGCACCGGGTGCGCCTTGCACCGGTTGGAGGTGTAGACGGCCGCGGCGGCGTCGGAGGGCCCCTCGTTGACGACGAGGGCGATGTCGGGCTTCCCGCTGGCCTTCAGCCCCGCGGTGGCAGCGCCGGCCCGGAAACCGGCGGGGGCGGTGACGCTCACGGCGCCACCCCCGCCGCGCTCAGGCCCGTGGTCTCCCCCAGGTCCAGGGCGATGTTCACGCTCTGCACGGCGCCTCCCGCGGTGCCCTTGGTGAGGTTGTCGACGGCCGCCACGACGACGACGCGCCCGGCGCGGGCGTCGACGGCCACCTGGAGCTGGACGGCGTTGGAGCCGAGGACGGCGCCGGTGCTGGGCCAGCGCCCCTCGGGCAGGACGTGCACGAAGGCCTCGCCGGCGTAGGCGTCCACCCAGGCGGCGCGCACGGCGGCGGGGTCGGCGCCGGGGGCGAGCCGGGCGGTGCAGGTGGCGAGGATGCCGCGGGGCATGGGCGCCAGGGTGGGGGTGAAGGAGACCCGCACCGGCGCGCCGGCGGCCCGGCCGAGGTTCTGCTCGATCTCCGGGGTGTGCCGGTGCACGCCGCCGACGCCGTAGGGGGACATCGAGCCCATGACCTCCGCGCCGAGCAGGTGCGCCTTGAGGCCCTTGCCGGCGCCGGAGGTGCCGGAGGCGGCGACGACCACGACGTCGTCGTGCTGCAGCAGGCCGGCGGCGAAGCCGGGTGCCAGGGCCAGGCTCACGGCGGTGGGGTAGCAGCCGGGCACGGCGATGCGCCGCGCGCCCTTGAGGGCCTCGCGCTGGGCGGCACCGCCGGCGGAGCGCAGCTCGGGCAGCCCGTACGGCCAGGTGCCGGCGTGGGCGCCGCCGTAGAACTCCGCCCAGGCGGAGGCGTCGGCGAGCCGGTGGTCCGCGCCGCAGTCCACGACCACGACGTCGTCGCCGAGCGCGGCGGCGATCCCGGCGGACGCCCCGTGCGGCAGGGCGAGGAAGACGACGTCGTGGCCGGCGAGCACCTCCGGCGTCGTGGGCTGCAGGACGCGGCCGGCGAGGGCGGGCAGGTGCGGCTGGTGCTCGCCGAGGGTGCTGCCGGCGCTGCTCGCGGCGGTCAGCGCGCCCACCTCGAAGCGGGGGTGCTGCAGCAGCAGGCGCAGCAGCTCGCCGCCGGCGTAGCCGCTGGCGCCGGCGACCGCCGCGCGCAGGGGGGCCGTTGCGTCCGGAATCATGCGCATGACCATACACCTCAGCGGGTGGATATCCAGCGGAGTTCGCGAGCGCTCAGCCGAGCGGGTCCCCCGGCCCGTACGGGCGCACCAGCAGGCGCCGCGCCCCCTCCGCCAGCCCGGCCGCGGCGGCCGCCCGCAGCGCCGCCGGCTCGTCCACGCCCGCCCGCAGGAACCCGCCCGAGAAGGCGTCCAGCTCCCCCCGCGCGATCGCCAGCAGCAGCCCCGCCACCGCCTCGGGTGGGGTCCACTCCACCCGCCCCGCGTGCTGCGACATGCCGGTGCTCATGGCGGTGGGCACCACCCCCGGCGACATCTCGAAGGAGCGCAGCCCGCGCCCGTACCCGGCCAGGTGCACGCCCCCGGCGATGCGGAACAACCCCGCCTTGCCCGTGCAGTGCCCCGTGTGGACCTCCCGGTCCTGCGCACCCGCCCCGGAGGACAGGTCCACCACCCGGCCACCGCCCCGGCGCAGCATCCCCGGCACCACCGCCTGCACCAGCAGGAAGGAGGCGCGCAGGGTCGTGGACACCACGTGCCACCACTCCTCCGGGTCCGCCTCCCACACGGGCACCTCGGAGCGCTCGATGACGCCCGCGTTGTTCACGAGCAGGTCCACACCGCCCAGGCCCGCCTCCACGGCGGCCACGGCGGCGGCGACCTGCGCGGCGTCGGTGACGTCGGCCACCGCCACCACCGCGCGGCCGCCGGCCTCCTGCACCGCGGCCCGGGTCACCTCCAGCCGCCCGGCGTCGCGGCCGACGAGCCCCACCGCCACGCCCGCCCCCGCCAGCGCGAGCGACAGGATGCGCCCGATCCCCCCCGACGCGCCCGTCACCAGGGCGGTGCGCGCCGGGGGTGGCACCACGGCGGGAACGGCCCCGCCGGGCGCCTCAGGCACGCTGCACGGCCCCGGTGCGGCCGGCCGCCTCGGCGACGGCGGCCTCCCGCGCGGCGCCGGCCTCCTCCGCCGTGAGCGTGCGGTCCGGCGCCCGGAAGCGCAGGGCGAACGCCAGCGAGCGCCGGCCCTCGCCGACCTGGTCGCCCGTGTAGACGTCGAAGAGCCGGACGTCCTCCAGCAGCTCGCCTCCCCCGGCGCGCAGCGCGGCCTCCACCTCCGCCGCCGGGACACCCGCGTCCACCACGAGGGAGACGTCCTGCAGCGCCGGCGGGAACGCCGGGACGGCCGGGGCGGCCACGGACGCCGGGGCGGCCGCGACGAGCGCGTCGAGGTCCAGCTCCACCGCACAGGTGCGCGCCGGCAGCTCCAGGGCGGCCACGACGCGCGGGTGCAGCTCCCCCGCGAAGCCCAGCTCCCGCCCGTCGGCGGTGCCGATGCGCGCGCAGCGGCCCGGGTGCCACGGCGCCACGCCGGCCGCCGAGACCACCACCTCCAGGCCCACCGCGGCGGCGGCCGTGCGGGCCAGCTCCACCGCGTCGGCCCACGTCGCGGGCTCCGGCGTGCGGACCCAGCCCTCCGGACCCCAGCCCGGGCCGCGGCGGGCACCGGCCAGCAGGGCCCCGAGGTGCCGGGGCTGGGCGGGCACCGCCGCCTCCAGCGCCGCCAGCTCCTCCTCCCCGGGTCGCTCCGCCACCCCGGGCAGGGGGGCCCGCGGGCGCTCCGGCCCGGGCAGCGTCACCGCCCCCACCTCGAACAGCACCACGTCCCGCGCGCCCCGGCTCACGTTGCGGCGCAGCACCTCCACGAGGGAGTCCAGCACGCTGGTGCGCATCAGCGGCTGCTCCTCCGACAGCGGGTTCACCAGCCGCAGCGCGCTGCGGCGCGCGTCGTCCGCCGGCAGGCCCAGCGCGTCGTGCACCGCGGGAGCCACGAACGGGTACGACAGGACCTCCACACCGCCGGCGTCGGCCAGCGCCCTCGCCACCGAGCGGCGGGCCCGCTGGGCGCGGGTCAGGCCGCCGCCGGTGCGGGCCGCCGGCAGCACCGAGGGGATCGCGTCGTAGCCGCGCAGCCGCGCGACCTCCTCGACCAGGTCCACCGGCTGGCGCAGGTCCGGGCGCCACGACGGGGGCCGCACCACCACCACGCCCTCCCCCGTGTCGTCCCAGGAGCAGCCGATCTCGGTGAGCTCGCCCACCACGTCGAAGGCGGAGTACGCCACCCCCACGAGCTTGGTGGGCAGGTCCAGCGGCAGCTCCACCGCCGGGAGGGGGACGCGCTCGTCGACGTCCACGCCGCCGCTGACCGCCGTGGCGCCGCCGTGTTCCACGAGCAGGCGCACCGCGAGCTCCGCCGCGGCCGGGGGGAGCTCGGGGTCCACGCCGCGCTCGAAGCGGCGCGCCGCCTCCGAGGACAGCTTGTGCCGGCGCGCGGTGCGGGCCACGGACACCGGGTCGAAGTGGGCGGCCTCCACCACGAGGTCGGTGGTGGTGCCGGCGACCTCGCTGTCCGCGCCGCCCATGACCCCGGCCAGGCCGAGCACCCGGGAGGTGCCGTCGGCGCCCTCGTCGGTGATGAGCAGGTCCTCGGCGTCCAGGGCGCGCTCCACCCCGTCGAGGGTGCGCAGCCGCTCCCCGGCCCGGGCCCGGCGCACCACGACCTCCCCGCGCACCGCGGAGCGGTCGTAGGCGTGCAGCGGCTGGCCGGTGGCGAGCATGACGTAGTTCGTCACGTCCACCGCCAGCGACACCGGCCGCATCCCCGCCTGCTTCAGGCGGCGCTGCAACCACGCCGGGCTCACCGCGGCGGGGTCCAGCCCCCGCACGAGGCGGGTGACGAAGCGGTCGCAGCCGGCCCGCCCGCGCAGCGGCGCCTCGTCGGCCAGGCGCACCGCGGGGCCCTCGCCGGGCTCGGCGGGCTCGCGGACCTCCACCGCCGCCGGGTCGCGCAGGGCCCCGGCCACGGGCCGGGAGGTGGCGTGCGCGTACTCCCGGGCGATGCCGCGGATGCTGAAGCAGTACCCGCGGTCGGGGGTGACGTTGACCTCGACGGTCTCCTCGGCCAGGCCGAGCAGCGCCACCGCGTCCGTCCCGGGGGCGGGCACCTCACCGCCGAGGAACCGCTCGAGCACGATGATCCCGGCGTGGTCCTCGCCGAGGCCGAGCTCCTTCGCCGAGCAGATCATCCCGTCGGAGACGTGCCCGTACGTCCTGCGGGCGCTGATCGGGAAGGGGCCGGGCAGCTCGGCGCCGGGCAGCGCCACGACGACCGTGTCGCCCGCGGCGAAGTTGTGCGCCCCGCACACGATGCCGCGCCCGCCCTCGGCGCCGTCGCCGACGTCGACGTGGCACCAGTTGATCGTCTTGCCGTTCTTCTGCGGCTCGGGCGTGACGTCCAGGACGCGGCCGACGACGACGGGGCCGCTGACCCCGGAGCGGTGGACGGCCTCCTCCTCCAGCCCCACGCGGACCAGGGCGGCGGCCACCTCCTCCGCCCCGTGGCCCTCGACGAGGTCGACGTACTCCGCCAGCCAGGGCAGCGGAACCCGCATCAGCGCTCTCCTCCAGCGGTCAGGTCCTCGAATCCGAAGGCGCGGCTGAACCGCACGTCGCCCTCGACCATGTGGCGCATGTCCGTGATGCTGTCGCGGAACATCAGGGTCCGCTCGATGCCCATGCCGAACGCGAAACCGCTGTAGCGCGCGGGGTCGACCCCGCAGGCGCGCAGCACGTTCGGGTTGACCATGCCGCAGCCGCCCCACTCGATCCAGCCGGCCCCGCCGCGCTTGGCGGGGAACCAGACGTCCACCTCCGCCGACGGCTCGGTGAAGGGGAAGTAGGACGGGCGGAACCGGACGCGCGCGACGGGGCCGAACAGGGCCCGGGCCAGGTGCTCCAGGGTGCCCTTCAGGTGCGCCATCGTCAGGCCCTCGTCCACCGCGATGCCCTCCACCTGGTGGAACACCGGCGTGTGCGTGGCGTCCAGCTCGTCGGTGCGGAACACCCGGCCGGGGCAGGCGACGTACAGCGGCACGCCCCGCTCCAGCAGCGAGCGCGCCTGCACGGGGGAGGTGTGCGTGCGCAGCACCAGGCCGGAGTCCTCCCCGCCCTGCGCGTCGGCGACGAAGAAGGTGTCCTGCATCTGCCGCGCCGGGTGGTCGGCGTCGAAGTTCAGGGCGTCGAAGTTGAACCACTCCGCCTCGACCTCGGGACCCTCGGCGACCTCCCAGCCCAGGGCGGTGAAGACGTCGCAGATGCGCTCGGACAGCGTGGACAGCGGGTGGCGGGCACCGCGCTCGCCCCGCCGCGGGGGCAGCGTGACGTCCACGGCCTCCTCGCGCAGCACCCGCTCGTCGCGCTCGGCCTCCAGCACGCCCGTGCGCGCCTCCAGCGCGGCGCGCACGCGGGCGCGGGCGGCGCCGACGCGCCTGCCGGCCTCCGCCTTCTGCGGGCCGGGCAGCGCGCCGATCGCCCGGTTGGCCAGGGCCAGGGGGCTGCGGTCCTCACCGTGCTGGAGCCGGACGCGCTTGAGGTCGTCGAGGTCGGCCGCGGCCGCCACGTCGGCGAGCGCCGCGGCCACGGCGGCCTCGACCGCCTCGTCGGACAGCGGGTCGGGCACGGCGGGCTGGTCGGGGCTGGGCGCTGGCATGCGGCGGCTTCCTCGCAGGACGGGCACGGCGGTGCGCGGCCCCGGGAGGAACCGCCCCGGAAGTCTCCCAGACGCGCCCCCGTCCCCGCCCGGGAGATCCGCGCCGGGGGACCTCCGCGGGCCTCAGCGGCCGCGGGCGGTGCCGACGGGCGCCGCGGGCGGCTCCCCGGCCGGCAGGACCACCCGGAAGCGGGCGCCACCGGCCGGGGAGCGGTCCACCTCCACGCGCCCGGAGTGGGCCTCCACGAGACCCCGCACGACGTACAGCCCCAGGCCGGTGCCGCTGCGCTGCCCGCCGCGCCAGAACTTGGAGAACACGTAGGGGCGGTTCTCCTCGCTGATGCCCTCCCCCTCGTCGTCCACGGTGAGGACGACCCAGCCGGCGCCGCCCTGACCGGTGCTCTCGCCCGGGCCGGCCGGTTCCGCCCGCACGTCCAGCTGCACGCGCCCGGCGCCGTGGCGCACCGCGTTCTCCACGAGGTTGGCCAGGACCTGGTCGAGGCGGTCCGGGTCGGCCCACACCTCCGGCAGGTCCGGGGCGGCGCTCACCCGGAAGCGGTCGTCGTCGTAGCCGGCGGTGACGAGGCGGTCGACGTGCCGGGAGACGGCGGCCACGACGTCGACGGGGATGCGGTGCACCTGCAGCCGGCCGGTGTCGACGCGGGAGACGTCGAGGAGCTCGGTGATGAGCCGGGTGACGCGGTCCGCGTCGGCCTCGACGGTGGTGAGCATGAGCCGCTTCTGCTCGTCGCTGAAGCGCTCCCACCGGCGCAGGAGGGCGGAGGTGAACTGCTTCACCGACGTCAGCGGCGAGCGCAGCTCGTGGGCGACGGTGGCGATGAGGCTGGCGGCGTCGGACTCCGCGCGCTGGCGGGCCTCCGTCCCGCGCAGCTGCACGACCACGCGCTCGACCGGGCCGCCGCGGTCCGAGCGCACGTAGCGGGCGGTCACCAGCAGCTCGGAGCCGCCCGGCAGCAGGAGCAGCCGCTCGCGGTGCCCGGTGCGGGTGGTCAGGCCCGCCCACGGGTCGGTGGCGTCCCACCAGCGGCGCCCGGAGGTGTCCTGCAGGGGCAGCGCCTCGCGCACGTCGGTGCCCACGAGGGTCGCGCGCTCGCGGCGCAGCAGCACCTCCGCGGCGCGGTTGACGGTGGTGATGACCGCGCGGTCGTCGATGACGACGACGCCGTCGGGCAGGTCGTCGGCGTCGAGCAGCGGGATGCCACCGGCCCCGTCCGGGGCCGCGGCGGGGGTCGCAGCCGGGTTCCCGGCCGGGAGCTCGGCCGGGTCCGCGGGCAGGTCCGCGGGCGGGGACCCGGCCGGGGACGGGGCGGCCGGGACGGTCGGCTCCGGGGTGCGCGTTCGCTCGGCCACGGGCCGCAGGCTAGCCGCCGTCGGCCGCGGCGCGCGCGCGCCGGCGCTGGGCGCGGGCGCTGGCGTAGAGGCAGACGGTCGCGGCGGTGGCGAGGTTGAGGCTCTCCGCCCGCCCGTGGACGGGCACCCGCACGACCGCGTCGGCGGCGTGGCGCTGCGCCGCGGACAGCCCGTGCGCCTCGTTGCCGAAGACCCACGCGGTCGGCCGGCGCAGGTCCGGCACCCCCTCGGGCACGGCACCGGAGGCGGCGGCGTCGAGGAGGTCGTCGAGGTCGTGCTCGCCGTCCCCGGAGGCGGCGAGCACGAGGGCGCCCGCGCGGCGCAGGGCGGCCAGGGCGTCCTCGAGCGGCACGCCCGAGACGACCGGGAGGTGGAAGAGGCTGCCGGCGGTGGAGCGCACGCACTTGGGGTTGTGCACGTCGACGCTGTCGGCGGTGAGCACGACGGCCCCGGCGCCGGCGGCGTCGGCGGCGCGCAGGACGGTGCCGGCGTTGCCGGGGTCGCGGACCTCGCTGAGGACGGCCACGAGCCGCGGGCGCCGCTCCAGGGCGGCGCCGAGCGGCATCGTGACCAGCGAGCAGACCGCCACGAGCCCCTGGGGGGTCACGGTCTCGGCCATGGCGGCGAGGACCTCGTCGCTGACGGTGCGCACGCCCACCCCCGCGCCGTGGGCCGCGGCGAGGATGCCGGGGTGCCGCTCGGCACCGGCGGCGGTGGCGTACAGCTCGTGCAGGCCCCCGGCGCGGCCGGCGGCGACGGCCTCGGCGTGGGCGGCGACCGCCTCCCGCACCGCCTGCGGGCCCTCCACGAGGAAGCGGCCCGTGCGCTGGCGCACGGAGCGCCCGGCCAGCGCCCGCACCGACCGCACCCGCTCGGCGCGGGGGTTGGTCAGCGGGGCGCCGTCCGGGCGCTGCGGCCCCTGGTGGGGGCGGTCCGTCGTGCTCAGGCCGCGGAGCCGGCCGCGGCCGCGGGGGCCGCCGGCAGGGCGGCGCGGGCCGCGGCGACGAGGGCGGCGAAGGCGGGCGCGTCGTTGACCGCGAGCTCGGCGAGCATGCGGCGGTCGACCTCGATGCCCGCGGCCTTCAGGCCCTGGATGAAGCGGTTGTACGTCATGCCCTCGGCGCGGGCCGCGGCGTTGATGCGCTGGATCCACAGCTGCCGGAAGTCGCCCTTGCGCGCCTTGCGGTCACGGTAGGCGTAGACGAGGGAGTGGGTGACCTGCTCCTTCGCCTTGCGGTACAGCCGCGAGCGCTGCCCGCGGTAGCCGCTGGCCTGCTCGAGGACGACGCGGCGCTTCTTCTGGGCGTTGACCGCCCGCTTCACGCGTGCCACTGGTGTTGCTCCTTGCTGTCTCGGCGCGGCGGTGGGCCGCTGTGGGTCTGGACGGGGCTGCGCTCAGCTCAGCGGGCGAGCATCTTCTTGATCTTCTTCGCGTCCGCGGGCGAGGCGACGGCGTCCATGCTCAGACGGCGGGTGCGGGTGGTCGGCTTGTGCTCGAGCAGGTGCCGCTTGCCGGCGCGCTCGCGCAGCACCTTGCCGCTGCCGCTGATGCGGAAGCGCTTCTTGGCGCCGCTGTGCGTCTTCATCTTGGGCACGGTGCTCTCCTGTGGATCTCGAGGTGCAGCTGCTGACGCCCGCCGCGCCTGCTGGCACGGCGGGTGGGGAGGCGCCGACCCGGGGGTCAGGCGCTGGTGGTCTCCTCCGCGACGGCGACGGGCGCCTCCGCCTCGGTGCCGTCCTGGGGCGCGGCGGCGTCCTCCGGCGCGGTGGTCGCCCGGGCGGCGTCCTCCTTGCGCTTCTTGGTCTCCGCCTTGGCCTCGGCCTTCTTCTTGTGCGGGCCGATGACCATGACCATGTTGCGGCCGTCCTGGCGCGGGGTGCTCTCCACGCTGCCGAGCTCGGCCACGTCCTCCGCGAGGCGCTGGAGCAGGCGGAAGCCCATCTCCGGACGCGACTGCTCGCGGCCACGGAACATGATCATGACCTTGACCTTGTCCCCCGCCGAGAGGAAACGCTCGACGTGCCCCTTCTTCGTGGCATAGTCGTGCGGGTCGATCTTCAGGCGGAAGCGGATCTCCTTGAGGATCGTGTTCGCCTGGTTCTTGCGGGCTTCGCGGGCCTTCATGTCGGACTCGTACTTGTACTTGCCGAAGTCCATGAGCTTGCAGACCGGCGGGCGGGCCTGCGGGGCCACCTCGACGAGGTCGAGGTCCGCCTCCTGCGCCAGCCGCAGCGCGTCCTCGACGCGCACGATCCCGACCTGCTCCCCGTTGGGGCCCACGAGCCGCACCTCGGGAACACGGATGCGGTCGTTGATGCGGGGCTCGCTGATGTGCTGCTCCTCACTCGCCGTCGTGGTCCGCCGGACACGGGAAAGGCCCCCGTGCTCGGACGCGCACGGAGGCCTGCCTGATCCGGCGGCGCCAGGGTACGGCGACGCCAACTCCCCTGGGGGAGGGACCGGGACCCGGGGACGTGCACCGTCACCGGGTGGGAGGAGGCCTCCGCTTCGCGTTCCGGCCGCTGCCCGCGCCGCGCGGTGTGCGCGTGCCGCTGACGGTGGCCGGTCGGTCACCTGACAGGGTAGCAGCATGCAGCACGACAGCTCCCCCGCGGCCACCACCGGCGGCGCCGCCGCCGCCCCGACCGGACCGGACGAGACCGCCGGTGCGGCCGCCCGTGACATCGCCGAGGTCCCCTCCGCCGAGATCATCACCACCGCCGCCGTGCACCTGATGAGCGCCGCCGCCGTCAAGTGCGGCCTCGCCGACGACGAGCAGGACGGCGGCCACCTCGACCTCGCCGAGGCGCGCATCCTCATCAACGCCCTCGCCGGGCTCGTCACCGCCGCCGCCCCCGACGTCGGCGGTCAGCACGCCCGCGCCCTGCGCGACGGGCTGCGCACCCTGCAGCTGGCGTTCCGGGAGGCCTCGGTCCACCCCGACGCCCCCGGCAAGGGCCCCGGCGAGCGGCTCACCGGCAGCGTCGTCTGATCCCCGCTCAGGCGGCGGTGAGCAGGCCGCCGGCCTGCACCAGCGGCAGGGCGAGCGTCCGGTAGCCGACCTCGCCGAACAGCACGGTGACCTTGTCCCCCTCGTAGCTCATGACCTGCCCCTCCCCCCACCGGGCGTGCCGCACGGTGCTGCCCACGGCGAAGGGCCGGCCGGTGGAGGCCTGTGCCATCTCCTCCGCCGAGCCGGCCCGGCAGGTGTCGCAGTCGCCGCACACCCCGGGCAGCTCCTCGCCGAAGTAGCCCAGCAGGAACTGCCGCCGGCAGCCGGTGGTCTCGGCGTAGCCGCGCACCATCTCGATGCGGGACTGCTCCACCCGCTGGTGCTGCTCGGCCAGCTCCACGGCCTGCTGCGCAGCCCGGGCGGGCTTGGGCGCGCCGGGCGGCGCGAGCAGCTCCCCCTCCGGTGTCTGCGCCACCGCCTCGGCCTGCTCGAGGAGGTTGACGAGGTTGCCCAGCCGGGTCTGGGACAGGCCGGTCTCCTCCTTCAGCTCCGGGAGCGCGACCGGCTCGTCGTGCCGGCGCACGATGCCGGCCAGCTGCGCCAGGGAGTCCTCGTCGGGCACGCCCGCGGCGAAGAACCTGCGCAGCCCCAGGTCCTCGGGCCGGTAGGCGAGGAACGCGTGCGCGGGCCGCCCGTCGCGGCCGGCACGGCCGATCTCCTGGTAGTAGCTGTCCAGGGAGTCCGCGACGTGCGCGTGCACGACGGCCCGCACGTCCGATTTGTCGATGCCCATGCCGAAGGCGTTGGTGGCCACGACGGCGTCGAGGGTGCCGTCGAGGAACTCGTGGTGGACGCGGTCGCGGTCCTTGCGGGAGCGGCCCGCGTGGTAGTGGTCGCACGCGCGGCCGGCGTCGGTGAGCGCGGCGGCGTACTCCTCGGCGTCGCGGCGGCGGGCGACGTAGACGATGACCGGCCCGTCCACGGCCGCGGCACGCTCCACGACGACGTCGCGCTGCTCGTCGGCGCCGACGCAGCGCCTCACCTCCAGGGAGATGTTCGGCCGGTCGAAGCCCTCGACGAGCACGAGCGGGTCCCGCATCCGCAGGTGCCCGGTGATGTCCTCGCGCACCTGCGGGCTGGCCGTGGCCGTCAGGGCGAGCACCTGCGGGCGCCCGATCCGCTCCACCGCGCCGGCCAGGCGCAGGTAGTCGGGGCGGAAGTCGTGGCCCCAGGAGGAGACGCAGTGCGCCTCGTCGACGACGAGCATCGCCGGGCGCAACGCCGCCAGCTCCTCGACGACCTCGTCGCGGGCCAGCTGCTCGGGGGCGAGGAAGACGAAGCGGACGTCGCCCGCCCGCAGGGCCTCCTGCGCCTCCTGCCACGCGGAGGCGCCGACGTGGGAGTTCAGCAGCACGGCCCCGCCGCGGGCGGCCTCGTCGCCGATCGAGTCGACCTGGTCGCGCTGCAGGGCGATGAGCGGGGACACCACCACCACCGGCCCGTCCCGCAGCAGGGAGGGCACCTGGTAGATCGCCGACTTGCCCGACCCCGTGGGCATGACCACGAGCGCGTCGCGGCCCTCCAGCACCGCGAGCATCGCCTCCAGCTGCCCGGGGCGCAGCTCCTCGAAACCGAAGGCCTGCCGGGCGGTGGCCTGGAGCCGGGCGGCGCGCGTGCGCTCGTTCCTCCTCGTCACGGGCAGCCCCTACCCCGCCCCGGCCCCGGTAACCCCGCAGCCACCCGTTCAGCGGGCGGCGACGACCCGCAGCTCCACCGAGGTCGCGCGCCGGGCGACGACCTCGCTGGCGGCGAGCAGTTCCCCCGCGCGGCGCGTCAGCGCGGCCAGGGACGCGCGGTCCAGCCCGGGGGCGAGGGCGAGGGTGAGGCGCAGCTCCGCGTCCTCGCCCGCGGCCGCCTCCACCCCGCGCACGGCGGGCAGGGCGGCCAGCGCCTCGCGGGCCGCGACGGCCACCTCGGGGTCGAACGGGGCCGGCACCCAGGGCCGCTGCTGCGCCAGGGCCTCCAGCGCGGGGCGCGGCACGACGAACGGCACCGGCCCGGCGGGGTCGAGCACGGCCGCCTCGCAGCCCTCCTGCACGCCGGACAGGGCCGCGCGGGCGGTCTCGACCGGCACGGGGCGGGCGTCCGCGCGCCAGGCGGGCAGGCGGTCCAGCGCGGTGAACAGGGGCAGGGCGCGGCGCCCGTCCGGCCGGGTGAGCAGCGCCAGGGCCATGTCGGCGCTCTTGTCCCCGGCCGGCCCGGCGGCCACGACCTCCACCTCGCCGAGGACCGCGACGACGGGCGCGAAGAGCCGGGCCCCGGCGAGGGCGGCGACCACGTCGGCGGCGGCGCGCAGCCGGGCGGCGGGGTCGTGGGCGGCGGGGTCGCGGGCGCCGGCCCAGCGGGCGAGGGCCTCCTCCAGCGACGCCGGCGCGGAGCCGTCGTCCCCCGCGAAGGGGTTGGGCAGCAGCGTGCGCCCCGCCCACGGCACCCCCGCGGAGTCGGCGGCCGGGCGCGCCGGGT
The DNA here is from genome assembly GCF_054590795.1 of Kineococcus anabasis. Classification (NCBI taxonomy): domain Bacteria; kingdom Bacillati; phylum Actinomycetota; class Actinomycetes; order Kineosporiales; family Kineosporiaceae; genus Kineococcus; species Kineococcus anabasis. The sequence goes on from NZ_BAAIHU010000006.1 coordinate 21,291, forward strand.
CCCCGCTCACGAGGGCAGCAGGGCTTCCACCTCGACCTCGACGAGCATCCGCTCGTCGATCAGCCCGCTCACGAGCAGCATGCTCGCGGCCGGGCGCGCCGCGCCGAGGCGCTCGCCGTGGGCGCGGCCCACCGCGTCGCAGTGCTCCCGGCCCACGACGAACATGCGGGTGCGCACCGCGTGGTCGAGGCCGGTGCCCGCCTCCCGCAGGGCCGCCTCGGCGACGTCGAGCGCCACCAGCATCTGCCGGTAGGCGTCGCCGGGCGCCTGCACCTCCCCCTCCAGGGTCGCGGTGCAGCCGGAGACGAGGACGCGGGCCGCCCCCGCCGGGACGACGACGGCGCGGGAGTAGCCGATGACGTCCTCGTAGGGGCTGGCCGAGGAGATCCGCCGCACCCCCGCGGCCCCGCCGCTCACGGGCGGCCGGCGACGTCGAGCGCCTCGGGCAGGGTGAAGGCCCCCGCGTACAGGGCCTTGCCGACGATGGCGCCCTCCACCCCGGTCGGGACGAGGGCGCGCAGCGCGCGCAGGTCCTCCAGGCTGGAGATGCCGCCGCTGGCCACGACGGGGCGGTCGGTGCGGGCGCACACCTCGCGCAGCAGGTCCGTGTTCGGCCCGCGCAGGGTGCCGTCCTTGGTGACGTCGGTGACGACGTAGCGGGCGCAGCCGTCGGCGTCGAGGCGCGCGAGGACGTCGAACAGCTCCCCGCCCTCCTGCGTCCAGCCGCGCGCGGCGAGCGTCGTGCCGCGCACGTCGAGGCCCACGGCGATGCGGTCGCCGTGCTCGGCGATGACGCGGCGGGTCCACTCCGGGTCCTCCAGGGCGGCGGTGCCGAGGTTCACCCGGCGGCAGCCCGTGGCCAGGGCCGCGGCGAGGGAGGCGTCGTCGCGGATGCCACCGGAGAGCTCCACGGCGATGTCGAGGCGGCCGACGACCTGTGCCAGCAGCTCCCGGTTGGAGCCGCGGCCGAAGGCGGCGTCGAGGTCGACCAGGTGCACCCACTCGGCACCGGCCTCCTGCCAGGCGAGGGCGGCGGCCAGCGGCTCGCCGTAGGAGGTCTCGCTGCCGGCCTCGCCCTGCACGAGGCGCACGGCCTGGCCGTCCGCGACGTCCACGGCGGGGAGGAGTTCGAGTCGGTCGCTGGGTGCGGGGGTGGGTGCGCTCACGGCCCGACAGCCTAGGGCCGGGCGGGGACGGCCCCGGACGGCCCGGGCGGGCTCAGGTGCGGGGCACGGCCGACTTGGCGCGGCAGCACTCCTGCACGAAACCCATCGGCTGTCCCTCGGCGAGCAGCGCGGCGACGAGGTCGCGCACCTCGTGCGCCCGCCGCCAGCCCACGACGTCGACGGTGAGCTCGCCGCCGGCCCGCACGTCACGGCGCGCCGTGACCGTCCACGGCCGGCGCAGCGCCACCCGGGCCACGATCCCGGCGAGGAGGAGCACGACCACGACGACGACGTCGACCAGCAGGAGCAGCAGGGGGATGAGCACCCACCACGCCACCGCGGCGACGAGGAGGAACCCGATGAGCAGCAGGAACAGGATCGCGGCCTCGTCGGCCAGGTTGCTCCACCAGCCCCCGCCGCCACCGCCCCCGCCGCCGCTCCCGCCGACGTGCGAGGCGCCCTCCGCGACCGAGCCGACGTCCGGGGCGTCCGCTCCGTCGCGGCCGCGCCGCCAGCCGCCGATGCGCCGCGACAGCGCGCGCCAGCGCGGCTCCCAGCGCACCCGCACCGTCCACGTCCCGCCCCGCGGGTCGCGCACCTGCACCGAGCGCACCCGCGCCCCCTCCTCCGCCGCCGCCGCCGCCCGGACGCTCAGGCCGCGCGCAGGGAACGGACCCAGTTGCGCAGCAGTTCCGCACCGGCGTCGCCGGACTTCTCCGGGTGGAACTGCGTCGCCGACAGCGGGCCGTTCTCCACGGCCGCGACGAACGGCGCGCCGTGCTCGGCCCACGTCACCAGCGGCGGCGCCATCCGCCCGCCGGTGGTGTCCCGCAGCTCCCAGCGCTGCACGCCGTAGGAGTGCACGAAGTAGAACCGCTCGTCGGCGACCCCCTCGAAGAGGACGGAACCCGCGGGGACGTCCACGGTGCTCCAGCCCATGTGGGGCACCACCTCCGCGGGCAGCCGCTCCACGGTGCCGGGCCACTCCCCCAGGCCCCGGGCGTCCACGGCGTCGCGCTCGGTGGAGGCGTCGAACATCACCTGCAGGCCCACGCAGATCCCCAGGACGGGCCGCCCGCCGGCCAGGCGGCGTCCCACCACGCGGTCACCGCCGACGTCCCGCAGCGCCTGCGCGACCGCCGCGAACGCGCCCACGCCCGGGACGACGAGGCCGTCCGCCGCCTGGGCCGCGCCGAGGTCGGCGGTCAGCTCCACGTCCGCCCCGACGCGCTCCAGGGCGCGCACCGCGGAGCGGACGTTGCCGGAGCCGTAGTCCAGCACCACCACCGACGGCTTCACCGGTGCACCCGCCCCGCTCACAGCGCCCCCTTCGTGCTCGGCACGCCCTGCACCCGCGGGTCCGCCTCCACGGCGTAGCGCAGCGCCCGGGCCAGCGCCTTGAACTGCGCCTCCACGACGTGGTGCGGGTCCCGCCCCGCGAGGACCCGCACGTGCAGGCAGATCTGCGCGTGGAACGCGAAGCTCTCCAGCAGGTGCCGCGTCATCGACCCCGTGAAGTGCCCGCCGATGAGGTGGTACTCCTGGCCGGGCGGCTCGCCGGTGTGCACGCAGTAGGGGCGCCCGGAGACGTCGACGACGACGTGCGCGAGCGCCTCGTCCAGCGGCACGGTCGCGTCGGCGAAACGGCGGATGCCCTTCTTGTCCCCCAGGGCCTGCCGGAACGCCTGGCCCAGCACGATCGCGGTGTCCTCGACGGTGTGGTGCACGTCGATGTGGGTGTCGCCGCTGGCGCGCACCGTGAGGTCCATGAGGGAGTGCTTGCCCAGCGCGGTGAGCATGTGGTCGTAGAACGGCACCGTGGTGGAGATGTCGGTGCGGCCGCTGCCGTCGAGGTCCAGCTCCACGAGGACCGTGGACTCCGACGTGGTGCGCTCGATCCGCGCCGTCCTGCGGGGGGTGGGGACCTCGGTGCTCATCGTGCGGGAACCTCCTGCGGCATCGTGTCGAGCGTCTGCTCCAGGGCGCCCCGGAAGGCGCGCATCTCCTCCTCGGTGCCCACGCTGACGCGCAGCCACCCCTCGGGTCCCGTCTCGCGGATGAGGACCCCGCGCTCCAGCAACCCCCGCCAGACGGCGTGGCGGTCGGCGAAGCGCCCGAACAGCACGAAGTTCGAGTCCGACGTGGGGACTTCGAAACCCTTCTCCCGCAGCCACTCCACGGTCGCGTCCCGGCGCTCGCGCAGCTCGTGGACCCGCCCCAGCAGCTCACCGGAGTGCCGCAGCGCCGCACGGGCCACGGCCTGCGTCACCGCGGACAGGTGGTACGGCAGGCGCACGATGCGCAGCGCGTCGACGAACGCGGGCGCGGCGGCGAGGTACCCCACGCGCGCACCGGCGAGCGAGAACGCCTTGCTCATGGTGCGGCTGACCGCCAGGTGCCCGAACCGCGGCAGCAGCTCCAGCGCGCTGGGAACCCCCTCGCGGCGGAACTCCGCGTACGCCTCGTCCACCACGACCACCCCGTCCGTCACGGCCTCCGCGACGGCCTCCACCACCTCCGGCGGCAGGGCCGTGCCCGTGGGGTTGTTCGGGCTGGTGAGGATCACCACGGAGGGCCGGTGCTCGGCGATCGCGGCGCGGGCGTGGTCCACGTCGAGGGTGAAGTCCTCCTCGCGCCGGCCCGCGACCCAGCCGGTGAGGCTGTCCCGCGCGTACTCCGGGTACATCGAGTACGTCGGCGCGAAGCTCAGCGCCGTGCGGCCCGGCCCGCCGAACGCCTGCATCACGTGCAGCATGACCTCGTTGGAGCCGTTCGCCGCCCAGATCTGCTCCGGCGCCAGCTCCACCCCGGACTCCGCGCGCAGGAACGCCGCGAAGTCCGCGCGCAGCTCCAGGAACTCCCGGTCGGGGTAGCGGTTCAGCCCCGCGGCGGCCCGCGCGACGGCACCGGCGATGTCGTCGACGACGGCGGCCGAGGGGGCGTAGGGGTTCTCGTTGACGTTGAGCAGCACGGGTACGTCGAGCTGCGGGGCGCCGTAGGGGTGGTCGCCGCGGATGCCGTCGCGCAGGGGCAGGTCCGCCAGGGTGGGGGCCGCGCTGCTCGGGGTGGCTCGGGTGGCGGGCTCGGCGGTCACCGGGCGATTGTCCCAGACCGGCGGGGTGCGTGTGCACGGCGCCGGACCCGGCCGGCCGCCGCGGCGACCCGGGCCGAGGGGGGCGGGGCCGGCACGAGCCCGTCCCGGGGAGGGGTCGTGCCGGCGCCGCCCGGCGCCCGCTGCCCCTACAGGGCGGCCGCCCGCGGCAGCGCGCCGGTGGAGGGCTTGGCCCCCATGAGGGCCGTGATGTTCCCCAGCGTCCCCGCGGCGCCGGACCTGAGGTCGGCGTAGCAGACGTGCATGTAGATCGCGTACCCCAGGCCGACGGCGCCGTCCGTGGTGGACGTGAAGGTCCGCGTCAGCTCCGCCTCGCTGCTGAAGGCGGCGTTCTCGGCACCCAGGAGGGTCCGGCCCCGCGCCTCGGCCAGCTTCTTCAGGTACTGGACCGGCGACTTCGCCCCCATGTCCGTCGTCGGGTCGGCGTCAGCGGCACGGTTGGCCCAGGTCTGCCACGGGTGGACGTTCGCGTCCGGGTAGGCGTCCATCTGCACGCCCCAGGAGGTGCCCTGCGCGGTCTCGTACCGGAAGTTCAGGTCCCCGGCGCCGCGCTCGTAGCGCACGCCCCACGACGGGTGCAGGACGTGCACGTGCCCCTTCCACCCGGCCGCCCGGTGCTGCGCCACGAGCCACGTCATCCACCGCGTCAGGGCGTCCACGTGCCAGGCGGCGAGGGCCTCGTCCCGGGCCGTGGCGGCGGAACCGACGGGGGTGTTCCGGTAGGCCCACTCCCCCGGGTGGGGCGAGCGGACCATCCCGGCGGCCAGGCCGTTGCCCGTCTGCGCGGCGTCCCCGTGGGACCACCACACGATCTGGCCGCCACCGGAGCCGTGGCGCGAGGACGGGTAGTTCAGCTCACCCATCCCGAGGCCGCCGACGCGCATGGTGTCGACGAGGTCCCAGTCACCGCTCTGGTTCAGCGCCGCGAAGGACTTGGCGAGGAACTCCGCGACGTACTGGCGGCCGATGGCGGTGAACACCCAGTCGCGGATCGCCTCGTCGGTGTAGAGGGCGCCGGTCTGGGAGCGGAACGGGGGCACCCGGTCCCGCACGTAGGCGGGCGTCGCCGCGGTGGAGATCTCGCCGATGACGCGCAGGCCCGCGGCGCGGGCGTTCGCCAGCCAGCCCCGGTACTCCGCGACCGCGTGGGCGTTGACACCCGCGCCCGCCGCCGTCAGCCAGCGGTCCCAGAACACCTGCAGGAGGACGTGCGTGCCGCCCCGCGCCTTCCAGTCGCGCATCTCCTCGAGCGTGTAGGCGGAGGCGATGACGTAGGCGCTGGAGGTCGCCGCGGCCCGCACGGCCGGGGTCACGTTGAGGTCGTCGAACTCGGCGTACCCCGAACCCCCGTTGGGGCCGGCCTCGAGCGAGACCTGGACCGACGTGAGCGGGACCGCGCTCGCCTTCGAGCGGCGGGTGGTCCAGGTCGTCCCGTCGGGGGAGGTGCGCCACAGCACGCTCGTGCCGTCGTGCTCGATCGCGATCCACCGGTGCTGCACCGCGTCGTACGGGATGCGCTGGTCCGAGACCAGCCCGTTGCGCACCTCGCGCATCACGAAGCTGCCGCCCTCGACCTGGGCGTTGACGCGGTTCTCGCTGGTCCCGGGCACGATGGCCGAGATGTTGGCGAAGGCGTGCGCCCCCGAGTACCTGGCCGGGAGCTGTACGCGCAGCCGGCTCCCGGTGAGGTCGTAGCGGGCGGAGCCGGTGCTGACCGTCTGGACCGAGGAGGAGGAGAAGCGCAGCCGCCCCCCGACGACCGAGACGCCCGTCCCGCGCACCGGCCAGCGGGTGGTGCTGAGGGAGGTGAAGGGGTCCGTCAGCCCGGCGGCCTTCGGGGTGGTCGCCGCCCGTGCGGCGGCCGGCAGGAGGAGCGCGTGCCCGAGTGCGACGGACGCGGCACCCAGGAGGCTGCGCCGGGACATCCCCGGGCCGGGGTTCTCGTGGCGACGGGACCAGGTCATGGCGCTTCCTCATTCCAAGTGGGCGCGGCCGTCGCACGACGGCCGCAGGCGTGTTCAAGGGGCCCGCGGTCGCCGGCGCACCGGCCGGTCGCGGGAACCGGTGTGCGGGCGCTACCGGTCGGCGGACCGGGCGGACCCGGAGCACGCGTCTGTCCCGTGGGCTCCGGCTCGCTGCACGGAGGAGGGATCGGCGGCCCCGGCGGGGGACTTGAGCCGTTCGTGCGGAATCGGCCGGGACGTGTAACGCCGCCGGTGCTGCGGCGATCGCGCGAGCGGCGGCGGCGGTGCGGCGGTGCGGCGGTGCCTAAGATCGGGAGGTGACGGACGTGGCCGCCGGCCTGGCGCGGCGGTCTCGCGCGCCGGGCCGCGCGACGTCACGACCACGAGCGGAGGGGCGCACGGTGGGTGGAGCGCAGCGGCCGCGACCGACCCGCCGCGCCGTCCTGGCGGCAGGCGTCCCGTGCGCGGGCGCCGCGCTCCTCGGCGCGGACGACGACCCCGCGCGGCCCGGCCCCCGCATCGAGCTGGGCATGATCGGTCCCTACGAGCCCGGTCAGCCGGCGTCGCTGCGGGCGGGCGGCGTGCGTCGCGCCCTGGTCGAGCTGGCGTGGTCGTCGGCGCAGCCGAGGGCGGGGCAGTGGGACTGGTCGTACGTGGACGGCGTGGCGCAGCACGCCGGCCGGCTGCGCGAGGCCGGGCTGACCGTGGCGCTGAACACGGGCACGATGGACGCGCCCGGGTGGCTGCTCTCCCGCCCGGGGGCGCGTTTCGTGGACCAGGACGGGCGGACCTACGCCAGGTTCCCCGTGCCCAACCTGGTGTTCGGCCGGCAGCACCGCGACGTCGCCGAGGAGTACCTGCAGGGGCTGATGGCCCGCCTCGGGAGCGGCTTCGACCTCGTCCGGACCGGAGGGGGACCGTTCGGCGAGCTGAGCTACCCGTGGGCCCGGGACCGGCAGGGTCGTTACGAGAACGCGTACTGGGCCTTCGACGCCGGCGCGGCGCGCGAGAACCCGGTGCCGGGGTTCGTCCCCGGGGCCGGTGGGGTCGACGAGCGGGCCGCGGCCTTCCTGGACTGGTACCTGGACGCGCTCGTGGAGTTCCAGAACTGGCAGGTGGCCGCGGTGCGCGGAGCCGGTCACCGCGGCGACGTCGCCGTGCTCTACCCCTCGTACGGCATGCGGCCGGGGGATTTCGAGGCGGCGGTGGCCACCGGCCTGGACGGGTCCTCCTCGCCGGAGGTGAACGGCGAGGTGCAGCGGGGTTACGACTTCCGGCGTCAGATCGCGGCGCTGGCCGATGAGCGCGCCGTGGTGTACGGCACGTGGGGCGAGAACCCGGCGGTCGTCGCCCACCTGGCGGAGCTCGCCCGCTCGCGGGGTCTGCGGGTGATGGCCGAGACCAGCGGGGGCAACGACGTGCGGTCGCTGCGCACGGGTCTGCGGGCCGCCGCGGACAACGCCCTGAGCGCCTACTACCTGGTGCGGGCCCCCCAGTTCTTCGGCGGTGAACGGCGGTTTGCGTCGTGGGCGCAGGCGCGCACGCTGCTGTCGCAGGAGTGGGCTTCCGACGGCACAGGCCGGTGAGGAACGGCTGCACGACGCCGTCGCCTCGCGCGCCGGTTGCTGCAGGACATCCGGGAGCCATCCGGCGGAAACCACCCGGAAACCCAGAACATCACGGTGAGTTGCGGTGTTTGCACAGTGAGCGATATGGGGTCCGGGTTACCCCGTCGCCCTGACGAATACCTCACGTCTGACGCGATGTCACCTGCGCGGCCGATAGCGTGTACCCATGGTGAGCGGTCGATCAGTCGTGAGCATCGTGGTCCCCAGCCGCCAGGAGGCGGAGAACGTCCGGCGTCTGCACTCCGCGCTCGTCGAGGTGCTCAGCGACTTCGACTGGGAGGTCATCTTCGTCGACGACTCCGACGACGAGACCCCCGAGGTCCTCGCGGAACTGTTCGCGGCGGATCCGCGCGTCCGGTTCCTGCACCGCCCCGCGGGCTCCCGCGAGGGCGGCCTCGGCGGTGCGGTCCTCGCGGGTTTCCGGCTGGCCCGCTCGTCCGTCATCGTCGTCATGGACGCCGACCTGCAGCACCCGCCGCAGGCGGTTCCCCAGCTGCTGCGCCCCGTGCTGGACGGCACCGCGGACATCGCCGTGGGCAGCCGCTACACCGGCGCCGGCTCCAGCGAGGGCCTGGACGGGCCCGTGCGCCACCTGGTCTCCCGGGGCTGCCGCGCACTGGTGCACGCCGTGTTCCGGCGCACGCGGGTGACGTCCGACCCGCTCGGGGGGTTCTTCGCCCTCGACGCCCGCATCCTGCGCGGGGTCGTCCTGCGCCCCGAGGGGTACAAGATCCTGCTCGAGATCCTGGTGCGTGCGCCGTGGCGGCGGCTCGCCGACGTGGGGTACACCTTCGCCCCCAGGGTCGCCGGTCGGTCCAAGTCCAGCCTTGCGGAGGGGCGGCGCTTCCTGCAGCACGTCGCCGGGTTGCGCTTCGGGCACGAGCCGAGCGGGCGCGCCGCCCCGGGCGTGCTCATCCCGCGTCAGCGGCGCGCCGGCAGCCCCGCGGAGCCGGGCCCGGTGGGCACCACGGCTCAGCAGGCACCCCGGCCCGCCGCCGGCCGCCCGCTGGAGGTCCTCGTCATCACGTCCGAGGCCCCGCCCGTCATCAGCGGCATCTCGACGACCGTCGCGGAACTGCGGCGTGGCCTCGTCGAGCGGGGCCACCGCGTCGAGGTCGTCAGCCGGCGCGACTTCCCGCGCTGGATGCGCCGGGAGATCCGCCTGTCCGCCTTCGCGTTCTTCTGGCGGCCCCTGCGCCGCCACCTGCGCGCCTTCGACGTCGTCAACGTGCACGGTCCGGTCCCCACGATGAGCGAGGTCTTCCTGCTGCTCTCGGGCAGGCTGCGTGCGGAACGCCCGGCCGTCGTCTACACGCACCACTCCGACCTGAGCATCCCGGGGCTGCAGCGGTGGTGCGACGTCTACAACACCCTGTCCCGCAGGATCGCCCACCGCAGCGACGCCGTGGTGGTGAGCTCGGCCGCGTACGAGGACAGGATGCGCGCGGAGCACGGCGCGCCCGTCGAGGTGGTGCCGTGGGGGGTCGAGACCACCGGGCGCGTGCAGTCGCGCTCGCCCCGCCGGCACGGCGTCCTGCGGGTCCTGTTCGTGGGGCAGCTGCGGCCCTACAAGGGGCTGCACGTGCTGCTCGACGCGATCGAGGGAGAGCCCGGCATCCACCTCGACGTGGTCGGTGACGGCGCGATGCGCAGCGAGCTGGAGGCGCGCGTCGCGCAGTCCGGCACCGCCAACGTCACCTTCCACGGCCGGCTTCCCGACGACGCCCTCTGGCGCGCCTACGCCGACAACGACGTGATCGTGCTGCCGTCGACCACGACGGCGGAGGCCTACGGTCTGGTGCTGGTCGAGGGCATGGCGGCCGGGTGCGTCCCGGTGGCCAGCGATCTGCCCGGGGTGCGCGAGGTCGCGAGCCGCACCGGGGTGCTCGTGCCGCCGGGTGACGCCCCCGCGCTGCGCGACGCGCTGCTCGAGCTCGCCGGCGACCCGGAGGAGCTCGCGCGCCGCTCGGCCCTCAGCGCGACGGTGGGCGCGGGGTCCTCCCGCGCCACCGCGGAGGCCTACGAGCGCATCATGCTGACCGCCGTGCTCGGCCGGCACGGCACGACGGCCGGGGAGGCGCTGCCGTCCCGCTGGGCGAGCCCCGCCGCGTTGGTCACCCAGGTGCGGGACGCACTCGGGACGGACCAGGTCAGCCTCGTGGTGCTGGCCCGGGAGGGTCGCCGCCACACCGCCGGGCTCCGCTGGACACCGGACGGCGTCCTGGCACGACGGGTCGCGGAGGCTCCCCTGGCGGCCCACGCCGCCCGGCGGGGCCGTGCGCTCCACCTGCACCCCGACGCCACCACGCCCATCGCGGTGCGCCTGCTGATGCGCCGGCACGACATGGGCACCGCGGTGCTGCTCCCGCTGCACCGCACCGCGCACACCAGCACGGTCCTGTGCGTCTCCGCCCCCGCCGCCGCGCCGTGGCTGACGGTCGAGGCCGTGGAGCGTGCGGTGACGGGCCAGGTGCGCACCACCGCGCGCACCATCGACCTCACCGGCGTCCGCGGCCCGGACACCGGCCGCACGCCGGGCACCGGCCGTGTCCAGGCCCCGGTGCCGCAGGCGTGAACCCTGGTGCCGCAGGCGTGAACCGTGGTGCCGCAGGCGTGAGCGCGGTCCCGGGCGGGCGGGTCACGCGTCTGGCCGTGGACGGGCGCGTCCTCGACGACAACTACCACGGCATCGGGCGGATCACCGAGGCGCTCCTGCGCGGGCTGGCGGGAACGCCCCACCTCGAGGTCGCCGTCTTCACCAGGTCCGGCCAGGAGTCCTCCCGCTTCCCCCTGCACGAGGTGATCGAGGGCAACGGTTTCACCAGGCTGCCGTTCGAGCACTCCCTCTCCTCCGCCACCCAGTGGATCGCCTGGCCACGCGCGCTGCGCTCGGCGGCAGCGGACGTGGCCCTCTTCCCGTACCACCTCGGGGCCCCGGTGCTGTCGCTGGGCGAGAGGCCCTCGCGCCGGCGCAGGTTCGCGGTCGTCCACGACTGCATCCTGGAGGCGGACGCCGCGTACGCACCGGACCGCCGCACCCGGGCGCTCTACACCGTCGCGACCCGGTTGGTGCTGCGCGCGACCACGGTCCTGACGCCCAGCCACGCCTCCGCGCAGGAGGTCCGGCGCACCTACGGGGTTCCGGTGCACGAGCGGAACGTCGTGGGGTGGGGCGTCGACGACCGGTTCGCCGCAGCACGGGAGGCGGCCGGTTCCCTGCCCGCCGGCACGCCGTCGCGCTACCTGCTGCACGTGGGGGCGCGCAGACCGCACAAGAACGTCGACGTCGCCGTGCGCGCCCTCGCGTCGCTGCCGGCCGACGTGCACCTGGTTCTCGTGGGCAGCCTCGACCGACGCTTTCCCGACCTGGTGCCGACGGCCGTTCGGGAACTGGGGCTCTCCTCCCGCGTCGTGCACCTGCAGGGCATCAGCGACGGCGAGCTCATGGCGCTGTACGCCGGTGCGCACGCCTTCGTCTACCCCTCGGCCGTCGAGGGGTTCGGGCTGCCGCTCCTGGAGGCCATGGCCGCAGGTGTTCCCGTGGTCGCGAGCGACATCCCCGTCTTCCGCGAGGTGGGCGGGGACGCCGCCCTCTTCGTCCCCCCCGGCGACCCGGTCGCGCTCGCCGGCGCCGTGCGCCGCCTGGACGACCCCGGCACCCGTGAGGCGCTCGTCGCGGCGGGGCGCGCCCGGGCGCGACAGGCGTCGTGGGCCCGCGCCACCGAGAACCTGCTGGTGGCCCTCGGCGTCAGGAGCGACGCGCCCGCTCCCGCGTGACCTCCCCGGCGAGCTGCTCGATCAGCTCGACGTACCTGGCCGTCGCCGCCTCGAGGCTGAACCTGCGCGCCTCGAGGCGGTTGGCGGCCGAGGTGCGCCGCACGAGCTCCGGGTCGGAGGCGTACTCCAGCAGGGCGGCGGCGTACTCGCCGGCCTCGTGCCCGGCGATGATGCGCCCGTTGCGCCCGTCGCCCACGATGCCCGCGGGCACCTCGTCGGAGACGATCACGGGGAGCCCTGCGGCCATGGCCTCGACGACCACGAGCCCGTAGCTCTCGTACCGCGTGGGGAAGAGCAGCAGGTCCGCGGAACGGTAGATCCCGGCGACCTGGTCCGGTGGCACCACCCCGAGCCACGTGACGCCCGGCAGGGCGGGGCCGGCGGGCACGCCGGCGACGAGCAGCCGGAGCTCCGGGCGGACCCGCTGCGCCTGCGCCAGGGCCTCCAGGGCGACGTCCAGGCCCTTGCGCCGGCCGGCCTGGCCGACCCAGGCGGCGGTGAAGGGCCGGTCCGTCCCGCCCGGGTCCGCCTGCGCCACGGAGCGCAGGTCCGTGGCGTTCTCGATGACGGTGACCGGCCGGGTGTTCCCGTACTCCGCGGCCAGGTCGCGTTCCACCGTCGCGTGCACCACGACGTGGTGCTCCAGCGCGAGCGCACGCCGTTCCTCGGTGGTGCGGAACCAGGCCAGCGCGCGCGCGGCGAGGTTCCCCTCGGGGCGCAGGGCCAGGTAGGGCTTCGCCCCCGCACCGTGCCAGACGACGACCGTGCGGCCCAGCCGCCGGGGGGCCAGCAGCCGCAGGCCCCAGACGCACTCGGGACAGTGCACGAGGAGCACGTCGGCCCGCGCCGCGGCGGCCCGGCGCCCGAGGCGCCACGCGGCGATGACGTCGCTGACCCCGTCGAAACCCTCGAGGAACCCGGCCCCGGCGAAGGCGGGGGCCACCTCGACGTCCCAGTCCGGGCGCTGCCTGGCCAGTTCCTCCACGAGACCGCGAACCACGCGCTCGACCCCTCCGTGGTCGTGGTGAGGTCTGCGGGTGAGCATGAGCACGCGCATCGCGGTCTCTCCGATCGACTCGTCGGGCGTTCGCTGGGTGGGCCGTGCGTGCAGGCGCAGGTCGCTGCTCGGGGACGCGGTCGGGTGGGGCGTCAGCGCGCCGGGTGACGAGCGCCCCGGCGGCCGACGGCGACCAGCGACGGGTGCACGCGGGCGACGTCGCGGTCCCGCACGAAACCCCATGCCCGGGCCGAGGCCAGGTGCACCAGTCCGGCAACGGCGAACAGCCCCAGCGCGAGGCCGTCGCCGGCGTTCGCCGCCACCAGCAGGACGGCGGTGGACGGGGCGAGGCAGAGCAGGAACCGGCCGGCCAGCCGGGGGCCCACCCCCTCCCGTGCGAGGCGGCCCTGCCGGCGGAGATAGGCGCGGCCCAGGACGGCGACGGCCACCCAGCACGCCACCGCGTACGCCGCGGCGGCGCCGGTCGCGCCGTGGGAGGGCACCAGGACGGCGAGCCCCACCAGTTCCACGAGCACCGCCCACGGCATGACGCGTGCGATTCCCCGGGGTTCCTGCACGGCGTACGCCGTCTTCACGAGCGCGTTGGCGAGCATCAGGCCGAGTGTTCCCAGGGTCAGCAGCCGCAGGACGGCCTCCGAGGGCGCGTAGTGCTCCGGGAACAGCAGGCGCAGCACCGGGCCCGGCGCGATCAGCAGGACCAGCTGCAGGGGCAGGAGGGCCACGGGGATCCACCGGACCGCCTCGACGAACCACGCGTGGACACCCCGGCCGTCGTCCCTGGCTGCGGCCATGAAGGGGAACACGGCGTCCACGAGGGCGTCGCTGACGAAGTACGGCGCCCTGGCCAGGAGGGAACACACCTGGTAGGCGGCCAGGGAGGCCGCCGCGGCGGCGCCTCCACCCGTCAGGTACGACAGGCCGAGCAGGTCGACGGTCAGCACCGCGGTGAACGACACCGTGCCGACCCAGATGGGCGCCGCCATCGACACCGACCGCAGCGGGGCCAGAGGACCCCAGCCGGGCAGGACCCCGGTCAGGGCCCGCAGCGCGATGGCCGTCGCGACGAGGGATCCGACGAGGAAACCGATCGCGACACCGAGGGCCCCGGCGTCGAGGAACACCACGAGGAACGTGGCCACGAGGCACTTCACGAGGATCTCGACGCTGTGCATCGCGCCGAGGCCGGCGAACCGCCTGGTCGCCTGCAGGGCACCGCCCAGGACGGCGTTGAGCGCGAGGACCACGATCTCGACGGCCAGGACGGCCACGAGGGCGCCCGAGGCGGTCGGGACGATCCGCAACCCGCCCGTCTGCGCGAGCACCAGCGCCAGGGCGAGCAGCACGCCCAGGACGAGGTTGCCCACGAGGGAGGTCCGCAGGATGCGGGACACCTCCGCCGGGCCGGTGTCCGCGGCCGCCATGCGGACGGTCAGCGCCCAGGGCAGGCCGGCGGTCAGCGCACCGGCGGCGAACAGCAGGACGTTCTGGGACGCACCCACCACCCCGAACTCCTCGGGCACCAGGAGCCAGGCGACCAGCACCCCGAGGGCGTAGTTCAGGACCGACCCCGTCGCGAAACGCAGGACGAGGATGACGCCGCCGGCCGCAGCGGTGCGGGGAGTGGACAGTGCTGCGGCCGATCGCCGGGGAACCCGGCTGCGCCTTGTCACAGGTGGTCCTCCATCGGGGCCCGGTGCGCGGTCGCGCCGGGCAGGGACTGCTCGGATCCTACCGGGGACCCGTGTCGCCGTCGCACGCCTTCACACGACCTGCGCCGGGACGAGGTACCGCTCGGCGACGATCGGCGCCTCGCGGTGCGAGAAGAGACCGGTCTGGGTGCGGTACCCCGCGATGAGCGGCGCCTTGGCCGCGAGGTCGTGCTCCCACACCTCCGACCGCCACGGTCCGCCCCATCCGGGGGTCTCCGGCACGGGGTGGTGCAGGCAGTAGGGGTAGTCCGCGTACAGGACCAGCCGTGCACCGGTCCGGGTCGCCGCCCGCCGTGCGGCCTCCCGCACGAGCAGGTGGTCCACGTGCCTGCCCACGCCCAGCGGTGCCACGACGTGCGTGGCACCGCGCTCCCGGAGCAGCTCGCCCAGGCGGCCCGCCAGTTCCGCCGCCAGCGGCCGGTCGGCCGCCGAGACCCGCCCCCGGGCGATGTCGAACCGGAACGTGGGGTAGCAGGCACCGAGCTCGGGCAGGAGCCGGCCCAGCCGCCGGGCGAGCCGCCCGGGACGACGGCGGAAGGGCGCGTCGACGAAGCCCAGGTGCAGCACCTCGGCCCCGGCCGGGCGCAGCACCGCGGCGTCCTCCGCCCGCCGCTCCTCGTACAGCGCCAGGACGTCCTCGCGGCCCTCGGCCCGCAGGGAACGGCGCGCCGCCAGCGTCATGCGCTCCTGCAGCGCGGAGGTGAACACGGTGGCCACCAGCGGCGGGGAGGCACCTCCCCCCTGCCCGGCACCGGTGGCGACCGCCCGCAGGAGCGCACCGCAGGAGAACGCCACGTCGTCCAGGTGGGGGGACAGGAAGACGCACCGCTGCGCCCCGGCGAGGACACGTCCCAGCGAGCCCTCCGCGGTCACCGGCCCGCCCCCACCGCGACGTCCTCCGCCGCCTGCGCGTACCCCGCGGCCATCCCCGCGGAGCTGAACCGCAGCGAGTCGGCGCGGTTGCGCTCACCCGTGGCCCGCATCCCGCGGGGATCGGACACGACGTCGAGCAGGGCGTCGGCGAAGTCCCGGGCGTCGAGGCGCTGCACGACGCGGCCGTTGCGGCCGTCCAGGGCGATGTCCGGCGGGATGGATGCCGAGATGACCACCGGCAGGCCCGCGGCCATCGCCTCGACCACCACCAGGCCGAAGCTCTCGTACCGGCTGGGGAACAGCAGCACGTCCGCGCGCAGGTACACGGCGGGCATCCCGGGCGGCGGGACGACCCCGGCCCACTCGACACCGTCGGGGGCGGCCTGGCCCGGGGCGGGCCCGGGAACCCCCACGACGAGGAGCCTCAGACCGGGGTGGCGACGACGTGCCAGGCCGTACGCCTCCAGCGCGACGTCCAGCCCCTTGGCGTACCCGGTCTGCCCGACCCAGAGCACGACGACCTCGCCCGCGTCCCGGCCGGTGGCCCGGGGAGTTCCCGCGAGGGCCCGGGCGAGCTCGCCGTCGACGGCGTTCGACACGACGCGCACGAGACCGTCGAACCCGTGGGTGGTGCGCAGGTCCTCGGCGACCAGCCGGTGGACGGCGACGTGCGCGTCGGCCGACAGGCCACCGCGTTCCAGCAGCGAGATCCACCGTGCCAGGAGGCGCGCCGCGAGGTTGCGGGCCGGCCGCAGGGCGAGGAACCGCTGCGGGCCGGCGCCGTGCCAGACGGCGACCACGCGCGGCAGCGCACGGCGGCGCACCAGGGGACGGACGAGGTTGAGGACCCACAGGCACTCCGGGCAGTGCACGAACACGACGTCGTGCCTGCCGCGCAACACCTCCACGGCGACGGCCGCCCCGGCGAGGACGTCGGCCAGGGCGGGCACCGCCTCCAGGCCACCGGTGCGCGGGAACGCCGAGACCGCGCTGACCCGCCACGAGGGGCGCAGGGCCGGCATCGCGTCGAGGAGTTCTCGCACGACCCGCTCGACCCCGCCGTGGGCGTCCACCGGCCGGCGCAGCACGTGCGTCACCCGCAGTGCTGCGGCCCGCTCCTCCTCGGGCGTGGTCGAACTGGTGCTCCGGTGCGGTGGGGTCACGAGCCGTACCTCTCTGGCGCTCCAGGCGCCGATCACCACAGGACGCGTTCGACCGGTGACGCCTAGCTGACCCGGCCGGCCCGACCCTCCACCACGGAGGCCACTTCGCGCAACGCTCCCACCTGCTCCGCGGTCGGCTCGCTCCCCCCCGCCCCGAGCGTCTCCAGGGCCACCTCCGGCGGGGCACCGCGCAGCAGCTGCAGCTGGGCCGACAGGACGAGCACCGGGCCGGCACCGTTCTCGTCGTGCAGCAGGACGGGCCGGCTCTCCGTCGGCCGCACCACGTCGAGCAGGTCGGCCACCGCCTGGAGTTGTGCGGCCGACGGCATCCCGTCCGCTGCCACGGGGAGGCGCAGGTAGGTGATGCCGAGGCCGGTCGCGACCGCCTCCTCCTCCACGTCGGCGAGGACGGGGCCACCCGGCTCCACGTCCACGACGGCACTGAACCCGTTGTCCTGCACCAGCCTCACGAGATCCGCCTCCTGCGGCTCGCCGGCCCGCACCAGCCCCGGGAACACCTCCGCGGCGCCGGGCAGCGGCGGCAGGCCGGATGCCTCCGGTCGCAGCACCCCGCTCCCCCGCACCACGAGGGCCGCGACGAGCAGCAGGACCACCGCCCCGAGGCGCCAGGCGAGGGCCGTGCGCGCGAGGCGGGAGACCTCGCCGAGCCCCGCGCTCACCGCGGGCCCCCCGCCGTTCCCGCGGCGTGGCGCGCGGAACCCCGCCGGCGCCGTCCGTCCCGTGCCGCCAGCGCGGCGAGCGCCAGGAGGAGCACGGTGGCGACCGCCAGGGCGAGGACGAACGTGCGGGCGGAGCTCGGCTGCTCGGGCAGGACGTCGCGGGACAGCGGCGGCGGCACCACCGGGGCGCTCGCCCGCGGTGGCGGCCCGACGGTGCCCGTGCGCAGCAGCAGGTCGCCGACGGGGGCCAGGCGCACCCGCCCGTCCGCCGACCGCTCGAGAACCCCCCCGGTGAACGCCTGGCGCACCCTTGCGCCGTCCGCCGCGGCCGGGGGGCCGAGGGCGGGTCCCAGGAGCCGGCCGAGTTCCCCCGTGGCGGCGGCCGTCAGCAGGGGATCGGTGAGGACGCCCGCCTGGCGGGGGATCCTGCCGGGCGCACCCGCCGACAGCCCGGGCAGACCGGCCTGGCGGTACGCCTGCGGCGCGGACGCGGCCAGCTCCCGCACGACGGGACGCGCGTCCAGGCGGCCGTCCCCGGCGGAGGTCAGGACCGTGCCCGAGAAGACCTGCACCGCCCGGCCGCCCTCCTCCCAGACCGACGTGAGAGGGGCTCCGAGCACGGCCTTGCCCCCGGCCGCGGTCCAGGTCGAGAAGAAGGGGCCGCTGCCCGAGTCCGTCACCGCGAAGGCGCCGCAGCGGGAACCGTCGCGCAGGACGAGGGCCCCGTTGCGGAGGGGTTCCACGCCGGCACGGGGGTCGAAGTCGTCGAGCGGGACCCGCCACAGCTCCAGACCGCGGTACGTCGTGCTGGGGTAGGCGGCGAGACGGGTGCCGTGGGCACGGACCCACGCGTTCAGCTGTGCGCTGGCGTTCCCGGAGCGGGTCAGCGCGTCCTTGTCGCTGAGCACGAACAGCTGCACCCCGTGGCTGAGGGCACCCGGACCGCTGGCGAAGTCGGACACGGGCCGCGCCGGGGAGAGGAAGGAGAACTTCTCCACGTCGCCGGAGGCGTTGAGGACGGCGCACGACGGCTGTGACGCGTCGAGCCCGGCGACCAGGCGCTCGACCCCGCGGTCGTCACCGCGGTAGGAACGTCCCCAGCTCGTCGCGGCCACGACGACGACCGCGAGCGCCACGAGCGCGACCAGCGCGCGCACCCGGACGCGGCGTGCCAGGGCGTCCCCGACCAGCACGACGGCCACGACGGCGGCGGGCAGGACGTAG
This sequence comes from Kineococcus anabasis, assembly GCF_054590795.1. NCBI lineage: Bacteria > Bacillati > Actinomycetota > Actinomycetes > Kineosporiales > Kineosporiaceae > Kineococcus > Kineococcus anabasis. Next base: position 39,605 of record NZ_BAAIHU010000006.1, read on the forward strand.
ACGAAGAACTGCTCGTTGAGGGTTCCCAGGAGCACCACGTACGCCGCGAAGGCGTAGCTGGCCAGCGACCAGGCGAGGAGCCAGCGGGCGCCGTCGCCGGCACGGTGGACCAGCAGCCACAGCAGGGCGAGCCCACCACCGGCGAGCAGCACGTACGACGTCGCGTACTGCGCCGCCTGTCCGAGCACGGCGTCGACGAACGAGACCCCCGGGCGGTTCCACCCGGTGATCTGCACCAGCCCCAGCAGCCGGCGCAGCGTCGCCGTCTTCACGTCCACGAACTGCCCCAGCAACCCGAGGGACGCCGCCCACACGGCGAACACCCCCCACAGGGCGATCCCCGTGGCCAGCGCGGCGGCGGCCCTGGCGAGCAGGGCGCGGTCGCGGCTCATCGCGGCGTGCAGCACCGGGGCGGCGAGCAGGAAGACGGTGATCTCCTTGGTGAGCAGCGCCACGCCCGTCGCCAGGCCCACGAGCACCACGTGCGTCCCGGCACGCCAGCGGGGGGCGGACATCGCCGCGTGCAGGGCGACGAGGCACCCGGCGAGGGCGAACGGCTCGATCACCGCCAGGCGCCCGTAGCGCAGCAGGACCGGGTCCGTCGCCGCCAGGGCACCCACGAGCACGACCAGCACCAGGGTCCGGGCCGGCGAGGCGCCGCGCGCCAGCCGTCCGGCCAGCAGCGCCACGAGGACCACGCACAGCACGGCGGCCGTCGCCGCGAGCAGCCGCGTCGCGTCGATCACCTGCGGCAGGGGCGCGACCTGGAGGCCGAGCAACCGGATCCAGGCCGCCTGCAGCAGGAAGGACACGGGCGGGTGGACGAACACCGGGCGGCCCTCCCAGGTGAGCCGCCAGTCCTGGGCGACGGACCGGGCGGCCTCGCTGTAGACGACCTCGTCGTACTGCGTGTCCGGGCTGCGCCCGAGGTTCCACCACAGGAACACCGCACCGAGCAGGGCCGGGACCAGGACCGAGCCCCACCGGGCGCGCCGGCGGCCGGGCTGCGGGGGCCGCAGCCGGGCGCGACGGGGGGACGGGATCCGGCGGGCTGCCGTTCGCCGTTGCAGGGTCAGCCCGTCGTCGCGCACGAACGCGGTCCGGCCGGCAGGCGCGTGGTCGTCGGGCAGTTTCTCGGGGACATCTACCGGAATACCTCCGCTGTGACGCGCGGACGCCCGGCAGGCGTCCGCTGCAGTACCCACGTCGGCCTACCGCCCGCTGTCCACGCCGGCGCGCTGACGCGGCACTGCGGACGGGCGTGCCCGGAGCGTACTGCACGCCCGACCGGCCGGACGGGGACCGGAGCCACCGGTGTGCTGGTCCGGTGCGGCCGGTGTGCGGGTCCGGTGCTCAGCCCCGCCCGCGCCCGCGCGCCAGGTCCCAGGCGGCCCTGAACCGCGAGCCGTGCCCGACGTCGCGCACGCCCGGTACCTCCGCCGGGTCGAGCCCGCCGAGCAGCAGGCGCTGCACCGTGTCCGGCCACGTGGACAGCAGCAGGCCGGGCGCGGCGGCGTCCTGCCCGCGCACCCCGCCGCGCCAGCGCTGGGCGCTGACGGCGTCCCCCTCCACGCCGAGGAGGACGACGTCCGCGCCGCGCACGAGGCGGGAGAGCTTCGCGGCGGCCTCCGTCGCGCCGGCGGCGTCCCGCGGCACGAGGACGCAGCCGGCACCCTCGACGGGCACGAGCCGCCCGCGCACCCGCGCCAGGGTGCACACCGGGGCGAGGCGCCCGGCGTCGGCGACGGGAACCACGAGGAGCGGGCGCCGGTCCTGCGGCGCGTTCACGGGGCGGGGAAGCGGACGGTGACGGCCTCGCCGTGCGCGGGCAGGTCCTCCGCCTCCGCGAGCGCCACGACGTGCCCGGCGACCTCGCGCAGCGCGTCCTCGGAGTAGTCCACTACGTGGATGCCGCGCAGGAACGTCTGCACGCTCAGGCCGCCTGCGTGGCAGGCGCTCCCGCCGGTGGGGAGGATGTGGTTGGACCCGGCGCAGTAGTCCCCGAGGGACACCGGCGAGTGCGGGCCGACGAAGACGGCGCCGGCGTTGCGGACCCGGGCGGCGACGGCCGCGGCGTCGGCGGTCTGGATCTCCAGGTGCTCGGCGGCGTAGGCGTCCACCACCGCCAGCCCGGCCTCGACGTCGTCGACGAGGACCACCGCGGACTGCCGGCCGGTGAGGGCGGTGCGGATGCGCTCGGAGTGCTTGGTGGCCGCGACGCGGGCGGCGAGCTCGGTGTCCACCGCGGCGGCGAGCACCTCCGAGGGGGTGACGAGCACGGCGGCGGCGAGGGTGTCGTGCTCGGCCTGGCTGATGAGGTCGGCCGCGACGTGCGCCGGGTCGGCGGTGTCGTCGGCGAGCACGGCGATGTCGGTGGGGCCGGCCTCCGCGTCGATGCCCACCACGCCCTGCACGTACCGCTTGGCGGCGGCGACGTACACGTTGCCGGGGCCGGTGACCACGTCCACGGGGGCCACGGCGAGGGTGCCGTCGTCGTCGCGGGCGCCGTAGGCGAACATCGCCACGGCCTGCGCCCCGCCCACGGCGTACACCTCGCTCACGCCGAGCAGGGCGCACGCCGCGAGGATCGTCGGGTGCGGCAGGCCCCCGAAGTCGCGCTGGGCGGGGCTGGTGACGGCGATGGAGGCCACGCCGGCCTCCTGCGCGGGCACCACGTTCATCACGACGCTGCTCGGGTAGACCGCCAGGCCACCGGGCACGTAGAGGCCGACGCGCCCCACCGGCACCCACCGCTCGGTGACGGTGCCGCCCGGGACGACGCGGGTGACGCTGTCCTCGCGGCGCAGGCTGCGCTGCACGGCGCGCACGCGGCGGATCGTCTCCTCCAGCGCGGCGCGCACGGCGGGGTCGAGCGCGGCCAGGGCCCCGGCCAGCGCGTCCTCCGGCACCCGCAGGGAGGTCAGGCGCACCCCGTCGAAGCGCTCGGACCACTCCCGCACCGCGGCGGCGCCGCGCTCGCGCACGGACTCGCAGATCGGGCGGACCGCCTCCGTCGCCGCGCTCACGTCGAGGTCGGCGCGCGGCACGACGGTGCGCAGGGTCAGCGGGTCCAGGGCCGAGCCGCGCAGGTCGATGCGGCGCAGGAGGGGATCTGTCACGCCCCGATGGTACGGGCGGCGTCGAGCCGGTCACCGGCCCTCGTCACCCGCGAGCGGACCGGCGGTGAGGTTCCCGTCGAGCACGGTCACGGCCCGGCCGGCGACCTCCACGCGCCCGCCGAGGACGCGGACGCGCAGCCGCCCGCCGCGGCGGGAGACCTGCTGGAAGAGCAGGGTGTCGCGGCCGAGGCGCTGCGCCCAGAACGGGCCGAGGGCGCAGTGGGCGCTGCCGGTCACCGGGTCCTCCGGGACGCCGACGCGTGGGCAGAACACGCGCGAGACGGCGTCGGGCACGTCGCCCTCCTCCAACACGACGTCCTCGGCGACCGGGCGGCGGGTCGCGGTTGCCGTGACGACGACGCACCGCGCGTCGACGAGCGAGAGGGCGGCGATGTCCGGGGAGAGGGTGCGGACGTGGTCCTCCACCGCGAGGCGGACCACGACGTCGATGCCGTTGGACTCCACCTCCTCCGGCTGCACGCCCAGGGCGGCCCCCAGGTGGTCGGCGACCCGCCCGGCGATCTCCGGGGCGAGCGGGGAGGTCGGCTGCGCGGGGAGGTCCAGGAGCACCAGGCCGTCCGGCTCGACCCCGGCGCGCAGCTCACCGCTGCGGGTGTCGAAGGTGAAGGGCCCGGCGACGCCGTCGGAGCGCAGGGCGTGGGCGGTGGCCAGGGTGGCGTGGCCGCACAGGTCGACCTCGGTGGTCGGGGTGAACCAGCGCAGCGCGTACCGGCCCGCAGGGCCCTGCGGCACCGCGAACGCCGTCTCGGACAGGTTCAGCTCCGCCGCGACGCTGCTCATCCACGCCTCCGGTGCGGGGGCGTCCAGGACGACCACCCCCGCCGGGTTGCCGGCGAAGGGGCGGTCGGTGAAGGCGTCGATGATCCGCAGTCGCACGCGCGGCAGCGTAGGGGCCGGCGGCACGTAGTCTGTCGAGGTGCCCCGGCGCCTCCCGCTCTTCCCGCTCGGAACGGTCCTCTTCCCCGGCCTCGTGCTGCCCCTCGACGTCTTCGAGCCCCGCTACCGCGCGCTCGTGGAGGACCTCGTGGCCACCGCCGGGGAGGAGCCCCGCGGCTTCGGGGTCGTCGCGATCCGCGCCGGGTACGAGGTCGGCGAGGGCAACGTGCACGCCATGCACCAGGTGGGCTGCGTCGCGCAGCTGCGGGAGGTCACCGAGCTCGACGACGGCCGGTACGAGATCGTCACCGTCGGCACGTCGCGCTTCCGCGTCACCGGCATCGACGACGAGGCCGGCACGCCCTACCTCACCGCGCTCGTGGAGCCCTACGGGCACGACCCGGCCGTCGACGAGGACGAGGACCCCCGGACCGTGGTGCTCGCCGCCTCCGTGGCCGAGCGCTTCGCCCGCTACCGCGAGGCCCTGGACATCGGCGGCACCGAGGCGCCCGACGACCCCTCGGTGCTGTCGTACCTCGTGGCCGCGGCCATGGTGCTGCAGACCTCCGACCGCCAGCGGCTGCTGGAGGCACCCGACACGGCGGCGCGGCTGCGGGCGGAGCTGGACCTGCTCAAGCGCGAGCTGGTGCTGCTGGAGGCGCTGCACGCGGTGCCCGCCTCGGAGCTGCCGCAGCTGCCCGAGACGCTGAACTGAGGGAGCGGGCGTGGGCAGGGCCGCGAGGGCGGAGAAGGGTTCCACCCCGGCGGTGCGCGCCGCGGTGGCGGCCGGGGTGGTGCACCGGGTGCACACCTACGAGCACGACGAGGGGAGCAGCGACTACGGCGCCGAGGCGGTGCGGGCGATGGGCGAGGTGGCCGGTGCCGCACCGGAGCAGATCCTCAAGACGCTGCTGGTGGACGTGGACGGCCGCCTCGTCGTGGCCGTCGTGCCGGTGCCGCGGAAGCTGGACCTCAAGGCGCTCGCGGCGGCGGCCGGGGGCAAGAAGGCCACCATGGCCGAGCCCGCCCGCGCCGAGCGCAGCAGCGGCTACGTCGTCGGCGGGATCAGCCCCCTCGGGCAGCGCACCGCGCTGCCCACGGTCCTCGACGCCGGCGCGCAGGCGTGGGACACCGTGTGCGTCAGCGGTGGGCGGCGCGGGCTGGAGATCGAGCTGTCGCCGCAGGACCTGGTGCGGCTGACGGGCGCGGTGGTGGCCGAGGTCACCAGGACCTGAGCCGCCAGCGCGCCCGCCCGAGGCGGACCGCCGTCAGTTGGGGCTGGTCGCGGGCTGCGCGTCGCGCAGGTCGATGACCAGGGCCTGGACGACCGCGCTCGTGGGGGCGGCGGGCACGTCGGCGAGGGTGAGCTCGACCGCCATGCTGCCCGGCGTCGTGCTCGCGGCCGGAGCGGACGCCGCGGGGACGAGCCCGTCCACGGGGGCCGACACGGGCGAGGCGCTGACGCGCTGGGCCGGGATGTGGGCGTCGGAGGTCAGGCGGACCCCGGGACGGAACCGCTCGACGCAGAGCGCCGTCAGCACGCGGAAACCGTCGCGGAAGGTGTTGAGGTTGCTCTCCCCGTGGATGCGCGGGAACTCGAAGCTGGGCACCTCGCGGATCACCAGCTTCGCCTTGGCGATGCGGGTGTTGATCAGCGTCTCGATCTCGAAGCCGTCGCCCCAGAGCTTCTCGTCCGCGCGCTCCCCCGAGGCGTCGAGCTCCAGCGCCGGCAGGCACCTGGCCCAGAACGCGTTGTAGCCGTAGCAGAGGTCGGTGTACCGGGTGCCGAAGAGGACGTTGGCGACGGCGTTGAGCCCCCAGTTGCCCGCCTTGCGCAGCCGGGTGATGTCGCTGCTGCCCCCACCGGCGATGAACCGGCTTCCCTTGGCGAAGTCGGCCCCACCGGTGAGCGCGGCCACGAAGCGCGGGATCTCGCGCGGGTCGGCCGAGCCGTCGGCGTCCAGCATGACCACGACGTCACCGGTGACGGCAGCGAAGCCGCACGCCATGGCGTTGCCCTTGCCGCGACGGTTCTGCAGCACGATCCGCACGTCGGGGCGCAGTTCCCGGGCCACCTCGATCGTGCCGTCCGAGCTGCGACCGTCGACGATGACGACCTCGTGCAGGTCCGCCGGCAGGAGCTTGAAGACGTGGGGCAGGTTCGCCGCCTCGTTGTACGTCGGGATGACGACGCTCACCCGCGGGAAAGGCGTCGCATCGGGCTCGCTCGACAGGTGGCGCTCGGACATGGTCCCCCCAAAGTCATGGACTGAAGTCAAGGGTCCGGTTTCGCCTCTCACTCCCCGCCGGGCCACGGCGACCAAAGACGCCCGACGGATCACAGCTCCCCAAGAGGTCAGTTGCCTCACCAGAACCCGCGACAGCGGGGGCCCCCAGCAACTTGTTGAAATGTTACCCGGTTGCGGAACGCCATGTCACCGAGAAGTAGCCGTAGCTACTCCTTATGAGATGTCCTTACGGTACGCAGATGAATTGCTACGCAACGTCACGCCCCGCTCCCACGTCTTCTCCTGCTCCCCCGAGCAGGCCGAGGACGTCCCCACTCCCCACCCACCTCCTGGTCGAGCGCACCGCGATCGGAGACGACCACCGACCGTTGACGAAAGCTAGCCCAGGGTCCCGGACACCACCAGAGATCACCCCGAGAGTTCACGTGCCCGAAACGACCCCGTCCGGCGCAGCGGCGCAGCGGCGACCGGAGCCCACCGGGAGCGTCACCCCGGCCCCGCTGCCGGCCCCTCGTCGAGCTGGACGAGCCTGCGCAGCAGGGCTGACAGGTCGACACCTTCCCGGAACTCCTGCACCAGCACGAGATCGGCGCCCAGCTGCACCACCCGCGGCACCCGCCCGGGGAGGCCGCCCACCCCCTCCTCGAGGACGACCGGGTCCTCCACGGCCCCGCGCCGGAGCAGCTCCACGCGGACCAGGAGGACCGCCTCGTCCGGGCCCCTGCCGCGCCGCCCCGCGGCCGGACGTGCGAGCACGGATGCGAGGTGGGCGCCGCGGGCCTCGAACGTGCCGGACAGCACGAGCTCGGGTTGCACGCTGTCGCGGCGGGACAGCTCGGGCAGCACCGAGAGGAGCAGCGGAGCCAGGTCGTCGCCGACCGGCCGCCACCGCTGCGCCGCGGCGAAACGCCGCAGCTCCGCGAGCCGCCGGGTCCGGCGTCGACGTCGCAGGACGAGAACCACGCGAACCCCCTCTCGACGCTCCTGGAACGCCGGTCGTCGTCCACCCGATCGCACAGATCCTGTGCTCACGGCTTCGGTGCGGCGCTGCGCGCTGGTAGTTTCGGCGCCATGCCCGCCCAGGACACACGAGCGTGACGGCGGAACTCCAACCCCGACATCCCGTCCCCACCCGGATCCCCGGGCTCGACGGCCTCCGAGCGTTGGCCGTTCTCGCGGTGATGGGTTTCCACGCCGCGGTACCCGGCTTCTCCGGTGGGAGCATAGGGGTACTCGTCTTCTTCGTCCTCAGCGGCTACCTCATCACCACCATCCTCGTGCACCGACCCGCGGAGACGGCAGGCGCCCTGGGGCGGTTCTACTGGCGCCGCACCGTCCGGCTGCTCCCCGCGCTGGCCGTCCTCGTGGGGACCACGCTGATCTGGGCCGCCACGGCGCTGCCCGCCGCCGACCGGGCGGAGGTCTTCCGCCAGGCGGTCCCGTCCCTGTTGTACGTGCAGAACTTCGTCCTGGTCGCCGAGGGCGAGCACGCCGACTTCTCCCTGCTGGCACACACCTGGTCGCTGGCCGTGGAGCAGCAGTTCTACCTGCTCTGGCCACTGGTCCTGGTGGCGCTGCACAGCGCGACGCGCCGGGGCGGGAGGCTGCGCTGGAGCATGACGGCCACGGTCGGTGCGCTCCTGGGGTGTGCGACCGCGCTGCTCCTCGCCCTCAGCGCCGCAGGCCTGTCCGGCCACGTCGGCGTCGGGCTCGACGGCAACGCCGCGCCGCTGCTCACCGGGTGCTGGCTCGCGGTCCTGCGCCACGAGCACCCGGCCTTCCTGGACCGCTGGGTACGACGGCCGCGCTGGCCGGCGCCGGTGGCGCTGACGACGCTCGGCCTCCTCGTCGCCACGGGGACGGTGCTGCCCTGGGACCTGCAGCGGTGCCTGGGTGCCCTGTGCTCCGCCGTGGTCATCGGCCAGCTCGCGGCAGCGACCCGCACGCCCGGCAGGACCCCCCTGTGGCAGCACCTGGTGCAGAGCCGGCCCCTGGTGCACCTGGGCCTGATCTCCTACAGCCTCTACCTGTGGCACCTGCTCGTGTATGACGCGGCGAAACGGCTGCTGTCGGTCCGGACGCTCGATGAGAAACTGCTGTGGGCACCTCTGACGGTCGCGACCTGCCTCGCGATCGCGTGGCTCTCCTACCGGTTCGTGGAACTGCCGGCCCTCGCCCTGCTGGACCGGCGCCGGCGCAGGAACTCCGAGTACACGCCCTCCACCGAGGCCGCCATCACCGCCAGGTCGTAGGCGGCCAGCAGTTCCGGGGCGGGCTGCCTGCGCGCGAGCGGCCCGGCCAGCGCCGATTCCACCGCCGCGCGCAGGTCCGCGACCTCGCGGTCGGCGGGGATCGGCCGCGGCAGCGGGGGCAGCGGGTACCAGCCCGAGGCGGCCGCGTCGACGCCGCGGTCGAGAACCCGGTCGAGACCGGGGCACTCGGCGAAGACGACCGGCAGCCCGTTGCCCGCGGCCTCGACGACCGCCATGCCGAACGTCTCGTCGCGGGAGGCGTTGACGAAGACGTCCGCGGCGTTGACGACGCGGGGCAGGTCCGAGCGGGCACCGAGGAACGTCACGTAGGACGCGACTCCCAGGTCCGCGGCCAGGTCGGCCAGCGCGGGTTGCAGCGGCCCGGTGCCCACGACCAGCAGGTGCGTGTGCGCCCCGAGGGACGGGGCCACCGCACGAAGCAGCACGTCGACCCGCTTGACCGGGTCGAGCCGCCCGGCGGTGAGCAGCACCCGGACCTCCTCGCCCAGCCCCAGTTCCGAGCGCACCTCGCGGCGCGCCGCGGCGTCGAACCGGAACGCCGAGAAGTCGATGCCGTTGTCGACGACGCGCGTGCGGGAGGCCGCGACACCCAGCCGGCGCAGACGCTCCGCGGTTTCCGCCGACACCGCGATCGTCACGTCCGCGAGCCGTTCCAGGGCCAGGTACACGCGCCGGAGCACAGGGGTGAGGGGGCGCCCCTCGATCGCGGTGGCCATCAGCGAGTGCTCGCTGGAGACCACGACGGGAACCCCGGCCAGGCGCGCCGCGGGCAGCCCGTGGAGCTGTGCGCTGAGGAGGTGGACGTGGACCACGTCCGGTCGCAGCTGCCGCAGCCGGCGCACGAGGCGGGGAACCGCGCTCCAGCGGGCGGCGCCGTCCATGCCGAGCAGCTCGACCGCGGCACCGCGTTGTCGCATCCGCTCCCCCACGGGGCCCAGCAGCCGCAGCGCGATGACGGTCGAGTCGGCGGTGCTGCGCTCGACGAGCATCTCCACGTGGCGCTCCGCCCCGCCCAGCGTCAACCCGGTGATCAGGTGCACCACCCGGACGGGAGGGGTTGCACGCCCGGCGCGCGCGTCCGCGGTCACGAACGCCCTCCGGCGACCTCGCGGTAGACCGCGGCCATCTGCGCCACCGCGTCCTCCCAGGTGGGCAGCCGGGGCGGCGACGCCGGACCGCCGCCGTCCTGCGCCCGTCGCAGCGCGTCCGCGATCTCCGGTGCCGCCGCCCGCAGGGGAACCCCGGTGACGAAACCCTCGCGGACCAGGTCCCCCACCCCCGCGACGTCGCAGCCGACCACGGGAACCCCCAGGGCCAGCGCCTCCATCACGGAGACCGGGTGCGCCTCGTAGTCGGACATCGCCGCCATCACCTGCGCGCTGGCGACGGCCTCCGACATCGCCGCCCTGTCGTTGGGCGGGACCAGGCGGATGCTGACCGCACCGGCGACCCCCAACCTGTCCGCCAGCGCGCGCAGCTCACCCTCGTACGGGCCGGCACCGAGGATGTGCAGGTGGGTGTCCGGCCGCGTCCGGCGCAGCAGCGGCAGCGCCTCGATGACGCGGTGGTGGCCCTTGTAGCGCTCCAGCCGGCCCACCGACACGATCCGCCCGGGCACGGGTTGCACGTCCACCGCCGGCGGGAGGGACCCGCCGTTGGGCACGACCGTGAAGCGCTCCGGGGGCAGGCCCGTCGCCTCGCCGAAGATGCTCTGCTCGAACGCCGCCACGGGCAGGATCCGCGCGGCTCCCCGCAGCAGGGGGGCCAGGGAACGCCACTGGAGGGTGCGCGCCGCCGAGCGCACACCGGAGGTGTGGCCGCCGGTGTGCGTGCTCACCACGTAGGGCAGGCCCGCGCTGCGGGCCGCGAGCATCGCAGCGGGCGGGACCAGCGTGTGGACCCCCTGCACGTGCACGACGTCGAACCTGCCCGCGCGCAGCGGGCGCACGATCCCCGGTGCGGCGTAGTAGTCCCGCGATGCCGGGTAGGCGCGCCGGCGCACGACGGTCACCCCCTCCGGGGTGCGCTCCCACCGGGGCAGTTCCCCCGTGCGGTCGGTGGCCAGGACGGTGACGTCGAACTCCCCGGAGCCGGCCAGCCGGCGCGTCACCTCGTGGATGTGGGTCTCGATGCCGCCGAGATCGGGGAGGTAGCGGGCCGCGACGTGGACGACGCGGAGCCGGGAGGTGGCACGGCTCATGCAGGTTTCCTCTTTCGTGTCGTGCGGGGCGGGACGGCCGTGGGCCGGGAGGTCGTGCGGGCGCCGCGGTGCTCAGGCGTCGACCGGTCGCGGTGCGGCGGCGTCGGCCGGGACCGCGGGTACGGCCTCCGTCCGGCCGACGCCGGTGCGCCGCCAGCACAGCACGATCACGATGCAGCCCAGGCTCTGGGCGACGAGAGCCGCCGCCGCCGCCGAGGTGAGGCCGTAGGTGGGCATGAGGATCCACGCCGCGACCAGCTCCGCCACGGCGATCGAGCCGGTGATGACGGCGATCAGGAGCAGCCGGCCGCGGACCCGGAACACGGCCGCGGCGAGGGAGACGACGGCCTCCGGGACGGCCGCCAGGGCCAGCAGCAGCAGGGCGGTGGAGGCGTGCTCGCGGTACCTGGGGCCGAAGACCTCCAGCACCGGTCCCCGCAACCAGATCACCGACACCATGCCCACGACGAGCACGCCGCCGATCACGACGATGCCGCTGCGCGCCTTGGTCAGCATGCCGTCGGTGTCGTGGGAACCCTCCGCGAACAGCGCGGAGGCACAGGCGGAGGCGAGGAGCACGAAGAAGCCACCGATGCGCCAGGCCGCGTAGAGGTACGCGGCGTCCTCCGCCGCGAGCCGGGAAGCGGCGATCACGGGCATGACGAGCGTGGGGGCGACCACCGCCAGGTTGATCGCGTGGTGGCCCATCATGGACCCGGTGAACTCCCCCAGCTCCGCGCGGACCCCCCGCACGGTCGGCCGGTAACCCCGCAGGGCGACCAGCGCCGCCGCCGACAACAGGGTGGCCACGACGCAGGTCGCCGTCCAGCTGAGCAGGATGCCGTCCGGCGTCGGCGCGACACCGGCGAGGAGCACCACGGCGACCAGCTTGCCCACGGAGAACACCAGGTTCGTCACGAGCATGACAGCCGCCCGCCGCTCGGCGACCCAGGCGAAGTCGGTGAGCGTCGACAGGGTCGTCGCCACGACCGCGACGACGAAGAGGAAGACCGTCCACGGTCCCCGGAAGAAGTCCCCCCCGGGCAGCAGCGGCAGGACGGCCGCCACCAGCAGCGCACCCGCCAGGGAGGCGGCGGAACCGACGAGCGCCGTCGTCGTCACCGTCAACGACCACTCCCGCTGCGTGCCCCGCTTGGGCAGCCGTTCCACCAGGAGGGACTGCCCGCCGAAGATGGCGATCGTCGACACCAGGGACATGGCACCCACGAGAGCCGAGGCGATGCCCACGCTCGCCGCGGGGTAGAGGCGCGCCGCCGCGGCCCAGTAGAGGAAACCGAACCCCGACGTCGCGACCGACGCCGCAGCGATCATCGTGCTGTTGCGGACGAGCGAGTCGTTCCGCAGCGCGGTCCACCTCGACCGGACGGCGTGCACCACGGCTGTCACCTGTGTTCTCCCTGTTGTTCGACGGAGGTGCTGCACGGACCGCCGGCGCGAGGGCGCATGGCGCTCCCCCGCGGCCGGCCGGCGGCCTTCACGAGGCGTCCGGGACGACGGTGACCGTCCGCAGCGCGTCCGTGCGGCCCGGGACCCGCAGCACCACGGAGAACGGCCGGCCGGGATCGGTCGGCGCGGGAACCTCGTACCGGCTGCGCGCCGTGCCGCTCAGCACGAGCGCGCTGCTGATGAGACGCGGAGGCTGACCGGCTTGCTCCAGCCAGAGGTCGAAGGGCCCCTGCGGACCCGGTGCGGACAGCTCCACGGCGGTGCCCGCGCCGGACGCGACGGACCACATCTGCAGGGGGGGGACCTCGCTGCGCTGTGCCGCGACGACGCCCACGAGGACGGCGGAGCCCGTGACGATCACCGTCACCGCGGCCCACAGACCGACCAGCACCTGGGACTGGCGCAGCGGTTCCGCCAGGAACGTCACCCAGCGCGGCTCGGGCGTGCGGTGCCGCGCGGGTGCGGGCTCGGCGGTCTCCGGGGGCCTCGGTGCGCGCGGCCTGCGCTGCCGGCGGGCCGCGCGGGCGAGCGCCCCCAGCCCGGCGACGAGCGCCAGCACCGCCCACGCCGGGCGCGACAGCCCGGCCGGGGCCACGGCGAGGAGGACACCGCCGAGGACGGCGACGGTGAGGGCACCCGCGACCACGAGGCCCAGGGCCTCCAGCCGGCCGCGTGCGCTGCGGGCGTGCACGACCGCCACCAATCCGCCCAGGACGGCGGCGAGGAGCGCCGTGCGCAGCACGGGCGGGGCGTCCAGGACGACCGCGAGGGCGAGCACCACGACGAGGCCGGCGGTGACCGGGATGTCCACGTCCGGGCCGCGCCACACGGCCCACCGACGGTCAGAGGCGGAAGTTCCGGACGTCATACACCACCACCCAGCCGTTGTCGTAGACGCGGTCGACCCCCGGAGCGGTGGCCAGCTTGCTCATCGCCTGGGGGCTCACCGGCACCGTGTGCGGCAGACCCCACTCGCCGGACTCCCAGTACACGCCGACCCGGGGCAGCGTCTGGCCGTTGCGGAGGTCGACGACGACGTACTCCAGCCGCGCGGCCCGCGCCGTGTCGAGGTCCAGCTCGGTGAGGGTCGGCGCCAGCAGCAGGGATGACGGGTTGACCCCGTCCGCGAGGTACGTCACCGGGTACTGCTCGCCGATGCTGCCGGCGAGCAGCCGCCCGGTGCGGTCGGCGAGGACGCGGCTGCCGTCCGGCAGCTGCTCGGCCTGCCACGCGGCGACCGCGAGCTTGGAGGCGTCCACGGCGCGCGGGTCGGCGGAGACGAGGAAGGGGCCGGGCAGCCGGTTCCACCGCGGCCCCGCACCGAAGGCCACCCCTCCGACGAACAGCAGCGCCACCAGGCCCGCCACGACCGGCACGGACGCGGGCCGCACCGCCAGCGGTCCACGAGGAGATCCCGCGACCACCCACCACGCCAGCACCACGGCCACACCGACGTAGACGAAACCGGCCGAGCGGTCGAAGACCTCCGACGTCGCGGTCGTCAGGTGCCCCGCCGGGATCAGCGGCCACATGGCCGCCCCGACGACGAGGACGCCCGGGAGGGAACCCTCCCAGCGCAGCAGCGCCCGGGCGCGCCACAGCGCGCAGAGCAGCAGGACCGTGGTCGCCAGCAGGGACGCCACGATCGTCGCCGCCAGCCAGACGGGCGCGCTGTCGCCCTCGGCGTCGCTGAAGAGGGCGTTGCGCTGGCTCGAACCCGAGGTCATCGCCTGCAGCTGGCGCGCGGCCGTCACACCGATCTGGAGGAGGTAGGACGTCACGGGGTTGCCGTCGACGGACAGCCACACCAGCACGAACGCCGCCCCCGAGCCGGCGAGGAGCAGCAGCGTCGGGGCCTCCTGCGCACGGCGCCGGTGGCGGAGCAGGTCGTAGAGGGCCCACAGGACGAGGAAGCCGACGAGGAGCATGCCGGTCAGGTGGTGCACCAGCACGACCGCCGCGACGAGCGCGACGATCACCGCGAGGGACACCACCCGTGCGGCCCCGGCGGGCAGCTCGCGCGCGCGCAGCGCGTCCACCCGACGGGCGGTGAGCAGCACCGCGAGCAGCGCCAGCGGCAGCGCCAGCGTCTGGTAGGAGTACTGGGAGTTGAAGAAGAGGTACTGCGGGTTGCACAGGTAGACGACCGTGGCCAGACCTGCGGCGCGCTCGGAACGCAGCACCTGCAGGACGAAGCCGTAGAGCGCCGCCACGAGCACCACCCGGGCGAGCAGGAGGATGACCACGGCGCTGGCCCGTTCCGGCATCCCGGTCAGGTCGTGGACGCCTGCGGTCGCCACCTCCAGTCCCGGGTAGTACGCCGAGACGGGCAGCGTCGGGGTGGGCGTGAAGAGGCGGCCCGTCCGCAGGATGTGGTCGAGCGTCGCCTCGTGCGCGATCTCGTCGTGGTAGACGAAGCGGGTGGGGTAGAGGACCACCCGGGACAGTGCGAGCGCGAGGCCCAGGGCGAGGGCCAGGGTCCGCCGCAGGCCCGCGCCCGCACGGTTGCCGGCGAGCACGACGGCCGCCGGGACGACCACCACGAGCAGGGAGCTCCAGAAGAGGGCGTCGACCCTGCTCTCGTCGGCCCCGCCACGGCCGAGGAGGCCGACGAGGGCGTGCAGCAGCAGCCCGAACGCCATGATCCCGAGGATGATCGCGCCGACCGTGGCATCTGCGGCCGCCTGGTGCAGGAGCGGGGGCCGGGCCGTGGTCGCCAGCCGCCGGGGGCGTGAGCGTCGGTGCATCAGCGCGGTCACCGCCATCCCTCGACGACGACGTCGTCCACGACCAGGCTCGCCGTCGGCGGCGTCGAGGCGTCGGGGGGCCCGCCCCAGGTGCCGCCGACCGCCAGGTTGAGCAGCAGGTAGTAGGGCTTGCCGATCGGCCACTGCTGGCCGGGGCGCCGGTCGACGTTGGAGATCGTCCCGAACGGCACCCCGTCGAGGGCGAACGTCACCGTGCCGGGGAGGATCTTCGCCGAGTACGTGTGCGGGGCGTCGCTGAGCGGAGCCGCCGTGTCGTGCTCGATGCCCATCCTCGAGACCGGCTGGTCGCGCCAGCCGGTCTCGTCCTGCTCGTCGCCGAGGCCGCGCACCGCACCGTAGGTCTGCGAGGGACGCCCCCCGAGCACCTCCATGACGTCGATCTCGCCCGAACGGGGCCAGTCCACCTGGTCGATGTCGGTGCCGAGGAGCCAGAAGGCGGGCCACAGCCCCTGCCCCTCGGGTACGCGCAAGGTCGCGGAGACATCGCCGTAGGTCACGGCGACGCGTCCCTTCGTCTCCAGTCGCGCGGAGGTCCAGGGCTGCACGGGGGCGCCCGGGTCGGCGCCGCGGTAGGGCTCGGCGCGCGCGGTCAGCACGAGGTTGCCCGCCCCGTCCAGCGCGACGGCGCGGGCGTCGTCGTCGTACCCCTGGATCTCCGCGTCACCGAACGGCCCTGCACCGGTGACCGGCCGCCACGCCTGCGGAGGAGGGCTGCCCGCGGGCCCGTCGAACGTCTCGCGCACGATGCTCGAGGGTGCGTCGGGCCCCAGGGCCACGACCCTGATGCCGCTGACGGCGGCCCTGCCCTCGCGCGCCTGGAAGCGGACCTCGACCCGCCGGGAGGAACTGTGCACGACGCCTGCCGCGTGCTGCGGGCGCTCCGGGTCCGCCACGAGGGTCACCTCCTGCTGCAGCGGGCGGGCAACGCCCTCGACACCGGAGCCGAGGACGTCGAAGACGTTGGCGCCGGGGCCCGCGTCCGCCGGCGTGGCGAGGAGGAGGTCGACGGCGTAGTACCCCGGTCCGGGGACGTCGATCGACCACGAGGTCGCACCCCAGCGCACACGCTGGTACAGCTGCGGGCTCGAGGTCCCCGGCGGGGCCTCGGCCGTCACGTCCTCACCGCCGACCGGACGGGTCCCCGCGAGCCAGCGCTCGCCGTGCGCGTCGCGCTGCTCCGGCCCCGCCGCCAGCAGCTGCAGCTGCCAGGAGCCGCGGGTGGGCGCGATGGCCGCGCTCCTGAGCGCGGGCAGCCCCACCGCGAGCGCGACGCCGAGCATGGCGAGCAGCGCACCCAGCGGCACGAGGACCGAGACCAGCAGTGACCTCCCGGGCGACCGCCGGGACGTCACGAGGAGGCCCCGCGGAGGTAGCCGGCACCGGTGACGACCAAACCGGCCACGATGGCGGCCGCCTTCGCCGGCCTGCGGGCCCGCAGCGCCCGGACGACGCCCGACGGGAGCACCCGGCTGACGTACGCGCGCTCCGAGGAGAGGGCGAGCTCCGGTCCCGCCAGGCGGGAGACCGTGCGCTTGGAGATGCCCTCCCCCCAGCACCGGCGCAGGAAGTAGCGGAACGTCCCGCGTGAGGCGGGGACCCAGTGGCGCACCGCCACGGCGGGGTCGAAGAGCACGGTGCCGCCGGGCACCTGGACGCGGGCCCGGATGTACAGCTCGGTCTCCTCGCAGCCCGTCGGCACCTCGCCGAGGCGTCCCACCCGAGGGTCGAAGCCACCGATGTGGTCCAGGACCGCGCGCCGCAGGCTCATGTTGGCGCCGATGGCGTTGCGGACCTCCGAGCGCACCGACGGCAGGCCGCGGTAGGAGCAGCCGACGACCCAGTCGAACTCCTCGGGCCACCAGGCCGGCCGTCCCGCGACCCACACCGGCTCCACGTACCCCCCGACGCCGAGCACGGCGCCGGAGGCGTACGCGGCGGCCAGGGCCGACGACCAGTCGGGCGCCGCCGCGGCGTCGTCGTCGAGGAAGGCGACGACCGACCCGCTGGCCGCGGCCACGCCGGTGTCGCGGGCCCCGGACAGACCCCGGGTGCCCGTGCTCGCCACGACCCGCAGGTGCGGCCACCGCTGCCGGGCGTGCCGGAGCAGCTCGTCGTTGTGGTCGATGACGACGACCACCTGGCCGAGCGGCGCGTCCTGCTGCTCCAGGCTGGTCACCGCACGGACCAGGTCGTCCCACCGCTTCATCGTGTAGGCGCAGACCACAGCGCTGACGTCGAGCGGCGTCACCGGATCCGTCAGGGACGGCACCGCGGCCGATCCGACACCGCCGCCGGGCATGCCTGTTGCTCCGTGCACCATGGTTCGCGCCCCCACCGGTCCCCGCGCGACCTGGCAGCCGCGACTCACGCGCCTGCGACTGCACAAGGCACAACTGCCCCAACTGTAGAGGAGGCAGGGCACCCGCAGGCAAGGAAGTCACCCGCACGGTCGCTCCGGGTGACCGCTCAGCGGGTCACGGAGACGTAGTCGACGGCGAAGGACGCGGGGAACGGCGTGCTCGCGTCGGGGGCGCCGCCCCAGGTCCCGCCCACCGCGAGGTTCAGCAGCAGGTAGTAGGGGGAGCCGACCGGCCACTGCTGACCGGAGCGCAGGTCCGCCGGGGTCACCGTGTAGTACGGGATGCCGTCGAACCTGAAGGTGATGGCCTCCGGCATGACGTCCATCGACACGACGTGCCAGGCGTCCGCGACGCGGGCCCCTGTGTTCAGGTGCCCTCCGACGCTCGAGACGCGCTGGTCGCGCCACCCGAGGGCGTCCTGGTCGTCACCGAGACCGTGGATGGTGCCGTAGACCGTGTTCGGCTGGCCGCCGAGGTGCTCGAAGACGTCGAGCTCGCCGCACAGCGGCCAGTCCACGGTGTCCTTGTTGGTGCCCAGGGCCCAGAAGGCGGGCCACAGACCCTGGCCGGCCGGCACCTTCACGCGCGCCTCCACGCGCCCGTAGGTGAACGAGCCCTTGCCCGCGGTCGTCAGCTTCGCCGAGCTGTAGTCACGGGTGCCCCAGCGGTCGCTCCACTTCTCCGCGCGGGCCGTGATGACGAGGTTGCCGTTGCCGTCGAGGGCGCTGTTGCGCCGGTCGTCGGTGTACGCCTGGAGCTCACCGGCCCCGAAGGGACCGGAGCCGACCTCGGGTGTCCACAGGGCCGGGTTGGCGGGGCTGCCTGCGGCGCCGGTGAAGTCGTCGCGCAGCACGGTGCCGCCCGTGCCGACGGCGTCCATCGTCTGCACGGCCAGGTTGGAGACGATCGCCTGGCCGCTGCGCGGCACGAAGGTGATCACGAGTCGGCCCGAGGTGACCGGCACCACGCCCGTGACGTGGTAGGTCCACCACCCGCCCACCGTCCGGGCCACGTCGACACCCGTGGCGAGCGGCCGGGGTGCGCTGCCGCCGTCGCTCACCAGCACGTCGACGACCCGGGCCCCCGGCGTCGGGCCGTAGCTGTCGGCCATGGCGACGTCCACCGCATACCGTGCGCTGACGGGGACGTCGACGGTCCAGCTCTGCACACCGAACTGGGAGTAGGCGTAGAGCTGGGGGCTGGCGGATCCGGCGATCCCTCCCCAGGCGCCGCGCCGTTCCCCGCCGGTGACGTTCGTCGCGGGCTGCCAGACGCGGCCGCGGGAGTCCGTCACGGCGGAGGGGCCGATCACCTGGCGCGTGCTCCACGTGGCCGGGGTCACGGTCGTCACGGGCCCGGAGAAGGTGAGGACGTCGACGTGGAGGTTGCGGTCACAGGTGGTGCTCGCCCGGAAGTCGTTGACGTAGGTGACGCTCACGCTGCGCTGGCCGCTCGCCCAGCTCCCCGCGAGGTTGAAGGTGCTCCACTGCGTGGTGCTGGGGGTCACCGTCCCGACGGTCGCACCGTCGACCCTCACCACGGCCTGCGGTGCCCCCTGGCACAGGTCCGCCTTGAGCCGCAGCGCCAGGCGCCGTGCGGGCGCCGACAGGGCGACGGTGCCCGTCAGGGCGGCGTTGGACCACACGTGCCGCGCGGCGCCGCCCGACGTGGAAGGGTCGCGGTAGACCGCCCCCGTGCCGCTGGGCAGAGCGAGCAGCTCCCCCTCGACGGCACCGACGGTCGCCTCGGTGGTCGTGGCACCGGCGGTCGGGAGCGCCTGCGGCGGGGCGGCGACCAGCAGGCCGAGCCCGGCCAGGGTGGCTGCGAGCCAGCGCCGGGCGGTGGTGCGCGAGGACCGAACGGGGGAATGGGCGGGGAAGTTCTCAAGTGTGTGGGGAAGCACCCGAACTACATCGGCAGGATCACACCCGCCTTGAGCGCCGGGGCCGGACGGCGACCCCGGCGAGGTGGCGGACCTGGCCCGGCTCGACCGGGGAGGCGCCCAGCCGCACCGGAGCCGTGAGGCGGCGCCCTACCCCCGCACCCACTCCCCGACCGCCCGCGCGGCCTCCCGCACGAACACCACCCCCGCGAGCAGCCCCGGCCACAGCAGCGTCACCCCCCACGCCCGCGGTGACACCCGCGCCCCGTCCACCCCCGCGGGCAGGACCCGCGCCACCACCACGGCCAGGACGACGCCCAGGACGGCACCGGCCAGGCCCGCGGCGAGGGTGAGCAGGGGCCGGCGGCCGGGGTGGCGCAGGACGCGTGCCCCGGCGGCGGCGCCCATGAGGATGCCGAGGACGGCGAGGGTGCCGTCGCGGGCGGCGAGCACGGAGCCGGCGGTGCGGGCCGGCTCCCCCACCAGCCAGGCCGGGGGGTCGGCGGTGAGCACCCACCAGGCCAGGCCGATGCACGGGCCCGCGGCGACCTGCAGGGCGAGCAGGGTGCGGGCGTCGCGGCGCCGGCGACCGGCGGGAGCGGCCGGCACCCCCGACGCGACGAACGCACCGGCGGTACCGGCGTCCGGCGTCGGGGCGTCCGCGCGGGCGGCGCCGTCCGGGTCACTCACACCAGGGTCACTCACACCAGGGTCGCTCACACCAGGCACGAGGGACCGAGCAGCGCCTTCAGGTCGCCGAACAGGGCCGGGGAGGGGGTCACGCGCAGGCCGTCGTCCAGCCGCATGAGGGTCGTCCGCGGCCTGCTCCCGCCACCGGAGACGAGCTGCAGGCGGACCTCCGTGCCACCGGGGTGGGTGCGCAGCACGTCGCGCAGCTTCTCCACCATCGGCGGCACGCAGCGGGTGACGGGCATCGCGATCGTGACGGGCAGGCCGTCGCCGGCGGTGTTGAGGTCCGGGATCGTCAGCTCGGAACCGTAGATCGTGGGCACCTCGTCCCGGCGGTTCAGCCGGCCCTTGACGATGCAGACGAGGTCCTCGGCGAGCACCGGCCCCACCTGGGCGTAGGTCGCGGGGAAGAAGAGCACCTCGATCGCGCCCTCGAGGTCCTCCACGGTGACGATCGCCCACGGGCTGCCCTGCTTGGTGAGCTTGCGCTGCAGACCGGTGATCATGCCGGCGATCGTGATCTGCGAGCCGTCCGGGCGGGACTCGTCCGCCATGAGCTGGGCCACGGAGCAGTCCGAGGCCTGGGTCAGCAGGCGCTCCAGGCCGAACAAGGGGTGGTCGGAGACGTACAGGCCGAGCATCTGCCGCTCGTGGGCGAGCAGCTCGGTCTTGTCCCACTCCTCCAGGTCCGGGATCTCCACGGTGAACCCGCCGGGCGCGGCGCCGCCGTCGTCCCCGCCGAGTCCGGCGAACAGGTCGAACTGGCCGATGGCCTCGTTGCGCTTGACGTCCACGACCGCGTCGACGGACTTCTCGTGGACGTCCACGAGGGCGCGGCGGCGGTGCCCGAGGGAGTCGAACGCCCCCGCCTTGATGAGCGACTCGATGGTCCGCTTGTTGCAGACCACGGCGGGGACCTTGGTGAGGAAGTCGGTGAACGACTCGTAGCGGCCCTTCTCCGTGCGGGCGGCGACGACCGCCTCGACGACGTTGGCGCCGACGTTGCGGATCGCGGTGAGCCCGAAGCGGACGTCGGTGCCGACGGGTGTGAAGTCCGCGGCCGACTCGTTGACGTCCGGCGGCAGGACCTTGATGCCCATGCGGCGGCACTCGTTGAGGTAGAGCGCGGACTTGTCCTTGTCGTCGCGCACGCTCGTGAGCACCGCGGCCATGTACTCCGCGGGGTGGTTGGCCTTCAGGTACGCCGTCCAGTACGACACCAGGCCGTACGCGGCGGAGTGCGCCTTGTTGAAGGCGTAGTCGGAGAAGGGGACGAGGATGTCCCACAGCGTCTTGACGGCCTCGGCGGAGAACCCGTTCTCCTTCATGCCGGCCTCGAAACCGACGTACTCGGCGTCGAGCACCTCGCGCTTCTTCTTGCCCATCGCGCGGCGCAGCAGGTCGGCCTTGCCGAGGGAGTACCCGGCGACCTTCTGCGCGATGGCCATGACCTGCTCCTGGTACACGATCAGGCCGTACGTGGTGCCGAGGATCTCCTTCAGCGGCTCCTCGAGCTCCGGGTGGATCGGCGTGATCGGCTGCTGGCCGTTCTTGCGCAGCGCGTAGTTGGTGTGCGAGCCGGCGCCCATCGGGCCGGGGCGGTACAGCGCGCCGACGGCGGAGATGTCCTCGAAGTTGTCCGGGCGCATCAGGCGCAGCAGCGAGCGCATCGGCCCGCCGTCGAACTGGAAGACGCCCAGGGTGTCGCCGCGGCCGAGCAGCTCGTACGTGGCCGGGTCGTCCAGGGTCAGCGCGTCGAGGTCGACCGGGTCCTTGCCGTTGGCGACGACGTTCTTCAGGGCGTCGTCGAGGATCGTGAGGTTCCGCAGGCCGAGGAAGTCCATCTTGACCAGCCCGAGGTTCTCGCACGTCGGGTAGTCGAACTGCGTGATGATCGCGCCGTCCTGCTCCCGGCGCATGATCGGGATGTGGTCGATCAGCGGCTCGGAGGACATGATGACGCCCGCGGCGTGCACGCCCCACTGCCGCTTCAGCCCCTCCAGGCCGCGCGCGGTGTCCACGACCTTCACGACGTCGGGGTCGTTCTTGTACAGCTCGCGGAACTCCCCGGCCTCGGAGTACCGCTTGTGGTTGGGGTCGAAGATGCCCGCGAGGGGGATGTCCTTGCCCATGACGGCCGGCGGCATCGTCTTGGTGATCCGGTCGCCCATCGAGAACGGGTAGCCCAGCACCCGCGAGGCGTCCTTGACGGCCTGCTTCGCCTTGATGGTGCCGTACGTGACGATCTGGGCCACCCGGTCGTCGCCGTACTTCTGCACGACGTACTGGATGACCTCACCGCGCCGGCGCTCGTCGAAGTCGACGTCGAAGTCGGGCATCGACATGCGCTCGGGGTTGAGGAACCGCTCGAAGATCAGACCGTGCTGCAGCGGGTCCAGGTCGGTGATGCGCATGGCGTACGCGGCCATGGAGCCGGCCCCGGAACCGCGGCCGGGGCCGACGCGGATCCCGTTCTCCTTGGACCAGTTGATGAAGTCGGCGACGACGAGGAAGTAGCCGGCGTAACCCTTGGAGACGATGACCTCGATCTCGAACTCCGCCTGCTTGCGCACGTCGTCCGGGATCCCGGCGGGGAAGCGCGCGGCGAGGCCCCGCCAGACCTCCTTGACGAACCAGGACTCCTCGTCCTCCCCCGGCGGGCAGGGGAAGCGCGGCATGAGGGAGCCGGTGGACTCGGTGAACTGCACGTCGCAGCGCTCGGCGATGAGCAGGGTGTTGTCGCAGGCCTCGGGGAGGTCGCGCCACAGCTCGCGCATCTCGGCGGGGCTCTTGAGGTAGAAGTCGTCCGCGTCGAACTTGAACCGCTTGGGGTCGGCCAGGGTCGAGCCGGACTGCACGCACAACAGCGCCGCGTGCGCGGTGGCGTCCTCGGCGCGGGTGTAGTGCAGGTCGTTGGTGGCCACCAGCGGCAGGTCGAGGTCCTTGGCCAGGCGGAGCAGGTCCTCGCGGATGCGGGTCTCGATGTCGAGGCCGTGGTCCATCAGCTCGCAGAAGAAGTTCTCCCGGCCGAAGATGTCCCGGAAGTCCGCCGCCGCGCGCACGGCCTCGTCGTACTGGCCCAGGCGCAGGCGGGTCTGGACCTCCCCCGAGGGGCAGCCGGTCGTCGCGATGAGGCCCTTGCCGTACTGCGAGAGCAGCTCGCGGTCCATGCGGGGCTTGTAGAAGTGCCCCTCCAGGCTGGCCAGGGAGCCCATCCGGAACAGGTTGTGCATGCCCTCGGTGGTGCTGGCGAGCATCGTCATGTGGGTGTAGGCGCCGCCGCCGGAGACGTCGTCGCCGGAGGTGGAGCGCTCGTCGCCCCACTTGACGCGGGTGCGGTCCCGCCGCGCGGTGCCCGGGGTGAGGTAGGCCTCCACCCCGATGATCGGCTTGACGCCGTGCTTCTTGGCGGTCTTCCAGAAGTCGTAGGCCCCGAAGACGAACCCGTGGTCGGTCGTGGCGACCGCGGGCATGCCCATGCGGGCGGCCTCGGCGAAGAGGTCGTCGACCTTGGCGGCGCCGTCCAGCATGGAGTACTCGGTGTGGACGTGCAGGTGCACGAAGGACGACTGGGGCATGGTGGGGCAGCGCCTCCTCGGACGAACTGTGGTGCTGTGCGGTGCCGTCTTCAGGCGGAGCGCCGACAGAGGTGAATCCTAGGCTCCGGGGCCGACAGGAGCGCCGATCCGGGCGCGGGACACGACCCCTGCCGCGCCGGGCGCCACCTCAGCCGGCCAGCAGCTCCAGCGCCCGCCCCAGGTCCGGCGGGTAGTCGCTGGCGAACTCCGTCCACGAGCCCGTGCCCGGGTGCTCGAAGCCGAGGCGGACGGCGTGCAGCCACTGCCGCTGCAGGCCCAGGCGGGCGGCCAGCACCGGGTCCGCCCCGTACGTCAGGTCACCCACGCAGGGGTGGCGCAGGCTGGCGAAGTGCACCCTGATCTGGTGGGTGCGGCCGGTCTCCAGGTGCACCTCGGCCAGGGCGGCGCCCCGGAAGGCCTCGAGCACCTCGTAGTGCGTGACGCTGGGCTTGCCACCGGCGGTCACGGCGAACTTGAAGGCCGCGGAGGGGTGCCGGCCGATGGGCGCGTCGATGGTGCCGCGCAGCGGGTCCGGGTGCCCCTGCACGACCGCGTGGTAGACCTTCTCGACCGTGCGCTCCCGGAACGCGCGCTTGAGCACGGTGTACGCGTACTCGGTCTTGGCCACCACCATCAGGCCGCTGGTTCCCACGTCGAGGCGGTGCACGACGCCCTGCCGCTCGGCCGCGCCGGAGGTGGCGATCCGGTAGCCGGCGGCCGCCAGGCCCCCCACGACCGTCGGGCCGCTCCAGCCGGGGCTCGCGTGCGCGGCCACCCCCACGGGCTTGTCCACCACGACGAGGTCGTCGTCGTCGTGGACGACGGTGAGGCCGGGCACCGCCTCCGGCACCACGGCCGGGGCGGGCGCCGCGTCGGGGATCGTGACCTCCAGCCAGGTCCCGGCGCGCACCCGGTCGGACTTGCCCGCGGCGCGCCCGTCGAGCAGCACCGCGCCCGCCGCGGTCAGCTCCGCGACGCGGCTGCGGGAGAGGCCCAGCAGCCGGGAGAGGGCGGCGTCGACGCGCTCGCCCTCCAGCCCGTCGGGCACGGGCAGGCCGCGCACCTCAGGCACGCCCGTCCTCCACGCCCTCGCGGGTGCCGTCCATGCGGATGCCGCGCAGGCCGAGCACGCCGATGAGCACGGCGGCCGCGACCACGCACATGTCCGCGACGTTGAAGATCGGCCAGCGGGGCAGCTCCAGGAAGTCGACCACGTGCCCGCGCCCCACCCCCGGTGCGCGCAGGAGGCGGTCGGTGAGGTTGCCGGCGGTCCCGGCCAGCAGCAGCCCCAGGGCCACCGCCCAGCCGCGGCTGACGACGCGGGTGACGAAGCGCACGACGACCACGGCCACGGTCGCGGCGATGAGGGTGAAGACCCAGGTGAAGCCCTCGGCGATGCTGAAGGCGGCCCCGGAGTTGCGGATGAGGCGCAGCTGCAGCAGCTCCCCGAGGAGGGGACGCTGCTCGTCGGGCACCAGGTGCTCGACGGCCAGGGCCTTGGTGACCTGGTCGGCGGCGTAGAGGACGGCGGCGAGCGCGGCGGCGAGGAGCCGGGCGCGCCCGGCCCGCCCTCTCGGGGCGTCGTCGGTGGCCGGTTCCTGAGGCGGTGGGGGGACGGGAGCGCTCATCGGACAGGGAGTCTCCCACGCCACGGCCCCACCGCCCGCACGGCACGCGGGAGGTGGGGCCGGGTGGGCGACGGGTGCGGGCCCGTCAGCGCCTCTCGCCGCGGGACTTGCAGGGCACGCACTGCGTGGCGCGCGGGAAGGCCTGCAGCCGGGCCTTGCCGATGGCGTGGCCGCACGCCTCGCACACGCCGTAGGTGCCGTGGTCCATGCGGTCCAGGGCGCGCTCGGTCTGCTCGAGCAGGTCGCGCTCGTTGTTGGCGATCGTCATCTCGTGCTCGCGCCCCGAGGTGGCGGCGCCGTGGTCGACCTGGTCGTCGCCGGCACCCTGCCCGCCGGAGGCCACCAGGTCGCTGAACGCCAGCGAGGCGCGGTGCAGCTGCGCGGAGAGCCGTTCGGCGTCCTCCCGCAGGCTGCCGCGCAGCTCCAGCAGCTCGGCCTCGGTCCAGGCCAGCTCGGAGTCACGGGTCGGCGGGCGGGAAGCCGTCCGCCGGCGCGACGCGGTTCTCTCCGCAGGCCGGACGGGCGCCTCCGTCGTGCTCCTGGAACTCTCCACAACACCGTGGGCCATGAGTTCCCCCTCCCCGATCACCTGATGTAGTGACGGGAACAGTAGAGAACGTCACCCTCCGTAAGCAACTCGAAAGCCTGGTTGCCCGGCGATTGGGCTCCGACACGCACAGCGACGCCCCGTGGAGCACCACGGGGCGTCGCGTCACAGCAGTCCGAACAGCAGGCCCGGACGGGGCCGGAGGGCTCAGGCGCGGTCGGGCGCCGCCTCCTCCTGCACGATGGTCGCCTGCCGGCGCAGCTGCTCCAGCTGGTTCTGGAAGTACTCCGCCAGACGCGAGCGCGACTCCTGCTCGAAGCCGCGCAGCTGGCCGATCGCGACCTCCAGGTCCAGGCGCTCGGCCTCCAGCTGACCCAGCGTCCGCTCCCGCTCGGCCGTGGCCTCCGTCACCAGCCGCTCGGCGGTGGCCTGGGCGTCCGAGACGATCCGGTCGCGCTGGTTCTCGGCCTCGCGCACGTACTCGTCGTGCAGGCGCTGCGCCAGGGCGAGCATGCCCGCGGCCTGCTCCACCGGGTTCTGCCCCGCGACCGGGGGCTGGGCGACGGGGGCGGGAGCGGGGGGTGCGACCGGCTCCTCGGCCACCGGCGCGGGCGCCTGCTCGACCACGGCCACCGGCGCGGTGCCCGGCTGGGGGCGGGACTCCAGCTCGCGCGTCAGCTCCCCCACCCGCTGCTCGGCACCGTGCAGCTTGCCGCGCAGGTCCTCGTTCTCGGCGTGCAGCCGGCGCAGCTCCTCGACGACCTCGTCGAGGAAGTCGTCGACCTCCTCCTGGGCATACCCTTCGCGGACCCTGGTGGCGTTGAAACGCTTGTTGACGACGTCCTCAGGAGTCAGCGGCATCGCTACATCCACCTTGCCGACGGGCCGGCCCCGGTGGCCGACATTCGCCCATCACGCTAGTGCACGCGTGGAGGCGTTGCGATCTCGGCAGGTGGTCCGGACGCTCCGCGGCCGGCGCCTCACCCTCAGGTGTAGGCCAAGCCGTAGAAGACGTTCATCAGGATCGAGCAGCCGAAGATCAGCACCAGGAAACCGAGGTCCAGGCTGACCGGGCCCAGGCGCAGCGGGGGCATCACCTTCCGCAGCGCCTTCAGCGGCGGGTCGGTCACCGTGTAGACCGACTCGGCCAGCACGAGCACGGCCCCGCGCGGGCGGAAGCTGCGCGACAGGGCCTGCACCCAGTCGAAGATCAGCCGCCCGATGAGGAGGAGGAAGAAGACCAGCAGCGCGAAGTAGACCAGGGCGTAGAGGGCGGACACCACGTCATCCTCTCCCGAGCGGGGGTGTCACGGGAACCCGGCCCCCGCCCGGTGCGACCACCCGGGCGGGGTGGGGCACCGGCAGGGGCCCGGGCCTCACGACTGGTTGAAGAACGTCCGCTCCACCGGGCGCTCCTCCTCGTGCGCCGAGACCTCGACGTTCTGCGGCGAGAGGAGGAACACCTTGCTCGTGACCCGCTCGATGGACCCGTGCAGGCCGAACACCAGACCGGCGGAGAAGTCCACCAGGCGCTTGGCGTCCGAGTCGTCCATGTCCGTCAGGTTCATGATGACCGGGATGCCCTGGCGGAAGCTCTCGCCGATCGTCTTGGCCTCGTTGTACGTGCGGGGGTGGATCGTCGTGATCCGGTGCAGCTCCGGAGCGCTGCTCGCCTGAGGCACCACCTGCGCCACCTGCCTCCTGATCGGGGTCACCTGGGACGGGCCGGCCTCGGGACGCAGCTCGGCGACCGGGCGGGGTTCGGGGGCGCTGCGGAACTCGTGCGAGCCGTGCGCCTCCGGCGCGCTACGACGTTCCGGGAGCGTGGTGCGGCGCTGCGGCTGCTCGTCCTCGACGAGCTCGTCGGCGTCGTAGCGGTCGTCCTCGGCCAGGCCGAGGTAGACCATCGTCTTGCGCAGCGCGCCGGCCATCGCTTGCTCCTCGAGGTCGTCGACGGCGGGGCCCCGGCCCTGCGGGCTCGACCGGCACCACCGCGGGGAAGTCGGACAGCCGCCGACGTTACCGTGCCGCCGGGCGGGCGCCGAGGATCGCGCTGCCGACACGCAGGAGTGTCGCGCCGTGCGCCACCGCCGCCTCCAGGTCCCCGCTCATCCCCGCCGACAGCTCCGCCGCGCCGGGGTGGTCCGCGCGCACCCGCTCCGCCAGGGCGGCCAGCCGCGCGAACGCCGCGGCGGGGTCCTCCTCCCGCGGGGCGACCGCCATGAGGCCGCGCAGGCGCACCCCCTCCGTGGCCGCGGCCGCGTCCGCCAGCGCCGGCACGTCCGCCGGTGCCGCGCCACCGCGGCCGGCCTCGCCGGGGGACGCGCGCCCGCCCGCCTCGAGGCGCACCTGCACGAAGCAGCCGACCTCGCGGCCGGCCTCCTGCGCCGCCCTGCCCAGCGCGGTGAGCAGCGAGGAGCGGTCCACCGAGTGCACGGCGTCCACGTAGCGCGCCGCGGAGCGGGCCTTGTTGGACTGCAGCTGCCCCACGAAGTGCCAGCGCAGCGGCAGCCCGGCGCACGCGGCCGCCTTGGGGGCGGCCTCCTGGTCGCGGCTCTCCCCCACGTCCTGCACGCCCAGCGACGCCAGCAGCCGCACGTCGGCGGCGGGGAAGAACTTCGTCACGACCACGAGCCGCACCTGCCCCGGCGGGCGCCCCGCGGCGCGCTCGGCGCCCGCGATGCGCGCCCGCACGGCCGCGAGCCCCGCCTCCAGCGCCGCGCCCCGCGCGCCCGGGCTCACCGGCCCTCCCCGGCGCGCAGCACGACGACGCCCGCGAAGCGGCCGGTGCGACCCTCGCGGCGGTGGGAGAAGAACCGCCGGTCCTCCACCGTGCAGCCCTCCACGTGGTGCGCCGCGACGCCTGACGCCGCCAGCTGGGCCCGGACGCCCGCGGCGACGTCCAGGGCCGGGGTGCCGCGCCGGGTCCTCGCCCACGACGCGGGCTCCCGGGCCGCCACCTCCGCCCGCATCGCCTCCGGCACCTCGTAGCACGCCCCGCACACCGAGGGGCCCGTCACGGCGCGCAGGTCGCGCGCACCGAGGTCGCGCATGGCGGCCACCACCGCGGCCACGACGCCCGCGGCCATCCCGGCGCGGCCCGCGTGCGCGACGCCCACGACCCCGGCCCGGGGGTCGGCCAGGAGCACGGGCACGCAGTCGGCCACCAGCACCGCCAGGGCCACCCCCGGCGTCGAGGTCACCAGGGCGTCGGCCTGCGGGGCGGGCCCGGGGAACGGCCGGTCCACCACCACCACGTCGGCGGAGTGCACCTGCGCGGCGAGCACGAGGGCGTCGGCACCGAGGGCGCTGCGCACCAGCTCGCGGTTGGCCGCCACCACGCGGGGGTCGTCACCGACGTGGTCGCCGAGGTTCAGGCCGTCGAACGGCGCGGCGCCCCCACCACCGGATCGGGTGGTGAAGGCGCCGCGGACGCTCCCGGTGAACCCCGCGTCGAGCAGGGGCAGGCCCCCGCTCGGCGCAGCGTCCGCCGTCACTTCAGGAAGTCGGGGACGTCCAGGTCCTCCTCCTCGCGGCGCACGCCGCGCGCGGGCCGGCGGGCGGCCGCGGCGGTGTCCTGCGGCAGCTCGATGACGCGCGGCACCTGCACGGGCTCCGCAGGGCGCGCCTGCTGGGCCTCCTCGCGGGGCAGCTCGATGTACTGCTGCGCGGGGCTGGGCGCGTACGTCTGGGGGTCCGGGGAGTACGGCGAGCGCTGCTGGGAGTAGGCGGGCGCGGCGTGCGGCTGCGGGGCGTGCGGCTGCGGGGCGTGCTGCTGCGGGGCGTGCTGCTGCGGGGCGTGCTGCTGGGGCGGCTGCTGCTGGTAGACGGGCTGCTGCGGTGCGGGCTCGTAGCGCGGCTGGGGGGCCGGCTCGGGCTGCTGCGGCGGAGCGGGCCGCGACGGCGGCACCGCGCTGCCCATCGCGCGGCCGGCGACCTGCCCGACCCCGCGCTCCTCGCGGCGGCGCTGCTGCGGCGTGCCGGAGTCGAAACCGGCGGCGATGACGGTGACGCGGACCTCGTCGCCGAGGGCGTCGTCGATCACGGCGCCGAAGATGATGTTGGCCTCGGGGTGCGCGGCCTCCTGCACGAGGCGCGCGGCCTCGTTGATCTCGTAGAGGCCGAGGTCGGAGCCGCCCTGAATGGACAGCAGCACCCCGTGGGCGCCGTCGATGCTGGCCTCGAGCAGCGGGGAGCTGATGGCGCTCTCCGCGGCCTGCACCGCCCGGTCGTCCCCGCGCGCGGAGCCGATGCCCATGAGGGCGCTGCCCGCGCCCTGCATGACGGACTTCACGTCGGCGAAGTCGAGGTTGATCAGGCCGGGGGTGGTGATGAGGTCGGTGATGCCCTGCACGCCGGAGAGCAGCACCTGGTCGGCCGACTTGAAGGCGTCGAGGATGCTGACCTGCTTGTCGCTGATGGACAGCAGCCGGTCGTTCGGGATGACGATGAGGGTGTCGACCTCCTCGCGCAGCTCCGCGATGCCGGACTCGGCGGAGTTGGCGCGACGGCGGCCCTCGAAGGTGAAGGGGCGGGTGACCACGCCGATGGTCAGGGCGCCCAGGGAGCGGGCGATGCGGGCCACGACGGGCGCGCCGCCGGTGCCGGTGCCGCCGCCCTCGCCGGCGGTGACGAAGACCATGTCGGCGCCCTTGAGCACCTCCTCGATCTCCTCGGCGTGGTCCTCGGCCGCCTTGCGCCCGACCTCGGGGTCGGCGCCGGCGCCGAGGCCGCGGGTGAGCTCGCGGCCGACGTCGAGCTTGACGTCGGCGTCGCTCATGAGGAGCGCCTGCGCGTCGGTGTTGACGGCGATGAACTCGACACCCTTCAGGCCGACCTCGATCATCCGGTTGACCGCGTTCACCCCGCCGCCGCCGACGCCGACGACCTTGATGACTGCCAGGTAGTTCTGCGGAGCTGCCACGTGGAGTGCCTCTCGCCTCTCTCAGCTGATGCCTGATTCCTTACCGCTGACCCCGAGAGGCTCACGGTCCTGCCCGGGTCGACCCCGGCTCTCACACTCACCCTCAGGTCGAGGGTTAACGTTATGTCATCGTTTCGCTCCGGAGGACCGTAGAAGTCCGAGCGTGCTGCGTGCAACTGCCCGTCCGGCGTGTCGGCGATGTCGCGCTCCGGTGGAAGCGGTAATGACCCCCGTGCCACACTAGGTGACCGGCCGTGGCCCGCTGACTGCGGGCCGCGACGGACGCAACCCTCGACCAGAGCTTGAGCGTGCGCGTTGACCTGCACGCTCAGCGTTCGGCGGCCTCGTTCCCCGCCCCAGGCGCCGGCCGCTCGCCGGTCCCCGCCCCGTCCTGCGCGGGGGTGCGCGTCCCCTCGCCTGCGTCCTCGCCCTCGCCCTCGCCCTCGCCGGCGTCCCCGCCCTCGCCGGGGGTCACCGCCGGGTGGTCGGGGGCGGAGACGTCGAGGCGCTCGGCCCCGCGCACCGCCGGTTCGGCCAGCAGCGCGCTCAGCACCTCCGCCTTGCGGGCACCCCGCTCGGCGCTGCCCCAGTGCACCACCGTGCCACCGCCCAGGTGCAGCACGACCGAGTCCGGCGACGTCGCCCCGCTGCTCTCCACCTGCGCGCGCAGGTCCGTCGGCAGCCCGATGAGGACCGCGAGGACCGCCTGCAGCGCGGGCCGTCCGGCGCTGTCCACGTCCGCCTCGACGAGAGGGACCTCCGGTGGGACGGTCTGGGACTCCAGCAGCGCCGTGCCCTCGGCGTCGACCACGCGGTAGCGCCCCTCCCCCAGCGGGACCGCGGCCACGGGCTGGCGCTCGCTCACCTCCACCACCAGCGTCGAGGGCCACTGCCGCCGCACGTCCACCTCCGCCACCAGCGGCAGCGCCCGCACCTCGCGCTCCAGCAGGCCGGTGTCCACCCGCGCGAGCTGCTCGCCGCGACGGCGCTCCGCCAGCGCCGTGACATCGGCCGCGGCGACGCGCTGCACCCCCGTCACCCGCACCTGCCGCACCGTCAGGCCCGGCGACGTCAGCGCCGCCCACGCACCGGCGGTGCCGAGGACCACCAGGACCAGCACGGCCGCCAGCAGCCGACCCCGCCGGCCGAGGCCGCGCAGCCCGCGCCCGCGGGGGCGCGGGGTCCGCCTGGCGGCGACGGGCACCGTCCCGCGCGCCACGGCCACCCTGCCCAGTCCCCGGCGCGAGCGCGGGGCGGCCTCGCCCACCCCCGCCGCCCGCTCCGCGCGGCGGCGCTGCGCACTGCCGCCGGCCGGGCGCGGCGGTGCGGGGTCCTGCACCCCCGCGCGGCGGGCGGCGCGGGTCCCGCCACCCGCCTGCGCGGGGGCGCGGCCGTCCGCCGCGGGGCGCCTCCCCGGTCGCCCCGCGGCGGTCGGCCCCTCCGCGCCACCCGTCCCCGCGCCCGGCGGCGGAGCGGGCCGGCCGGGCACCGCGGTGGGCGCCGGCGTGCGCGGCGGGGTGGGGCGACGGCTCACGCGCGGGCCCGCAGGGCCGCCAGGAGCCGCGGCCCCAGGTCCGTCACGTCACCGGCTCCCACGGTCAGGACGAGGTCGCCCGGCCGGGCCCGCTCCGCGAGCCGCGCGACGGCGGCGTCGCGGTCCGGCTCGAAGGCCACCGCCGCGGCGGGCAGCGGGACGGCCGAGGCCACCAGCGCGCCGCTCACCGACGGGTCCGGGTCCTCCCGCGCCACGTACACGTCGAGCACCACGACCTCGTCGGCCAGGCCCAGGGCGGCCCCGAAGTCCGCGGCGAAGATGCGGGTCCGGCTGACCAGGTGCGGCTGGAACACCACGAGCACCCGGCCAGGGCCGACCACGCCGCGCGCCGCCCGCAGGGCCGCCGTGACCTCGGTGGGGTGGTGCGCGTACTCGTCCACCACCCGCACGCCCGAGACCTCCCCGCGCAGCTCGAAGCGGCGCCGTGCGCCCCCGAACGTGGCCAGCCCGGCCAGGACCTGCGCCGGGTCCGCGCCGAGCTCCACGGCCGCGGTGAGGGCCGCCGCGGCGTTGAGGGCGTTGTGCTCCCCCGGCACCCGCAGCGCCAGGGTGTGCTCCGGCCCCCCGGCGGTGAGGAGCCGCGTGGTGGAACCCGTGCCACCCGCGCGGAAACCCTCCAGCCGCACGTCTGCGCCCGCGGAGAAGCCGTACGTGCGCACCCGCACGCCGCGACCGCGCGCGGTGTCCGCGAGGCGGGCGGCGCCCGGGTCGTCGGCGCACGCGACGAGCAGCCCGCCGGGCACGATCCGTCCCGCGAAGGCCGCGAACGCCTGCTCCACCGCCTCCGCGGTGCCGTAGTGGTCCAGGTGGTCCGGCTCCACGTTCGTCACCACCGCGACGCCGGGCGAGTACGCCAGGAACGAGCCGTCCGACTCGTCCGCCTCGGCCACGAACACGTCCCCGGACCCCTCCCGCGCCCCGCGGCCCTGCTGCGGCTGCCCGGGGGCGAGTTCCCCGCCGATGGCGTACGAGGGGTCGGCCCCGGCGTGCTGCAGCGCCACGGCGAGCATCGAGGACGTCGTGGTCTTGCCGTGCGTCCCGGCGACCGCGGCCGCCCGCCGCCCGGCCATGAGCGCGGCGAGGGCCTCGGAGCGGTGCAGGACGGGCAGACCGCGGCGCCGGGCCTCCACGAGTTCCGGGTTGCCCGGGCGCACCGCGGAGGAGACGACGAGGGTGTCGGCGTCCGCGACGTGCGCCGCGTCGTGCCCGACGGCGACGCGGGCCCCGGCGGCGGCCAGGTCGGCCAGGACCTCGGAGTGGCGGGAATCGCTGCCGGAGACGGGCACCCCGCGGGCCAGCAGCAACCGGGCGATCCCCGACATGCCGGCGCCGCCGATCGCCACGAGGTGCACGCGCCCGAGGTCGCGGACGTCGCGGGCGGGGGCCGGGGCGCTCACGTCGCCACCGTCCGCGCGCCCCGCGCTGCGCGCTCCACCACGTCCGCCAGCCTCTCGTCGCCGTCGTGCAGGCCCAGGGTCGCGGCCGCGGAGGCGCTGCGGCGCAGGGCCTCCGCATCGCCGAGCAGCGGGAGCAGCCGGGCGCGCACCCACCCGGCGTCGAACCGCGCATCGTCCACGAGGAGCCCGCCGCCGGCGGCCACGACGGGCTCGGCGTTGCGCCGCTGCTCGCCGTTGCCGATGGGGAGGGGCACGTACACCGCGGGAAGGCCGAGGGCGGTCAGCTCGCTGACGGTCCCGGCTCCGCTGCGGCACACCACGAGGTCCGCCGCGGCGTACGCCTCGTGCATGGCGTCGACGTAGTCCCGCACGACGTAGCGCGCGGCATCGGTGCCCGCCGGCAGCGGCACCACCTTGCCGCGGCCGCTGGCGTGCAGGACCTGCGCCCCGGTGCCGAGCAGTTCCGGGGCTGCCGCGCCGAGGACGTCGTTGAGGCGCTGGGCGCCCAGCGAGCCGCCGGTCACGAGGAGCGTGGGACGCGCCGGGTCCAGCCCCAGCCTCTCCCGCGCCGCGCGCCGGCGCCCGGCCCGGTCCGGGTCGGCGGCGAGCTCGCGGACCTCGCTGCGCAGCGGCATGCCCACCCGGACGGCACCGCGCAGGGGGGTTCCCTGGAACGTCACCGTGACGTGCGGGGTGAGCCGCGCCCCGAGGCGGTTCGCGATGCCGGGCAGCGAGTTCTGCTCGTGCACGACGATCGGCACGCGGCGCCGGCGCGCGGCCAGGTAGGCGGGGGTGGCGACGTAGCCGCCGAAACCCACCACGACGTCCGCCCCGACCTGGGCGATCGCCCGCTCGGCCGCGGCCACCGCCGAGCGCAGCCGGCCCGGCAGGCGCAGCAGCTCCGGCGAGGGCCTGCGCGGCAGCGGGACCCGCGGCACGAGCGCCAGGTCGTAGCCGCGCTGCGGCACCAGCCGCGACTCCAGGCCCTCGGCGGTGCCGAGCACGAGGACGCGGGTGTCCGCCGCGCGCAGGCGCAGCCGGTCCGCGGTCGCCAGCAGCGGCGCCACGTGACCTGTCGTACCGCCCCCCGCGAGCAGCACCGACAGTCCGCTCACCGCTTCCTCCCCCTGACCGGGCTCGCGCCCGCCTCCTCCGCAGAACCCCTCGCGGCGTTCCCCGCCCGCTTGCCCACCGCGTTCCCCGCCGGTTTCCGCGCGGTGTCCCCCGCCTTCACCGCCGGTTCCCGCGGGGCGCGCCGGGCGCCGGGGGGAACCGGTCCGCGCGGCCGGGGCAGCACCGCCAGGGAACGGCGCACCACCGAGGGACGCGCCCGCAGCGCCTCCGGTGCACCGGGTTCGGCGCGGGCGAACGCCAGCAGCACACCGATCGCGGCCATCGTCATCACCAGGGCCGAGCCGCCCCGCGAGATGAGCGGCAGCGGAACCCCGATGACCGGCAGCAGCCCCACGACGACGCCGATGTTCACCACCGCCTGGCCGAGGATCCACGTGAGGATCCCCGTGGCCGCCAGCTTGACGAACATGTCCGACGAGCGCCGCACCAGGCGCAGGCAGGCCAGGCCGAGCAGCGCGAACAGCAGCAGCACCACGAGGGTCCCGGGCAGGCCGAGCTCCTCGCCGATGATGGCGAAGATGTAGTCGTTGTCGGCCTCGGGCAGCCACTGCCACTTCTCCCGGCTGGCGCCCAGGCCCACGCCCCACCAGCCACCGGAGGCGAGGGCGTAGCGGCCGTGGATCGGCTGCCACGCGTAGTCCTGCAGCGCGGCCCCCGTCTCGGGCGTCCCCTCCAGCCACTGCCTGATGCGCTCCTGCCGGTTGGTGCTCACCGCGACCAGCAGGACCGCGACGGCCGCGCCCGCGCCACCGGCGACGGCGAAGAAGCGCACGGGCACGCCCGCGACCCACAGCATCCCCGCGACCATCATCATCATGACCATCGCCGTGCCGAGGTCGCGGCCGAGCAGGACCAGGCCGATGCTCGCGGCGGCGGTCGGCAGCAGCGCGAGGACCAGGTGGCGCCACTCGTGCAGCTGGTGCTGCTTGCGCACCAGGACCAGGGCGCAGCTGAGGACCAGGGCGAGCTTCACGGCCTCCGAGGGCTGCCCGGTCACCGGTCCCACGCTGATCCAGTTGGTGTTGCCACCCTGACCGATGCCCAGGGGCGTGAAGACGAGCAGCTGCAGGCACAGTCCCGCCAGCAGCAGCGGCAGCGCGAGCTGTTTCCACCGCTGCACCCCGACCCGGCTGGCCGCGAACAGCGCGACCGAGCCGAGCACCGCGAAGACGGCCTGGTTCTGGAAACCCGCGAACACCGAGCGGCCCTCGGCCAGGGACGTCACGCTGGAGCTGGAGAGCACCATCACCAGGCCGATGACGACCAGCACCGCCGTCGTCGCCAGCACGACGTGGTGCGTCACGAGCGGGCTGTCGAGCCGCTCCGCGTACGCCCGCGCCCACGCGACGGTGCCGGCGAGGGGGCCGGGACGCCGCGCCGCAGGCTCCGTCGCCGGGCCCGCCACCGTCACCGTGCTCCCGTGCGCCGGTGCACCGCGGCCGCGAACGCGTCGCCGCGGTGGCCGTAGGAGGTGAACTGGTCCATCGAGGCGCACGCGGGGGCCAGGAGCACGGTGTCACCCGGGCGCGCCAGGGCGGCGGCGCGCTCGACGACGGCGTCCATCAGGGCGTCGGGGAGTTCCTGCACGCCCCCAGTCTGCGGCGGGTCCACGAGCACGACCGGCACATCCGGGGCGTGTCGGGCCAGCGCGGCGGCGATGACGTCGCGGTCGCGGCCGAGGAGCACCGCCGCGCGCAGGCGGGAGGAGTTCGCCGCGACCAGGTCGTCGAAACGCCCGCCCTTGGCCAGCCCCCCGGCGATCCAGACCACGGAGCCGAACGCGGCCAGGGACGCCTGCGCGGCGTGCGCGTTGGTCGCCTTGGAGTCGTCGACCCAGCGGATGCCGTCCACGTGCGCGACCGTCGCCACGCGGTGCGGTGCGGGGGTGAAACCCCGCAGGCCCTCGCGCACCGCCCGCGGCTCCACCCCCGCCGCCCGCGCCAGCGCCGCGGCGGCCAGCGCGTTCTCCACGGTGTGCGGCGGGACCGGGCCGCCGTCCCCCGCGAGGTCCTCCACCGTCGCCAGCTCCGCGGCGCTGGTGAGGCGCTCCGCCACGAAGGCGCGGTCGGCGAGCACGCCGTCGACCACGCCGAGCATCCCCACCGCCGGCACGCCGCGGGTGGTGCCGACCGCGCGGCAGCCCTCCTCCACGTCCGCCTCGCGCACCAGGTCGGCCGTGCGGGGGTAGGCGTCGGAGTACACGCACGCCACGCGGGTGTTCTCGTAGACGCGGCCCTTGGCCGCGGCGTACGCGTCCAGGGAGCCGTGCCAGTCCAGGTGGTCGGGCGCCACGTTCAGGCAGGCGCTGGCCAGCGGCCGCAGCGAGGCGGCGGTGTCCGTGGACAGCCAGTGCAGCTGGTAGCTGGACAGCTCCACCGCCAGCACCTCGTAGGCGTCCGGGTGGCGCATCGCCTCCAGCAGCGGGGTCCCCACGTTGCCCGCCGCCGCCGCCCGCAGGCCCTGGGCGCGCAGGATCGCCGCGGTCATCTCCACGGTCGTCGTCTTGCCGTTGGTGCCCGTCAGCGTCAGCCACCGCGCCGCGCCGGTCGCCGGGCGCATCCGCCACGCCAGCTCCACGTCGCCCCACACCGGCACCCCCGCGTGCGCCGCACCCGCCAGCAGCGGCGCGTCCGGCCGCCAGCCGGGCGAGGTGACGACGAGGTCGAAGGCACCCCAGCCCCCGGGGGCCTCGTGCACGTGCTGCTCGCCGAGCAGGACACGGCCCCCGAGGACCTCCAGCAGCTGCGCGCGCTCCCGCTCCGCCTCGCCGGTGCGGGCGTCGGCGACCGTGACCTCCGCGCCGTGCTCCAGCAGCGCGTCGGCCGCGGCGAACCCGGAGACCGCGATGCCGGTGACGAGGACGCGCAGGCCCGACCACCCCGAGCCGGCGTCCACCAGCCGGCGCACCCGCTCGGTGTCGGCGGCCCGCGGGGCGTGCTGCGGCCCGCTCACGAGCCCACCACCCACTCCGCGTAGAAGACGCCCAGGCCCAGGGAGACGAACAGCCCGGCGATGATCCAGAAGCGGATGACGATGGTGACCTCGCCCCAGCCGACCAGCTCGAAGTGGTGCTGCAGCGGGGCCATCCGGAAGATGCGTTTCCTGCGCAGCTTGAACGAGCCGACCTGCAGCACCACCGAGAGGGTGATGAGGACGAAGAGCCCGCCCAGCAGCACCAGCAGCAGCTGGGTGCGGCTGAGGATGGCCAGGCCCGCCAGGGCACCGCCCAGGGCCAGGGACCCGGTGTCGCCCATGAAGATCTTCGCCGGTGAGGCGTTCCACCACAGGAAGCCGAAGCAGGCCCCCAGCAGCGCGGCCGCCACCACCGCCAGGTCGCGCGGGTCGCGCACCTCGTAGCAGCGGGTCCCGGAGTTGGGGGTGAGGCAGTTCTGGTTCGACTGGAACGTCCCGATGAGGACGTACGCGGCGAAGACCATCGTGCAGGCGCCCGTGGCCAGCCCGTCGAGGCCGTCCGTGAGGTTCACGCCGTTGCTCGTCCCGGCGATCATCAGGAGCGACCACAGCACGAACAGGGCCGTCCCCAGCGCGGTGCCCGCGAAGGCCAGGTCCAGCCACGGGATGTCCCGCAGGAAGGAGATCTCCGTCGAGGCCGGGGTGCGCTCCGACTCCGAGGGGAAGCGCAGCGCGAGCACCGCGAAACCGATGCCCACGAGCGACTGCCCGACGATCTTGGGCCCGGCGCGCAGGCCGAGGCTGCGCTGTTTGGAGATCTTGATGAAGTCGTCGAGGAAGCCGACGATCCCCAGACCCGTCATGAGGAACAGCACCAGCAGGCCCGAGGCCGTCGGGGGCCGGCCGGTCACCAGGTGGGCGGCGCCGTACGCGCCCAGCGTCGCCAGGATGATGACGGCGCCGCCCATCGTCGGCGTGCCGCGCTTGGTGTGGTGGCTCGTGGGCCCGTCGTCGCGGACGAACTGCCCGTAGCCGCGGTGCACGAGCCAGCGGATGTACAGGGGTGTGCCGAAGAGGGCCAGGACCAGCGAGACCGCTGCGGCGATGAGGACGGTCCTCACGCGGAGGCCACCAGCCTCTCCGCCAGCGCCGCCAGCCCCGAGCCGTTCGAGGACTTCACGAGCACCACGTCACCCGGTTCCAGCTGCTCGGCGAGGAACGCGTGCGCCGCCTCGACGTCCGGCACGAACGCCGCCTCCTCGCCCCACGAGCCCTCCATCACCGCCCCCGTGTACACCGGCCGCGCACCCGCGCCGACCGCGAGCAGGCGCGAGACGTCCAGGCGCACCGCCAGCCGGCCCACCGCGTCGTGCTCCTCCACGGAGGTCGCCCCCAGCTCGAGCATCTCGCCCAGCACCGCCCAGCTGCGCCGGCCCCGCGCCATGGCCACGAGCGCCTTCAGCGCCGCGCGGACCGAGTCCGGGTTGGCGTTGTAGGCGTCGTTGACGACGGTGACCCCGTCGGGGCGCTGCACCACCTGCATCCGGGCCGGGCTGGCCGCCTCCGCGGCGGACAGGGCCGCGGCCACCTGCTCGGGGGGCGTGCCCAGCCCGAGGGCCGTGGCCGCCGCCGCGAGCGCGTTGGGCACCTGGTGCTCCCCGTGCAGGCGCAGCTCCACCGCGGCCTCCCCGCCGGCGCCCTCCACGGTGCTCACGAGCCGGAACCGGGCGCGGGCCGCGGGGTCCAGCTCGACGTCCACGGCGCGCACCGCGGCCTGCGCGCCGGTGCCGAAGAACAGCACCCGCGCGCCGGTGCGCCCCGCCATCGCGGCGACCCGGGGGTCGTCGGCGTTGAGGACGGCCAGCCCGTCCGCCGGCAGGGCCTCGACCAGCTCCCCCTTGGCGCGGGCGGTGGCCTCCAGCGAGCCGAACTCCCCCGCGTGCGCGGCGCCCACGTTGAGGACGACGCCGACCTGCGGGCGGGCGAGGTCGCACAGCCGCGCGATGTGCCCCACGCCGCGCGCGCCCATCTCCACGACGAGGCTCTCGGTGCCCCCGTCGGCCTCCAGGAGCGTCAGCGGCGCCCCGATGTCGTTGTTGAAGGAGCCGCGCGGTGCGACGACGGGCCCGCGCACCGCGAGCACCGCGCGCAGCAGGTCCTTGGTCGTCGTCTTGCCCGCCGACCCCGTCACCCCCACCACGGTGGGGCGCCCGGCGGCGCGCAGCCTGGCCAGCACACCGGCGGCGAGGCGGCCGAGGGCGGCGACGCCGTCGTCGACGAGGACCAGGGCCGCGTCACCGCCCAGGTCCACCTCCCGCTGGGCGAGGACGGCGCGCGCCCCGGCGGCCACGGCGGCCGCGGCGTGGTCGTGGCCGTCGACCCGCGCGCCGGGCAGGGCGACGAAGAGCGCCCCCGGCACGGCGAGGCGGGAGTCCACCACGACCGGGCCCGTCACGACGGGTGCGTCCGGGGCGGGCACGTCCCCGGCGAGCCGTCCTGCCGCCAGGTGCTCGACGTCCCGGCTGGACAGCGGGATCACTGCTGACCTCCTCGGAGGGTGTGGGGGGAAGGGTCTGCGGGGGCCGCGCGCTCGCGCAGCAGCGCGGCGGTGACCTCGGCGTCGTCGAAGGGCAGGACGCGGCCGGCGACCTCCTGGCCGCGCTCGTGCCCCTTGCCGGCCACCAGGAGGGTGTCGCCGGGGCCGGTGCAGGCGGTGAGGCCGGCCGCGATGGCCTCGCGGCGGCCCGGGACCTCCAGGACCCGCGCACCGGTGCCGGCGGCTGCGGCCCCGGCCAGCACCGCGGCCCGGACGGCCGCCGGGTCCTCCGAGCGCGGGTTGTCGTCGGTGACGACCACCACGTCGGCCCCGGCGGCGGCCACGGCGCCCATGGCCCCGCGCTTGGCCGGGTCGCGGTCGCCGCCGGCGCCGAGGACCACGACGAGGCGGCCCGGGGTGCCCTGCCGCAGGGTCTGGAGCACCCGCTCCAGGGCGTCGGGGCTGTGCGCGAAGTCCACCACGGCCACCGGCTCGCCCGCCGCGCCCGTGGCGACGGCCTGCATGCGGCCGGGCACCCCGCCGGCGGTGGCCGAGCCGCGGGTGACGGCGTCGGCCGGCACACCGGCCACCAGGGCGGCCACCGCGGCCAGCGCGGTGTTGGAGACGTTGAACGCGCCGGGCAGGGGGCAGGCCAGCGCCAGCCGCAGCCCGTCCGGCCCGGTGAGGGTGAACGTGCTGCCGTGGCGGCCGGCGACGACGTCGGCCACCGCCCAGTCGGCCGCCGGCGCGGCGCCGGCGGGGAGGTCCTCGGCGGGGGCGGTCCGCACGGTCGTCACGGGCACGCCCGCGGTGCGGGCCAGGCGGCGCCCCCAGCCGTCGTCGACGGCCACGACCCCGCGGCGGGAGTGCTGCGGGGTGAACAGCTCCGCCTTGGCGGCGAAGTAGTCCTCCATGTCGCGGTGGAAGTCCAGGTGGTCCTGGCTGAGGTTGGTGAACACGGCCACGTCCAGCACGGCGCCGTCGACGCGGTGCAGGCGCAGGGCGTGGCTGGAGACCTCCATGGCGCAGGCGCGGACCCCGCCGTCGCGCATCCGGGCGAACAGGGCGTGCAGGTCGGGCGCCTCGGGGGTGGTGCGCACGCTGCTCAGCCGCTCGCTGCCGATGCGGATCTCCACGGTGCCGATGAGGCCGGTGCTCCAGCCGGCCGCCGCGAACAGCGCCTCCAGCAGGTAGGCGGTGGTGGTCTTGCCGTTCGTGCCGGTGATCCCCACCGTCGTCAGCGCCGCCGCGGGGTGCCCGTGCACCGCCGCGGCCAGCCCGCCCAGGACCGCGCGCGGGTCCGGCACGACGACCGCGGGCAGCCCCGCCGCCCGCACGCGCTCGCGCCCGGCGGGGTCGGTCAGGGCGGCGACGGCCCCTGCGGCGGCGGCCTGCGCGGCGAAGTCCGCGCCGTGGGCGCGCGCACCGGGCAGGGCGGCGTAGAGGTCCCCCGGCCGCACCGCGCGGGAGTCGAGGGTGGCGCCCGTGACCACGGCCGCGGCGGCGCCGGGCGGGACCTCGGCGGAGGCGTCCGGGCCGAGCAGCGCGACGAGGTCGGCGACCGTGGGCGCACCGGTGGGGCGGGTGCCGCGGGGTCCGTCGGAGATCGGATCGCTGGTCGGCACGGTGGGGAGGCTACCTCTCACCAGTACAGGGGCAGGTTCGCCGGGGCCGAGGCCGACGGCGGCACCCTGCGCTGGGTGAGCGCGTAGGTCATGACGTCCTTGAACACCGGTCCCGCCGCGCTGCCGCCGTAGTAGTTCTTCTTCGGGTCCTGCAGGATCACCGCGACGATGAGCTCGGGGTCGTCGGCCGGCGCCATGCCGATGAAGGAGGCGGTGTACCCGGAGTAGCAGCCGCAGTCGGGGCTGTAGCGCTGCGCGGTACCGGTCTTGCCGGCCACGAGGTAGCCGGGGATCTGCGCGGCCGCAGCGGTGCCCTCCTCGCTGACGACGGCCTGCAGCATGTCGCGCATGGTCCTCGCGGTGTGCGCGCTGACGGCGCGCTGCGTGGTGGGGGCGGGCGCCGGCTCGTAGCCGCCGTCGGCGCTCGTCCAGCCCTGCACGAGCTGCGGCTGCACCCGCACCCCGTCGTTGGCGACGGTGGCGAAGA
This sequence comes from Kineococcus anabasis, assembly GCF_054590795.1. Classification (NCBI taxonomy): domain Bacteria; kingdom Bacillati; phylum Actinomycetota; class Actinomycetes; order Kineosporiales; family Kineosporiaceae; genus Kineococcus; species Kineococcus anabasis. The sequence continues at coordinate 81,834 of NZ_BAAIHU010000006.1, forward strand.
CGCTGGCGGCCTGCACGGCGTTGACGGACATGCCCTGCCCGAACATGACGGTGAAGCGCTGCGTCCCGCTGTAGTCCTCCGGCTCGGCGAGGATGCCCGCGGACTCCGCGGGCAGCGGCAGACCGGTCTTCTCGCCGAACCCGAAGGCGCGCTGGTAGTCGTAGAGGGTCTGCGCGTCGACCTTCTCCCCCGCCAGGATCGTCCCGATGTTGCTGGACTGGGCGATCACCCCGGCGAGGGTCATCCGCGGGTTGCCCGCCTCGTGGGAGTCCTTGAACTCCTTGGTGGAGCGCTTCAGCCGCGACGTGATGGTGAACCTCGACGCCGGGTCCACCACCTCCTCCTCCAGGGCGGCGGCGAGGGTCACGACCTTCGCGGTCGAGCCGGGCTCGAACACGTCGGTGACCGCCGTGTTGTTGAAGGACAGGCCGCTGGCGCCGGCACGGTTGTCGGGGTCGACGCTGGGCGCGCTGGCCAGCGCGAGGATGCGCTGCTGCCGGTCCATCACCACCACGTTGCCGGACACCGACTCCGTGCCGGCCACGGCGTCGGCGAGCGCCTGCTGGGCCTTCCACTGCAGGTCCCGGTCGACCGTCAGGTGCAGGGTGTCACCGTCGACCTCAGGTTCACCCTCGCTGACGCCCAGCGGGATGGGCTGCCCCTTGGGGGTGCGCTCGTACACCTCCCAGCCGTCCTGGCCGCTGAGGCGCTCGTCCAGCCGGGCCTCCAGGCCGGAGACGCCCTTGGTGACGGTCTTCTCCGTCGCCTCGTCGGTGACCGGGCCCAGGACCCCCACGAGGGTGGACGCCGCCGGCCCGGTGGCGTAGACGCGGTGGCTGGCGCGCTCGCTGGCGACGGTGGGGATCTTCAGCGCCTGCACGTCGCGCCACACCTCGGGCACCACGCCCTTGGCGATGACCTCGTAGCGGTCCTCGGGGTTCTTCGTCAGCCGCTCCGTCAGCTCGGCCGCGTCCAGGTCGAGGACCTCCGCCAGCAGCGCGGCCGCACCGGCCGCCCCGACACCGCGCTCGTCGTCCACCGGTGCCGGGTTCGTCGAGCTGCGCATGTTGAACCAGCGCAGGACGCTGGGGTCGGCGACCACGTCCCGGCGCTCCACCGAGGTGGCCAGCTGCACGCCGTTCGCGTCGACGATGTCGCCGCGGTCGGCGTGCAGCGTCAGCTTGTTGGTCTGCCGCGTCTGCAGCGCCTTCGCGGCCAGCTCCGTGGCGTCGGTCCCCTGCAGCTGCACGAGGCGGCCGCCGAACAGGCTCAGGACCACGAGCACCGCCAGCACCCAGGCGCGCAGCCGCCGGTCGGCGCGCGGGCCCAGGTCGGGCCCTGCCTCGCGGCGTGCGGGGCGCTGTGCCACTGCTGGCTCCTCCTCGGGTCGTGGTTGCGGACGCCTCACCGCCCGTCGCGCCGGGGGCGGGACGGGCGGTGGCTCAGCGGGGCGCGTCCACCGGCGGGGTGGACGGGGTGGACGGGGTGGGGGCCGGCTGCGGCTCCCCCACCGCCCCCTTCCCGGTCAGGTGGACCGGGGCGGGCGCCGGGACCATGCCCAGCGCGGCGGCGCTGTCGTGCAGCGCCTGGGGCGCCGCCCGGCGGGCGATGCGCTCGTCCACCGACTGCTGCTGCTCGCGCAGGAGCGTGGACTCCCGCTGCAGGGTGCTGATGGTGAAGGCGTCCCGGGCGATGGAGATGTTCATCATGAGCAGCGCCAGCAGCCCGGCCGTGAGCAGCAGGACGCACAGCAGCGGCAGCGGCACGCGGGCCGCGAGCGCCGGGGGCGTCACCACGCGCAGCGCCGGGCGCGCCGGGGCCGCGGAGGGACGGGTGCGCAGCGCGCGCGCCGACGCGTTGCGGGCCGCGATCAGTGGCTGGCTCACTCGGAACTCCCTCCTCGCTCGGCGGCCGGTCCTCGTCCGGCCCCTGGTCCCCGCCGGGGTGCGGCCGGGGGTTCGCCGGGACGGCGGCGCGCTGCGGGCGCGCGGTTCCCCCGATCATCGGCGCCGGTGCGCACCACCGCGCGGAGGCGCGCCGAGGCGGAGCGCGGATTCACCCGCAGTTCCTCCTCGTCGGCGACCTCGCCGCCGCGGGTGAGCAGTTCCGCGCGGGCCGCGGTCCCGGGGAGTTCCACGGGCAGGTCCGGTGGCGCGGTGCTGCGGCTCACCCCGGCGAGGAACCTCTTGACGATCCGGTCCTCCAGCGAGTGGAACGTCAGGACCGCCAGCCGGCCGCCGGGTGCCAGCGCCCCGAACGCCGCCGGAACCGCCCGTTCGACCACCCGCAGTTCGTCGTTGACCTCGATGCGCAACGCCTGGAACGTCCGCTTGGCGGGGTTTCCGCCGGTGCGGCGCGTCGCGGCCGGAACCGCCTGGCGCACGAGTTCCACCAGGCGTGCGCTGGTCGTGAACTCCTCCCGCTCGCGTTCGCGCACCACGGCGGCGGCGATGCGCGAGGCGAACCGCTCCTCGCCCCAGGTCCGCAGCAGCCGTGCGAGATCCCGCTCCGGGTAGGTGTTCAGCACCTGCGCCGCGGTGTCGCCGCGGGTCTGGTCCATGCGCATGTCCAGCGCCGCGTCGCGGGAGTAGGAGAAACCCCGCTCCACCTCGTCGAGCTGCAGGGAGGAGACACCGAGGTCGAAGAACACCGCGTCGACCGCGTCGAGGCCGAGCCGCCCGAGGACCTCGGGCAGCTCGTCGGCGACGGCGTGCACGAGGGTGACCCGCTCGCCGAAGCCCGCCAGCCGCCGCCCCGCGAGCTCGAGGGCCTGCGGGTCGCGGTCGATGCCGACGAGGCGGGCGGTGGGGCAGGTGCGCAGGAGTTCGGCGGCGTGCCCGCCGAGGCCGAGGGTGCAGTCGACCGCGACCGCGCCGGGGTGGGTCAGCGCGGGGGCGAGGAGTTCCGTGCAGCGGCGCAGCATCACGGGCAGGTGCAGCGCGGCCGGGTCGGCGTGCGGCTCCGCGGGAGGTCCGGCGATGTCCGCGAGGCCTCCCGGGACGCGGACGTCGTGCAGTTCCCGCGCGCCGTCGGCACGCCCCTCGGCCGTCATCTCCGCCCCTCCTGCTGCTCTGCTCCGCGGCGGCACCCGGCTGGGGGTGCCGCGGTCGTGCTGCGCCGGTTGCCGGCGGTCGTCGGTACGGGGATCGGCGGGTGCAGGCAGGTTGCAGAGGGCGGGACAGTGCGGCGCTTCGTGGGCCCGGGTCCCCAACCGCCCCCGGCCCGGGTGGGCCCCGGCCTGGCGCCGGGGAAGTGCGCCAGGACGGTGGAGCGGGTGGAGACCCCGGCCCACGAGCCGGGTCACCGGGACGGTCGCGCCGTCCCGGGCACTGCGGTCACACGATGCCGGGCAGCACCTCCTCGGCCTGGTCGGCGAACGGCTGCTCGACGGCGGCGAGGTAGGTCTCCCACGTCGGCAGGTCCCAGATCTCGGCGCGGGACCCGGCGCCGATGACCGCCACGTCGCGGTCGAGCCCGGCGTACGTGCGCAGCACCGGGGGGATCGTGATGCGGCCCTGCCTGTCCGGGAGCTCGTCGGAGGCGCCGGAGAGGAAGACGCGGAGGTAGTCCCGCGTCTCCTTCCTGCTGAGCGGCGCCTGCCGCAACTGGTCGTGCATGCGCTCGAACTCCGCGGTGGGGAAGACGTAGAGGCAGCGTTCCTGCCCCCGGGTGATCACGAGGCCATCGGCCAGCTGCTCGCGGAACCTCGCCGGCAGGATCAGCCGGCCCTTGTCGTCCAACCGCGGCGTGTGGGTCCCGAGGAACACGACCCACCTCCACGACCGGACATCCGCAGACCGCCCCGCCCCGACCTTCAACGCCCGACGTGCACTGCCCGATGCGGTGTCGCCCCACGCCCCGCCCCACGCCGTCCGCACTGTCCGGGAGCGCCTGGCCGACCATGGTGAGCCACCGCGCCCCACAGTACTCCACTTCCCCCCACCGTCAACCAACGTCACCGTGCGCGACCTCCCCGCGACGGGGATCGGTGCAGGTCAGCGCGGTGGAGGGGAACGGGGCCCCGGCAGCCCCGCCGGGGCCGGCCGGGCGGGGGCCGGTGCCCCCGGACCCTGTGCAGAGCGGCGGCGGGGTGCGAGAGTGACCGTCCGGCAAGCCCGGAGGCGCGCGGTGGGGCACAGTGGGGACCATGCGGGAAGGACCCCGGCCCGGGCCCGGCGAGCACCTCCCGCAGGGACCGAGAGACGGGGAGCGCGTGACCACCACGAGTGCACAGGCCAACGGGCACGCACCCGAGCCGGCCCCCGGCCCGCTGCCCGCGGTACACGCGGGCCGCACCGGCACCGGCGGGCACGAGGTGGCCGACGTCGCCCGCACCGGCGAGGAGCTCGCCGCCGCCGTCGAGACCGTCATCCAGGGCAAGGAGGACGCCGTCCGCCTCGCCCTGACCGTGCTCTTCGCCGAGGGCCACCTGCTGGTGGAGGACGTGCCGGGCGTCGGCAAGACCATGCTGGCCAAGGCGCTGGCGCGGGCCATCGACGGCTCCGTGCGGCGCATCCAGTTCACCCCGGACCTGCTGCCCAGCGACGTGACCGGCAGCAGCGTCTACAACAGGGAGACCGGGGCCTTCGAGTTCCGCCCCGGCGCGGTCTTCGCCAACGTCGTCGTCGGCGACGAGATCAACCGCGCCTCGCCCAAGACGCAGTCGGCGCTGCTGGAGTGCATGGAGGAGGGGCAGGTCACCGTCGAGGGGGTGACCCACCGGCTGCAGGCGCCGTTCATCGTGTTCGCCACGCAGAACCCGGTCGAGATGGACGGCACCTACCCCCTGCCCGAGGCCCAGCGGGACCGCTTCATGGCGCGCATCGCGCTCGGCTACCCCTCGGTCGACGCCGAGCTGTCGATGCTCGACCAGCACGGCGAGGAGGAACCCCTCGACCGGCTGCGGCCCGTGACCGACGCCGCCACCCTGCGCGAGCTGAGCGCGGTCGTGCGCCACCTGCACGCCGCCGACGCGCTGAAGGAGTACGTGGTCAGCCTGGTGCGGGCGACGCGCTCCCACCCGGACCTGCGGCTGGGGGCGTCCCCGCGCTCCGCGCTGCACCTGCTGCGCGCGGCCCGCGCCCACGCCGCCCTCGACGGGCGCGACCACGTCCTGCCCGACGACGTCCAGCTGCTCGCGGTGCCCGTGCTGGCGCACCGCGTGCTCCTGGGCTCCGACGCGATGCTCTCCCGGCACACCGCCACCGACGTCGTCGCGGACCTGCTGCGCAGCACGCCGGTGCCCGTACCCGGCCGCAGGTGAGGACGGTGGGACCCGGTGCCCGCCCGGCCCGGGCGTCCAGGACGCGGCTGGGGCCGCTGACCACCCGCGGCTGGGCGCTGACCGGTGCCGGCCTGGTGCTGAGCGTGGCCGCCCTGCTCTGGGACCAGCGGGACATGCTCCGGGCGGGGGTGCTGCTGGTGGCCCTGCCCCTGGTGGCCCTCCTGCTCACCACCCGCGCCCGCTCCTCCCTCGTCCTCGACTCGAGGTCGAGGCCGCTCACGCTCCCCGCGGGGCAGCGCGGGACCGTCACCCTCACCGTCCGCAGCACGGGAGGGCGCGCCGGCGTGCGGGTGTGGCTGGAGGACACGGTGCCGTTCGTGCTGGGGACGGTGCCGCGGATGCCGGTGCCCCCGCTCGACCAGGGCCTCGCCCTCGACCTGAGGTACACGGTGGTGTCGGACGTGCGCGGCGCCTACCGCACCGGGCCGGCTGTCCTGCGCATCGGTGACCCCCTGGGGCTGTGCGACCTGCGCCGCACCCTGCCGGGCACGACCGCCGTCCACGTGCTCCCCGCGGTGCACCCCCTGCCCCAGGTCCCCCTCGGGGAGACACCCGGCAGCGGGGGCGGCGGGGCGAGCCGCCCCACCACCTCCGGCGGCGAGGCCGACGACATCACCCTGCGCCAGTACCGCCCCGGCGACGACCTGCGTCGCGTGCACTGGCGCTCCACCGCCCGGCGCGGGGAGGTCATGGTCCGCGAGGACGAGCGCGGCGGCCCCTCCGAGGTGGTCCTCCTCCTCGACCGCCGCTCCGTGGCGCACTCCGGGCGCGGCGCCGCGTCCTCCCTGGAGTGGGCCGTCTCGGCCGCCGCCTCCCTCGGCACGCACCTGCAGCGGCGCGGGTACACCGTGCGCCTCCTGCACGGCGGCTCGACCGGCCACGACTGGCCGGCCTCCGTTCCCGTCGAGACCCGCACCCGCGCGCTGCTGCACGAGCTCGCGGCCCTGGAGCCCGGCCCCGCGGACGACCTCCAGGCGGCCCTGCAGTCCCTGGGCCGGTCCCACACGGGAATGATCGTGGCCCTCCTCGGCGCTGTGGACTCCGAGGACGTGCTCCCCCTGGCCCCGCTGCGGGACCGCTCGGCACCGGCGTTGGCGGTGCTGCAGCGGACCCGGATGTGGCGCCGGGGGGTGGGGATCCACCACTCCGGCGACGACCCGGCGGGCCGGCGGGCCGAGCTCGTGCTGACGGGCGCCGGGTGGCGGACCACCACGGCCGTCCCGGGCATGGAGATCGCTGACGTGTGGGCCGCCCTGGCCCGGGGGACTTCGGTACGGAGGCCGGCGTGAACCGCAGCACCCGCACGACCCTGCTCGCCGGTGCGGCCAGCGCCGCCACCCTGCTGAGCATGCGCCCGCTGGTGCAGTCGGACGGCTGGCTCGGGGAGTCGCTGCTGCTCGTCGCGGCGGTCACCGGCGCCGGTCTCGGTGTGCACCGCCTCACCCGGCGGCACGGCCTGGCGGTGATCGCGCAGGTCCTCGTGGTGCTGGTCTTCCTCCAGGTGCGCTTCGCGCCCGGCACCGCGCTGCTCGGGGTGGTGCCCACCGGGCAGACGTGGGAGGCGCTGGCCGCGGTCGCGGTGAACTCCGCGGAGGTCGTGCAGCGCTACAGCGTGCCCGTGGCCGACGTGCCCGGCCTGCGCGCCCTGCTCCTCGCCGGGGCGGGCGCCCTGGTCGTGGCCGTCGACGCCCTCGCCACCCGGCTGCGCCACCCCGCCCTGGCCGGTGTCCCCCTGGCCGCCGCCTACGCCGTGCCCGTCTCGCTGGCGCCGGGTGGCTCGGGTGCGCTGTCGTTCGCGCTGGCCGCCCTGTGCTACCTGGCGCTGCTGCGCACCGACGTCAGCGGCCGGGAGAGGCGCTGGGTGCCCTCCGCCGCGCGGCGCAGCGGCGTCGGCGGGCTCGGGCTGGCCTCGGCCGCGGTGGCGGTGGCGGTGGTGGTGCCGGCGGCCCTGCCGGACATGGAGGAGCCGCCGCTCACCTTCCCGTTCAGCGACGGGGACCCCATCCTCGTCATCAACCCGATCCTCGACCTCAAGGACAGCCTCGGGGCCCGGTCCGACGTGACGGTGCTGAGCTACCGGACGTCGGAGAAGAACCCCGCTCCCCTGCGCATCGTGACCGCCGACGTCTTCGACGGGCGGACCTGGGCGCCGCGCACCGGGGAGGACATCCCCCGCAGCAACCGCGTCCAGGAGGGCCTGCCCGTGGCGCCGGGGCTGTCCGGCCAGGCGCTGGAGGGTGCCCGGCGCCAGACGACGGACATCTCGGTGCGCAACTTCCGCCAGCACTACCTGCCGCTGCCCTACCCGGCCACGGACGTGGACATCGACGGCGACTGGCTGTTCGAGCAGGGGACCCTGAACGTCGTCGGGGACGGCGAGACGGTCGCGGGCAAGCAGTACCGGGTGACGCACCTGGACGTGCAGCCGGAGGAGTCGGTGCTGCGCTCGGCGCCGCAGGCCCCCTCGGAGATCCTGGAGGAGTACACCAAGCTGCCCGACACGCTGCCGCAGGTGGTGCGCGACCGGGCCGAGGAGGTCACCCGGGGCAAGGTGAGCGCCTACGAGAAAGCGGTCGAGCTGCAGCGGTTCTTCCGCCGCACCGGGGACTTCACCTACTCCACGAACGCCCCCGACGACGGGGGCAGCGACGCCGTGGCGGCCTTCCTGGAGCAGCGCACCGGCTTCTGCGTCCAGTTCGCCTCCGCCATGGCGGTGATGGCCCGTTCGCTGGGCATCCCCGCCCGGGTGGCGATCGGCTTCCTGCCCGGTGACCGCAGCGGCGAGAACTGGCTGATCAGCGCGCAGGACGCCCACGCGTGGCCGGAGCTGTACTTCGAGGGCACCGGCTGGGTGCGTTTCGAGCCGACCCCCGCGACCCGGACGTCGCTGGCGCCGGCGTGGACGACGCCGCGCTCGCCGGCCACCGCACCGGAGGGCAGCGCACCGACGGCCTCGAGCCAGGCCCTGAACGTCCCCACCCCGACGGCGTCCGCGCCGACGCCGCCCCCCGGTGCGCTCGGCGCCCCCGCTCAGGTCGGGCGCCGGGACGCCGGCCGGGTGCCCGCCGTGGCGGCAACCCTGGGCGGGCTGCTCCTCCTGGTGCTGCTGCTGCCGCTGGTCTCGGGGCGGGTGCTGCTGCGACGCCGCTGGCGGGCGGTGCGCACCCCGGGTGAGGCGGCGGAGGCCGCCTGGGCGGAGCTCGCCGACCGGACGCGGGACCTCGGTGCGGTGTGGCCGCCCTCGGCGACGCCGCGCCAGGCCGCGGAGCGTCTGGTGGAGTTCGCCGAGCTGCCGGCGGCGGAGGTGGCCGCGCTGACCGGGCTGCGCCGGGCGGTGGAGTCGGCCCGCTTCGCCCCGGCGGCCCGGGAGCGGGGCGGGGAGCGCCCGGTGCGGGCCGACGTGGACCGGATCGTCGCCGCGGTGGCGGCCCAGCGCCCGCGGGGTGTGCGCTGGCGGGCGCTGCTGTGGCCCTCGGCGGGTCTGCGGGCCCTGGCGGAGCGGGGTCGCCGGGCCGGGGTGCCGCCCACGGCGTCGGCGGCCGGGCAGGCTCCCGGGCGCTCCGGCCCGCGCGGTGAGCGGGCGGGCTCGCGCCGCTGAGGTCCCGGGCCGGCGGACGCCGGGGTCCGCGACCTGCGGACGGACACACGACGGAGGGGCCGGACGCCTACTGGCGTCCGGCCCCTCCGTCGTGTGTCCGCCGGGGTTGCTGCCTGCTCGTGGGGGTGGGACCGCGAAGCATGGTGGTGCCGGGACCCGCCGTGCGCACACCGCGGGTCCGGGCGAGCTCACCACTGGTTGCGGCGACGCTCCCAGCGTTCCTCGAGCCTGGCCATGAAGCCGCTGCGCGCGGCGGGGTTGCGGACCGGCCGGAGCCTGCCCTGACCCTGGCCCTGGACGGGTTCGGGTGCCGCCGTGCGGGGTGGCGAGAAGGCCCACACCGTGCCGGCGAGCATGATGACGAAGCCACCGACGCCGACCCACAACTGGCTCGCGGCGACCCCGATGACGAGAAGGACAAGACCCACGACGAGGGCAACGCCGCCCACGAGCAGTCGTCGACGCGCCGCCCGGGCGCGGTGGGACCCGCGCATGGCCGACGCGAACTTCGGATCGTCCGCGGACAGCGCGCGCTCCATCTGCTCGAGCAGACGCTGCTCATGGTCCGAGAGCGGCACCTGTACCTCCTGGCGTGCGCACGGTGAACTACAACCATAAGTCTCCCGATCCATCCGGGAAACTCGATCCCGGGGCCCGCTGCGGGCAGGCCCCACCGGGTCCAACGTCCGGCCCGGTGATGAGTTCCTGCCCTTCACGGACTGTCCCCAAACGGTTTCTCTGCGTATATCTCATGGTGGGCACGGCCGGGGCACGCCGGGGCCCGAGGAGACTGGCGGGCCGCACCGTGCCCGGCCCGAACCGGGCGCTGACCCGGTCCACGGCGCCGTCCGCCTCCCGCCAGCCGTCCGGCCGCTCCCCCAGCACCAGCTGGCGGTGCTGGGCCGCCGCCTCGACCAGCCCCTCCACCCGCACGCCCACCAGTCGCACCCGCGCACGCTGCAGGCCCAGGCCGTCGTAGAGCGCCTGCGCCGTCCCGTGCAGCACCCGGGTCACGTCGGTGGGCTCCGCCAGGGTGCGCGAGCGGGTCAGCGTCGTGAAGTCCGCGAACCGCACCTTCAGCACGACCGTGCGCCCCGCCAGGCCCTGCACCCGCATCCGCCCCGCCACCCGCCCGGACAGGCGCAGGATCTCCCGGGCGACGAGGGCCGGGTCGTCCACGTCCCGCGCGAACGTCTGCTCGGCGCCCGCGCTGCGCTCCGGGCGCGACGGCAGCACCGGGCGCGGGTCCCGGCCCCACGACAGCTCGTGCAGGCTCCGCCCGGCGGCGTCGCCCAGCACCCGGCGCAACGTCCCCGCGGGGGTGTGCGCGACGTCGGCGACGGTGTGCAGCCCCAGCCGCGCCAGGGCCTCCTCCGTCCGCTCCCCCACCCCCCACAGCGCACCGACGGGCAGGGCGTGCAGGAACTCCACGGTGTGCGCCCTCGGCACCACGAGCAGCCCGTCGGGTTTGGCCGCGGCGGAGGCCAGCTTCGCGACGAACTTCGTCGCCGCGACGCCGACCGAGCAGGCCAGTCCCTGTTCGTCCGCGACGCGGGCGCGCAGCAGCCGCGCCACGGCCGCCGGGCCGCCGAGGCGGCGCCGGGCGGAGGCCACGTCGAGGAACGCCTCGTCCAGGCCGAGGGGCTCCACCCGGTCGGTGAGGGAGCGGAACACCGCCATCACCCCGGAGGAGACCCGCGCGTACTCCTCGTGGTGCGGGGGCAGGACGACGGCCTCGGGGCAGAGCCGGCGGGCGCGGCCCACCGGCATCGCGGCCGAGACCCCGCGGCGGCGCGCCTCGTACGTCGCGGACAGCACCACGCCTCGGCGCCCACCGCCCACGATCACCGGGTGCCCCCGCAGCTCCGGGTGCCGCAGCAGCTCCACGGAGGCGAAGAAGGCGTCGAGGTCGGCGTGCAGGACGGTGCAGCCGGTGTCGTCCCCGCCGCCCCCGAGGGCGGGGCGGGGGACCTGCCGGCGGCTCACCGCGGCCCCCCGGCCGTCGGGGTGCCCCGCCGGCCGGGAGGACGCCCCCGGTCAGCGCCGGGCGTGCAGGTGCAGGTGCCCCGCCAGCGGCAGCAGCTCCTCGCGGGAGGCGGCCCCGGCGTCGAGGCGCTGCAGGAGCGCGAGGTCCGCGTCGGACTCGGCGCAGGTGCTGGGCACCAGGTCCGTGAAGGCGCGGGTGCCCTCCACCTCGGTGACGGTGAACCCGGCGTGCTCGGCCAGCGCGGTGGCCGAGGCGCGGTCGAAGCGCCGGCGCAGCGGGTCCGCCACCCCCCACCGGTGGTCGGGGTCGCCGAGCACCTCCAGCGCCTGGGCGAGGTTCCCGGACAGCGCCCGGGCCAGGACGGTGCCGGACCACTGGGCGACGAGGAGGCTGAGCCGCCCGCCGGGGCGCAGCGCGGAGTGCGCGGAGCGCAGCGCGGCCAGGGGGTCGTCGACGACCTCCAGCACGCCGTGGCACAGGAGCAGGTCGGCGCCCGCCGCGGGCAGGAGCGTGCCGAGATCGGCCGCGTCGCCCTGCACCGCCCGCACCCGGCCGGTGAGCCCGGCCTCGGCGGTGCGCCGCTCCAGGGCGGCGAGGGCGTCGGGGCTGGGGTCGACGACCGTGACGGAGTGCCCGAGCGCGGCGATGCGCACGGCCAGCCCGCCCGTGCCGCCGCCGAGGTCGACCACGGAGACCCCGCCGGAGGCCGACGGCGCACCGGCGCACCCGGCCAGCAGCCGCTCGACGCCCTCCCACAGCACCCCTGCGGTCCGGAACCCGCCGCGGTCCTTGGCCACGCACTCCTCCTGGTTCGTCGTCCCGGGAGCGCCCTGCGCGCGGCCGCGCCGCGCCGGGAGCCGTCCCCGTCCGGCGCCCACCCTAGACAGCACCCGCCCGGGCACCGCCGCGGCGCGCTCACCGGCAGGCTCACCCGCACGCTCACCGGCCGGCGCTGCCGGGGCTGGCGTGCCACAGCCTCCGGCCCGCCGGCGGCGCGCCGGGGACCGCCCCGTCCGGGCTCCCCGCGCCCGGGACCTCCGCGTCCGGGAGCTCCGCGTCGGGAACCCCTGCGCCGGGAACCCCTGCGTCGGGAACCCCCGCGCCGGGAACCCCCGCGTCCGGAACCGCCTCCGGTGGTCCCCCGGCGCCCGGGACCTGCCCGGGCCGGGCCAGCCGGCGGGTGTCGCGGGCGTCCTCCCCCGCGGGCCGCACGTCCGCGTACGGCGACTGCCGGAACCCGCTGGCGTGCACGAGCACCCGGTGCCCGCCCATGCCCCCGGCGCGCCGGCCCTCCTGGGCGTGCGGCCCGCCCGCCGCGCCCCCCAGCGTGCGGGCGCCGAGCTCGGTGCTCGGCTGCCGGCCCGGCGGAACCGGCGGGCGGGCCACCACCGGGCGGGTGGAACGGCTGGCCGCCGCACCGGCCACCGCGGCGGGCGTGTGCGTCGGGTCCGGCGCCGCCGCCAGCAGCGCCAGCACCGCGGCCCGGCCACCGGCCAGCCACACCTCGCGCAGCGCGGGCAGCTCCCACGCGCCGGTCGCGCGCAGGGACACCCCGCGCGGGCCGGTGCGGCGCAGCACCCCGCGCACCAGGAGCAGCCAGGAGTGGAACACCGTCGCCGCGTACGGGCCCTGGGCGTCCTCGAAGAACGTCACGTCCAGCGGGCCGGTGGAGTCGTCGAGGGTGAGGAACACCACCCGCCGCCCCGAGCGCACCGGCGGGGTCTGCGTGGCGACCTTCACCCCGGCCACCAGCAGCTCGCTGCGGTTGCGGCGCTGCAGCAGCTCCCGCGCGCGGGTGGTGCCGAGGTCGGCGAGCACCGGCGCGTAGAAGTCGAGGACGTGGGCGCTGGCGTCGAGGCCGAGGACGTCCAGCTCGGCGCGCACCCGGTCCGCGCCGCTCATCTCCGGCAGCCCGCTGGGCCGCACCTCCCCGTCCCCGCCGAGGTCGAGGGCGAGCTGCACCGCCCGCCCGCCGGCCCCGGGCGCGGGTGCAGGTGCCTGCGACTGCGCCCGCGCGGCCGAGCGGACGTCACCCGTCCCCTCCCGGGTTCCGCCGCGCGCCGTCCCGTCCCGGCCCGACCCCGACGCGGGCCGGGACGGGGCGGCGCGACCGGAACCCCGGGAGGGGCCACCGGAGGGGCCACCGGAGGGGCCGTCGAGCTCCGCGAGGTGCAGCAGCAGGTCCCGGCGGGTGGTGCGGCCCCGGCGCGCGGCCCCGGGCAGGCCGGTGCCGTGCAGGGAGTCGAGGGCGCCGGCGAGGACGAGCCGCTCCGCGACCGGGCGCGAGGGGCGGGCGCGGTGCCACACGTCGGCCAGGCAGGCGTAGGGCCGCGCGGCGACGATCCGGGCGACCTCCTCGGCGGTGATGCCCTTCACGTCCGCCAGGGACAGCCGGATCCCCCAGCCGGTGCCGTCGGGAACCCCCGGCGGCAGGTCCGGTGCCGCCGGGGCCAGGACCCCCTGCCCGCGGGGGCCCTCCCGCGGGGGCTCGACCCGCTCCACCCGGTACACCGCGTCGGAGGCGTTGACGTCCAGCCCGAGCACCTCGATGCCCATGGTGCGGGCGTCGTCGAGGATCAGCCGCTTGGGGTACATGCCCGGGTCGTGGGTGAGGACCCCGGCGAGGAACGCCGCGGGGTGGTGCGCCTTGAGCCACGCGGACTGGTACGTCGGCAGCGCGAACGCCGCGGCGTGCGCCTTGCAGAACCCGAACGAGGCGAACGCCTTGAGCACCTCCCAGATGCGGGCGGCCTCGGCGGGGGCGAAACCCTGCTCCGCGGCGGCGCGGGCGAACCAGCCCTCCGCCCGCGCCTGCCCCTCGCGGGAGCCGAGGCGGCGGCGGACCTCGTCGGCCTCGTCCAGCTCCACGCCCGTCGTGGTGGAGATCACCTCGATGACCTGCTCGTGGAACACCACCACCCCCCACGTGGGCGCCAGGACCCGCTCCAGCCTCGGGTGCAGGAACCGCGGCGGCGCCCAGCCCTGCCGGGCGGTGAGGAAGGGCGTCACCATGTCCGACTTCACCGGCCCAGGCCGGAACAGGGAGATGTCGACGACGATGTCGGCGAACGTCTCGGGGGCGAACTTGCCCACCAGCTCCCGCTGCCCGGGGGACTCGATCTGGAAGCAGCCGAGGGTGTGGGTGGAGCGGACGAGGGCGAACGTGGCCTCGTCGTCGAGGGGGACCTGCCCGCGGTCGTCGAGGTCGACGCGGACGCCCTCGACGCGCTCGACCTCCGCCACGGCGTGCTGCATCGCGGACTGCATCCGGATGCCGAGGACGTCGAGCTTGAGCAGGCCGAGGACCTCCACGTCGTCCTTGTCGAACTGGCTCATCGGGAACCCGGACCAGCTCGCCTCGACGGGGGTGCGCTCCAGCAGGGAGAGGTTGGACAGCACGACGCCGCAGGGGTGCAGCGCGACGTGGCGGGGCAGGCCGTCGAGGCGCTCGACGAGGTCGAACAGGACCGCGAGGCGCTGCTCGCCGAGGCCGCTGCGGCGCAGCTCGGGCAGTTCCGCGATCGCGTCGCGGGCGTCGCGGGCGCGGATGTGCGGGAAGGCGGTGGCGATCGCGTCGATCTCGGCCGGCGGCATGCCGAGGGCGGCGCCGACGTCGCGGACGGCGTGGCGCACCCGGTAGGTGTCCATCATCGACACGCACGTGACGCGCTCGGCGCCGAAGCGGTCGAGGACCGCCTCGTAGACCTCCTGGCGCCGGTGGGACTCCACGTCGAGGTCGATGTCGGGCAGCTGGGCGCGGCGGGGGTTGAGGAACCGCTCCATCAGCAGGCCGTGCTCGAGGGGTTCCACCCCGGAGATCCCGAGCAGGTGGTTGACGATGCTGCCCGCGCCGGAACCGCGTGCGGCGACCCGCACGCCGAGGGAGCGGATCAGGTCGCACACGTCGGCGACGGTGAGGAAGTAGGTCGGGAAACCCGTGGCGGCGACGGTGCGCAGCTCCGCGTCGAGCCTGCGGTGCACGGCGGCCAGGAGCCTCTCCCCCGCACCGGGGTAGCAGCGCCCGATGCTCGCCTCGCAGCGCTCGCGCAGCACCGCGGCCGGCTCCGCCCGCGGGTCGAGGCCGAGCGCGGCGCGTTCGGGCAGGTGGGTGCGGCCGATGCCGAGGTCGGCGGCGGGGTCGAGGCGGCAGCGCAGGGCGAGGTCCTCGGTGGTGGCGAGCAGTTCGGCGGCGGCCCGCCCGGGGTCGCGCCCGGCGCCGGGCCCGGCGGCCCGCGCGACCTCCAGGGCGGTGCGGGCCATGTCGGCGCCGGGCAGCAGCCAGGCCTGGCCGGTGGTGCGGTCCACGTGGCGCTCACCGAGGGGCACGTGGCGGCGGACGGCGTCGAGCAGGTCGGCGACGACGGCACCGGAGGGGTCGGGGTGGCGCACGGCGTTGGTCAGGACGGCCGGCACGCCCGCCTCGCGGGCCAGGGCGAGCATCCGCGCGGCGGAGTGCAGGCTCGCGGGGGTGCGGGCGGGACCGTGGTGGCAGACGACCTCGAGGTACAGGGAGCCGGTGGGCAGCAGGGCCCGCCAGTGCTCCAGGGCGGCGCGGGCGAGGTCGTCGCGGCGGGCGAGGACGGCGCGGCCGACCTCGGAGGCCGGGCCCAGCAGGACGGCGAGGCCGCCGCCGGCGGCGTGGGCGGCGACGAGCGCGCCGGTGGCGACGGGGTGCCCGCGCCGGCCGCGCAGGTGGGTGTCGCTGACGAGCCGGCACAGCGCCGCCCAGCCGCCGGGGCCGCCTCCGGTGGCGAGGACGACGGCGCGGGGGTGGCGGGGGTCGGTGTCGGCGCCGCCGCGCACGGGGACGCGCGCGGGCGGGCGCCGCGCCGCCGCGGAGGGGTCCGCCCACGCCGGCAGGCCCGTCACGAGGCCGCTGGGTGCGAGGGCGAGGTCGACGCCGAGGACGGGGGCGACCTGCTCGCGCAGGCAGGCCAGGACGAACTTCACCGCCCCGTAGAGGCCGTCGCGGTCGGTGAGGGCGAGGGCCCCCATCCCCGCCGCGGCGGCCCGGGCGACGAGCACGTCCGGGGACGCGGTGCCGTGGCGCAGGGAGTAGCCGGAGGCGACGTGGAGGTGGGTGAACTGCGGGCGCGGTGTGCGCGGCATGACTCGTCCTGTTCCCTCGGGTACCGGCTCCTGGGGAGCCGTTCGCGCCGTGGGGAAGGAACGGAGCTGCGGAGATGGTCAGCGGCTCGCGGGGAGCCGTTCGCACCGGGGGAAGGAACGGGGCGGGATGCGTGCCGGGGGGATCAGCTCGCGGCGGTGTGCTCGGGCAGCAGCGGTACGGGCGGCAGGCCCAGCACCGCCTCCACCGCCCGGTGGAACGCCTCGGCCTGGCGCATCACGTCCTCGGCCGCGGTGGCGTCGACGACCTCGTGGCGGCCGGCCTCGATCGCGGAGCGGCGCACGGCCGTCGTCGCGAAGAAGGCCGCCCAGTCGGTCAGCTCGGGAGCCACGCGGGGCAGGGTCTCCCACGCGCTGCGGGGGGTGCTGCCGCGCCGGGGGGAACCGGGGCGGCCGCGCACGGCGAGGACGGCCGCGGCACAGCGCAGCGCGGCCAGGTGGGAGTACAGGTAGCGCTCGGCGGCGCCGTCGCTCCCCCAGGCCGTGAGGAGGTCCTGGCGGGAGCGCTCCAGGAGGTCGAAGGCGGCGGGGGTGACGGGCAGGCGCCCCTCGGGAGCGGGCGCGGGGGCCCGGGATGCCGACGCGCGCGGCCCTCGGGTCCTGGTGGTGGGCATGGGTCCTCCTCAGTCGCTGACGCGCAGCAGGTGCCAGGTGTCCCCGGCCGGCGGAGCCGGGGAACCCGCGGAGCCGGCGGGGGCGGGGCGGGACAGGTCGTAGACGCCCGGGACGCCCGTGCGTCCCGGGCTGGCCTCGACCCGCCACACCTCGCGCTCGAGGTCCAGCGCCCCTCCGGGGAAGGAGGAGGGGACGCCGTCGCCCTCGCCGTGCACGGCCGCGACGCCCGCCTGCTCCCACCAGGAGCTGCGCTCGCGCCAGCGGGCCAGCACGTCGCGGACGACGTAGAACCTGCCGCGCCAGAGGAACTGCGCCGGGGCCGGTACCGCGCCACCGGCGCACCGGACGTGCACCGTCTCGGAGAGATGCCGCACGCCGATCACCTCCTGCTCCGCCCACCGCGGTGGGCACCGGACCCGGGCCCCCGGTACCCCCATCACACCCCACGGGTACGACAGAGCCCGGCGTCGAGGAGTCGGGGGAAGTCGACCCACGACGGAGCACCCGGCGCGCGAGGTGCGGGAGCTTCCCCTTCCCCCGCGGCCGCCCACCGGGTGCCCGCCCGTTCGAACACATGTTCGAACACCTCGAAGATACACCGATCACCCTGAGCGGCGTCAACGGGAACGGCCGCCCCGGCGCGGTGCGCCGAGACCGGCCGGCCGTCGGCCCCGAACTCCGCTTGACCGGTTGAGCGGCGTCGTCCACCCCTCGGCGCCGACCCCGAGCGCACCTACGTCACCGGCATCTCCTCCGGCGGCATGATGACCAACGTCCTGCTCGCCACCTACCCCGACCTGTTCGAGGCCGGGGTGTCCTTCGCCGGGGTGCCGCACGCGTGCTTCGCGGGTGAGCCGACCTGGAGCACGGAGTGCGCGACGGGGCGCATGGACCGGACCCCGCGGGAGTGGGGCGACCTCGTGCGGGCGGCGTACCCGGGGTACACCGGGCCCCGGCCGCGCGTGCAGCTGTGGCACGGCACCGAGGACGACGTCCTGAGCTTCGAGAACTTCGGCGAGGCGGTCGAGCAGTGGACCGACGTCCACGGCGTCGGCCAGACCCCCACGCGCACGGAGCAGGACTTCTACGGCCCCGGCCGGGTCCGCACCACCTACGGCAGCGGGCAGGTCCAGGCGGTGCAGGAGACCGGGCAGGGTCACAACCTGCAGATCGTCTCCGACCAGGCGCTCGCCTTCTTCGGCCTGCGCAGCGGCGTGGTCCCCTCCCCGTGGACGTCCGGGGCCCACGACTTCGAGCGGTTCGGCGACGACGCCTCCGTGCGCGAGCAGTTCGCCGCGTTCGGCCGCAACACCTCACCCTGGAGCGGGACCTCGTCGGGCAGGGCACGAACGCCCTGCGCCTCGGCTACGACTTCACGACCCAGGGCTACACCGGCATCGGCAAGCAGCTCGGGGGCGACTGGTCCGGTGACGACGCCCTGCGGTTCTGGTACGTGCCCTACGGCTCGGGCAACAAGCTCGTGCTGCAGCTCGCCGCCGGCGGGGTCCCCTACGAGGCGTACCCCTCGCCGGCGGGCACGGAGCCGCGCTGGGTGACGATCCCGTTCGCCGACTTCCGCCCCGCCCCCTGGGACACCGCGAACGCCGCCCGGCGGATCAGCGCCTCGGACCTGCGCGCCCCCCGGGGCGTTCAACGTCTGCGTCAACGCCGTCGAGGGCGCGGCGACGAGGGGTTCCGTCGTGCTCGACGCGATCGAGCCGGTGCGCACCGCGGGCACCGCGCCGGAGGCCCTGCCCGGGCGCCCGCGGGTGCACGACGACGACGGTCCCGGGCGCCGGGACGGCACGTTCACCGTCACCGCCGTCCTCGAGCGGGACGCGACCGCCCGCTCCGCGGCGTTCCGGGAGAACGGCGTGCTCGTGCGCTCCGTGGCCGTGACGCGGCGGGCCGACGGCAGCCAGGTGGCGACCCTCGAGGTCACCGGCCGCCCCGCGGGCCGGCACACCTACGAGGTCGTGTTCGCAGGCACCTCGGGCGAGTCCGGGCGCGTCGGCCACACGGTCACCGTGAAGCGTCCCCGACCCGGAGGGCGCCGCCGGGGGAGCGGGTTCCCCGGCGGCGCCCCCCGAGCACCGCGAGGACGGCGAGCAGGACGACCCACCCCGGCCAGCCGAGCGGCCCGGCGGCCGGGTCGGGCCGGGAGCCGGCAGCGGCGAACGCGGCGGTGAGACCGGCGCTGCCGTTGACGAGGGCGTGCACGACGACCGCGGGCCAGATGGTCCCGGTGCGCAGCCGCAGCTCCCCGAGGACGGTGCCCAGCAGGACGCAGAAGACCGTCATGAGGAGCACCGCGGTGCCGGGCGCGTACCCGGGGTAGTTGTAGCCGAGCAGGACGACGGGCGCGTGCCACAGCCCCCAGACGACACCGTGCACGAGCAGGGCGCGCCGGCGGCCGAGCGGGAGGAGTCGGGGCAGCAGCCACCCCCGCCAGCCGACCTCCTCCCCCGCGGCGAACACGCCGTTGAGGAGCGGGGCGAGCAGCGTCGAGGCGACGAGCACCACCGCCAGCACCGCCGGCGGCACCTCGGCGGGCAGGCCTTGCCCGGTCAGCTCCCGCGCGCGCTGCTCCAGGCCGGACAGGTGCACCAGGTCCGGCTCGTAGGCCCCCGCCGCGGTGGCGAGGGCCAGGGCGGCGAGGAAGAGCACGGGGGCGGCCGCCCAGGCCAGGAGGCCGGCGCGCACGGTCGGGCGCCAGCTCCCGGGGGGCCGCAGTCCCGTCGCGGCGGGCACGGCGGCGGGGCGGCGCACCCAGCGGGTCACGACGGCGGTGGCGAGCGCGGGCGTGAACATCATCGCGGTGAGGACGACGAGCGCGCCGGGGGTGTCCAGTCCTCTGCCGGAGAGCCACAGCGGCGCGGCCACGAGCCAGGCACCGGCGTAGCTGACGAGGACGAAGACGGCCAGGGCGGGCAGGTCGAGCCGCTCCGCCGCGGGAGCGGGGGCGGGGGCGGCAGCGGGCGCGGGGGCGGCAGCGGGCGCGGGGGCGGCAGCGGGCGCGGGGGCGGGCGGAGGGGCAGGGACGGGCGGGGGCAGGGAGGTCGGTTCCACGACCTCATGTTCTCAAGAGTGAGAACAGTCGCAGTCATGAGAAAGGCTGATGCCCCGTCAGCCCATGTGCGGGTAGCGGTGCTCCACCGGCGGCACGAACGTCTCCTTGAGGGAGCGGGGGCTCACCCAGCGCTGCAGGTTCAGCGCCGAGCCGGCCTTGTCGTTGGTGCCCGAGCCGCGGGACCCCCCGAAGGGCTGCTGCCCGACGACGGCGCCGGTGGGGCGGTCGTTGACGTAGAAGTTCCCCGCCGCGAAGCGCAGCACCTCGGTGGCGTGGGCGATCGCGGCCCGGTCCTGCGCGATGAACGCCCCCGTGAGCCCGTACGGGGAGGTGGACCCCACCTGCGCCAGCACCCGCTCGTGGTCGGCGTCGTCGTAGACGTGCACCGCCAGCAGCGGGCCGAAGTACTCGGTGCGGAACACCTCGTGGCCGGGGTCGTCGACGAGCAGGACGGTGGGCCGCACGAACCAGCCCACCGAGTCGTCGTACCTGCCGCCCGCGGCGATGCGCACCCCCGGGGCGGAACGCGCCCGCTCGATCGCCTCGACGTTCCTGCGGTACGCGCGGGCGTCGACGAGGGCGCCGGTGAAGTTCGACAGGTCCGTCACGTCGCCCACCGCCAGGGCGTCCACCTCGGCGCAGAAACGCTCCCCCATGCCGTCCCACACCGAGCGCGGCACGTACGCGCGGGAGGCCGCGGAGCACTTCTGCCCCGAGTACTCGAACGCCCCGCGCAGCAGCGCCACCCGCAGCACGTCGTCGTCGGCGGAGGGGTGGGCCAGCACGAAGTCCTTGCCGCCGGTCTCCCCCACCAGCCGCGGGTAGGTGCGGTAGCCGGAGATGTTCTCCCCCACGGTGCGCCACAGGTGCTGGAACGTCGCGGTGGAGCCGGTGAAGTGGATGCCGGCCAGGTCCGCGTCGCGCAGCACGACGTCGGAGACGACGGGACCGCTGCCGTGGACGAGGTTCACCACGCCCGGCGGCAGGCCCGCCGCCTCCAGCAGCCGCATCGTCAGGTGCGCGGAGAACGCCTGCGTGGGCGAGGGTTTCCACACCACGACGTTCCCCATGAGCGCCGGCGCGGTCGGCAGGTTGCCCGCGATGGCGGTGAAGTTGAACGGGGTGACGGCGTAGACGAAACCCTCCAGCGGGCGGTGGTCGGTGCGGTTCCACACCCCGGGGGAGCTGACGGGCTGCTCGGCGAGGATCCGCCGCGCGAAGTGCACGTTGAAGCGCCAGAAGTCCACCAGTTCGCAGGGTGCGTCGATCTCGGCCTGCTGCACGGTCTTGGACTGCCCCAGCATCGTCGCCGCCGCCAGCGTCTCGCGCCACGGCCCGGCGAGCAGGTCCGCCGCCTTGAGGAACACCGCTGCGCGGTCGTCGAAGTCCGTCGCGGCCCAGTCGCGGGCGGCGGCCTTCGCGGCGCGGACGGCGGCGGCGGCCTCCTCCGTCGTCGCCTCGGTGATCGTGCCCAGCCGCGCGGCGTGCCGGTGCGGCTGCACGACGGGCACGGGCTCACCGGCCCCGCTGATCCGCTCCCCGGCGATCGTGTGCGTCAGGTCTGCGTCGAGACCGGCGAGGCGGGTCAGCTCCCGCTGCAGGCGCTCGCGCTCGGGACTGCCGGGTGCGTACCCGTGGACGGGCTCGTTGACGGGCTCGGGGACCTGTGTCACGGCCTGCACGGCGACCTCCGGGGTTCCTGGGGCGGGGACGGGTTGCTGCTCCGGCGCTCGCTCAGGACGGCAGGAGGGAGCGCAGGAGGAACGCCACGTTCGCCGGGCGCTCGGCGAGGCGGCGGGTGAAGTAGGCGTACCAGTCGGAGCCGTAGGGCACGTACACCCGGACCCGGGAGCCGGCGGCGACGAGCCTGCGCTGCTCCTCGACGCGGATGCCGTGGAGCATCTGGAACTCGTGGTCGTCCGGGCCGCGGCCGGCTCGGGCGGCGAGCTCGCCGGCGATGCGCACCAGGCGCGGGTCGTGGGTCGCGACCATCGGGTAGCCCTGCCCCTCCAGCAGGATCCGCAGGCAGCGCACGTAGGCCCGGTCGACGTCCGCCTTCGCCGGGTACGCCACGGACTCCGGCTCGGCGTAGGCGCCCTTGACGAGGCGGACGCGGGAACCGGCGTGCGCGAGGTCGCGGCAGTCGGCCTCGGTGCGGCGCAGCATCGCCTGCAGCACGGCGCCGACGTCGGGGAAGTCCGCGCGCAGCTCCCGCAGCGTCCCCAGGGTCGCGTCGGTGGTGCTGGCGTCCTCCATGTCGAGGGTGACGAGCACCCCGGCCGCGGTGGCGGCGGCGACCAGCTCGGCGGCGAGGCCGGTGCTGACGCGCCGGCCGTCCGGCAGGCCCTGCCCGAGCGCCGACAGCTTCACCGACGCCTCGGCACCGGCGGGCAGGCGCCCGGGCAGGCCCTCGGCCGCGAGCCTGCGGAACAGCGCCAGGTAGGCGTCGCGGGTGGCGCGGGCCTGCGCGAGGTCGGCGGTGTCCTCCCCGAGGTGGTCGAGGGTGAAGCGCAGCCCGGCGCCGGTCAGCTCGTGCACCACGCGCACCGCGGCGTCGAGGTCCTCCCCGGCGACGAACCGGGCGACGAGGGGACGGGTGGCCGGTGAGGAGGTCACGGTCCGGCGCAGGGTGTCGTTGCGGGCGGCGGCGAGCAGTGCCCCCCGCAGGGCGGTGGCGAGCACGCGGGACCTCCTCGGCTGCGGCGGGACCGCACCGGCACGGGCCCGTCCCGGCACACTACGACCGCCGGGCGGCGCGGTCACGGCACACCACCCGGGGCTCACCGGCGCGGCCGGCGGGCCGGGGTGCGGGGGCCCCGCGGCCATGATCTGCGGATCGCGCCCGCAGCGCCTACCGTCGGAACATGGGGATCGCGAGCCGGGGGGGCTCGGCGTCGCCGGAGCTGCTCGAGCAGCCCGCCGTCGCCGCGCTCGCCACCGCCCTGGAGTCGATGCGCGCGGCCGGGACGGTCCACGTCCTGCCGCAGGAGCTGCGCACGCCCGCGGAGGTCGCCGCGCACCTGGGCGTGCCGACCGCCGCGCTGGCCGTCTGCGTGCTGCTCATCCCACCGGGGCCGGGCCCGGCAGCGTCCCGCACCGCCTGGCTCCCGTGGTTCCTGCGGCACGAGCGGGCCGCGGGCGGGTGCCACCCCGCGGGGACCGTGCTGGTCGTCACCTCCTGCGTGCACCGGGTCGTGCCGGAACAGGTCGCGGACGTCCTCGGGCTGCCGGCCCTGCGGGAGGCCGAGGCCGTGCCCGTGCTGCAGGACACCGGATCCGTGCTGGGGGGCGTCGCCCCGCTCGGGCACCCGGAGCCGCTGACGACCCTCGTGGACGTCGCGCTGGCCCCCCACCCGGTCGTGTGGGCGCGCGCCGGGCACCCGAGGACCGTCTTCCCCACCCGCTACGACGAGCTGCTGCGCCTGACCGGCGGGCAGCCCGTCGAGGTGGGCTGACCCGGCGGGCAGCGGGTCCGGGCGTGGCGCGAAACCCGGGTACGGCGGGAGACCCCGGCGCGGCACCGGGTTCCGGCGCGGTGGGGGGCGCGCACGCCCGCTGGGCCGCCGACCAGCCCGTGCTGCTGTCCGGTCTGGCGCTGCACTGCGGGGGCCGCCCGCCCGGGGAGGCGGAGGTGGTGCTCCTCGTGCACGGCCTGGGCAGCTGCACGTCGGTGTGGGACCTGGTGGCCCCCGCCCTGGCGGAGCGCTTCGCGCTCGCCCTCGTCGACCTGCCGGGCCACGGCGCCGCGCCGCTGCCCGGGGAGGACGCGGACGCGCTGCTGGAGCTCATGCGGCCGTCGGCCCTGGGGGCGCGGCTGCTGCGGGCCTGCCGCGAGCTGGGGGTGCCGCGGGTGCACCTGGTGGGGCACTCCCTCGGCGGGTGGGTCGTGCTGGAGGCCGCCGCCGAGGACGGGGCGGGCACCGTGGGCGGGACGGGCGGCGTGGACGGGACGGCGGGGCCCGTGGTGGCGAGCGTGACGGCCCTGGCACCGCCGGGGCTGTGGACGACGCCGCGGCGCCGCCCACCACTGGTGCCCACGGGCCAGCAGATCGCCCGGTGGGGCCGGCGGGTGCCCCGCTCGGTCCTGCGGCGGCGGTGGGCGCGCCGCCTCGTGCTGGCCGCGACGAGCGCGGTCGCGGCGGACCTGCCCGAGCAGGTCGCGCTGGACGCCGTCGCGGCGGTGGAGTCCGCCGCGGGGTACCGGGCGGCGGACGCGGGGATCGCCGCCGGGCGCTTCACGCGGGGGCGGGACGTGCGGGCACCGGCGACCGTCGTGTTCGGGACCGCCGACCGGGTGCTGCCGGCCGCGTGCAGGCTGCGCGCGGCCGCCCCGCCGGGCTGCACGTGGGTGGAGTGGGACCGCTGCGGGCACGTGCCGCCGTGGGACCGGCCCGCCGACTGCGCGGAGCTGGTGACCTCCACCGTCCGGGAGGCGGCGCGGGAGGCCGGGGGCGGACGCGGCGCCGGGCGGGGCGCGCGGGCGGGTGGTTCTGCGTGTGCGGGCGGGGGAACGTAGTGTCGGCGCACGTGACCCCCACCGCCGGCCCCGCGACCACCGCCCCGGGCCTCGTGACCCTCCACCTGTGGGGGGTGCCGACGCGGGCGGTGGTGGCGGCAGCCTCCCGGATGGCGCTGGACCGCCGCCACCTCGTGCGCGCCCCCGGGGTGCGCTTCGCGAAGCTGCTCGGCACCGGCTCGGGGCGCACGTTCTCCGTGGCGGACGCCGACCCGCGCCGCTGGGCGCTGCTGGTGGCCTGGGACTCCCCCGGCGACGCCGAGGCGTTCGAGCACGGGCGGACCGTGCGGGCCTGGTCGGACCTGGCGCAGGAACGGCTCGTGGTGCGGATGCGGCCGCTGTCCAGCAGGGGCACGTGGTCCGGTGCCACCCCGTTCGGCGGCCCGGGCCGGGCGCGCGGGGAGGGGCCGGTGGCGTCCATCACGCGGGCCCGGCTGCGGCCGCTGAAGACCCCGACGTTCTGGAAGGCCGTGCCCCCGGTGGCCGCCGACCTGCACCGGGCGCGCGGGCTGCGCCTGGCCGTGGGCATCGGGGAGGCACCCGTGGGTTTCCAGGGGACGTTCTCGCTGTGGAGCGACGAGAACGCGCTGCGCTCGTTCGCGCACCGGCGCAGCCCGCACCTGGAGGTCATGCGCCGCAGCGCCGCGGAGCACTGGTACGCGGAGGAGCTGTTCGCGCGGTTCGAGGTGCTCGACGTGGAGGGCACGGTCGGGGGCCGCACGCCCTGAGCGTCAGGAGGCGGGAAGGCTCCGAACGTTCTCGCGGGACCTGATGAGATGATGCAGAGCGACCACCAGCAGACTCCCCAGCCCAGCCCCGTCCAAGCGGGTGACGTCGAGCTCGACCTGACAGGCCAGCCTTCGCCCCCAGTCGTGGTAGAGCACGGGGTGCAGGCCGGGGGATCCTGACCGTGCACGAGAACGCCAGGCCTCGCGTTGCTCCACCGTCCCGTCCGCCCGCCGTCCGTCGAGGCGAGGATTGCGGCGGAGCGGCAGGACAGCTGCAGCGAGGTCATCGTGTCCTCGGCGGGAGAGAGCCGCCAGCAAAGCCGAACGAGTCAGGTGTGGTAGGGCGCTCATCGCCAGTGCATCGGCCTGCAGTCGTGCCTGATCGACAGGTCGACGGTCGGACTCCGTCACCTCGACACCCAGCCTCAGCAGCCACGGCGCCGAGGGTCGTGCCCGCTCCCCCGCTCGGAGGTCGAGGCAGAACCACTCGCCCGTCTCGCTGCTGGAATCGGACAGCGGCAGCCAAGCGACGATGCTCGCGGCGCCACCCGAGGTTCGGACGGCCCGTACGTCCAGACCCTCCGCGACGAGTTCCCGCCGGCCGCTCAGCTCGGTGGCGATGCGCCGGGCGAGGAGATCCGCCACCACAGGCGATGCCGCCCTCCCGATGATTCCGTCGACCTCCGCGACGGTACGGGTGAAGATCTCCGCGGCCATCGAGCCGAGCCAGGCGGCGTGGGTGTGATCACTGGTCCGCCACCGGCCGAACAGGTCGGGGAGGTGGACATCGGTGCGCCAGCCGTCGGGGACGTCTGGCAGCTCACCGCCGAGACCGACGAGGAAACGTGCCGCACCGCCCTGACGGCGTACCCACTCGTCGTAGACACCGAGCTGGTCCCCGTGCAGTCCCGCCCCCAGCTTGACCTCGAGCAGAGCCAGCAGCCTCCGCCCGTCCCGCACCACGAGATCAGCGCGTCCCTTGCGGACGACCACTTCACGGACGATGCGCAGCTCGTGCGCTGTGACCCCGAGGACGTCCAGAAGAGGTACGGGATCCAGTGCGGCGAGCACAACGAGGAGGTCACTGACCTGTTCCTCTTTCGCGAGCATGCGTGCCATGGCCGCGAGGGCCGTATCGGCGTGATCCAGGTTCTCCTCCATCATGTTCACCGTGGCACGCGTCGTGTAACTCGTCGACTCCGGCCGGAACGGCCCCGGCCGCCTCGACCAGGGCCCGGTTGCCCGGCGCCGGCGTCCCGTCCGGCAGGACCAGGGTGTCCTCCAGCCCCACCCGCGTCGCCAGGCCCAGCTCCCGCGCCCGGTGCAGCACCGGCCAGCACGCGGAACCCTCCCCGTGCAGCAGCACCCGCCCGGCCGCCCGCTCCCCCACCGCGTCCAGCAGCTCCTCCGCCGCGCGGACCGCCGCGGCGCCTCCCGGGCCCGGCTGCACCTCCAGCAGGACCCGCGCGCAGTGCTCCGCCAGCGGCGAGGCGCACCAGGCGCCCGCGGCGGCCGGGGACCACAGCCCCGCTTCCACCCCCACACCGCGCTCCAGCAGGAGCCGCGCGAGGTCCTCGGCGCCTTCCTCGTGCCAGTTCACCGACGCCAGGTCCGGCAGGGTGCCCGGCGCCCACGAGCGCACCAGCTCCCGGCGGGCGGCGCCGGTCGCGGCCCACGCCCCGGTCGTCACCGACACCTCCACCCCCGGCGCCGCCGCCCGCAGCGCCGCCACGGCCGCCGCGACGTGCCCGGGGTCCAGCGAGTCCGCCCCCTCCGGGTCCTTGGGGTGCACGTGCAGCGAGCGCACCCCGGCGGCCACCACCGCGGCGGCGTCGGCGGCCAGGTCCCGCGCGGTGCACGGCAGGCGTGGGTGCTCCCCGGGGCGGCGGGAGCCGTTCAGGCAGGCCTGCAGCAGCGGCACCCGGCCATCGTGGCACCGGCGTGGGACGGCCGCGGAACGGGCGTGGGCACCGTTCCGCGGCCGGGTCACGAGGGCGCCGCCGTGGGCGTCGGCCCGGGTGTCGTCAGCGCGGGTCGCCGCCCGGCGGCGTCAGCGCGGGTCGCCGCGCAGGATGCCGCGGCCGTTGGTGGCGACGTAGACGCGGCCGTACACGCGCGGGTCGCCGGTGATCGCCGCACCGGTCCAGCCCCACTGGTGCTCGTCGTCGTTGACGCGGACCCACGAGCGGCCCGCGTCGTCGGAGCGGAAGATCCCCCGCACGCCGCGGACCTGCGCGGAGACGTACACGGCCGGGTGGTCGGCGCCGGGTGCGGCGCGCCCGAAACCGACGGCGTCGGCCTCCTCCACCCCGGCGACGCGGGTGAACGTGGCGCCGGTGTCCGTCGAGCGCCACAGCCCGTACGTGCCGCCCTCCTCCCCGCCCGCCAGCCACACGTGGCCGCGCAGGCCGGGCACCGCGGCGAACCGGGCGGAACCCTCCGCGGGCAGGCCGCCCGCCGGGGAGGCGGTGAACGTCGCGCCCCCGTCGGTGGAGACGGAGAACACCCCCGCGGCGAAGGCGTAGAACACCGCGGGTTCCACCCGGTCCGCCTCCACGGCGGCACCGGCTGCGACGCCCGCGGCGGGGGTCCAGGTGGCGCCGCCGTCGCGGGTCCAGCTCACCGCCGCACCCGCGGGCGACCACACGATCCGGCCGCCGTCGGCGCCGACGGCGACGGTCCCGCCGCCGCTGGTGCCGGGGGGTTCCTGCCCGGCGGGGTTCCAGGTCGCGCCGCCGTCGGCGGAGACGCCGAACCGCTTGCCCGTGCCGTAGGTGTTCCCCACGCGGGCGACGACCTGCGGCCGCTGCCCGGCGAAGTCGACGCCCGTGCCGCTGGAGAAGTAGGGGTTCTGGAACATCATGTCCGGTGCGCGGTCGAGGTCGTGGTGGACGAAACCGCCGAGGTCGCCGACCGCGGAGAGGAGGTGCGCACCGGTGGGCGGGCTGGCGAGGTCCAGGATCGCCGTCTCCTCGATGCCCTCCCCGTGCACCGAGATGGTGAACGTCTCGTCCCGGTCCCAGCCGGTGAGGTCGTCGGTGCCGTAGAGGGTGGCGCCCGTGCCGTAGAGCAGGTGGTCGGGGTCGAAGGGGTCGATCTCCACCGACTCCGTCATCCAGCCGAGCTTGACGGGCTGCTCCGGCGGTGCGGGGTTCCCGCCGAACGTGAGCCACGGGGAGGCCGAGACGTCCATCTCGTAGCGGTTCCGCCGCTCCGGGTAGGTGGTGTAGTCCCAGGCGCGGGTCCACGTCGCGCCGGAGTCGGTGCTGCGGAAGAACACCACGTCGGGGAACCACTGGATCTGCGTGGCGACCACGAGGGTTCCCGGCCGCTGCCGGTCCACGGTGAGGCCGGAGTACCCGAAGGTGTTCTCCGGGCTGGCGGAGGGCACGGGGCTGACGTCGCGCCACTCCCCCGTCGCGGTGTCCAGCCGCCACACCTCGCCCTTCGAGCCGTCGTAGGGACCGGCGGCGTTGCTGGTGGCCAGGTACAGGAAACCGGTCGCGGCGTCGAGGACGCCCTTGTGCGGGAGGAAACCCTCCGGCGTCCCGGGGACGGGCTCGAACGTGCGGCCGGCGTCGGTGGAGCGGTAGAGGGGGTTCTGCGGGTCGGCGACGCCCACGTAGAGGGTGCGGCTGCCCCGGCGGGGGCGGCCCGAGCGCGGGTCGAACGTCACCCACAGCACGCCCTGCGGGTCGCTGGAGTACCCGCTGGCGTCGTCCGGGTCGGCCGCCCACCTCCCCGGGTTCGGGAACGCCCCGACCTGCTCGAAGGTCTTCCCCGAGTCGGTGCTGCGCCACAGGCCCCGGCCGCTGGGGGCGCCGAACCACACCGTCCGGTTGCGGTTCGGGTCGACCGCGAGGCGCTCGCCCATGCCGCGGCCGGGCATGTTGCCGCCGAGCTTGAAGGGCAGGTGGAACGGCTTCCAGTTCTTCCCGCGGTCGGTGGAGCGCAGGATCGCGCCGTGGGTGGGGTCCCAGTCGTTGGTGTAGGTGCCGACGGCGGCGTACACGCGGTCGGCGTCCACGGGGTCGGCGGCGATGCTCAGCACGCCCGTCCAGCCCCAGCGGTCCCAGCCCACCCAGTCCAGCAGCGGTACCCAGTCCCCGCCGCGCCGGTCGCGGCGGTACGCCCCGCCGATGTCGGTGCGGGCGTAGGCGAGACCGGGCCGGGCGTGGCTGAAGACGATGCCGGGGACGAACCCGCCGGCGACGATCGCCACGTTGCGCCAGGTGTAGCGGGCGCCGGCCCCGGCGGCCGAGGTGGTGGGTGCGGCCAGGACGGGGACGGCCGCCGCGAGGGCGCCGCCGGCGAGGAGGGTGCGGCGGCGCAGGCCGTCGGCGGGGGCGGGGCGGAGGACGACATCTTTGTCGAAGCGCTTCACCCGAGGCAGTGAACCGCCGCACCCGCCAGCCGTCAAGGGTGGCAGGAGCACGGACGAAGGCGCTGCGGCAGAACGAGCGGGACCGGAACCCGGACCTGCGCGCGGTCGTCGAACCGCTTCAGCGCACAGTTCCGTGCGGAGCCACCGGTCAGGCCGGGCAGACCGCCTGCCAGGCGTCCGGCTCCATCGTCCAGCGCACCTCGTGCACCGGGTCGGACACCTCCCCGTCCGCGTTGATGCGGAACCGGCGTCCCCGCACCGCCGTGATCGTCACGGTGCGCCCCTTGGCCGTCAGGACGTCGTGCCGCGCCGTGTGCAGGCCCCGGCGCAACCCCACCGCGTACCCCACGCGCGCCAGCGGGCCGGTGGAGGTGGACACCACCACGTCGGCGTCGCCGTCGTGGGGGTCGGCGTCCGGCACGAACGGCACCCCGCCGCCGATCGTCCCGCCGAGCCCCACCCCCGCCATGAGCACCGGCTGCTCCCCGTCCACCAGCACCTCCCCGTCGACCACGACGCGCAGGTGGAACCCCGCGTCCGGCCGCGCACCCGCCAGCGCCGCCCCCACCGGGTACGCCAGCGGGCCCAGCGGCTTCTTGAACCGCCTGGCCAGCGCCGTCGCCGACGCCCCGATGCCCACGTGCGCGGTGTTCACGACCACGTGCCCGGTGTCCGCCACCAGCAGCTCCACGTCCCGCGGGCGGCCGTACAGGGCGACGCGCGCCGCGCGCAGCGGGTGCAGCGGGATCCGCAGGGAGCGCGCCAGGTCGTTGCCCGTGCCCAGCGGCACGATGCCGATCGGCCCCACCGCGCGCGCCGCCCCCGCCCGGTGCAGCAGCTGCAGCGCGGCGTGGATCGAGCCGTCCCCGCCGACCAGCACGATCCGCCGCCCGTCCGCCGCCAGCAGCACCCGCTCCAGGTCCGCCAGGCCGCGCGTCGGCGACAGCGTCACCCGCGACGCCGAGCCCAGCTCGTCGCCCACCGCGGAGACGACCTCGGCGCACGCCGAGCCCGCCGCCGCGTTCACCACGAGCAGCACACCGTCCGGCACCTCGGTCCCCACCTGCGCAGCATCGCAGGCGGTGCCCGCGGGCGGGCGGCCCCGCGCGCACCTCCCCCCGTCCGCCACGTCCCGTCCACCCGGGAGGGTGCGCCGCGGCGGCACCTGCCTACAGTGGCGCGCGTGCGCCGCCCCTCCGTCCCCGCGGCGCTCTGCGCGGCCGCCGTCCTCGGCCAGGTCGCCTACCCCCTGCTGCGGGGGCGGGCGCTGCGCCGCGCGACCGTCGGCTCCGTCGTCCTCTTCGCGGCCGCCGCGCTCACCGACCAGGCCCGGCGCACCTCACCGCGCGCCGCGGCCACCGCGCTGCTCCTCGCGGGCGGCACCGGTCTGGCCGCCGAGGTCGTCGGCACCCGCACCGGCAGGCCCTTCGGCCCGTACGCCTACGCCGGCACCCTCGGCCCGCAGGTGGCGCACGTGCCGGTGGTGGTGCCCCTGGCGTGGACGATGCTCGCCGTGCCCAGCGTCCACCTCGGCCGCACCCTCGCCGCGCCCCTGCCCGCCGGGCCCGCCCGGCGCGCCGCCGGGGTCGCCGCCGCGGCGTGGACCCTGGCGAGCTGGGACCTGTTCCTGGACCCGCAGATGACCGCCGCGGGGCACTGGCGCTTCGAGCGGCCCGAGCCCGCCCTGCCGGGCCTGCCGGGCATCCCGCTCACCAACTACGCCGGCTGGTTGCTCACCTCCGCGGTGATGACGGCCCTGCTGGACCGCGCCCTGCCGCCCGACGCGCCCGGGGCACCCGCCGGGGTGCCCGCCGCGCTGCTGGGGTGGACGTGGCTCGGCTCCGCGCTCGGCAACGCCGCCTTCTTCCGCCGCCCGGCCACCGCCGCGTGGGGCGGGGTGGGCATGGGCCTGACCGTCGGGCCGTACCTGCGGGCGCTGCTGCCGCGGGCGCGGCGGTGAGCGCGGCCCGCGCCGGAGCGGTGCTGGTGCGGGCGGGGGCGGTGCTGGCCGCCGCCCTGACCGCCCACTCCGCCGTCAACGCGCGCCTGCTGCGCACCCCCGCCGCCGACCCGCCGCCCTGCGCGGAGCGCGTCAGCGTGCTGCTGCCGGTGCGGGACGAGGCGCACCGCGTCGGGCCCTGCCTGAGCGCGCTGCTCGCCCAGACCGGCGTGGCGGAGATGGAGGTGCTCGTCCTGGACGACGGCTCCACCGACGGCACCGCCGAGGTGGTGCGCCGCACCGCTGCCGGTGACCCGCGGGTGCGGCTCCTGCCCGGCGCCCCGCCCCCGCCGGGCTGGCTGGGCAAGCCGCACGCCTGCGCCCGGCTCGCCGCCGCCGCCCGCGGCAGCGTCCTGGCGTTCGTCGACGCCGACGTCGTCTGCGCCCCCCGCGCCCTGGCCGCGTCCGTGGACCTGCTGCGCACCGCGGGGCTCGACCTCCTCAGCCCCTACCCCCGCCAGCTCGCCCCCACCCCGGCGGAGCGGCTCGTGCAGCCCCTGCTGCAGTGGTCCTGGCTGACGACGCTGCCGCTGCGCCTGGCCGAGAGCTCACCGCGCCCGTCGCTGTCCGCCGCGAACGGCCAGCTCCTGCTCGTCGACGCCGCCGCCTACCACCGCGCCGGCGGGCACGCCGCGGTGCGCGGCGACGTCCTCGACGACGTCGCGCTGGTGCGGGCGGTGAAGGCCGCCGGTGGCCGCGGCGGGGTGGCCGACGGCACCGCCGTCGCCACCTGCCGCATGTACTCCGGCTGGGCGGAGCTGCGCGAGGGGTACGCCAAGTCGCTGTGGTCCGCGTTCGGCCCGCCCCCGGCCGCCGCCGCGGTGGCCGCCGTCCTCGCCACCGCCTACGTCGTGCCCGCCGTCGCCGCCCTCGCCGGCTCGCGCGCCGGGGCCGCCGGCTACGCCGCGGGCGTCCTGGGCCGGGTCCTCACCGCCCGCCGCACCGGTGGGCGGGTGCTGCCCGACGCCCTGGCGCACCCGGTGTCCGTGGCGCTGTTCCTGGCGCTGCTCGCGGACTCCCACGTGCGCCGCGCCCGCGGGTCCCTGACGTGGAAGGGCCGGGCCGTCACAGCCGGGCGGTGACGGCCCGGCCGGTCGCCGGGTCAGCCCCGGACCACCCCGCGGACCCCGCCGCCGACCAGCGTCGCCACGTTCATCATGACGTTCGGCAGGGCCAGCCCGCCGGGGGCGGCCACGTAGCAGGTCTGCCACCGGG
Organism: Kineococcus anabasis; assembly: GCF_054590795.1. Taxonomy (NCBI): domain Bacteria; kingdom Bacillati; phylum Actinomycetota; class Actinomycetes; order Kineosporiales; family Kineosporiaceae; genus Kineococcus; species Kineococcus anabasis. Next base: position 114,357 of record NZ_BAAIHU010000006.1, read on the forward strand.
GGTTGAAACCCTGCTTGAACTTCCGCAGGCCCTTGAAGTTGTAGAACTGCTCGCCGTGGGTCCACAGCAGGTGCCCCACCCGGTCCCAGAAGGAGCCGGTGCCGTCGCTCCGCAGCCCCGACAGGGGCGCCATGCCCAGGCTGAACGACGCGAAGCCGTTCTCCTTGGCCCACAGGATGCACTCGACGAACAGGTACGTCATCACGGTGTTGGGCCCGTCGGGCAGGCGGCGCATCAGGTCCACCTGGACCTCCTGGCCGTCCGCGCAGCTCCACAGGGTCGCGAAGGCGATGACCTGCTCCTCCTGGCGCACCACGACCAGGGGGAAGCGGGAGACGTACTCCTCGTCGAAGGCGCCGAGGGAGAACCGCTTCTCCTTGCCGTTGCGCTGCGCGAGCCACGCCTCGGACACCTCGCGCAGGGCGGGCAGCAGCGGTGCGACGTCCTCGGGTGCGACGAACTCCACCGTCAGGCCCAGGCGCTGGGACTTGTTGCGGCAGGTGCGCAGGTTCAGCCTGGCCTTGCCGGAGAGGGTGAAGTCCGCGAGCGGGATGACGGCCTCCTCCCCGAGCTTGGCCAGGCTGAGCCCGCACTCGCGGTACAGGTCGGCGTGGTCGGGGAGCACGTTGTAGAAGACCGGCCGGCCACCGTGCCGGTCGACCTCCTCGAGGAAGCTCACGATGAGCTCCCGGAAGTCGTCCGGGTGCCCCACCGGGTCGCCCATGACCACCCAGCTGCGGCCCTCGACCTGGTACATCAGGAAGGCCGCGGCGCTCGGGCTGAAGTGGAAGCGCTTGTCGCCGGTGAAGGCCAGCTGCGAGGTGGCGCGACCCGAGCGGGCGACGATGTCCTCCACCAGGGCCATCTCGTCCTCGCAGTCGACCTGCGGGCCGGGGCTCGCCGGCCGGAGCAGCCGGAACCCGCCGATGAGGACGCCGAGGGCGCCCGCGGCCATCGCCAGCCGGTCCACGCCCGACGTGTCGCCCGAGATCGACGCCGCCAGCAGGGGGGTGTCGACCGCGCCGCCGGAACCGCTGAACTCCTGCCACCAGACGGCCACCCCCACGAGCGCGGCCGCGGTGAGGGGCCAGGCCGGGTTCCTCGGCCACGTGAAGGGGGCACCGCGGTAGAACGCCGGGCGTGCCGGCACGAGCAGGAGGGCGAGCACCGCGGTCACGGCGGTCAGCGCCAGGTCACCGTGGGCGGTGGTGATGACCGTGACGCCGGCCAGGAGCGCGAGGGTGCCCGCCCAGGCGCGCCTCAGCCGCCGGTGCAGACCCCGCGCCATGAGCAGGATGGCGAACCCGGCGAGGCTGATGGTGAGGGCCGACACGTCCAGCGCCCGGCGGCCCGGCAGGTCCCCCACCACCAGCATGAACACACCGGCGCCGGCGGCGCCCAGCGCGAGCACGTCGGGGGTGAGCACGGAGGGCAGGCGCGCCGGGGTCCTCGGGACGGCGGCCCCCCGCGCGGAGCCGGTCGGGGCCACCTGCGCGGCGGCGGGGGCGGACGCCGTGGCACCCCGGCGGGCCTCGTTCGCGACGAGGAGCACGGCCGCCAGGAGGAGCGGCAGCACGAAGTAGCAGAGCCGGTAGGCCACCAGCGCGACGGCGAGCCCGGCGGGGGACGTCGTCGACCCGATCATGACGACGAGCGTCGCCTCGAACACCCCCAGCCCACCGGGCACGTTGGTCACCAGCCCGGCGACGGTCGCGATCGAGAAGGCGACGGCGAACGGGAGGAACGGGAGCCTGCCCTCGGCGGGCAGCAGCACGTAGAGGGCCGCGGCCATGGTCAGCCACTCGAACGTGGACAGCACGACCTGGGCCACCGCCAGGCGGGGGGAGGGCCGGTCGATGCGCCAGTCGCGCCAGCCGATCGCACGCCCGGCGCAGGCCCAGGCGAGGTAGCCCGCCACCGACGCCAGCAGCAGGGACCCCACGACCAGGATCGCGGCGCCGGGCAGGTGCAGCGCCTCACCGGCCCGGGCGGGGTCGTGCAGCATGCCGCCGCCGGCCAGGACCGCCGCTCCCAGCGCGAGGGTGACGACGTTGAAGCCGATGATCCGGGTGATGGCGAAGCCGGGGACCTGCCAGCCGGAGTAGACCCGGGCCCGCAGCGCCGCCCCCACGACCGCGGAGGCGCCCAGGTTGTTGCCGAACGCGGTGGCCACGAACGACGCGAGGCCGTAGCGGCGGTAGGGCATGGGGTGCTCGACGTAGCGCAGCGCCAGCGCGTCATAGCCGGTCATCGTCAGGTACGAGACCGCGGTCGCGACGAGTGCGGCGAGGGCGACGCCCGGGCCGAGCGCCAGCAGGTCGCCCCCCAGGTCCGACCAGGAGTAGTGGCGCAGGGTGCGGTGCAGCAGCACCGCGGCCCCCGCGAGCAGCCCCAGCATGAGGAGGGGAGCCAGCAGGTGACGCACCGGACCGAGCGACCGACTGGGCGAAGAGCTCACGCTTGAGCACTCGGCACTCCGGCGCCGATCCTTGAAGCGGCGGCGGGGACGCCAGGGGTGCCCGGCCTCCACCGGCGGGTGCAGCGGGCCCCGCAGCATCAGGCCAGGACGCCGTCGTGGAGGAGCAGTTCGACGGCTGCGCCGGGATCGCGCCCGGTGGTGACCGTGGCGCGCACGTCGCGGCCTCCTCGGCGCAGGCTCCACGACAGCTGCACCAGGCCGTAGGTGTCCACCTGCACCCCGAGGTGGACACCGGCGACGTCCACGACGGTGAAGCTGCGCCGGTCATCGCGCTCGTCGCGGCAGCGCACCGCGGCCGTCCACGGGTGGCCGGCGCAGGGCTCGTGCAGCCACAGGAAGGTGGCGCCCCGGGAGAGGGCGTGGCCGTACTGCGCCCTCTCCCAGGGCAGGTCGTCCGGCAGGTAGAACACGGCGACCGGCAGCGCGAACGGGTCGCCGGACCGCCCCGACCCCGAGGGCTCGCCGTCGTGGCCGTGCACGGCGAAGTGCTCCCGCACTCCGTCGACGGCCAGGCTGGGCAGGGTGGGTGGGGCGAAGCCGAGGCGGTGCCAGACCGCGGACCTGGGCACGACGGCCCAGTCGTGGTCCAGGTGACCTGGCGACCTGGACATCGGCTGGTAGGACTCCGTCAGGGCGTCGTCGGGGACCAGCGCGGCCAGCGCGGCCTGCACCTGCAGGGGCAGCGGTGAGCCGGAGGACGGGCCCACCTCCCCGGGTGGGGATGTCGAGGTCACCACCCCACCCTGGCGCCCGAACGCGCTCACGACCAGGCACCGCTCACCCACGTCCGCTCCTGACGCCCGCGGGCGGTCGCGCGCAGGACGACGTCCGCTGATCAGCGCGGGATCGTCACCGGTGCCGTGCGCCGCGAGGAGATCCGGGCTGACCCGCCAGGTCTGCCAGTCGTGCCAGGTCGTCGCGGACCGATCCCCGCTCCTCGTCGATGAGCGGGACCGCGGCGGCCCTCTCCAGCGCGGACGCCGCCGTCGTCTCGTCGCCGAGCCGCCCGGCCACGTCACCGCGCAGGACGAGGAGGCGTACGAGCTGCACGGGTGTCGGCCGCTCGTCCTCCAGCCCGAGCACCCGGTCGATGATCCTCGCCGCGCCCGCCGGGTCCTCCTTGGAGTCGGCGAAGAGCGTGGCGTCGTGCAGGGCCCGCGCGAAGGTCTCCTCGGGGGCGGGCCGGTGGTGCTGGTCGCCACCGGTGGGCTGCCCGACCCGGATGCAGTTGCCCCCGGGGTCGGTCATCAGGAACTGCCGCACCCCGTAGGACATGTCCTTGAGCGGCCCGATCCGCGGTACGCCCCGGCTCGGGATCTTCCCGTAGGCGGTTCTGAGCCCGGCCCGGAACTCCTCGTACAGCCCGTCCACGTCGTCGGTGAGGACGTAGCACGTGCTGTACGACTCGGTGGGCTCGTACTTCCTCATGCCGAAGAACTGCAGCTCGATGTCGCCGCGCTGGACGACCGCGAACGGGTTGGGGCTCTTCTGCTGGAAGGTCACCTCGAAACCGAGGGCGGTGTAGAAGTCGGTGACCGGCTGGATGGTCTGACACGGGAGCAGGGGGATCGTCCTCTCGACCATGCCGCTACTCTAGTCAAAGTTGAATAGAAGGGAAGGGGTCCTCCGCGTGTTCGCCATCCGTCTCCTCGTCCTGGGCGCCGTCCGGCAGCACGGCCGCGCGCACGGCTACCAGGTGCGCAACGACCTGGAGCACTGGGGCGCCCACGAGTGGTCGAACGCGAAGCCCGGCTCGATCTACCACGCGCTCAAGCAGATGGCGAAGCAAGGCCTGCTCCTGGCCCACGAGGTGGCCCCGTCCACGGCGGGCGGCCCGCCGCGCACCGAGTACGAGATCACGGAGCGGGGCGCCGAGGAGTTCTTCTCCCTCCTGCGCGAAGCCCTCGTCTCCCACGACCAGAGGATCGACGTCGTCTCGTCCGGCATCGGCTTCATCGTCCACCTGCCGCGGGAGGAGGCGGTGGCGCTGCTGAAGGAGCGGGTGGAGAGGTTCGAGGAGTGGCGCAAGAGCGTCACCGATCACCACGACCCCGGGAACGGGCCCGGGCAGCTCGGCCACATCGGCGAGGTCATGCACCTCTGGGTGCACTCGGCGGACGCGGGCGCGGAGTGGACCCGCGGCCTCATCGAGCGCATCGAGGGTGGTGCGTACACCTTCCAGGGCGAGGGGTGACCGTTCGCCGGCGCCCTCGCCGAGGAGAACCCCCCACGACGGGTGAGCCGCACGCGGAGGAGCTGCACGACGCCGCGGAACTGTTCGTGCGCGTCGTCGGCGAAGCACCGTGGAACGACGCCTGGTCACCGGAGTCGGCGCGGCACCTGTTGCTCGAGGAGATGTGCGTCGACGGGAGCCGACGGCGCCGGGGACACGGCCGCGCCCCTCGCGCCCCTCAGGTGCGGGTGGCGGTGAGCTGCCAGAAGCGGGCGGTGTGCCGGTAGGGCTCCCGGTCGCACAGCGCCAGCTCGAGCTCCTCCAGGCGCCGGTAGAACCCCGGGTCGTGTTTGATCTCGTCGTCGGCGATGAGGTCCATGACGCAGCGGATGCCGAAGCGGTGCTCCACGGTGCAGCCGGCGGCGGCGAGGGCTGCCTCGGCGGCGACGGCCTCCACCCGCCGCATCGGGTGGTCGAACGTCACGCTGTGCACGGTGGGCGAGTCCAGCACTGCGAGAGCAGCTTCGGGGTCGGTGCGGCGGACCGCGGCCACCAGGACGTCCATCGCCGGGTTCGGCGCGATGAGGGAGACGACCCCGCCGGGGCGCAGCAGCCCGGCCAGGGCGGCGACGGTGGCCCGCAGGTCGGCGCGGTAGTGCACCACGTTGTGGCACAGCACCGCGTCGAAGGCGCCGGTCACCGGCTCGCCGTCGATGCGCAGGCCGGGCAGGTCGTCGATGCCGGCGTGCACGGTGCGCACCCGCTCGGCGAGCCCCGCCGCCTGCGCCGCGGCGGCCGCGGTGTCCAGCAGGGGCCGGGAGAAGTCCAGGACGGTGACGGAGTGACCGGCCCGGGCCAGGGGCAGGCTGTCGGCCCCGTCGCCCCCGCCGACGTCGATCACGCGCAGCGGGCCGGGCAGGTGCGCCAGCGCCCGCGCGGTCGTCGTGGCGACCAGGGAGTAGCGCAGCCGCCCCCACGGCTCGCCCTGCCACGCCTCCCAGGCGCTCGTGCGGTCGTCGAAGACGTCGGTGCCGGTGTCCTGGTCGCTCACGCCGCCGCAGCGTAGTGCTCGGTCCTCAACCGGTTCAGCGGCTCTGTCGTGCGGCGTGCCCCCAGGAGCGACGCGGCTCCCCGTGGGCGTGCGGGAGAGCGTCGTGGTCGCCGGAAACCGCCAGGACGTGCGGCCCCACCGGCCCGGTGCCGCGGCCTACGCTGGTGGAGGTTCGGCCACCCTGGCGGTAAGGGGTGAACGGGTCGTCCGGGAGCTCGCGCTCCGGGTTCGAGAAGGCCAGGAAGTAGACCCCGATCATCCGCCGGACCCCTCCGCGCTGCGCCCGTCGCAGCCGACCCCCGACGTGCGAGGTCGGCTCCTCCCCGAGTCGGGACCGGGTTCTGCGGGATCGACCCTCACACCGCGCCACGAGGGTCGTCCAGCACGTCACGCCACGAGTGCTCGGGGACGTAGCCGAGGAGGTCGCGGGCCTTGTCGATGCTGTAGAGGGTCTCGTCGCGGCCCAGCTCGCGGCGCACCTCGACCCCGTCGTAGAAGGTGTCGATGACCTCCTGGGTGGTCGCGGCGACCGACATGTCGGCGTTGGCGACGTTGAAGATCTCGAAGCCCAGCCCGTCGGTCTCCACGGCGCGCAGGGTCATCTGGCCCAGGTCGCGGGCGTCGATGTAGGCGAAGAGGTTGCGCCGCCGCAGCGACGGGTCCGCCAGGAAGGGCGGGAACATCTCGGTGTACTCGTGGGGCTCGATGACGTTGTTGATCCGCAGGCCGTAGACGTCCGCGCCGGTGCGGGCGTGGAAGGAACGGGCGACCACCTCCCCCGCCACCTTCGACATGGCGTAGGAGTCCTCCGGCACCACGGGGTGGTCCTCGTCGACGGGCACGTACAGCGGCTTGCGCTCACCCCGGGCGAAGCAGATCCCGTAGGTCGTCTCCGAGGAGGCGAAGACCACCTTGCGGATGCCGAGCCGGGTCGCGGCCTCCAGGACGTTGTAGTGCCCCAGGATGTTGGCCGCGAACGTCGTGGCGTCGGGGGCGACCAGGATCCGCGGGATCGCGGCGAAGTGGACGACGGCGTCGTACGCCGAGCCGGTGGTCACGCCGGGATCCGGGTCGTCGAGGCCGGCCATCGTGGGCATGCCCGCCATCGCCGAGTAGACCTGGCCGGCGTCGGTCAGGTCGACCCGGAGGTCGGTCACACCGGGGTGGCTCAGCGGAACGAGGTCGGCGTTGGTGACCTGGTGGCCCCGGGAGGCCAGGTACGGCGCGACGTGGTGACCGGCCTTGCCGCTGCCGCCGGTGAAGAAGATGCGCATGCCTGCAGCGAACCACCTCCGACCACCCCCGGCGCGACGACGGACGCCGCCGGACGCCGACGGACGCCGACGGACGCCGCCGACCACCGGATCAGCGGCGCCTGTGCCTGGTCGCGCGGCGGTGGCCGGGCGGACCGGTGAGCCGGCCCGGTATGGATCCCGGCGCCCGTACGGTGTTCGTTCGTGACCACTCCCGACCACCGCCCGCAGACGCAGCAGGGCTACGACGCCATCGCCGAGGACTTCGCCAGGCTCCTGCCCGGACTCGACGCGGAGACCACCCTCGACGTCGCGATGATCGACGACTTCGCCGACCGCTGTGCCGCTGCGCAGCTCGGCCCCGTCCTCGACGCCGGCTGCGGCACCGGTCGCGTCAGCGCCCACCTCGCCGCCCGCGGCCTGGACGTCTTCGGCGTCGACCTCTCCCCCGGCATGGTCGAGCTCGCCCGGCGCACCCGTCCACACCTGCGCTTCGACGTCGGGGCACTGGAGGAACTGCCCGTCCCCAGCGCGACCCTCGGTGGCCTGCTGGCCTGGTACTCCCTCATCCACACCGCCCCGGACCGGCTGTCGGGCATCGTCGACGGGTTCGCCCGCGCGCTCCGGCCGGAGGCCTGGCTGCTGACCGCCTTCCAGGCAGGCCGAGGTCAGCGCGTGGAGCACACCGGCGTCTACGGGCACCCGGTGACCCTGACCAACTACCGCCACGACCCGCAGCACCTGGTCGCCGTGCTCGCCGGGGCAGGCTTCGACGTCCACGCGCAACTGCACCGCGGCGCCGAAGGCGCGGAGAGCACGCCACAGTCCGTCGTGCTCGCCCGACGAGCACGCTGAACCAGCGTCCACAGGTGCCGCGCCGCGAGGGCGCACCCCCGGTCAGCCAGGTTCACGGCGGCCATCGCTGAGCGGTCGTCCGAGGAATGGGCACGGGCTCGAACGTCCGCGGCTGCCGCAGGTGGGGGCACGGCAGCCGGAGGCGTCCGTCTCCGCTGGTCCAGGGACGCTCCAGCGGACCTCGGGTGAGGCTGAGGTAGGCGTTGCGGTGCCCGGCGAGGATCCGGAGTGCGGTTCCGGGCGCAGGCGCTCCCCCCGGCGGCAGGAAGGCCAGTTCGCAGCGGGCGCGGGCAGGGACAACCCGTCTCGGCCAGGTGCTGCTGGGCCCGGACCGCGGCCGCCAGGTGCGCGACGTCGGCGCCCTCGCGGTGGACCTTCACCGCCACCTGCCGCCCGTCGTGCAGGCGGCAGCCGTAGGCCGCCGAGAGGCGCCCGGAGCGGAACACCACCTCCCCCACACCGGAGCCGACATGCCGCCGCAGAACCTCATCCAGCCAGACGTCGATGCCGTCGCGGTCGAGTGGGCCGAAGACCGCGCGCTCGACACCGCTGACCGTCGGTCCGCTCATCGCGAACCCGACGGCAACCAGAAGGCGAGGGCACCAACACGTCGTCTCATGCACCGCAGCCTGACCTACCCGGCCACCATCCGCCTCCGACTCCCTGCGGGCGCGATCACGGCTGGCACCAAACGTCCTCGACTGCCCAGGAGTGGGTGATGCCCGTGGTGTGTCCCCTGGCGATGGAGGGAGCTCCACCGGCAGGGTGGCGGCGTGTACACGCCCTGCGGAACCTTCCGCCGCACAGCGGCCGAGCGAGCCGACCAGGAGCTGTCCTGGCGTCGCGGTGACCAGGCGTTCTTCGCCTCCGGTGCCTGCCACGTCCTCGCGTGGGCCTTCCAGCACACCTACCCCGACGCCGGCTTCTCCACCATCGCCCTGCGCAAGGCCGGCGACGAGCACGCCAGCCACGTCTACGTCTCCGACGGCACGTGGGCCTTCGACCACGACGGCTGGACACCGGAGGCAGAACTGCTGGCGGTGACGGCCGCGGCGGAACCGGACCGGCCCTGGGAGCGGTTGGTCATCACCAGCGACCTGGAGACCTACTGCAGCGAGCACCACTCCCTGCCGCCGCACCTGTACGCCCACCCGCCCTGGCAGCGGGCCTATGACTACCTCGCCCGCTTCGACGCCCCGCCGGCTCCGGGATGACGCCGTGCACATCCTCCGGCTGAGCAACCCGGCCCCCGAGGACCTCCGGAGGCTGGGCGAACTGGACACCTCCTTCACCACCGCCGCCGTCCTCGACGTAAGCGCCACACCCGGTGGGTTCACCCTGACCGAGCGGAACGTACCGGCCAGGACCAAGCGCTACGACCTGCTCGCCGGCCACCGCGAGGCCGACCCGCCCTGGGACGTCATCCTCCTCGCGATCACCGAGCGGGAGGTGGTCGGCATGGCCGCCACCACCTACCAGCGGTGGAACACCCGACAGGTCCTCGACGAGGTCCACGTCGCGCCCGCGCACCGGCGCCGAGGCATCGCCCGAGCACTGCTCCGCGACGTCGAAGACCTCGCCCGCGGGAACGGCGCCCGGGAGGTGTGGGTGGAGACGCAGAACACCAACCCCACCGCCGTGCGGGCCTACCGGGCCCTCAGGTTCGAGCTCACCGGCTTGGACACCACCCTCTACGGACCCGCTGATGAGACCGAGGCCGCTCTCTTCATGAGCCGTCCCGTGATTCGGTCCTGACCGCGAGCGACGCCGTGCCCGGCATCGAGGCCGCACCGGTGAGCATCCGACCTCGCCGACCTGGGGGTCGAGCGTCGCGCCTCCACCGGCTCCGTGGATGTTCCCGGCGGCCGGGGAACTCGGTGCGCTGTCGGTCGTCAGCGGTAGGACTGGCAGCAGCAGGTTCACCGTCGAGAGGAGAGCCGCCGTGGCTCGGTACGCCGTCCTGATCTACGCCAGCGACTCCGCCCACACGCTGGAGGCCGCCGCGGCCGACACCGAGTCGTGCGACCAGCACGCCGACGAGCTGGCGGCCGCCGGGTCGATGGTCATGGCCTGTGCCCTGACACCGCGCGACATGGCGACGTCGCTGCGAGCCGGCTCCACCACCAGCGGGACGTTCCTCGACTCCCAGCAGATCGTCGCCGGCTTCTACGTCATCGAGGCGCCTGACCTGGATGCCGCGCTGGCCATCGCCGGCACCAACCCCGTGCTTCGCGAGGGCGGCGGCGTGGAGGTGCGGCCGGTCCACAGCGGCGGAGTGGTGGAGCGCACGAGCGAGCAGCATCCCGCACAGCCTCGGCGCCGCCCAGCGGCAAGCAGGGCCCCACGCACGCCCGTGCCGCCGCGAGGGCGCGGCCGGGGTGGTCCGCCGGAAGCCCTTCCGGCTGCGTGAGCAGGGGGCTGTGGGGTCGTTTCCCGCTCCACTTCGAGGAAGTGCCCCGCCCCCGCGCCCGGCACGGGCAGACTCGACGCCGGCCCGCCCGATCAGCCCGAGGAGCACTGCATGCGACGCACGTGGACCGGCACCGCGGCCTCGGCGCTGGTCGTGATCGCCGTCGCGGGTTGTGGGGGCGGCGGCGGGGTCGACGACGCGGAGGAGCAGCTGAGCGCGCACTTCCTCGACCCGATCACCGGCGCCGGCATCACCGCGGTCGTGGAGAGCGCCTGCCGCTCCCACTTCACCGATGTGGACTCGGTGTGGCACCTCGAGACCGAGATCCGGCTGCAGGCACCGAAGCAGGACGTCATCGACGCCCTCGCCGAGGGCGGAGGGGTCTTCATCGAGGACGACCGCGAGCCGCGGTGGGTGTGGCAGGAGGGCACTCAGCCCGGCGCGGACGGCGGTGGCCTGTTCGGCCACGGCCACCACGGCTGGCACGGTGTGGTCAGCACGCAGGGCGGCGAGTCGCTCCTGCAGGTGACGTTCAACAACGCCGAGCACGACGGCCTGGAGCGGGTCATCGGGTGGGCCGAGACCTGCCCAGCGCTCTGACCAGCACCCTGCCCGGACATCCGCATCCGCCGCAGGTGGGGGCGATCACGGTGGTCGCCGGTGGCGTGCCCCGCGTCCGGGGTCGAAGGCACGGGCATGCCCGTCGTCCGTCTCGAGCGCTGGTGCGCGACAGTGCACGGATGAGCGTGTCCCCCTGCCGCGACGTCTCCGCAGCCGGCTGGATCGAGTCGAGCCGGCAGCCCTGGCACCGGCTGGTCAGCCTGGGCCCGGCGGGATTCGCCGCCTACGCCCGTCTGCGCTTCGTCCCCGATCCCACCTGGCCCGGCCAGTTCGAAGGTGACGTCGCCCTCGGCCCGGGCCCCGACGCCCCCAGCGAGAACGACCAGGTGCGCGCCGCCCTGACCGTGCTCGCTGCCCACACCGCCACCGCCGACCGGTGCTTCTTCGCCGTCTGGGACGGCTGGGGCCTGGTCCCCACCGACGAGGCGACCCCCCGGATGCGGGTGCCCAACCGGGACCACCTCCTCTTCGAGGGTTCTGCGTCCGACCTCGGCGACAGCCGGCAGTGGGACCGGGTGCTGCGACCGCGGGACGGGCGGGGGACGTGGGCGGATGGGCCCTGCCCCGCGTTCGTGTGGCCGGCGGACCGGGCGTGGTGCCTGACCAGGGACGTCGACACCCACTACGCCGCGATCGGCGCCTCCGGTGCAGCGGTCCAGGACCTGCTGGACCTCCCCCACCTCGACGTCGTGCCGGCAGACCTCGGCGAGGAGCCACCCCACCACCTGTGACCTCCGGCGGAGCAGCTCTTGCGTCGGAAAGCGCGGGGACGGAGCCGTGCCCTCGGTACCGTCCGAAGGGTGGATGAGGCTGCGGAGACCGCCGCGTTGTGGTCGGCTCTGCGGCGGGGCCGCCGTGACGAGGCCGTCGAGGTCCTGCTGTCGATGCCCGCACGGCGGCGGCAGCGCCTGCGCCCGGCGGTGCGCGCCCACGAACGCTTCGTCACCGGCCACCCGGACAGCGCCCGCGCCCCCGACGGGGAGTGGACCGGCCCGCTGCGCTCCGGGCACTGGTCGGCGGCCGCCGCCGCGCTCCTGGCCTGCTCCCCGCTGCCGCAGGCGGTGAAGTACTGGCCCTTGGACATGCCGGACGCCGCCGACCTGCCCCGGGCGTTCTTCCCCGAGAACCTCGACGCCTTCGTCGAGGAGTGGTCGGCCCGCTTCCTGCGCAACCCCAGGGCCTGGGACCGCATCCGCGGCCTGGACGCGATGTTCGACTGGGCCCACGAGGGCCTGGTGCCCGCACCGACGCAGCAGGGCGCGGTGCTCTGCCTGGCCACCGGAGTTCCCGGCGCCCGCAGCGGCACCCACCTGCTGGACTACCTGGAGGAGCGGCCCTGCCTGATCGAGGTCACCTTCGCGCGCATCTTCGACGTCGACGGCATCAAGGGCGCCTCGCTGGCGCAGCGGGACGAGACCACCCCCTGGCGCAGCAGGCGGCTGGACAACTACGTCATCCCGCAACTGGTCCGGCGCGGGCACTGGAGCCGGCAGCTGGTCCTCGACGGCATCGACCGCGCCCTCGGCCGCGGCCAGACGCCCTACCTCCAGTGCTGGTTCCACGGCCTCGCGCAGATCATCGGCGCCTGACGAACACCCGCTCCTGCTGCCCGGGGCGCGATCACGTGCGGCGGCGGAACGGAGTGCGCGGACCCGCGCCGATCAGCTCCGGGTTCTGATCGGCCGGAAGGTCCGGGCGGCGCGCGGCTCCGGTCCTCAGACCTTGCCGCGCAGCAACCGGTGGAAGTAGATCTGCGGGAGGGCGTAGCGGTCGAACCACCACGCCGACCGGCGCGGCGCGAAGGGATCCCGCGGGAACAGCGGGCGGGGACCTTCCCGGTCGGCCTGCACCAGCATCAGCCGGTGCCGGGAGGTGGTCACCGGCATCACGGTGTACCCGTCGTAGGAGTGCAACCTGCCGCCCGAGGAGGCGGCGGCGATGTTGTGGGCCAGGACCTTGACCTGCTTGCGCAGCGCCCCACCGGAGGAGGGGGTGGCGATCGCGGCGGCGTCACCGATCGCCCAGACGTCGTCGTGGCTCCGGGAGCGCAGGGTGGCCGGGTCGATGTCGACGAGCCCGGCAGGCGGTGCACCGCCCAGCCCGCTGCGGGTGATCCAGCCGGGGGCGGCGTAGTGGGGCACGAGGTGGGCGTAGGCCACCTGGTCCAGTCGCCGGGTGCCGGTGGGGGTGGCGATGTCCACGGAGCGCAGCACCGGGTCCACGCTCTCCACCCGGGACCGGCGCAGCACCGTGATGCCGTAGGAGGCGAAGACCTCCTCCAGGTGCTCGTCGGCACCCGCCACGGCCAGGGGCCGGTCCCCGGGGAGGACCAGGGTGACGTCGAGGTCGCCCAGCACCCCGGTGCGGCGCCAGTGGTCGCACGCCATCAGCGCCGGCTTCATCGCCGTGGGACCGCACGGCGCCGGCTCGGGAGGCACGGAGAAGACCACCGAACCCTCGCGGATACCCGTCAGGGCGGGCCACACCAGCGGCGCCGAGCCCGGGACGTACGTCGAACCCGCCCAGCCGGCGCTGTAGGCGTCCTGCAACCCCGGGGTGGCCGCCCAGTCCTCGCGCATGCCGGGGCAGAGCACCAGCGTGGTCCAGCCGATGCTCGCCCCCCGCCGGGTGCGCACGGTGCGGGTCCCGGCGTCGACCGACTCGACGGCGTCCTGCACCCAGCGGCACCCCGCGGGGATGACCGAGCCCGTCGGCCGTTCCACCTCGGCGGGTGTGGCCTGGCCGGCGCCGACGTAGTTCAGCAGCGGGCGGTAGCGGTGCACCGGGGACGGCTCGACGATCGCGACGTCGGGGGCGCCTTTCCGCAGGAGCCTGGCGGCCAGCGAGATGCCCGCGTTGCCGGCACCGACGATCAGGATCCCGGCGTGGGTGACCGACGAGCCGGGACGGGGCGCGCGCAGGGTGGTGGACACCGGGCAACCCTCACCGCCGGACCGGGGGGACGCCAGTCGGCGGCGGCGCGGCGGCGGGGGTTTCCGGTCTGCCCGCGGCCCACGGCCGTCGCTCGTGCTCGCCCCTCCCCCGCTCCCCGCAGCAGGAACAGCCACAGCCCCGTACGGAGGTCGCGGCGGGGTGGCCCGACGGGTGGGGCCCGGCGTCACCGCCGCACTCGCACCGATCGCCCGCGAGGGGTCGCGCATCGATGTCGTCACCACCGACGGAGCCATCGGCGTGGCACTGGCCACCAGGTGTTCCTCCGAGGGATGTCTCCTCGGCCGCAGTCGGCGGAACCGCACGCGGATGTCGCGGGGAGGCGCGGGAAGCGGTGGTCGTGTCGTCGCTCACCCGTGCCGCAGGGCGTGCAGCAGGTCCACCAACTGGGGTGGGGTCTCGGCCAGCGAGCACACCTCGGACAGCGGAACCCGTTCCAGCGCGATCATCTTCGGGCAGTCGCACGGCTCGTCGTGGAGGCCCAGGCGCGGCCCACCGTCGAGGACCTCCACGAGGAAGCACACCGTCTCCCCGTACGTGTACGGGGAGGTCCCCAGCCGACGTGCCGAGGTGACGTGCAGACCCACTTCCTCGGCCACCTCACGGCGCACCGCGTGCTCGAGGTCCTCACCGTCGCGAACTCCACCGCCGGGCAGGGTCAGGTAGCAGGGTCAGGTAGGACGGCCCGTCGTGGCGGCCGGAGCTGCTGCGGGTGGCTCCACGGACCAGGAGCACCGCGACGACCCCACGGTCGGGGTCGATGAACTGCGGCAGCAGCGAGACGTGCAGAACGGCGACCTCGGGGTCGAGCAGGTTCGTGACCAGGCCCGTGGTGAAGAGCCTGCGCGGCAGGTCCACCGGAGGACGCTTTCCGGCGAAGACCGAGGTTTCCCCGGGGCGCAGCGCCGCCAGGCCAGGCGGAGCGGGTAGGCGGCAGCGATCACCGGTCCACGGGTCTGCCCGCTCCCCTCCACCTGCGCCCTCCGCCGGTGCAGCCCGGCCCACGGGCACGCCGGCACGTCGAGGCCGGTGGTGACCTGGTCGCGCTGGCCCGCGACCGCTCGACGTCGCCCGACCTGCTGGAAGTGGTCGAAGGGGAACGCCGGCCCGAGCCGGAGTTCGAGTGGCGCGCCCACCCGTGACGCCCGCCGCGTGACGTGATCGCGGTGGTCGCCACCGGTGCGGCTCAGCGAGGCTGCAGCGACTCCGGCAGCGGTGTGGTGGCGGTGACGTCCGTCAGGCTGCCGTCGGGCCCCACGCGCACGGCTCCCCAGTGGCCCTCGGCGGTGCAGCCGGGACCGTTGACGTCGGAGCTGACCGCGCGCGCGGCGACCGGGGTGCCCACCTCGCGGGTCACGGGGCCGCCCTCGTCGTGCAGGCGCAGGTGCGCGGTGGGCGTGGCCGTCATGTCCGGGTCGAAGACGAAGGCGCTCCGCGTGTCGCCTCCACCGGTCACCGCCGGGTCGGCGCTGAAGAGGCGCACGTAGGTGCTGTGGCAGGTGTCGTCGGCGCAGTGGTCGGCGACCAGGGGGCTGTCGGCCGGCAGGGGCGGGGTGTTCAGCGCCGTCATGTCGAAGCTCAGCCCGAACGGCGGGCCGACGGCGGAGCACGCGACCCCCGAGCCCGGCCCGGCACACGCGGTGAGGAGCAGGAGGGCGGCGCCGCTCGCGACGGGGAAGGGGGTGCGCACGGCCCTCGGACGCCGCGGACCGCTCGCGCGTTCCACCGCCGCCCGGCGTCGCCGTCCACCGGGGGACGCACCACCGGCGCACACCCCTCCCGCGGCACGTCACACTGACCGCCATGGCGAGGCAACCGTGGTGGCGGGCGACGAAGACGCTGGACCAGTCCAAGAGGTCCGGGCTCCTGTACTCGGCGCTGGCCGCGCTGTCGTGGACCCTGCCGACCGACGGCGACAGCGCCTTCATCTGGATCATCCGGATCACCGCCACCGCGGCGGGGCTGTACTTCCTGGCCGCCTGGTACGTCAGGCGCTCCCGCGAGCAGCAGGGAGCCGGCTGACCCGTCCCGTCCGCCGCACCGGTGGCGAGCGGGGCGCGGCGCCGGGTTAGGGTCCGCCCGTGGCGCGGATCGTGGTCGTCGGGGCCGGGCTCGGCGGGCTGTCCGCCGCGGCCCGCCTCGCCGCGCTCGGGCACGCCGTCACCGTCTGCGAGCGCTCCGGCGACCTCGGCGGCAAGCTCGGCCGCTTCTCCCGCGACGGGTTCACCTTCGACACCGGCCCGTCCCTGCTGACCCTGCCCGCGGTGCAGCGCGACCTCTTCCTCAAGACCGGCGCGCCGCTGGAGTCCGTGCTGGACCTGGTGCCGCTGGACCCCGCGTGCGGGTACCGCTTCGCGGACGGCACGCGCCTGGACATGCCGGGCGGGAGCCTGCCGGCGGTGTCGGCCGCGGTGGACGCCGCGCTGGGGCCCGGGACCGGGACGCAGTGGACGGCGTTCCTGGCCCGCGCCGGCGCCATCTGGGACGTGGCGCGCGAGCCGTTCCTGGAGAACCCCCTCCAGGGCCCGCGCACGCTGCTGCGCCTGGCCCGCGACACCCGCGCGGTGCGCACCGTGGCCCCCTGGGCGAGCCTGCGCTCCCTCGGCGCGCGGTACCTGGACGACCCGCGGCTGCGGGTGCTGCTGGACCGCTACGCCACCTACTCCGGCTCCGACCCGCGCCGCGCCCCGGCGGCGCTGGCGACCGTGCCGTACGTGGAGCACACCTTCGGCGCCTGGTACGTGCGCGGGGGCCTGCGCCGTCTCGCCGAGGCCGTCGCCGAACGGGCCGCCGAGCGCGGCGCCGTCCTGCGCACCGGCACCGAGGTCGCCGCGGTGCTCGCCGAGGGCGGGCGCGTCGCCGGCGTGCGCCTGGCCGGCGGGGAGCACCTGCCCGCCGACGTCGTCGTCTCCGGGGTCGACGCCGCGCACCTGTACCGGGACCTGCTGCCGCGGCCCCGGCTGCGCCCGCCCGCCCGGCGGCGCTCCTCCTCCGGGCTGGTGCTCATGCTCGCCCTGCGCGGACGCACCCCGGGGCTGCGCCACCACAACGTCCTGTTCCCCGCCGACTACGACGCCGAGTTCGACGACCTCGCCGCCGGCCGGCCCGTGGCGGACCCCACCGTGTACGTCAGCGCCCCCGACGACCCCGCGCTGCGGCCCGGTGACGACTGCGAGGCGTGGTTCGTGCTCGTCAACGCCCCCGTGCACGACCCGGTGCGCGGCACCGACTGGAACACCCCGGGCCTGGCCGACGCGCAGGCCGACCGGGTGCTGGACGTGATGGCCGCCCGCGGCCTCGACGTGCGCGGGCGCGTCCTGTGGCGTGAGGTGCGCACCCCCGCCGACCTGGAGCGCGACACCCGCTCCGACGGCGGCGCCATCTACGGCAGCTCCAGCGACGGCGCGCGCGGGGCGTTCCTGCGCCCGGCGAACCGCTCACCCGTGCCGGGGCTCTTCCTCGTCGGCGGCTCCGCGCACCCCGGTGGCGGCCTGCCCCTGGTGGGCCTGTCCGCCCGGATCGTCACCGAGCTCGTCGGCCCCGCCTGAGCGCCCCCGCAGGTCCCGCCGCACCGCGAGCAGCACCTGCGCCAGGGCGAACAGCCCCAGGCCCGCCCACGCGCCCGCCGCCAGGGCCGCCAGCACCTCGCGGTCCGGGGGGCGCACCGCGCACGCCAGGGCCGCCGTGCCGGCCAGCGCCAGGCGCACGGGGCGCTCGCAGACGCTGACGACACCCACGTCCCGCATCCCCGCCGCCTGCGCCCTGGCCCGGGCGTACTCCTGCACCTGCGAGGAGCCCACCGCCACCAGCACCACCGCCGCCGGGGCGCCCAGCACCCACAGCAGGGCCGCGCACGCCGCGTCGCCCACCCGGTCGCACACCGCGTCCAGCACCGCGCCCCACGCGCTGGTGCGCTCGCGCAGCACCGCCACCGCGCCGTCCAGGGAGTCCAGCACCCCCGCCGCCGCCACGAGCAGCGCCGCGGCCAGCGGGGCGGGCGCGGCCAGCGGCACCGCGGCGGCCGCGGCGAGGACGCCCAGCACCGTCAGCAGGGCGGGCGAGACGCCCGCGCGGGCCAGCGGCGCGGCCATGGCGTGCACCCCGCGCAACCACCACCCCACCAGCCCCACCGGTCGCGTCCCGCCGTGCAGGGCCGACCAGCGCGCCAGGAACGTGTCCCGCCTCACGCCCGCAGACTAGGGGGCAGCGCTCGCCCGGGCCGTTGAGCGCTCCTACAGTTCGCCTGTGCCCCCATCCTCGACCGCCACCACGTCCTCCACGGCGGTCGGCCTGCCCGGCCGCGTGCAGGCCGTCCTCGACGACTTCCTCACCGCCCGGCGGGAGGTGCTGGCCGAGGTCGGCCCCGAGTGCGCCGCCCTCCTCGACGGCATCCGCGACCTGCTGCGCGGGGGGAAGCGGCTGCGCCCGGCGTTCTGCTACTGGGGCTTCCGCGGCGGGAGCGGGCAGGACTGCGACGGGATCGTCGACGTGGGCGCGGCCCTGGAGCTCTTCCAGGCGGCCGCCCTCATCCACGACGACCTCATGGACGGCTCCGACACCCGCCGGGGGCTGCCCGCCGCGCACCGGCGCTTCGAGGCGCTGCACGCCGCGGCCGGCTGGGCCGGGGGCTCGGAGCGCTTCGGCCTCGCGGGGGCGGTGCTCACCGGGGACCTGTGCCTGGGCTGGAGCGACGAGCTGTTCTCCGCCGCGCGCCTGCCCGCCGAGGCCCTCGGGCGCGCCCGGGAGGTGTTCTCGGTGATGCGGACCCAGCTCATGGGCGGGCAGTACCTGGACATGCTGGAGCAGGCGGCCGCGCCGGGCCTGGACCTGGCCGGCGCCGTGGAGCGGGCCCGGCGGGTGGTGCGGTTCAAGAGCGCGAAGTACAGCATGGAGCACCCCCTGCTCCTGGGCGGGCGGCTGGCGGGCGCGCCCCCGGAGCTGCTGGCGTCCTACTCGCGGATCGGCCTGAGCCTCGGGGAGGCGTTCCAGCTGCGCGACGACGTGCTCGGCACCTTCGGGGACCCGGGGGTCACCGGCAAGCCCGCCGGGGACGACCTGCGCGAGGGCAAGCGCACCGTCCTGGTCGCCCTGGCCCTGCAGGCGGCGGGCCCCGCCCAGACCGCGGTCGTGGAGCGCCTGCTGGGCGACCCGGCCCTGGACGCCGGCGGGGTGGACGAGCTGCGCGCCGTGCTGGTGGACACCGGGGCCGCGGACGAGGTGGAACGCCGGATCGAGGCCCTCGTGCAGGAGGCGTGCGACGCGCTGGAGTCCGCCGACGTGGACGCCACCACCCGCACCGCCCTGCACGAACTGCTCGTGGCGGCCACGAGGAGGCAGTCGTGAGCCGGCTGACCCGCGCGGCGGGCTGGCTGCCCGGGCGCGTGCGGACCGTGGAGGGCCCCACCGGGCACGTCGTCGTGGTGGGTGCCGGGCTGGCGGGGCTGTCCGCCGCGATGCGCCTGGCGGGAGCCGGCCGCAAGGTCACCGTCGTGGAGCGCGAGGACGTCCCCGGCGGGCGCGCGGGGCTCGTCACGACCCGCACCGCCGAGGGCGAGTACCGCTTCGACACCGGCCCGACCGTGCTGACGATGCCGGACCTCATCGCCGACTGCTTCGACGCCCTCGGCGAGGACATGCACGACTTCCTCGACCTGGAGCCGATCGACCCCCTCTACCGCGGGACGTTCGCCGACGGCTCCTCCCTGGAGATCTCCGCCGACGTCGGCACCACCGCCGCGAACATCGCCGCCCTCTGCGGGCAGGACGAGGCGGAGGGCTACCGCCGCTTCGTCGACCACGTCTCCGACCTGTACCGCTACGAGCTGCGCGACTTCATCGACCGCAACATCGACACCCCCCTGGACCTGCTCACCCCGAACCTGGTGCGGCTGCTGAAGGCCCGGGGTTTCGCGAAGCTCGCGCCGGAGGTGGCGCGGTTCCTCAAGGACGAGCGCACCCAGCGGATGTTCTCCTTCCAGGCGATGTACGCGGGGCTGTCCCCGTACGACGCCCTCGCCCTGTACGCGGTCATCGCGTACATGGACTCCGTGGCGGGGGTGTTCTTCCCGCGCGGCGGGATGCACGCCCTGCCCCGGGCGATGGCCGAGGCCGCCGCGAAGCACGGCGTGGAGTTCGAGTACGGCACCGAGGTCGTGAAGGTCGAGCACTCCGGCGGCCGGGCGCGTGCCGTGCACACCGCCGACGGGCGCCGCATCCCCGCCGACGTCGTCGTCCTGAACCCCGACCTGCCCGTGGCGCACCGCGACCTGCTGGGCCGGGACTCCTGGAACCTGCGGCGCCTGGACTACTCCCCCTCCTGCTACCTGATGCTCGCCGGGTCGACCGCCGACTACCCGGACCCGGTGCACCACTCCATCCACTTCGGCCACGCGTGGAAGGAGGTGTTCGAGGACCTCCTCGGGGGGCGGCTGATGCGCGACCCCTCCGTGCTGGTGAGCCGGCCCACCGCCTCCGACCCCTCCCTGGCCCCGCCCGGCAAGCACATCTACTACGTGCTGTTCCCCACCCCGCACACCGGCGCCGACATCGACTGGGTGCGGGAGGCGCCGCGCTACCGCGAGCACGTGCTGTCCACCCTGGCCGAGCGCGGCTACCCCGGTTTCGGCGAGGCGATCGAGGTCGAGCACGTCACGACGCCGCTGGACTGGGAGCGGCGCGGCATGGCGATGGGTGCGCCGTTCGCCTCCGCGCACTCCTTCCGGCAGACCGGCCCGTTCCGGCCGGGGAACCTGTGGGGGGAGAACGTGGTGCTCACCGGCTCCGGCACGCAGCCCGGCGTGGGGGTTCCCATGGTCCTCATCTCCGGTCGCCTGGCCGCCGAGCGCGTCACCGGCAAGGACCGCGCCTACCGCTCGCGGGCGTGGCGGTGAGCGCCCGCGAGCTGGACGCCGCCGCCGCGCAGGACCCCGCGCTGCGCGATCCGGGACTGCGCGACGCGTTCGAGCGGTGCCGCCTGCTGCACGCCGAGCACGGCCGCACCTACTACCTGGCGACGCTGCTGCTGCCCGCCGCGAAACGGCCCTACGTGTGGGCGCTGTACGGTTTCGCCCGCTACGCCGACGAGTTCGTCGACTCCCTGGAATCCCCCGACCCGCAGGCCCTGATCGACTGGGGCGGGGCGTTCCTGGCGGGCCTGGACTCCGGTGGCCCCCCGGACCCCGTCGGGCGGGCGATGGCCGCCACCATGCGCCGCTGGGACATCCCCCGCAGCCACGTCGAGGCGTTCCTGGCCTCCATGCGGATGGACATCACCGAGACCGGGTACGCCACCTACGAGGACCTGCGCGGGTACATGTTCGGCTCGGCGTCGGTCATCGGCCTGCAGATGCTGCCGATCCTGGAGCCGCTGACCCCCGACGCGGCGGAGCCCGCCGGGCTGCTGGGCGAGGCGTTCCAGATGTCGAACTTCATCCGCGACGTCGGGGAGGACCTGCAGCGCGGGCGGGTGTACCTGCCGCAGGAGGACCTCGACGCGTTCGGCGTCACCCGCGAGGACCTGCTCACCGCGCAGCGGGAGGGCACCGTGCCCGACGCGGTGCGCGGCCTGCTGGCCTTCGAGGTCCAGCGCACCCGGGAGCTGTACCGGCTCGCGGAGCCGGGCATCGCGATGCTGCACCCCACCAGCCGGGACTGCGTGCGCACCGCGTTCGAGCTGTACGGCGGCATCCTCGGCGCGGTGGAGAAGGCCGGCTACCGGGTGCTGGACCGCAGGGTGTCCGTGCCGGTGCCGCGGCGCCTCGCCGTGGCGGGCCCGGCCCTGGTGCGGGCGGTGCGGGCGCGCCGCGAGCAGGCGCGCTGGGTCCCCGCCCCCTGACGCGTCGCCGGGGCACCGGCCGCGGCCCGCACCGTTCCGCACCGGGGAGCGGTACCCGGCGCATACCCTGGGGCGCTGGAACCACGTCCCCGGAGGCCCCCGTGCGTCGTCCCCCCCTCCTGCTCGCGGGCCTGGTCGCCGCGGCCTGCGTGCTCGCCGGCTGCGGATCGCCCGCTCCCGGGCCCGGGGCGGCGGCGCCCGCCGCGGGCGTCGGCTCCGACGTGTCGGACCCGCAGGCGCCGGAGCTGCTGCGCTTCACCGCCGGCACCACCACCGGTGAGCGCTTCGACGCCTCCACGCTCGCCGGGAAGGACGCCGTCCTGTGGTTCTGGGCGCCCTGGTGCAGCCAGTGCCGCTTCGAGGCCCCGCACCTGGCGGCGGTCCAGGCCGCCCACGCCGCCGACGTCGAGGTCGTGGGCGTCGCCGGTCTGGGCCCGGTGGAGGACATGACCGGCTTCGTCGAGGAACTCGGTCTCGAGGGGTTCCCCCACGTCGTGGACGCGGACGGCTCGCTGTGGCAGCGCTTCGGGGTGACCGCGCAGCCCGCGCACGCCTTCGTCGACGACTCCGGTGAGATCGAGGTGACCCGCGGCCTGATGGGCGCGGAACAGCTCGAGGAGAAGATCGCGGAGCTGGCCGCGCGATGACCGGCGCGCTGGTCTTCGCCTACGCGGCGGGGAGCCTGGCCGCGCTGAACCCCTGCGGGTTCGCGATGCTGCCCGCCTACCTGACCCTGTTCGTCTCCGGCGGTGGCGCCGCACCGGCCGACCGGGCGCGGGCGCTGCGCCGGGCCGTGGGCGCGACGGCGGCGATGACGCTGGGTTTCGTCGCGGTGTTCGGGGTCTTCGGGCTGGTGCTGGCCCCGGTGGCCTCGCTCGTGCAGCGCTGGCTGCCGGTGGCGACCGTCGCCATCGGCGCGGGCCTGGCCGTCCTCGGGGTGGCGATGCTGCTGGGGCGTCCACCGTCGCTGCGGCTCCCGGCGCTGCGCGGGGGCCGCGACCCCGCGGGCGGCCTGGTGTCGATGGGCCTGTACGGCGTGGCCTACGCGGTGGCCTCCCTGGGCTGCACCATCGGCCCGTTCCTCGCCGTCACCGCCACCACCTTCCGCACCGGTGACGTCGCCACCGGCCTCGCCGCCTACGGCGCCTACGCCCTGGGGATGGGCTCGGTGGTCGGCGTGCTGGCCGTCGGGGTGGCCCTGGCCCGCTCCTCCGCCACACGGGTGCTGCGCCGCACCCAACGGCACCTGACGCGTGCCGGTGGCGTGCTGCTGGTCCTCGTGGGCGCCTACGTCGCCTGGTACGGCGCCTACGAGATCCGGCTGGCGCGCGGGGGCGGTGTGGCGGACCCGGTGGTGGGGGCCGCCGCGTCGGTGCAGTCCGCGCTCGTGGGCTGGGTGGGCGGCGCGGGTCCCGCGGTGGTGGGGGTGCTGGCGGTGGTGGTGCTGGGGGCGGCGAGCGCGGCGGCGTTCGCGCGCCGCGGCGGCAGGGCACGGTCGTCGGCGCGGCGGGCCCGCCGGCGCGGACGTCACGGGGATCGACCTGGTGCCCGAGTTCGTCGAGCATGCGCGGTGGGCCCTCCCGGCCGCCCGGGTCGGTAACGGTCCACCGGGCCGCCGAGGACGAGGGCCGTGGCGGCGATCGCAGGGATCGGCCACGGGCAGGAGGTGACGCGGGCGAGGACTCGACAGCGCGTCTCGAGGTGGGCGACGCCGTGCTCGACGA
The DNA here is from genome assembly GCF_054590795.1 of Kineococcus anabasis. Lineage (NCBI taxonomy): Bacteria > Bacillati > Actinomycetota > Actinomycetes > Kineosporiales > Kineosporiaceae > Kineococcus > Kineococcus anabasis. The sequence goes on from NZ_BAAIHU010000006.1 coordinate 137,709, forward strand.
AGGCGCGGTCGGCGTTGACGCAGGAGTTCCACCCGCGGGTGCTCGGGTCGAGGATCTGCCCGCCGCCGGGGCGGTGGACAGGAACCCGGACGCCGGCCCCGGAGCCGGTGGGGGCACCTCCCGCGCGGAGCGTGGGGACAGGCCTCGTCGGCGGGGGTGCTTCCCGGAGCACCAGCGGTCGCGCTGCCCGCCGGGTTCGCGGACGCGGTCGGTGTCGATGAGGGTTCCGTCGAGCAGCAGGTGCTCCTCCACCCCGCTCCACCGCCGCGACGACGGCGTCGGGCAGGTCCGGGGCCCGGGCGGCGAGGACGCCGAGGGCCTCGTGGTGGTGGTCCCCCACGTCGAGGGAGGTGCCCCCAGCCGGGTCCTGGTGGGTGCGCCGGTCGAGCTCGGTCGCCACCACCGTGACCGGTCGAACCCCACGTGCTCCGACGACTCCGCCCCGTCTCGACGATGCTCCCGCTGCTACCGGCAGAGGCTCAGTGGTCGGCGGCGTGGTGCCAGGCGACGTCCTGCGCGGACAGCTCCCGGGAGTAGACGGCGACCTCGTCGAGCAGGCCGGTGAAGAAGTCGTTGGCCGGGCGGTTCGCCCAGGAGGCGAGGCCGTGCCCGCCGAGGCGCCAGTGATCGGTCCGGGAGGTCGTCTCCGCCGCCGTCGCGGTGGGGTCGGAGGCCACGAGCCGGCCGTCGACGTAGAGCCGCAGGCCGCCGGCGGGGCCCATGGTGCCCACGACGTGGTGCCAGGCCCCGTCCAGGTAGCTGCTCGGTGACGTCGCCCGCCTGGACCCGGTGGACGGCCACACGCCGAACACCAGCCTGCCGGCGGAGTCCAGGTAGATCTTGCGGTCGTGCAACCCGACGGGGTACGTCGCCGTGGACTCGGTGCCGCGGGTGATGAGCGTGCCGCCGGACCCGGCCCCGGCGCGGAACCAGAGCTCCAGGCTGAAGGGGTACGGGTCCACGAGGGGGGAGGGGCTGTACGCGCCGACGGTCCCCGAGAACGCCACGGCGGTGGAGGGACCCTGCGACGCCAGCTTCTGCGGACCGTCCAGCGCACCCAGCGCTCCCGTGGCCAGCTCCCCGAACGGGCTGGGGATGCGCGGGGTCGACGGGCGGTCGCGGAACAGGTCGTGCACGTCACCGCGGGAGAGCGCCCAGCCGTAGGTGGTGAGGGTGTCGAGGGTGCCCGGGGAGTGGGCGCCGTAGTTGCCGCTGGTGGCGCTGCCGCCGTTGCCTGACCCGGCCGCGAGGCGGCGCCCCACCTGCAGGCCGCCCTCGCCGTCCCAGGCGGTGTGGGGTGCGGTGGCGCGCAGCTCCCCGTTGACGTAGAGCTGGATCGTGCCGGCGGTCGCGTCCTGCACCCCGACGAGGTGCACCCACCCGCTGAGGCCGGTCGTGCCGATGTTGTAGGTCGCGGTGTCCCAGGTGGTGGCACCTGCGGTGCGGGGCACTGTGAGGACGAAGGCCTGGTTGTAGCGCCCCAGCACGAAGCCCGGGCCCTTGGTCACGCCGCTGACCACGGCGTCCTGGCTGACGAACGCCTGCTCGACGGTGCAGGGCGTGGGTGAGCACGCCGTCAGGTCCCCGGGGTTGAAGTACACCCACGCCGAGACCGCGAACGAGGCGTCGGTCTGCACCACCGGTGTGCCCGTGTAGCCGTAGGAGCCGGTGTTCCCGGCGGTCAGGGTGATGCCCTTGCCGTCGCCGGACTCCGTGCCCCCGCTGTGCGCGACCGCAGGCCCGAGCGTCATGGTGCGGCCGGTGTCCACCGCGTCGCGGGTCGTGGCGCCGCCGACGGAGGCGGTGGCGGGCACGTCCTGGAACGTCCACCGCGAGGTGTGCGGGTCCACGGCCACCCTCGTCGCCTCGGCCTGGCCCAGCGCCCGGGGGAAGGCCCGCACGTCGTCGACCGAGCCGGTCCAGAAGTCGGCCGGGTTGCCGCCCCACAGGCTGCGCCCGACGAGGAACCGGCTCGGGCGCGTGGTGGTGGGCCGCTCGAAGGCTGCCGCCGACAGCGGGCGGGTGACGGCGACCTCGTTGGCCCGCGTCACCCCGGCCGGTGTGGTGACGTAGATCCTCATCACCCCGGTGGCGGAGTCGAAGGTCCCCGTCAGGTGCACCCAGGACCCGATGTCGCTGCTCGTGATGGCGGCGGCGACGACGTCGTACGCGGCCGGCTGGGCGTCGCGGGTCCGCGGCATGGACAGGATCCAGTTGCCGTAGCCGCCGTTGACGTTCGCGTTGCCGTCGGCACCCAGGTAGAACTGGTTGACCTGGTGACCCTCCTGGCTGACGGCGGCCTGGTACATGTTCGTCAGGGGGCCGCCCGGGGTCGCCGCGGTGTTCGGCACGGTGGTGAGCCGGACCCAGGCGGTGACGGTGAAGCTCCTGCTGGTGTCCAGCACGGGCCCGGTGCCCTGCACGGCGCCGGCACCGCCGAATGACAGCGCCGGGTCCCCCGCCGAGCCCGCCGACGGCGTCGGGCGCGTCGTCCACGTCGCACCGGACGCCGTGCCGCTCACCCCGCCTGCGCGGGCCCTGACCTCCGTGCCGGTCCCCTCGTCCACCGACCACCACAGCACCGGTCCGTCCGTGCCGCCGTTGTACGTCCCGGCCCGCCCGGTGGCCCCCGAGGAGTCCGCGACGGTGGTGCTGCCGGACGCGTCGTCACCGCGGTGGTGGAGCTCCAGCCCCGTCTTCGCGCGGTCCGTGGTGTACGCGTTCGGGGTGACCGTGGTGTCCCAGCGCTCCTGCACCGCCTGGGGGTAGTCGGGGAACGTGCTGCGCACGGTGAGGGTCGAGGAGTTGGGGACGGTCGCCGTGAATGCGGCGAGCACCCCTGGGAGGTTCACCATCGCAGCCAGTGCGACGGCCACCACCGCGACAGCGGCACCGGGATGGCGCGCCTGCCGGGTCTTCGCGTGGTCCACCGTTCCTGTATTGGCGCGTGAGGCGCCCGACTTGAGTGCCCAGGGGCACTTTCCCCGCCACTGAGCGTGGTGTCGTGGCGCCCTTGCCCCCTCCTCGCCCACCGCGGGGATCGCCGTCAGATCAGCGAGTCCTCGCCACCAGCGGTCGAGCCGCTACCGGCAGAACCCCGGTCCGGGCAACCACGTCCCCACCCCGCACGACGCCGCGGGCCGGCCCGGGAACCCAGGGCCGCCCCGGTGCTCCGGGCCACGGACCGGTGTCGTGCGCTGATCCGCTCCACACCCTGCGGTCGCGCCTGGGCGGGCTGGACGGGCGGATCACCGCCCTGGTCGCCGCCCGGCCCGCGTCAGTCCCAGGTCAGCGCCACACCCCACTCCGAGGGCACGTCGTTGAGCCGGGTCACCCGGAACGTCGGGGCGTCGTTCGGCAGCAGCAGCTCCCCCACGCGGCGCCCCTGACCGTCGCACTCGACGACCACCGCGGTGCCGGCCAGGTCCAGGCCGACGCTGCCGCCCCCGGTGCAGGCCGCGAAGGCGCCGTAGGTGGTGCCACCGGTGAAGTGGCCGAGGGTCACGCTGGACGTCTGGTGCCCGGTACCGCCGCCCGCTCCGCGGGGGTTCGCCCCCGCCGCCGTCGCCGCGTCGAAGGCGATCGTCGACGCGCTGACGCGGTGCTCCGGCTCGGGAGCGGGCTCGTCGCCGCCGGAGCAGCCACCGAGGGCGCCCAGCACGAGCGGGCACACCAGCCACCACCCGGCCCGGGTGCGTCGTCGCATGCGGGCACGGTAGTGGTCGCCGCCCGGCCCCCGCAGCGGATCGGGGCGACCTCCGGGGAGCGGAGCGGCGCCCGCGCCGCCCGTCCCGTCAGGAACCGCACCGTGCGCGCAGGGCCGGCACCCCCGGGCCCGTGAGGTCGTCGCACCAGGCGCCGCGGCCCGCCATGGCCATCGTCAGCGCCAGGGTCGTGCCGCTCACGAGGGGACCCGCCCCGACGGCGAAGGGCCCGTCGGTGGCCTCCAGCCGCAGACCCCGCACGGCGGTGCGGCTGGCGACCGTGAAGTCGCGCCGGGCGAAGAAGCGGGCGACCTCCGTGACGGCCGCGACCGGCGGTGTGCGGTCGATGCCGAGGGGACGGCGGACGTCCTGGGCGTGCACGACGACCTCGCCCAGCCACGCGGCGGTGTCGCGGGAGGGGCCGGTGCTGGAGGGGATGACGCGCCGGAACCTCTCGAGGGTCTCGGCCGGTGTCGCACCGCGGTGCTCGGCCAGGCGCCGCTGGTTGTGCAGGTCGAAGTCGAAGCGGGCACCGAGGACGCTGGCGAGCCAGCGCAGCCGGCCGGTGACGGCCCCCGCGGTCAGGTGGGCCACCACCTCCTCGACCGTCCACCGCCCGCACAGCGACGGCTGCGCCCACCGGGCCTCGTCGAGACCGGCGAGGTCCTCGGCCAGAGCGGCCCGCTCGGCGTGGGCGGCCGCCCAGAGCGTCTCCCGGGTGGCGACGGCATCGACCACGGTGGGCCTCCTGTGCTGGGGGGTGCGGACGACGACACCGACTCCGCGGGGCGGCCGATGTCATCGCCCGCGCCACGGCAGCCCCGGGCGGCGGCGTGGGACGGGCACCGTCCGCGGTCGCGGCGTCCCCGTCCTGCACGCCACCGGCGGGGGCGGCCTAGAGGAGCAGCGCCTGCGCGCGGCGGCGGATCTCGGTCTTGTTGTGCCCCGCGCGCAGCCCGTCGATGGGCCGCCCCGGCAGGGTGTCGTCGTGCGTGAAGAGCCAGCGGATGGTCTCCACGTCGGACAGGCCGGAGTCGGCCAGGACCGACAGCGTGCCGCGCAGCGCGGGCACGGGGCCCTCGTCCGTGAGGAACTCCGCCGGGACGTTGACGATCCGGCGCTCCCCGAGCCGCACGGCGAGCAGCTGCCGCTCCTGCAGCATGCGGCGCACGGTGCGGGCGTCGCTGCCCATCCGCTCCCCCGCGTCGGGCACGGTGAGCCACTCACCCACCAGGTCCTGGATCTCGTCGCCCTGCTCGGAGGCGATCTCTGCGCGCTGCGGTGCCACCACGGCACCAGCCTGCCACGTCGCGCCCGCCTCCCCGCACGGAGCCGCGCCCCGGGACGGCCGCGGGACGGGCGCGGGACGGCGGGGGGGGGCACGCCTCCCGGTGCCGCCGGCGACCCGAACGTCACGGGGTGTCGCTGCCGGGTGGAGCACCACCCCATCGGATAGGTTCGCCGGGCCGTGCCAGCACGCCCGCGCGCTCCCCGGACCGGTCACCGGCCCGAGGGTGCGCGGAGGTCGCGGCCCGTGCCCACGTCGACGAGCCCCCCGGTCCGCAGCCACGACACGTCAGCGGAGGACACCACCGCCATGGCCCCCGAGCCCCCCGCCGAGCCCACGGACCAGCAGCCGGACCCCGGACAGGAGGCGCCCGAGCAGGAGGCGTCCCGGCCGGAGGCGCCCGAGCGCGAGAACCGGGCGCGCAACCCCTGGCTCGTGGCCGCCCTCGTCGGTGCCGCGGCCCCCGGGGTCGTGCCCGCCCCCGCAGCCGCGGCGGTCCCGGCTGTGGCGCCCGCGGCGGCGGCACCGGCCGCGGTCCCGGCCGCGGCGCAGGCGGCCGTGCAGGCCGCCGGAGGCGGCGGCTACACCGTGCGCCCCGGTGACACCCTCGGGCACATCGCCGCACGCACCGGCACCACCGTGGAGGCCCTGCGCGAGGCCAACGGCCTCGACGCCCGCGGCTTCATCCGCGAGGGCCAGAACCTCACCCTCCCCGGCGGCAGCGCGGACGAGCCCGCGCCCGCACCCGCCGCCGCCACCCACACCGTGCGCGCCGGGGAGACGCTCTCCGGCATCGCCTCCCGCACCGGCACCACGGTCAAGGCGCTGCGCGAGGCCAACGGCCTCGACGCCCGCGGCTTCATCCGCGAGGGCCAGACCCTCACCCTCCCCGGCGCCGCGCCGCGCCGCGCCGGGGCGAAGCCCACCCCTGTGCCGCCGGTGCGCACCGGCTCCGTGGAGGCCGCCGCCGACGCCAACCGCGCCCACCTGGCCCGCCAGCAGGTGCCCGGCCGCGCCGCCATGCGCGACATCGTGCGCCGCGAGGCCCTGCGCCAGGGACTGGACCCGGCGCTGGCCCTGGCCATCGCCCACCAGGAGTCCGGCTTCAACATGCGGGCCGTGTCCTACGCCAACGCCATCGGCGCCATGCAGGTCATCCCCTCCTCCGGGGAGTGGGCCTCCCAGATGGTGGGGCGGCACCTGGACCTCTTCGACGCCGAGGACAACGCCACCGCGGGCGTGGCCATCCTTCGGCACCTCACGCGCACCAACGCCGAGGACATCGCGATCGCCTCCTACTACCAGGGCAACGCCTCCGTGCGCTCCCGCGGCATGTACGACGACACCCGCCGCTACGTCGCCAACGTCCTGACCCTCAAGGCCCGCTTCAGCTGAGCGGCGCCCCCGGGCGGTCACCGCACCGCCCGGGGCCCCGGCACGGCGCTGCTCCGCCCGGGCCCGCGGGCTGCCTACACTCAGCACGGTGGACGCGACCCTGTCCGACCCGCTCGTCGGGCGCCGCCTGGACTCCCGCTACCGGGTGCTCTCCAGGATCGGCCGCGGCGGCATGGGCGTCGTCTACCGCGCCGAGGACGAGCGCCTGGAGCGCGAGGTCGCCGTGAAGGTCCTGCGCTCCGACATGGCCCACGACCCCGACGCCCGCATGCGCTTCGTGCGGGAGGCCAAGTCCGCCGCGCGCCTGGCCCACCCCAACGCCGTCAGCGTCCTCGACCAGGGCACCGACGGGGACATCGCCTACCTCGTGATGGAGCTCGTGCCGGGCCGCACCCTGCGCGACGCGATCTCCGAGCAGGGCAGCCTCACCACCGGTGAGTCGCTGAACGTGCTGGAGGCGGTGCTGGACGCCCTCGCCGAGGCGCACCACAAGGGCATCGTCCACCGCGACGTCAAGCCGGCCAACGTCCTCGTCGGGGACCGCGGGCAGATCAAGGTCGCCGACTTCGGCCTGGCGCGCTCGGCCGCCGCGGCCACCACCGCCATGACCGGTGCCACCGAGCTGCTGGGCACCGCCGAGTACCTCGCCCCCGAGCGGGTCTCGCGCGGCATCGCCGACGCCCGCAGCGACGTGTACGGCACCGGCATCCTGCTCTTCGAGATGCTCACCGGCCGCCCGCCCTTCACCGGCGACGCCCCCGTGAACCTGGCCTACCGCCACGTCTACGACGAGGTGCCCGCCCCCTCGACGCTGGTGCCCGGCCTGCCGCCGGAGGTGGACCGGCTGGTGACCCGCGCCACCGCCAAGGACCCCGACGAGCGGCCCGCCGACGCCGGCAGGTTCCTCGACGAGGTCCGCGCGGTGCGGGCCGGGCTCGGCCCGGGCGTGCTGGAGGCGCGGGGCGGGGTCGCGGGTGAGCCCGCCGCGCCCTCCGGCTCCACCACCCGCATCCCCCTGGACGCCGGTGGCGCACCCGCCCCGCCGGAGCAGGCGGCCCCCGCGCGGGTCGTGGACCCCTCCGAGATCGGCTACGGCCCCGGTGGTCGCACGCGCCGCGGCGGCCTCATCGCCATGGTCGCCCTCGTCGTGGCCCTGGCCCTGGCGGGCGGGGTCGTGTGGTTCTTCGACGCCGGGCCCGGCGCGTACACCGACACCCCGCGCGGGCTGGTCAACAGGACCGAACCCGAGGCGCGTGAGGTCCTGACCGCCGCCGGGCTGAAGGCGCGCGTGGAACGGGAGTACTCCGAGACGGTCCCCCCGGACCTGGTCGCCGAGGCACGCCCCGCCGAGGGCCGCCGCGTCCGCAAGGACGGCACCGTCACCCTCGTGCTCTCCCGGGGGCCGCAGATGTTCGGGGTGCCCGCGGTGGTGGGCATGCCCCTGGGGGAGGCGCGCGCCGCCGTGGAGGAGGCGGGCCTGAAGCCGGGCGAGGTCCGCGAGGACTGGTCCGAGGACGTGCCGCACGGCCAGGTGATCGCCGTGGACCCCCAGCCGGGCACCCAGCACCGCCGCGACACCCCGGTGACCTTCACCATGAGCAAGGGCCGCCAGCCGATCGACGTCCCGGCGTTCGTCGGACAGCCCTACGACGAGGCCGTGACCAGGCTCGAGGAGCTCGGCCTGCAGCCGGTGCGCACCGGCGAGGACTACAGCGAGTCGGTGCCCGAGGGCGCGGTGATCAGCCAGGAACCGGCCGGCGGCACGCTCTTCCGCGGGGACCGGGTGGAGCTCGTGGAGTCCCTCGGGCCGCCGCTGGTGCAGGTGCCGCAGGTGCAGGGCAAGCAGGTCGAGGAGGTGCGCGCCACCCTCGCGGCCCTCGGGCTGGACGTGGAGGTCACCAACCCGCTGGGTCCCATCGCCTTCGGCACCGTGTACAGCTCCGACCCCGCCGCCGGGGAGACCGTGCGCAAGGGCTCGACGGTCACCCTCGTCGTCGTCTGACCGCCCCCGCACGCGCGAGGACCCCGCACGCGCGAGGACCCGGCCGCGGGTACGGCCGGGTCCTCGTGGGGCGCGGGTCAGCGCTGCTGGAGCATCTCCGCGGCGAGGAACGCCAGCTCCAGGGACTGCTGGTGGTTCAGCCGCGGGTCGCACAGCGACTCGTAGCGGTGCGCCAGGCCCGCGTCGTCGATGTCCATCGCCCCGCCCAGGCACTCGGTGACGTCGTCGCCGGTCAGCTCGATGTGCAGCCCGCCGGGAACGGTGCCCTGCGCGGCGTGCACCTCGAAGAAGCCGCGCACCTCGTCGACGATGTCGTCGAAGCGGCGGGTCTTGTAGCCGCTGGCCGACGTCATGCCGTTGCCGTGCATCGGGTCGCACACCCATGTCACGACCGCGCCGGAGTCGGTGACCTTGCGCACCAGGTCGGGCAGCACGTCGCGGATCGCGCCCGCACCCATGCGCGTGATGAAGGACAGCCGGCCCGGCTCGTTGTCGGGGTTGAGCCGCTCCACGAGCTCCAGCGCGTCGTCCGGGGAGGTCTTCGGCCCGAGCTTGACGCCGAGGGGGTTGCGGATGCGGGCGGCGAAGTCCAGGTGCGCCCCGTCCGTCTGCCGGCTGCGCTCCCCGATCCACACGAAGTGCGCGGAGACGTCGTACGGCGTCTGCGTGCGGGAGTCGATGCGCGTCAGGGGGCGCTCGTAGTCCAGCAGCAGCGCCTCGTGGCTCGCCCAGAACTGCACGCTCTTCAGGGCCTCGAAGTCGGTGCCGCAGGCGGCCATGAAACGCATGGCCTTGTCGATGTCGCGGGCCAGCGCCTCGTAGCGGGCGTTGGCCGCGTTGGCGGCGAAACCGCGGTTCCACTCGTGGACCTGGCGCAGGTCGGCGAAGCCGCCCGTGGTGAAGGCGCGGATCAGGTTCAGCGTGGCGCTGGAGGTGTGGTACGCCCGCAGCAGGCGGGTCGGGTCCGGGATGCGCGAGGCGGGGGTGAAGGCGTAGTCGTTGACGGCGTCGCCGCGGTACGCCGGCAGCGTCACCCCGTCGCGGGTCTCGGTGCCGCTGGAGCGGGGCTTGGCGAACTGCCCGGCCATCCGGCCCATCTTGATGACCGGCAGGCCCGCGCCGTACGTCAGGACCGCGGCCATCTGCAGCATCGTCTTCAGGCGGCGGCGGATCCCGTCGGCCGTGGCGGCGGCGAAGGTCTCGGCGCAGTCCCCACCCTGCAGCAGGAACGCCTCGCCCCGGGCGGCGGCGGCGAGCTGGGCGCGCAGGGCGTCGCACTCCCCCGCGAACACCAGCGGCGGGTAGGACGCCAGCTCGGCGCGGACCGCGTCGAGGGCGACGGGGTCGGGCCACTCGGGCTGCTGGGCGGCCGGCAGGTCCGGCCACTGGAGAGGCGCCGGCAGGGCGGAGGTCGTCGTGCTCACGGGGCAAGTCTGACACCGGTTCGCAGGTGCGGGTGCACCCCTTTTCCCGCGCGTGCCGCCGAGCGGTGGCGGCACGCGCGGGGCGGGCGCCCGGCCCGCGTCACCAGCGCAGGTCGGCGGCCTCCGCGACGCGCTGCGGCGGCACCGTCTTGAGCACACCGGTGGCCTCCGACAGGGGCACCTGCACCACGTCCGTGCCGCGCAGCGCGGCCATCGTGCCGAACCGCCCCTCCGCGATCGCCTCGATCGCGGAGAGCCCCGAGCGGGTGCCCAGGATGCGGTCCCCGGCGGAGGGGGTGCCCCCGCGCAGCAGGTGCCCGAGCACCGTGACCCGGCTGCTCAGACCCGGCACGCGGGCCTTCAGCTCCCGCTCCAGCCGCTCCCCGGCACCGCCGAGCTGGACGTGGCCGAAGGCGTCGACCGGGGCGTCGGTGGTGACCTCCGCACCGCCCACGGGGGCGCCCTCGGACACCACGGCCAGCGGCGCCTCACCGCGCTCGAGGACCTCCACCACGCGGGCGGCCACCTCGTCGAGGTCGACGGGCACCTCCGGCAGCAGGGTGACGTGCGCGCCGGCGGCCATGCCGGTGTGCAGGGCGATCCAGCCGGCGTGCCGGCCCATCACCTCCACGATCATCAGCCGGTGGTGGGAGGCGCCGGTGGTGTGCAGCCGGTCGCACGCCTCCACGGCCGTCTGCACGGCGGTGTCGAAGCCGAACGTGAAGTCCGTGGCCGACAGGTCGTTGTCGATGGTCTTGGGCGCCCCCACCACCGCCACCCCCGCCTCGTGCAGGGCCGTGGCCACCCCGAGGGTGTCCTCCCCGCCGATCGCCAGCAGGGCGTCCACCCCCAGCTCGGTCATGGTGCGGCGGATGGTCTCCAGGCCGCCCTCCACGGCCAGCGGGTTCGTGCGGCTGGAGCCGAGGATCGTGCCGCCGACGGCCAGGATGGGCCGCACCCGCTCCGGGTCCAGCGGGGTGGTGAGCTTCTCCAGGACGCCCTTCCACCCGTCGCGGAAACCGATGAACTCGAAGCCGTGCCGCTGGGCGCCGGCGAGCACCGCGGCCCTGATGACGGCGTTGAGGCCAGGGCAGTCCCCGCCCCCGGTGAGCACTCCGACCCGCACGCGCACTTCCCCTCCGGCCCGCTCCGGCGCGGCCCGACTCGGCGTCCCGGGCACGCGGCCCGGGTCTCGTGCACCGCCCGGGACCGGGCGGTGAAGATCCTCGCGGGCGCATGCTGCCACCGCCGGGGCGCCCGCGCGCGGGGACTCACCGGTGCCCGGCGCGGGATCCGCGCCGGGCGAGCAGGGAGCGGGTCCCGGTGGGTGTGCCAGGGGCCGGCCTCAGGCGGGCGGCGCGGAACGCCCGCCGGGGGCGGCGGCGGGCGGCTCCTGCCCGCCGGCCGCGCGCCGGCCCCGGCCGCGGACCTCCGAGGCGTACACGTCGACGTACTCCTGCCCCGACAGCTTCATGATCTCGTACATCACCTCGTCGGTGACCGAGCGCAGGATGAAGCGGTCGTCCTGCATGCCCTCGTAGCGGGAGAAGTCCAGCGGCTGCCCGATCACCACCCCCACGCGGGCCAGACCGGGCACCCGCCTGCCCACGGGCAGGACCCGGTCGGTGCCGATCATGGCGACGGGCACGACCGGCACCCCCGACTGCAGGGCCAGGCGCGCCACCCCGGTCCGGCCCCGGTACAGCCGCCCGTCCGGGGAACGCGTGCCCTCGGGGTAGATGCCGAACAGCTCCCCCGCGCGCAGCAGGCGCGCCCCCGCGGCCAGGGCGCGGTCCCCGGCGCGACCACCGGAGCGGTCCACCGGCAGCTGCCCGATGCCGTGGAAGAACCCCGCCGCCAGGCGGCCCTTCACGCCCCGGCCCGTGAACAGCTCCGCCTTGGCGATGAAGGTGATGCGGCGCCGGAGCACCACCGGCAGGAACACCGGGTCGGCGTAGGAGGGGTGGTTGCTGGCCAGGATGGCCGGGCCGTCCTCCGGGACGTTCTCCAGGCCGCGCACCCACGGCCGGAACACCGTCTTGAGCACCGGCTCGGCCAGCAGCAGCTTGATCAGCCAGTAGAGCACGGCGGGTCCGCACCTCCTCGGCGGTCGGCGGTGGCGGCGGACGCCCGGGCGCCGGAACTCTACGGCCTCGGGCCGCTCCCGGCAGGGCGTGCGCGCCGCGCGGCAGACCTCGACGCCCGCCGGACGGCGTGCCACGATGGGTCGTGCCCGCGAACCGCGACGACCACGGCAACGACCACGGCGGCGACCTCGACGTCGACGCGGTCTTCGCCGACATCGTCTCGCACTGGGAGCAACCCGCCCCCGCCCCCACCGCCCCCGAGGACGGCGCCGAGGCGCGGGCCGAGGCCCCCGGCGACGCCGAGGACACCGCCCCCGAGGAGCGCCGCCCCGCGGGGGAGCTCCCCCCGGCCCGCATCGTGCGCCCGCTGCCCCCCGCACCCGTCGAGTCCGACCTGCGCCGCCCCCCGGCACCCGTGGTGCCCCCGGGTTCGCGGCCCGACGAGACCGACCTTGACTCCGAGCCCGAGGGTTTCGTGCCCCCCGAGCCGCCGCCGCTGCCGCGGGACCTGGTGGGGTGGGCGGCGTGGGCGGGGGTCCTGGGCGGTCCCGCGGTGCTGCTGCTGGCCACCCTCGTGCGGGGGAGCGTGCCCGGGATCGTGGCGGCCCTCGCCGTCGCCGCGTTCGTCGCGGGCTTCGCCACGCTCGTGGCCCGCCTGCCCAAGAACCGCGACGACGAGGACGACGACGGCGCGGTGGTCTGACCCACCGCGGGCCGCGGCCCTCAGGCGCGCGGCACGAGCAGGTCCGCGCGCACCGGCAGGTGGTCGGTCGCGGCGCGCAGGTCCGCCTCCGCCGCCTCCACCGCCCCGGCGCCCACCACCGGCAGCCCCGGGCCCACCAGCACCACGTCGATGCGGTGCCGCGGTGCCCGCGCCGGGAAGGTCGCCGGCCGGGCGGCCTCCCCCAGCGGATCGGCCAGCCGCACCCGCAGCGCCCGCTGCGCCGCCCCGTCCGGCGCCTCGTTGAGGTCCCCCGCCACCACGAGGCGGTCCCCGGCCGCCGCCAGCGGCCCCTCCGCCGCCAGCAGCCGGCCGCAGTGGGCCAGGCGCTCGCCGACGTCCAGGCCCAGGTGGACGCTGCGCACCGCCACCGGCACCGCGCCGCCGGCCTCCCCGGCCGGGCGCAGCAGCGCCTCCGCGCAGCCGCGGCGGCGCACCGGGCGCCCGGCGCGCAGCAGCGGCACCGGCAGCGACCGCACCCGCGCGGCGAGCACCTCCACCCGCCCCGAGACCAGCAGCGCGGTGCCCGCCCCGGCCCGCCCCGCCGCGCACACCCGCAGCCCCGCCGCCGCGGCCACGGCCGCCAGCCGCCGCGCGCGCAGCACCCCCGTGGGCGCCTCCTGCACGCACACCACGTCCGCGGCGGCCGCGCGCAGCACCCGCACCAGCGCCGCGGTGTCGTCGGCGAGCTCGTGCACGTTGTAGGTCACCACCCGCAGCGGCGCTCCCGGCGCGCTCACCCCCAGCCCCGCGACAGGTCCGCGGCACCGACGAGCCCGGCGTCCGGGCCCAGCCGGGCCCGCACCAGCGCCAGCTCGGGGCGGAACCCCCGGCCGGTCAGGGTGCGCCGGTACGTCTCCCGCGCCGGGCCCAGCAGCAGCTCCCCCGCGTCCGAGACGCCCCCGCCGACGACGACCGTGCCCGGGTCCAGCGCCGCGGCGAGGTTGGCGATGCCCAGGCCCAGCCAGTGCCCCACCTCCCCGTACAGCGCCACCGCCGCGGGGTCGCCGTCGTGCGCGGCGGCCGTCACCAGGGGCCCCGTGATCGCCTGCGGCTCGCCGCCCGCCCGCTCCAGCAGCCCGGCCGCCGCGGGCGGGTCGGTGCCGGCCAGCTCGCGGGCGCCGCGCACGAGGGCGTTGCCGGAGGCGTACTGCTCCCAGCAGCCGCGGTTGCCGCACTCGCAGGGGTGCCCGCCGGGGACCAGCACCATGTGCCCGAACTCCCCGGCGATGCCGTGCCGGCCCCGCTGCACCCGCCCGGCGTCCACGATCGCCCCGCCGATGCCGGTGCCCATCGTCACGCACACCAGCCGGGTCTCCCCGCGCCCGGCACCGAAGCGGTACTCCCCCCACGCGGCGGCGTTGGCGTCGTTCTCCACCAGCGTGCGGCGCCCCACCCGCCGCCCCAGCCGCTCCCGGACCCGGCGCTCCACGGCCTCGCGCAGCGGCTCGTGCCGCCACGCCAGGTGCGGGGAGAACAGCACCGTAGAGCGGGCGGCGTCGACGAACCCGGCGGCGCCGATGCCGACGGAGACGACGTCGTGCTGCCGGGACAGCTCCTGGACGACCTCGGCGATGACGTCCTCGACGGCCTGCGGGCTGCGGGTGGGGGTCTCCCGCCGCAGCCTCGCCACGACGCGGCCCTCGCCGTCGACGACCCCGGCCGCGACCTTCGTGCCGCCGATGTCCACTCCGATGGCGGGGCCGTAGCCGATGAGGACGCGCCGGGTGCGCCGGCGCAGCCGCTCCTGCAGCAGGGCGCGGTGCGGGTCGGGGCGGCGGGTGCTGCGGGGAGCGGTCACGGGGTTCCTCGCGGGTCGGGTCCCCGCCGGGCGCCCACGTGCGGGACCCGGCGGGCGCAGGACGTGACCAGCCTGCCCGACGGGGGCCGCGCCGCCACCCGGGCGCGCCCGTGCGGCGCGCCCGGACGGGGCCGGAGCCGGGTGGCTCAGGCGATGCGGGCCAGGTCCGCCGCGCCGATCGTGCCGGCCTCGTTGCCCAGCCTGGCGAGGCGCAGGGGGGCCGGCTCGCGGAACCCCCGGCCGGAGAGGCTGGCCGCGAAGCTCTCGCGCGCCGGCTCCAGCAGCATGTCACCCGCGGCGGAGACCCCGCCGCCGATGACGACGACCTCCGGGTCGAGGACGGCGACCAGGGAGGAGGCGCACTCGCCGAGCCAGCGGCCCAGGTCGGCGATCAGGCGCAGGCTCGTGCGGTCCCCGGCCAGCGCCAGGTCGGTGATGAGCGGCCCGGTGATCGCCTCCGCCCTGCCCTCGGCGGCCTCGAGCAGCGCGGTGGTGCCGGGCGCACCGGCGCGCGCCAGGTCCCGGGCCTCGCGCACGAGCGCGCTGCCGGAGACGTACTGCTCCCAGCAGCCGCGGTTGCCGCAGCCGCACAGGTGCCCGCCGGGCACGGCGCGGGCGTGGCCCACCTCGGCGGCCGCGCCGTTGGCGCCGCGCTGGAGGCGGCCACCCGCGATGATCCCGCCGCCGAGGCCCGTGCCGACGGTCAGCAGCAGCACGTCGTCGGCGAGGGTGCCGTCCTCGGCGACCGCCCCGCCGAACCGGTACTCGCCCCACGCGGCGGCGTTGGCGTCGTTCTCGACGACGACGGGCAGGCGCAGGCGCTCCTCCAGGCCCTCCCGCAGCGGCTCGTCCCGCCAGGCGAGGTTGGGCGCGAAGACGACCGTGGAGCGGGCCGCGTCGACGAAACCCGCCGCGGCGACGCCCACCGCGGAGACTGCGTGGGTGCGCGCCAGCTCCTCCACGGCGTCCGCGACCGCCTCCCGGATGTCCGCCGCGGCGCGGGCGGGGGTCTCCCGCCGCGTCCTGGCCAGCAGGACCCCCTGCTCGTCCACCACGCCTGCCGCGATCTTCGTGCCGCCGATGTCGACGCCGACCGTGTACACCATCCGCCGTCCTACCCCCCTGCCCGTTCGCTGAGCTCGCGCAGCGCCGTGTCGATGATCGTCTTCTCCGCCCTGCGGCGGAGGGCGCCCAGCAGCGGCAGGCGCAGGGAGACGGCCAGCTCGTAGGTGACCGCCGTCCCACCACCCGCGGCCGGCACCAGGTCCCAGGCGCCGTCCAGCGCCGTGAGCAGGGAGGACGACTCCAGGGTCCAGCGGACCCGGCCCGTCCCCGCGTCGGAGACGTCCCACGCGTAGCGCAGGACGTACTCGTCCTTCAGCACACCGGCGCCGAGCCGGAAGCGCACCCGCTGCGCGCGCCCGTCGGGGCCGAGGTCGAGGACCTCGCACTCCTGGACGGACTCCACCCAGTCGGGGTACGCGTCGAGGTCGGCGAGGACCGCCAGGACCGCGGCCGGGGCCGCCGCCAGCACGGCGGTCGACTGCGTCCGGCCCGCCATGCGTCCCGCGCCCCCCTCGTCCCGGTGCGGCGCCCTCCGCACCCGCAGCCCCTCGCGGGGCCCGGAGCAGGTTAGCGGCCCGCGGGAGGGCCGGGTGACCGGCCGGGAGCGTTCCCGGAGGACACGCCGGGCGGACGGGCGCGCCGCGGGCCCGGGCCCGCGGGGGTCAGGCGAGCAGCCCCGCGACGGTCAGGACGACGAGGAGGAGCAGCGCCAGGGCGGCGGCGCCGCCTGCGGCGATGAGGACCTGGGTGCGGCGGGTGGCGGCGGGCAGCTTCGAGCCGCCCGACTGCGCGGCGAGCTGGGCGAGCATCGCCTCGGCGGCGGCCTCGACGTCGATGTGGCCGGCGCTGCCCTCCTCCGCGCCGGGGCCGCCCTCGTCCGCGCCGGCGCCGGCGGCCGCCGCGGCCGGCACGTCGTGGGGCACGTCGGAGGGCGCGCCGGCCGGGGTTCCGGAGGGCCGGGCGGGTGGCGCGAGGACCGGCGCGAGGGCCGTCCGGGCGGGCGCTGCGGGAGCGGGCCCGGGCTCCGGGGCCAGCGAGGCGTGGCACAGGGAGCACCAGTCCTGGCCCGGGCGGACGCGGGCGTCGCACGAGGGGCAGCGCGGCTCGGCGGTGGCCGGGGCGGGGCTGCGGCGGGGCGGAGCGGCGTCGGACATGGCACTGCTCCCATCGGCAGGGCGGGCCCGCTCCTGAAGGTCCCGGGTGCGGGTTCCCGCCGGTGGGGGCCGGCGTCCCCTGCCGCGGAGCTGGTCATGACCTAACATGACAGGTCGGCGCGGGACGCGCCCGGACGCCGAGGAGGGCCGTGAGCGCGAGCAGGCACCTGACCGACGGGGTCGTGCCCAAGCACGAGCAGCTGCGCACCATCCTCGCCGACCTGGCCACCCGCGCCATGGCGCCGGGCGACATGCTGCCCAGCGAGCGGCAGCTCTGCGCCGAGTACGGCGTCAGCCGCATCACGGTCCGCGAGGCCGTCGGGCAGCTCGTCAGCGAGGGCCTGCTCACCCGCCGCCCCGGCAAGGGCACCTTCGTCGCCGCCCGCGCCGTGCGCTCGCGCCTGCACCTGGCCTCCTTCCACGAGGACATGCGGCGCATGGGCCTGGAGCCCTCCACCGAGGTGCTGGCGGTGGAGCACGAGGTGCCGCCCGCCCGCACCGCGGGGCTGCTGCGCCTCCCGGCCACGGCCCGCGCCTACCGCGTGCGCCGGCTGCGGCTGGCCGACGGGCGGCCCATGTCGGTGGACGACGCCTGGTACAGCGCCGCCCTGCTGCCCGGCCTGGACCGCCTCGACCTCACCGGTTCCGTCTACGACCTGCTCGAGCGGCACTTCGGGTGCCCGGTCGACTCCGCGGAGCAGACGGTGGGGGCGGCGCTGGCCGGGCCCGGGACCGGGCGGCTGCTGGGCATCCCGGAGACCGGCCCGGTGCTGGCCTTCGACCGGGTCGCCTCCAGCGGCGGCCGGCCCCTGGAGCACGCGCGCTCGCTCTACCGCGGGGACCGCTACGAGCTGACGATGCGCGTGGAGGAACCCGCGAGCGCGGGGCACCGGAGGGGCTGAGGCTCAGCCCGGCGCCGCGAAGGCGAGGAAGGGCTCACCGCGGCGCACCGGGCTCCCGGGCGGGCTGAGCGTCGAGGCGCTGTCCGCGGGCGACTGCAGGAGCACGACGGGGCAGGAGGCCGAGAGCCCGGCGTCGCGCACGGCCACCGCGTCGAAGGTCACCACGGGGGCGCCGGCCTCGACGTCGTCGCCCTGCTGCACGTGCAGGGTGAAACCCGCACCGCCCATCCGCACGGTGTCGATGCCCAGGTGGACGAGGACCCCGGCCCCGGAGGCACCGGCGACGACGAAGGCGTGCGGGTGGACCTTCGCCAGGCGCCCGGCGAGGGGGGCCACGACGACGACGGCGGTGTCCTCGGGCGGCTCGATCGCGGCCCCGGCACCGACGACCTGCCCGGCGAAGACGGGGTCGGGCACGTCGGCGAGGGAGGTGAGGCGGCCGTCCAGCGGCGCCAGGACGGTGAGCGCGGCCTCGCGGGTCCCGGCGCTCACAGCAGGTCCTGGATGTCCTCGGCGAGGGTGTCCGCCTCGGGGCCGACGACGACCTGGACGACGGTGCCGGCGACCAGGACGCCGTGCGCGCCGGCCCGCCTCAGCGCGGCCTCGTCGATGCGCGAGGCGTCGCCGACCTCCGTGCGCAGCCGCGTGATGCAGCCCTCGATCTCCAGGATGTTCCCCGCTCCACCGAGGCCGTCGACGATCGCGCTCGCCTTGGACATGGCACCTCCCGCAGTTCCCGTCGCCCCTGGCGACACCTCCCCCGCGGCGCCCGCGGGGGTTGTTGACAGGCCAGCCGGGCTGCGTCACGCTCCTGACTGGTCATGACAGGACGGTACCGGCAGTGACCGGTGCGGGCAACGACCGCCCGCACGTCCTCCCGACCGCAGCCCGCGCCCCCGGCGCCCTCCCTGAGCGAGGCAGGCCACCATGAGCACGAGCACCACCCCCGACGCCCCTCCCCGCACCCGCCCCGGCCTCGCCGGCGCCCAGCGCCTCGGCCGCAGCCTCATGCTGCCCATCGCCGCCCTGCCCGCGGCGGGCCTGCTGCTGCGGCTGGGCCAGGACGACCTGCTCGGCAGGTTCGAGGCCCTGCAGGAGGTGGCGGCGGTGCTCGCCGCCGCCGGCAGCGCCCTCTTCGGCAACCTGCCGCTGATCTTCGCGGTGGGCATCGCCATCGGCTTCGTGAAGAAGGCCGACGGCTCCACCGCGCTCGCCGCCGTCGTCGGCTACCTCGTCCTCGACGGCGTCCTGGAGGCCATGTCCCCGCTCGTCCTCGGCGCCGCCGCGGAGGGCACCGAGCAGGAGCTCATCGACTTCGGGGTCCTCGGCGGCATCCTGGTCGGCGTCCTCAGCGCGCAGCTGTGGCAGCGCTTCTACCGCACCAGGCTGCCCGACTACCTCGGTTTCTTCGGCGGTCGCCGGCTCGTGCCGATCCTCACCGCCCTCGCCGGCCTCGTGCTCGGCGTGGTGCTGGCCTTCGCGTACCCGGTGTTCGACCGGGGGCTGACGGCCGTCGGCGAGGCCGTCGACGACAACGCCGTGATCGGCGGCGGGGTCTTCGGCACCGTGAACCGGCTGCTCATCCCGCTGGGGCTGCACCACATCGTGAACTCCGTCGTGTGGTTCACCCTCGGGGAGCACGAGGGCGCCACCGGCGACCTGAGCCGCTTCTTCGCCGGCGACCCCACCGCGGGCGTCTTCATGACCGGCTTCTTCCCAATCATGATGTTCGCCCTGCCCGCCGCCGCCCTGGCGATCTGGCACGAGGCGCGCCCGGCGCAGCGCAAGGTCGTCGGCGGGATCATGCTCTCGACGGCGCTGACGGCGTTCCTCACCGGGATCACCGAGCCGCTGGAGTTCTCCTTCATGTTCGTGGCCTGGCCGCTGTACGTCATCCACGCCGTCCTCACCGGCACGTCGCTGGCGCTGACCAACGCCCTGGGCATCCACGACGGCTTCACGTTCTCCGCCGGGGCCATCGACTACCTCCTGAACTACGGGCAGGCCACGCGGCCGCTGTGGCTGATCCCCATCGGCCTGACCTACGCCGTCGTCTACTACGTCGTCTTCCGCGTCGTGATCCGGCGCTGGAACCTGCGCACCCCCGGCCGCGAGGAGGAGGCCGCCGCCGCCGACGACCCCACCCGCGCCGCCTGAGCCACCGCGCGAGAGCCCGCACGAGAGCCCGACGAGACCCGCACGAGAGCAGGAGCCCGCACGTGCCCACCCGCACCGTTCCCGTCCGCTCGGCCACCGGCCTGCACGCCCGGCCCGCCGCCACCTTCGCCGCGGCCGCGGCGGCCACCGGCGTGGACGTCACCGTCACCACCTCCGGCGGGGACCGCGCCGACGCCGCCAGCCTCCTGGAGGTCATGGTCCTCGGCGTCGGCCACGGCGACGTGGTCACCCTCTCCGCCGAGGGCCCCGGCGCCGACGCCGCGCTCGACGGCCTCGCCGGCCTGCTCGCCACGGACCTTGACGCATGAGCGGGCGCACCCTGCGCGGGCGGGGCGTCAGCGCCGGGACCGCCTGCGCCCCGCTGGCGCGGATGCGCCCGCCCGTGCGGACCTCCCCCGCCGACCCGCCCGGCCGCGACCCCGAGGTCGAGGCCGCCCGCGTCACCGCGGCCCTCGACGCCGTCGCCGCGGAGCTCACCGCCCGCGCGGAGCGGGCCGGCGGGGTGGCCGCGGACGTGCTGCGCACCACGGCCGCGATGGCGCAGGACCGCGCGCTGCGCGGGGCGGCGCAGCGGCGCGTGCGGGCGGGCGGGCCCACCGCGCACTCCGTCACGGGAGCCGCCGGGGAGCTGGCCGCCCGGCTGGAGGCGCTGGGCGGTGTGATGGCCGAGCGGGCGCTCGACGTGCGCGACGTCGGTGCCCGCGCCGCCGCCCACCTCCTCGGCGTCGCCCCGCCCGGGCTGCCGAGCCCCGGTCACCCCGTCGTCCTCACCGCCCGCGACCTCGCCCCCGCGGACACCGCCACCCTGCCCGGGAGCGACGTGGTGGCCCTGCTGACCGAGGAGGGCGGCCCCACCAGCCACACCGCGATCCTCGCCCGCTCCCTGGGCATCCCCGCGGTGGTGGGCTGCCCGGGGGCCGCTGCCGTCGCCGAGGGCACCACCGTGCTCCTCGACGGCTCCAGCGGCACCGTCGAGGTCGACCCGCCCCCCGGGCGCCGCCCGCCCGCGCCGGTCCCGGGTGCCGCGGCCGCGCCCGCGGCCGACCCCGGTCCGGGACGCACCCGCGACGGGGTGCCGGTGGCGCTGCTCAGCAACGTCGGCACCCTCGACGAGGCCGCGCACGCCGCCGCCACCGGCAGCGAGGGCGTCGGGCTGCTGCGCACCGAGTTCCTCTTCCTCGGCCGCCGCGAGCGCCCCTCCGTGCAGGAGCAGGCGGAGTGCTACCGCGCCGTGCTGGAGGCGTTCGGCACCCGCCGCGTCGTGGTGCGCACCCTCGACGCGGGTTCCGACAAGCCGCTGGCGTTCCTGCCCCTGGGCGCGGAGGAGAACCCCGCCCTCGGCGTGCGCGGCCTGCGCACCCGCTGCGTGCACCCGGAGGCGCTGGCCGAGCAGCTCACCGCGCTGGCGCGGGCCGCGGCCGACGCCGGCCGGGACGTGGCCGTCATGGCGCCCATGGTCTCCACCGCCGAGGAGGCCGCCGCCTTCGCCGCCCTGGCCCGCGGCGCCGGGCTGCGCGAGGTGGGGGTGATGGTCGAGGTGCCCGCCGCGGCGCTGCGGGCCGCGGACGTGCTGGCCGAGGTGGACTTCGCCAGCGTCGGCACCAACGACCTGGGCCAGTACGCGATGGCCGCCGACCGCGCCGCCGGCGCCCTCGGGGACCTGCTGGACCCCTGGCAGCCGGCGCTGCTGGACCTCGTCGCCGCCGTCGGGGACGCGGGGCGCCGCACCGGCCGGCCCGTGGGCGTCTGCGGGGAGGCGGCCGCCGACCCGCTGCTGGCCGCCGTCCTCGTCGGGCTCGGGGTCACCAGCCTGTCCACGGCCGTGCGCGCCCGCCCCGCCGTGCACGCGCAGCTCTCCCGCCTCGGCGCCGCCGACTGCGCCGCGCTGGCCGCCGCGGCCCGGGGCGCGCGCAGCGCCGCCGGCGCCCGGCAGGCGGCCTCCCGGGTGCGCGAGGAGGTCCTGGCCACCGGCTGAGGGCGGGCGCGGCGGGCGGGTGCCGGGGCGGCGGCGCACCCGCCCGCCGCGACACCCGCGACCGGTTCCGGCGACCTGCCAGCGGCGCCGCCCGGCGGCCGGTAGTGTCCGCTGCACGGTCAGCTCACCGCCGCTCGACGAGGACGGCGGGACCTTCGAGGAGGACACCGTGCGCACGACCAGCGAGGCTCCCCTCGTCCCGCTCGCCACCAGCGGCAACCTCACCGACCCCGTCGTCGAGGCCGCCCGCACCGACCCCGGGCGCGTGAGCATCCGCCGCAAGGGCCCCGGTGGCCGCTGGGTCGACGTCACCGCCAAGCAGTTCCTCGACGAGGTCACGGGGCTGGCCAAGGGCCTCGTCGCCGCCGGCGTGCGGCCCGGGGACCGCGTGGGCCTGATGTCGCGCACCCGCTACGAGTGGACCCTCACCGACGTCGCCGTCTGGTTCGCCGGCGCCGTCACCGTGCCCGTCTACGAGACGTCCTCCCCCGAGCAGATCGCCTGGATGCTGGAGGACTCCGCCGCGGTGGCCTGCATCGTGGAGAACACCACCCACGCCGGGGCGGTCGCCTCGGTGCGCGCCGGCCTGCCGCGGCTGCGCGACGTGTGGACGATCGACTCCGGCTCCCTCGACGAGCTCGCCGCCGCCGGCCGGGACATCCTGGACTCCGAGCTGGAGGAGCGCCGCCGCGCCGTCCGCCCGGACGACATGGCCACGATCATCTACACCTCCGGCACCACCGGGCGCCCCAAGGGCTGCGTGCTGCAGCACCGGCACTTCCTGGACCTGGCGCGCAACGCCGACGCCGCCATCCACGAGATCACCCAGGCGCCGAACGCCTCCACCGTGATCTTCCTGCCGCTCGCGCACGTCTTCGCGCGCTTCATCCAGGTGCTCTGCCTCACCGGGCGCATCACGATGGGGCACACGGTCGACCCGAAGGAGCTGGTCGACGACCTCGGCTCCTTCCACCCCACGTTCATCCTCGCCGTGCCCCGGGTGTTCCAGAAGGTCTACAACGGCGCCGAGCAGAAGGCCGCGGCCGGCGGGCCCGTCAAGGCGAAGATCTTCGCCGGGGCGGCCGCCACCGCCATCGCGTGGAGCCGTGCCCTGGACACCGGTGGCCCCGGGCCCCTGCTGCGCGCCCGGCACGTGCTGTTCGACCGGCTCGTCTACTCCAAGCTGCGTGCCCGCCTCGGCGGCAAGGTCGAGTACGCCGTCTCCGGGGGCGCACCCATGGGCGAGCACCTCTCGCACTTCTTCCGCGGCGTCGGCCTCACCGTCCTGGAGGGCTACGGCCTCACCGAGACCGCCGCGCCGCTGGCGGTCGGGCGCCCCAGCCGCATCCGGATCGGCACGGTCGGCCCGCCGCTGCCCGGTGTGGACGTGGCCATCGCCCCCGACGGGGAGGTCCTCGTGCGCGGCCTCAACGTCTTCGCCGAGTACCTGAACAACCCCGAGGCCACCGCCGCGGCGTTCCGCGACGGCTGGTTCCTCACCGGCGACCTCGGCGAGCTCGACGACGACGGCTTCCTGCGCATCACCGGCCGCAAGAAGGAGATCCTCGTCACCGCGGCGGGCAAGAACGTGGCGCCCGCTCCGCTGGAGGACCGCCTGCGGGCGCACCCGCTGATCTCCCAGGCCGTCGTCGTGGGCGACCAGCGGCCCTTCATCGGGTGCCTGCTGACGCTGGACCCGGAGATGCTGCCCGTGTGGGGCGCCAACAACGGCAAGCCCGGCCTCGACGTGGCCACCGCCCGGCAGGACCCCGACGTCCTCGCCGAGCTGCAGCGGGCCGTCGACGGGGCCAACACCACGGTGAGCCGCGCGGAGTCCATCAAGCGGTTCCGGGTCCTCACCGACGACCTGACCATCGAGAACGGGTTCCTCACCCCGTCGATGAAGGTGCGGCGGGAGGCCGTGATGGCCGCCTGGGGCGACGACGTCGAGGCGATGTACGGCTCGTGACCCCGCACGTCGCATGACCCCGCACGGTTCGTGACGCGGCCCGCGGACCCCGGGCCGCGGGCCCTGCCGTGGCCGCCCCTGCTCGCCGGCTGGGGCGTCCTGCTGGCGCTCGCCACCCACAGCGTCGTGCGCTACCGCTGGTGGCTGGTCGCCGGGTACGTCGCCGTGGCCGCGCTGCTCGCGGCGGCCGCCCTGACCCGGCGCCGGCCCCGGCGCGCGCTGCCGGTGCACGTGCTCGCCGCCGCGGCCCTCGGTGCCACCGCCGCCGTGCACGCGCTGGTCCCCGCGTTCTCCTACGCACCGCCCGCGACGGTGCGCCTGGTGCTGGCCGGGCTGGCCTCCGCCTCCGCCGCCGCCGCCCTGTGCTGGGCGCTGGCGCCGCGGTGGCGGGCCGGGCCGGGAGCGGCCCTCGGGATCGCGCTGGCCGCCTCCGCGCTCTCCGGCGCGGCCGTCGTCGTGGGCGACCCGCAGCCGCGCATCGACGTGTGGGTGATCCTCCAGCAGGCCGCGGACGGGCTGGCGCAGGGCCGCTCGGCCTACGAGCAGACGTGGCGCGGCTCCCCCGGCATCCAGGACGCGTTCGCGTACCTGCCGTGGACGGTGGTGCTCACCGCGCCGGGCCGGTGGCTGGCCGGGGACGTGCGCTGGGCGCTGGCCGCGCTCGTCGCGGGGTCCGCGCTGCTCCTCGCGGCCACCGGCCGCTGGCGCGGGCCGGCCCTGGCGGCGGCGTGCCTGCTGCTGCTGACCCCCGGCTCCAGCACCCTCGTGGAGCAGGCCTGGACGGAGCCCACCGTGCTCGTCGGCCTCGCCGGCTGGGCGCTGCTCGTGGCCCGCGGGCGCCCGGGCTGGGCGGTGCTCCCCCTCGCCGTGGCCGTCGCCTCCAAGCAGCACGCGGCGCTGCTGCTGCCCCTGCTGGCGGCGTGGCCCGGGTTCGGGCTGCGGCGCACCGCGGCCACCGCGGGCGCGGCCGGGGTCCTCGTGCTGCCGTGGCTGCTCGCCGGGCCGGGCGCGTTCTGGCACGACACCGTGGAGGTGATGCGGGACCTGCCGCCGCTGCGCTTCGCCGACACCGCCTACCTGCTGCTGCTGCACGAGTTCGGCGTGGCCGCGCCCCTGCCCCTCGTGGGCGGTGTGGTCCTGGCGAGCGTGGTGGCGGCGTGCTGGGCGCTGCGCCGCCGACCCGCCGGGCTGGACGGGGCGCTGCTGTGGTGCGCCGTGGTGCTGCTCGTGGCGAACCTGGTGAACAAGCAGGCGTTCTACAACCAGTACTGGCTCGTGGGTGCGCTGCTGCTCCTGGCGTGGGCGGCCTCCGGCGCCGCGTCCGCGCCCGGGTCCGCGCCCACGTCCCCGTCCGCGCCCGGGTCCACCCGCACCGCCCCGTCCGCCCTCACGGCCCCGGCTCGTCCGGATCCAGCCCGGCCAGCATCCGCTCCAGGCGTGCGACCGTCACCTCCGGGCGCCAGCGCGCGCTGACCCACTCCCGCCCGCGCAGGCCGCTGCGCCGCGCCAGGCCGGGGTCGCGCAGGTAGCCGGCCACCGCCGCCGCGACGGCCCCGGGGTCGCGGCCGTCGACGACCCGGCCGCCCTCGCCGACGAGCACGGAGTCCGGCCCGCCGCCGGAGTTCCCCGCGACCACCGGCAGCCCGCACGCGGCGGCCTCCAGGTAGCAGGTGCCCAGCGCCTCCGGCTCCAGCCCGGCCAGCCGGGTGCGGGCCGGCATGCAGAACACGTCCCCCGCGTCGTAGTGCGCCGGGGCGTCCTGCCAGGACACCGCGCCGGTGAGGACCACGCACCCGCGCAGCCCCAGGCGGTCCACGAGCCGCTCCAGGGCGGCGCGGCGCGGCCCGTCGCCGACGAGCAGGAGCGCCGCGTCCGGCACCTCGCGGCGGATCGCGGGCATCGCCCGGACGAGGACGTCCTGCCCCTTGCGGGCCACCAGGCGGGAGACGCACACCACGACGGGGCGGGTGCCGAGACCGTGGCGTCGGCGCACCTGCGCGCCCCCGCGGCCGGGGGCGAAGAGGTCCACGTCGATACCGGGCACGAGCCGGCGCATGCGCTCCCGCGCGGCGGGGGTCAGGGGCCGCTCCACCCGCGCGCGGCACCAGGCGTTGAGGTAGGTGACGACGTCGACGCCCTCCCCGATGCGCCGCAGCAGGGACCGGGAGCCCGGCAGGGTGGACCACCACACCTCGTGGCCGTGGGTGGTGGCGACGAGGTGCCGCACCCCCGCGCGGCGCAGGGCGGGCGCCATGAGGGCCAGCGGTGCCGCGGCGCCGAACCACACGCTGTCGCAGCCCTCGGCGCGGGCGGTGGCGACGACGCGCCGGGTGATGGCGGGCGTGGGCACCAGCAGCGGGGAGGGGTCGCGCACCACGGGGAAGGGCAGCGTCGCGTCGAAGGCCCGGTCCCCGCGCTGGGAGGCGGTGTGCACGACGACCCGCCCCGGGGGCAGGCGCCGGGCCACGTGCAGGACGAAGGTCTCGATGCCGCCGGCGCGCGGGGGGAAGTCGTTGGTGACGACGAGCGTCCTGCCCCGCCCGCCCGCGTGCGGTCCGCTCACGCCCAGCCCACCAGCGAGGAGCGGACCTCCGCGCGCCAGCGGGCGACGGCGGCGCCGAGGTCCTCGCCGAGGACGCGGGCGGCCGGCTCCTGCGCACCCGTGCCCGCCTGCGCGCGGGCCAGCGTGCGCTGCAGCTGCACGACGGCGGCGACGCCGTGGTGGCGGGCCAGCGACGCGCACAGCGACCAGGCCGCGGCGTAGGCCACCTGCAGGCCGGCGGCGTCCGCGCCCGGCGCGAAGTCGGCGTCGGCCGGCACCCGCGGCTCCTCCCCGGCGCGGACCCGCTCCAGCAGGGGCCGGGCCAGCTCGCGGGCGTCGAGGTCCCGGCCCTCGCGGGCGACCAGGTCCGCGCCGCCCTCCACGAGCCAGCGCGGCGCGCCGCCGGTGCCGCGCAGACCGGGACCGGCGCGGCCGGCGGCGTGCACGAGCTCGTGGGTGAGGACGACGGAGCGCCCGGTGCCGCTCAGGGCGCCGAACACCTCCGGCTGCACGACGACGCGCACGCCCGTGCCGGCCACGGAGGCGTCCCCCGCGGCGAGGGCGGCGTACGGCGCGAGGGCACCGGGTGCCAGGTCCAGCAGCCGGGCGGCCCCGGCGGCGGTGGCGGGGAGGAGGACCGTGGTGCGGCGGGGCCAGCCCGTCCCCCACGCGGCGTCGACACGGCGCGCGGCGTCGTCGCAGACCTCCGCCACGGACGCGGCGAGGCCGGCGGCGGCCGGGGCGGCGAGCACCAGGGCCCGGCCGGTGCGGTGGGTGGTGAGGGGACCGGAGTCCCACAGGCCGGTGGCGGGCCCCTCGGCGCCCGCGAGCAGCCACCTCCTCCCCCGCAGCACGGCGGTGAGCGTGGCTCCCGAGCGCACGGGCAGCTCCTCCCCCGCGAGGCGCTCGCGGACCGCGACGTCGGCGTGGACCGCGGGGGCGCCGAGCTCGCGCTCCCGCTCGCGGCCGGCCGGCCGCACGCCGAGCACCTCGGCCTCCCAGGCGCTGACGCCGACGTCCAGCAGCGCCGCGGCGGCCGCCTCCTGGGAGGCCGCGAAGAGCGGGTCGTGCCGGTCGATCCCGGCCAGGACGTCCACCGCCCGGCCCGCCACGAGCGCGCGGCCGCGGGCGGCGAGGAGCGCGCTGATGCCGTCGCGGGCACCGGCCGGCACCGGCGGCGTGCCCCGCGGTGTCGGGGTGGCCGGTGCCCCGGCGCACGCCGCGAGCCCCAGCGCACCCGCGGCGCACAGGAGCCCGCGTCTGCTCGTCGCCACGTCCGCGATCGTAGGCGGCGCCCGGCGGCCCGGCCGGGTGCCGACCGGCCGGTGCCGACCGGCCGGGTCCTGCGCCGACCGGCACGACCGGGCGGCGGGCCGGGCGCCGCGGGTCAGCCGGCCCGGCGCGAGGTCCGGCGGGGAGCGCGGGGGGCCCCCTGCCCGGGTTCGCGGGTGAGCCGCAGGGGCGGCACCAGCCCCGAACCCGCCAGGACACCGATCGCGGCCTGCTCCGCCTCGTCCAGGTCCGGCAGCGCGCTGGCGGGCCCGCCCAGCAGCACGGTGACGACGCACCCGTCGCAGGCCAGCGGCCGGGCCGTGCAGCTGTTGCAGTCGATGAGCATCCGGCACCTCCGACACCGTCGCGGGCTGCCCTCGCCCGGCAGGTCCTCCGACCAGCGGATACCACGCTAGGTGCCGGGTCCGACACGACCCCCCGCCGCGAGGTCAGCCGCGGTTCAGCCGGGCCAGCAGCGCCCGCGAGGAGACCGGGCGCGCACCCGCGGCACGCACCCCGGAGACGACCTCCCCGTCGTCGGAGACCACGACGACCGGCCGGCCGGGCGGTTCGGCGCGCACCAGCCGCCGGATCACCTCGTCGGCCGTGGTGCCCGTGGCGCTGAAGACGACCCGCACCCGCCGGGTGCTCGCCGAGGGCACCGGCCCCACGGAGTCGCTGCCGTCGAAGCAGCACGTCACCTCCGCACCGGTGCGGGCGGCGATCGCACCGAGCCCGTCCACGAGGCGGCGGCGCTGCTCCACGAGCGGGAGCTGCCCGAAGCCGAGCTTGGTGACGTTGTAGCCGTCCACCACCAGGTGCACGCGCGGCAGCGCCAGGAGGTCGTCGAGCGCGGCCGGGTCGGTGGGGGCCTGCGCCCGCGGCCCGATGGAGGCGGCCGGCGCCTCCTGCGCCACGCCCCCGGCCAGCAGCTCCTCCACGAGCAGGTCCGCGGGCGAGCGGTCCGCCGGTGGCAGCGCCAGCTCGCGGCGGAGGGAGGCGGCGGCGTCGAGGATGGTGTCGAGCAGCAGGCGCAGGCGGACCTCGTCGGCGGCCCGGGCGCGGCGCCCGGCCTGCTGGGCCGCGGCGGTGCCCTCGGCGAGCTGCTGCCCGGCGGCGTCGGCGCGGCGGCGCTCGTGCTCCAGCTGCTCCCGGGCCGAGGACAGCGCCTCCTCCGCGGCGGCGGCGGCGGCCTCGGCGGCCCGCTGCGCGGCGCGCGCCCGGTCGGCGTCGGAGCGGGAGCGCCGCTCGGCCCGGCGCGAGGCGCTGAGCTCCTCGGTGAGGGCCTCGACCCGGCCGCGCAGCCCCGCGGCCTCCTCCCGCGCCGTCGTCTCACGCTCGCGCAGGGCTCCGAGCTCGCGCTCCTGCCGCTCGGCCTGCGCGGCCGCCCGGCGGCGTGCGGTGTCCTCGGCGGCGCTGTCCAGGCCGCGGGCCAGCTGCTGCGCCCACCCCGGCGGCCGCAGCAGGTAGGCGGCGACGGCCGCCTCGACCGGGTCGGCGTCCGCAGGACCAGCAGTGGGGTCGGCGTCCGCGGGACCGGCCGCGTCCCGTCCGGGGGCCGCCCCGTCCTGCGCCCCGTCCTGCGCCCCGTCCTGCGCCCCGTCCTGCGCCCCGTCCTGCGCCCCGTCCTGCGCCCCGTCCTGCGCCCCGTCCTGCGCCCCGTCCTGCGCCTCCCCGGCGGTGAGCAGGGCGGCGGCCGTCGCGGAGCCACCCGCCGCCCACGCCCGGGCCACGGCCTCGCGGAAGGAGGCGTCGGAGGCCAGGCGGGCGGCCAGCGGCTGCGCCCCGGCGCGCGCCCGCCGGGCGGGGGCGAAGCGGCGCACCCGCCGCAGGGGCGCCGGGACGTCCGCCTCCTCCATCGCCCCCAGGGCCTCGGCGGCCACGGCGAGCAGGCGGGTGTGCACGGGCCCCTCCGGCGGCAGCGCGGGCTCCCCGGGCAGCACCTGCCCGCACCCGTGGCCGGCGGCCGCCGCCGGGCCGTGGCCCACCGGGTGGCCGCCGTCTGGTCCTGCCGGATCTCCCACTGCCGTCCCCTCGTCGTGGCACCGCCGGGCCCGGCGCCCCTGACGGGGTGGCGCGGGCCACGTGGCGCCTGGCCCGCGCTGTCCGCGCGGCCCCTTATCGTGGCGCCCCATGGGCGCCCTTCCCCAGCGCACCAGGGCCGGCGTCCCCTCGCCCGGGCGCCCTGCGGTGCCGTCCCCCGTGCACCCGGTGCAGACCAGCATCGACGACCTGGGGCGTCCCCTGCACGACGTGACCTTCGTGGTCGTCGACCTGGAGACCACCGGCGGGGCGCCCGCGGACGCCGGGATCACCGAGATCGGGGCGGTGAAGGTCCGCGGCGGGGAGATCCTCGGGGAGTTCCAGACGCTCGTGAACCCCGGGGTGGGCATCCCGGCGTTCGTGGCGCTGCTGACCGGCATCACCGACTCCATGGTCGCGGGCGCCCCCCGGCTGGCGCAGGTGCTGCCGAGCTTCCTGGAGTTCGCCTCCGGCGCCGTGCTCGTGGCGCACAACGCCGGCTACGACGTCTCGTTCCTCAAGGCGGGCTGCGCGCGCAACGGGCTGCGGTGGCCGGCGCCGGAGGTGGTGGACACCGTCCGCCTGGCGCGGCTGCTGGTGAGCCGGGACGAGGCCCCCGACCGCAAGCTCGGCACCCTCGCCCGTCTCTTCGGGGCCACGACCGTCCCCGACCACCGCGCCCTGTCCGACGCGCGCGCCACGGTGGACGTGCTGCACGCGCTGCTGGCCCGCCTCGGCGGCTCGGGTGTCACGACGCTGGAGGACCTGGCCACCTTCACCTCCCGAGTGGCGCCGGCGCGCCGCGCCAAGCGGCACCTGGCCCTGGGGCTGCCCTCGGCGCCGGGGGTGTACCTGTTCCGCGACGGCGCCGGGCGCGTCCTCTACGTCGGCACGTCGGTGGACCTGCGCACCCGCGTGCGCTCGTACTTCACGGCGTCGGAGACGCGGCCGCGGATGACGGAGATGGTGCGGCTGGCGGCCTCGGTGACGCCGGTGGTGTGCGCGACGGCGCTGGAGGCGGAGGTGCGGGAGCTGCGGCTCATCGCCGAGCACGACCCGCCGTACAACCGCCGCTCGCGCCGCCCGGAGCGCAACCCGTGGGTGAAGCTGACCGCGGAGGCGTGGCCGCGGCTGTCGGTGGTGCGCGAGGTGCGCGGCGAGGAGGGCGCGGCCTACCTGGGTCCCTTCTCCAGCCCGCGCTCGGCGGAGCTGGCGGTGGCGGCGCTGCACGAGGCGTTCCCGCTGCGCCAGTGCACCCGGCGGATCCCGCGCTCCCCCGGCCCCGACGGTCCCGCGGCGTGCGTGCTGGCCGAGATGGGCCGCTGCGGTGCGCCGTGCCTGGGGACCGCCCGCGGCGGGCAGGACGCCGCCGGCTACGCGCAGGTGGTGGCGGCGGTGCGCGCGGCGATCGCCACGGACGCGCGCGAGGCGGTGGCGGCGCTGCAGCGGCGGATGGCGCAGCTGGCCGCGCAGGAGCGCTACGAGGAGGCCGGCGAGCAGCGCGACCGGCTGGACGCGTACCTGCGGGTGGCCTCCGCCGCGCAGCGGCGCGCCCCGCTGGTGGCGTGCCCGGAGCTGGTGGCGGCACGGCGTCCCACGCCGCGGCCGGGGTGGCCGACGGGCGGGTGGGAGCTGGTGCTCGTGCGGTACGGGCGCCTGGCGGGCACCACGGTGACGCCCCTGGGCGCGGATCCGATGCCGTACGTGGAGGCGCTGCGGGCGACGGGCGAGGCGGTGCCGGTCCCGCAGCGGCCGGGCGCGGCGGCGCTGCCCGCGGAGACCGAGCGGGTGCTGGCGTGGCTGGAGCAGCCCGGGGTGCGGCTGGTGGACGTGACCGGCGCGGAGGAGGCGCCGTGGGCGAGCCCCGTGCACGGTGCCGCCGGGGCGCGCCACCGCTGGGCGGCCGGCACGGCGCCGGCGGGGCCGCAGGACCCCGCGACGGGCCCGGGGCCGGCGGCTACGCTGCCAGCGTGATCACCGCCATCGTGCAGGTCAGGACCGACCCCCGGCGCATCCCGGAGGTCGCCGCGGAGCTGGCCGAGCTGCCCGGCGTGTCGGAGGTGTACTCCGTGACCGGTGAGGTGGACCTCGTGGTGATGGTGCGCGTGCGCCGGCACGAGGAGCTCGCCGACGTCATCGCGGGCCAGGTCAACCAGGTGGAGGGGGTGCTGCACACGGTGACGAACATCGCCTTCCGCACGCACTCGCGCCACGACCTGGAGACGGCCTTCTCCCTCGGTCTCGGGGACTGACCGCCCGCCGGGCCGGCCCGGCGCTCCGGTGTGCCCGGGCCGCGCCGCTCAGGCCGCGGTGACCGCCACCCAGCGCTCCAGCACGGCGGCGGCGGCACCGGAGTCCAGCGACTCCTGCGCGCGCCGCACGCCCTCGGCGAGGTGGGCGGGCAGGTGCTCCAGGACCCCGGCCCCCTCCGCCGCACCGGGCGCCCGCACCCCGGCGGCCACCATCGCGGCGGCCGCGTTGAGGACGACGGCGTCGCGCACCGGCCCGCGCCGGCCCGCGAGGAGGTCCCGGGCCACGCCCGCGTTGTGCCGCGCGTCGTCGCCGCGCAGGTCCTCCAGCGTGCAGGGGGCCATCCCCAGCTCGGCGACGGCGTCGAGGCGGCGCTCGGCGACCCGCCCGCCCGGGGCGGTGGCCCAGATGCGGGCGGGGGAGACGGTGGTGAGCTCGTCGAGGCCGTCGTCGCTGCGGAAGACCAGGGCGCTGGTGCCGCGGCGGGCGAGGACGCCGGCCACCAGGGGCGCCATCCGCTCGAAGGCGACGCCCACGGCCGCGGCCTGCGGCTGGGCCGGGTTGGTGAGGGGGCCCAGCACGTTGAAGGCGGTGGGGATGCCCAGGGCACGGCGGGTCGGCGCCGCGTGCCGCATGGCGGGGTGGAAGACCTGGGCGAAGCAGAAGGTGATGCCGGCCTCGACGGCGACCTCCGCCACGCGCGCGGGGGGCAGGTCGAGCCGCACGCCGAGCTCCTCCAGCAGGTCCGCGGAGCCGCAGGAGGAGGACGCGGCCCGGTTGCCGTGCTTGACGACGCGGTGGCCCGCGGCGGCCAGGACCAGGGAGGCCATCGTCGAGATGTTCACCGTGCGTGCACGGTCACCGCCGGTGCCGACGAGGTCGACGGCGGGCCCGGGGACGCTGAGCGCGACGGCGTGGGAGAGCATCGCCGAGGCGAGCCCCTCCAGCTCCGCGACCGTCTCGCCCTTGGCCCGCAGCGCCACGAGGAAGCCGGCGAGCTGCACGTCCAGCGCGTCACCGGACATCACCTGGTCCATCGCCCAGCCCGTGGCGGTGGCGTCGAGGTCCTCCCCCGCAACGAGTCGGGTGATCAGCTCGGTCCAGGTGGAGCCGCCGGACCCGGTCGTCGCGGGCACGGGCGCGGGCGGGTGCGGGGAGCTGGTCATGGTGCCTTCCGGCGGCGGCGGCTCCGGCGGCGGGCGCTCACCGGCGGCGCCGAGCGTACCGACGGCGGGTCGGCGCGGGGGCGCCCGCCGGGTCCTGTGGCGAGGCTCACCGGCCGGTGCAGCGGGGCGGGCAGGTCGTTACGCAGCGCATGGGGCAATAATGACGATCGTGGCGAGCGCACAGGCAGTCCAGAGCAGCACACCGAGCCCGGCCCACGGCTCCGTCAACCGGCCCAACGTCGTGTCGGTGGGGGTGATCGTGTGGTTGTCGAGCGAGCTCATGTTCTTCGCCGGGCTCTTCGCCATGTACTTCACGATCCGCTCGGTCGCCCCGGAGATGTGGGAGACCGGACCGGCGATGCTCAACATCCCGTTCTCCAGCGTGAACACGGCCATCCTGGTGATCTCGTCGCTGTGGTGCCAGTTCGGCGTGTTCGCCGCCGAGCGCTTCCAGCCGCGGCGCACCGGCGGGCTGCTGGACTTCAAGCGCTGGGGCCTCGTGGAGTGGTTCGTCCTCACGTACATCTTCGGTGCGATCTTCGTCGCCGGGCAGGTGCTGGAGTACGCCGAGCTGATCCACGAGGGGCTGTCCATCAGCACCAACGGCTACGGCTCGGTCTTCTACCTGACGACCGGCTTCCACGGCCTCCACGTGGTGGGTGGCCTCATCGCCTTCCTGATGGTCATCGGCCGCGCCTTCGCCGCGCGCCGCTTCGGCCACCAGGAGGCGACCAGCGCGATCGTGGTCAGCTACTACTGGCACTTCGTGGACGTGGTGTGGATCGGCCTGTTCGCCGTGATCTACATCCTGAAGTGACCTCCCGCCCGCGACCAGCGCACCCGCCAGCCCAGCAACGACGGAAGCGAGCTCGACGACCGTGACCAGGACCCTCTCCGCGCTCAGCGCGCGCCGCCGCCACCCCCTGGCCGTCGTGCTGCTGATCGCACTGGCCCTGACCCTGACCGGCGGCCTGTACGCCACCCTGGCGCCGCAGCAGGCGAGGGCGCAGGCCGCGGCTCCCTCCCAGGACGACATCGCCGAGGGCGAGAAGCTGTTCCTCGCCAACTGCGCCACCTGCCACGGCCTCAACGGCGAGGGCGGTGACCCCTACGCCCTCGACGACGACGGCAACACGGGCGTCACCGGCCCCTCCCTCGTCGGGGTGGGTGCCGCCGCGGTGGACTTCCAGGTCGGCACCGGGCGCATGCCGCTGGTCATGCAGGGCCCGCAGGCGGTGCCCTCGAAGAAGATCCGCTACTCGCAGGAGCAGATCGACCAGATGGGCGCCTACATCGCCTCCCTGGGCCCCGGCCCGGCGGTCCCGGCGGAGGAGTACCTCGACACCTCCGACCTGACGGAGGAGGAGATCTCCCGCGGGTCGAACATCTTCCGGACCAACTGCGCGATGTGCCACAACTTCGCCGGTGCCGGTGGCGCGCTGACGAAGGGCAAGGAGGCGCCGAGCCTCTTCAACGTCTCCGAGCGCCACATCTACGAGGCGATGTCGACCGGCCCGCAGTCGATGCCGGTGTTCAACGACAACACGGTCTCCCCCGAGGACAAGAAGGCGATCATCGGCTTCCTGAAGTCGATCCACAGCCAGCCGGAGCCGGGCGGGCACCCCCTGGGTTACCTCGGCCCGGTGAGCGAGGGCCTGTTCGCCTGGTTCGTCGGGATCGGCCTCCTCATCGGCTGCGCGGTCTGGCTGGGGATGAAGTCCTCGTGAGCCGACCGCAGCCCCAGACGGTTCAGGTGCAGGTGGCGGAGCAGCCGCGCGCAGCGACAGGACAGGAACGATGACCCAGCAGATCCAGCCGGCGGACCAGCCGCCCAGCCCGGCGCACGGCAGCAGCACCGCGGTCAGCACCGTCTCGGGGTCGCAGGACCTCGAACGGTTCGGCGACCCGGGCCTGCCGGAGCACCGCCACCGCCTCGGTGACGTCGACCCGAAGGCCGCCAAGCGCGCCGAGCGCCAGGTGGCGAGCCTGTTCCTGCTCTCGATGATCGGCACCCTCGGGGTCATCGCCGCCATCGTCGGCATCAAGTACGAGGGCCACGGCGAGTACAAGGAACGCCTGGAGGTCGTGAGCTGGTCGACCAAGGCGATCGGCTTCGCGATGTTCCTCTCGCTGTTCTGCATCGGTGTCGGCGCCGTCCACTGGGCCAAGACGCTGCTGCCGGACGACGAGCGCATCGACTACCGCCACCGCCAGCGCGGCACGGACGCCGAGCGGGCCAAGGCGGTGGCCATCCTCAAGGAGGGCGCGGACGAGGCGGCCCTGGGCCGTCGTCCGCTCATCCGCAACACGATGATCGCCGCCCTGGCGATCTTCCCGATCCCGGCCCTGTTCTTCTTCCGGGACACCGGCCCCCTGCCCGGTGACGCGCTCTTCCGCACGTTCTGGGAGGAGGGCAAGCACCTGGTGAAGGACCCCGAGGGCGGGCGCATCCTCGCGGCCGACGTCACCCTCGGCTCGGTCGTCCACGTCATGCCCGAGGGCATCGAGGAGACCGGGGAGGACCTGCTGGCCGAGAAGGGCAAGGCCGCGGTCCTGCTCATGCGCCTGAAGCCGGAGGAGTTCTCCGCTCCGACGAACCTGGACTGGCTCGTCGACGGCATCGTGGCCTACTCGAAGATCTGCACGCACATGGGTTGCCCCGTGGCGCTGTACGAGCAGACCACGCACCACCTGCTGTGCCCGTGCCACCAGTCGACCTTCGACGTGGAGCGCGGCGCGAAGGTGGTCTTCGGACCGGCCAAGCGGCCGCTCCCCCAACTGCCGATCACCGTCGACGACGAGGGGTACCTGGTGGCCAACGGGCCATTCTCCGAGGCCGTCGGCCCGTCCTTCTGGGAGCGCGGATGAGCCCGCAGACCAAGGCGCAGGACCGTGCCGCCGCGGCCGTCGCCAACTTCGCCGACGACACCGCCGGCGCGAGCAAGATCGTCAACGGATTCGCACGCAAGGTCTTCCCGGACCACTGGTCCTTCATGCTGGGCGAGATCGCCCTCTACACCTTCGTCATCCTGCTGCTGACGGGCACGTTCCTCACGTTCTTCTACGTGCCCAGCGCCGGGGAGGTGACCTACGAGGGCATCTACGCCCCCCTGGCCGGCCAGCACGTGTCGGAGGCCTACGCCTCCTCGCTGGCGATCTCCTTCGACGTGCGCGGCGGCCTGATCATCCGCCAGGTCCACCACTGGGCGGCGCTGATCTTCGTGGCGTCCACCGTGGTCCACATGTTCCGGGTGTTCTTCACCGGCGCGTTCCGCAAGCCGCGTGAGATCAACTGGGTCATCGGCGCGATCCTCGCCATCCTCGCCGTGTTCGAGGGCTTCACCGGGTACTCCCTCCCCGACGACCTGCTCTCCGGCACGGGCATCCGCATCGCCCAGGCGATCACCCTGGCGGTGCCGGTGGTCGGCACCTACATGAGCTTCTTCCTGTTCGGGGGCGAGTTCCCGGGGCACGCGCTCATCCCGCGCTTCTACACGATCCACGTGCTGCTGCTGCCCGCGGTGATGCTGGCCCTGATCGTGGGTCACCTCATGCTCGTGGTCATCCACAAGCACACGCAGTACCCCGGCCCGGGCCGCACCAACGACAACGTCGTGGGCTTCCCGCTCTACCCGGTGTACATGGCCAAGGCCGGTGGCTTCTTCTTCATCGTCTTCGGCATCGTCGCCCTCATCTCGGCGTTCGTGTCGATCAACCCGATCTGGGCGTACGGCCCCTACGACCCCTCCCCCGTGACCGCCGGCTCCCAGCCGGACTGGTACATGGGGTGGCTGGACGGCGCGGTGCGCCTGACGCCGGGCTGGTGGGAGTTCACGCTGTGGGGCTTCACGTTCTCCATGAACGTCTTCGTCCCCACGACCGTCATCATCCTGGCCGTCATGGGCGTGCTGTGCCTGTACCCGTGGATCGAGCAGATCGCGACCGGTGACTACCGCGAGCACCACCTGCTGGACCGCCCGCGCAACCAGCCCACCCGCACCGGCCTGGGCGTGATGGCGCTGACGTTCTACGTGATCCTGATGATCAGCGGTGGGAACGACATCATCGCCCACGTGCTGAACTACAGCATCAACGACATCACGCGCGGCCTGCGCCTGCTGCTGTTCGTGCTGCCGCCGCTGGCGTTCTGGGTCACCAAGCGCATCTGCCTCGGCCTGCAGCGCCGGGACCGCGAGAAGGTCCTCCACGGCCGGGAGACCGGGCGCATCGTGCGCCTGCCGCACGGGGAGTTCATCGAGGTCCACGCTCCCCTGTCGGAGCACGAGCGCTGGCTCCTCGTCCAGCACGAGGTGCAGCGCCCGCTGGAGCTGAACGAGCGGGCGGGCTTCCGCCCCGACTCGCTCCTCGGCAAGGTCCAGCGCGGCCTGTCGCGGTTCTACTTCGACGACCGCGTCGAGCCGGTGACCCCGGCCGAGCTCGAGGCGGCGAAGCACCACCACGACGACGAGCACGTGGCGATCGACCCGTCCGAGCAGGGCAGCGCGAAGATCACGAACTCGCTGACCACCCAGGGCTGAGGCCCGCTCCCCCGGAGGCCCGGCAGGATCCTTCCTGCCGGGCCTCCGGCGCGTCCGGGCCCGCGTTTCAGCCGCTGAAGGCGACGTCCTCGACGAAAGCACCCCGCTCGTCCCGCCCGGTGCCGAGGGCCAGCCAGGCGCCCTCCTCCGCGACGGCGGTGACCGGGTGGGAGTGGTCCACGAGGCAGACGACGCCGGTGGAGGTGCGCGGCTGGGCGCCCGGGACCCTCCCGGTGGTGCAGCCCGCCTGGCCGAGGATCCCGTCCAGCAGGGACCGGTGCACCGGGTCGAGGAGGACGCGGGTCACCTCGTCGGTGGACCAGGCGCGCACCAGGTCCGCGCGCCCGGCGTCCCAGGCCCGCACGAGGCAGTGCGCGGCCTGGTCGGGGGTGGCGCCGGCCGTGCGGGTGCCGCAGCCGGCGAGCGGGGACGGTGCGCTCACCCTCGCCCCGCCGCCCGGGGTCCAGGTCACGCGCCCGTGCTGGAAGTCCGAGCGCTTGCCGCCGGGGACGTCGTACTCGTCACTGACCGGGAAACCCAGCGGCCCGGCCTCCCAGCCCGTCGCGCCCCACGCGTCGCGGATCGCGCCGCGCACCAGGTGGGCCCCCGTGGCGGGGCTCCAGTGCAGCGAGCCGCCCTCGAAGGCGCTGTAGGCGCCACCGGAGGGCAGCGTCCGGTACTCGATGCTCGAGGGGAACCCCAGAGGGCCCCCCTTCCAGCCGAGCCGCCCCCAGCGGTCGCGGATGGCGCCGTGGACCTCGTGCGCGCCGGTGGAGGGCGAGAAGTAGATCGAACCGCCCTCGAAGACCACGTAGGCGCCCCGGCCGTCCGGGGTGGGGTGCTCCGGGGTGAGCGGGAGGCCGAGGAACTCCTCGGGGCCGCCCATCATCCGGTAGTGCTCGCCGATGGCCCCGCCGAACGATGCGGGGTCCGGAGCGGTACCAGTGGACGCGGTCGCGACGGGGCTCGCGCACACGGCGCCCAGAGCGGCGCAGGCGGTGAGCAGGATCGCGAGGGCAGGGAGCGGTGGACGGCGCATGGGAGTCTCCGGTGACTGGGACGCGCGGAACGGTTGCCGGCCGCATCGCCCCGTCCGCACCGTCGCGGCGGGAGGAGAAGCAGCTACCAGGTAGACGCGCTCCCGGGCGCGCGCGTTGACACGGCGCCCGGTCCGGCGCCCCCAGAGGGCTGCGGCCCGGCCCTGCCGCGGCCAGGTGCACGGCACCGGACCCGCCGGGGGCCACCGGGAAACCGCTCCACGCGGCGACCCCGCACTCCCCCGGCTCGCACCGTGCGCGGACGAGCCGCGTGCCTCCGCCGCGAGCCGCGCCTCCGGAGGCGGTGACGCACCGCGGCCGGTGCGCGCCGGAGGCGGCCGGAGGGTCGAGGATGACGGGCGTCCCGGCAGCAGCCGGTCGTCGATCGGGAGGAGTGGCCGTCGTGCCGTACGACTCAGGGGTGGCGGAGCGCGTCCGGGCGGCGCTGGCCGGACGCGAGGTCCGCGAGGTGAAGATGTTCGGCGGGCTGGCCTTCATGGTGGACGAGCGCATGCTCGTCTGCGTCTCCTGCGGTGGCTCCGGCCTGCTCGTGCGAGTCGCGCCGGGGAGCGGTGCCCGGCACCTGGAGAGGCCGGGCGCCGGGCGGGCCGAGATGGGCGCGGGCCGCTCGATGGGCCCGGGGTGGATCGCGGTCGACGCGGAGGCCGTCGCCGCGGAGGAGGACCTCGCGTACTGGATGGCGGCGGCCCTGGAGTTCCACGCGGAGGGCTCCGGCGGAGGTCGGAAGCCGAGGATCGGGCCGCGGTAGGTCCTCCTCCGCGCGGGCGCCGTCAGCCCGGCGCGAGCCGCCCGCGCAGGGTGGGGAGGCCGTCGCCGGCGAGGGTGTCGAGACCCGCGGCCCGGCCGGTGACGGCCAGCAGGAGCGCCTCGGCCGTGCCGCTCACCACCGGTCCGCTGCCGTGCGCCCAGTCGACGTCCTGCGCCTCGAACCGCAGGCCGCTCAGCGCCCCCCGCGGCACCAGGCCCGCGGGTGCCGTCATGAGGAACGTCAGCGCCGTCCGCAGCCGCGGTCCGGGGATGTCGCGGTGCAGCTGCAGCGGCCGGCGGATGTCCAGGCCGTGCACCAGCACGTCGACCAGGGGCGCCTCCGGACCCGATCCGGGCGGGGTGAACCGGGTGCCGGCCTTGCGGCGCAGGACGTCCACGATCTCGGCGAAGGGGCGCCGCGCCAGCCGCCGGGTCACCCGCTCGTTCGCCCGGTCGAAGTTCCCACCCGCCAGCAGCACGGCCAGCACGAGCTTCGGGGTGCTCACCTCGAGGGGCATGACCAGGTGCGCGAGGACGTCCTGGACGCTCCAGGCCCGGCACAGGCTCCTGGTCGCCCGCTGCTCGGGGCTCAGGGCCTCGACCTGGTCCGCCAGGGCCCGACGCTCGTCGGCGATCTCCTCGAACACGTCCACGGGCCGATCCTGGCACCCGGCGCCGCACCCCGGGCCCGCACGACACGCAGGTGTCCGGGGAGACGGCCGCCCGGCCCGGGCACCGCCCGGGCAGACGCAGACCGCCGCGGTCCTCCAGGAGGACCGCGGCGGTCTGCGTGCGACGGGGGGCTCGTCAGTGGGCGTGCTCCCCGACGAAGTACTCGAACACCCAGCCGATGAGGAAGATGACCGAGAGCACCGCACCGATCATGGCGAGCCACCAGCCGACGGCCGCACCGGCGAAGACGAGTGCCGCGCCGAAGGACAGGGCCAGGGGCCACCAGCTGTGGGGGCTGAAGAAGCCCTGCTCCCCCGCGCCCTCGGTGACGTCTGCCCGGGGGTTGTCCTCGGGCCGCTCGTCGATGCGGGCCGCGGTCACCGCGAGGTACCCGCCGACGAGGATCGCCAGGCCGCCGGTGAGCAGCAGGGCGACGAAGCCGACCAGCTCACCCCAGTTGGTGAGGATGCCGTACACGAAGGCCACGGGGACGAAGAAGAGCACCCCGCCGCTGAAGAGCCAGACCTCGGACTTCATGTCAGTGCCCCTTCCTTCCGGGGAGGTCCTCCTGGCGGCCGGACAGGTCGGCCTCGCCGTAGACGTGGTCCAGGAGGTTCTTGTTGGCCGTGGGCGTGTCGTGCCCCGGGACCTCGGGGTGGTGCAGGTCGAACGCGGGACGCTCGGACCGGATGCGCGGCAGGGTCGTGAAGTTGTGCCGCGGCGGCGGGCAGGACGTCGCCCACTCCAGGGAGTTGCCGTAGCCCCAGGGGTCGTCCACGTCGACCTTCGGCGCCTTCAGCGCCGTCCGGTAGACGTTCCACAGGAACGGCAGGATCGACGCACCGAGCAGGAAGGAGCCGATGGTGGAGACCTGGTTCATCGAGGTGAAGCCGTCCTCGGGCATGTAGTCCGCGTAGCGGCGCGGCATGCCGGAGGCCCCCAGCCAGTGCTGGATGAGGAAGGTGGCGTGGAAGCCGACGAACAGCAGCCAGAAGTGGATCTTGCCGAGGCGCTCGTCGAGCATCTTGCCGGTGAACTTGGGCCACCAGAAGTAGAAGCCGGCGAACATCGCGAAGACGACCGTGCCGAAGACCACGTAGTGGAAGTGGGCCACCACGAAGTAGGAGTCGGACAGGTGGAAGTCCAGCGGCGGCGAGGACAGGATGATGCCGGTCAGTCCGCCGAAGAGGAACGTCACCAGGAAGCCGATCGCCCACAGCAGCGGCGTGTCGAACGTGAGCGAGCCGCGCCACATCGTGCCGAGCCAGGTGAAGAACTTCAGGCCCGTGGGCACCGCGATCAGCATGGTCATGAGCGCGAAGAACGGCAGCAGGACCTTGCCCGTGACGTACATGTGGTGCGCCCAGACCGTCACCGAGAGGCCGGCGATGGAGATGGTCGCGAAGACCAGGCCCTTGTAGCCGAAGACGGGCTTGCGGCTGAAGACGGGGATGATCTCCGTGATGATGCCGAAGAACGGCAGCGCGATGATGTAGACCTCGGGGTGCCCGAAGAACCAGAACAGGTGCTGCCACAGCATCGGCCCGCCGTGCGCGGCCTCGTAGACGTGGGCGCTCATGACGCGGTCCGCGCCGAGGGCCAGCAGGGCGGCGGCCAGCACCGGGAAGGCCATCAGCACCAGCACGCTGGTGATGAGGATGTTCCAGGTGAAGATCGGCATCCGGAACATCGTCATGCCCGGGGCGCGCATGCAGATGATCGTGGTGACGAAGTTGACGGCGCCGAGGATGGTGCCGAAACCACCGAAGGCGAGACCGAACACCCACAGGTCACCGCCGAGGCCCGGCGAGTGCACCGAGTCCGACAGCGGCGTGTACGCGAACCAGCCGAAGCTCGCCGCGCCCTGCGGGGTGAGGAAGCCCGCACCGGCGATGATCCCGCCGAAGAGGTAGATCCAGTACGACAGCATGTTCAGCCGCGGGAACGCCACGTCGGGCGAGCCGATCTGCAGCGGCATGATCGCGTTGGCGAAGGCGGCGAACAGCGGCGTCGCGAACAGCAGCAGCATGATCGTGCCGTGCATCGTGAACAGCTGGTTGTACTGGTCCTTGGAGTCCACGAACTGCATGCCGGGCGCGTAGAGCTCCGCCCGGATGAGCAGGGCCATGACCCCGCCGATGAGGAACCAGACGAAGGAGGTGATGAAGTAGAGGTTCCCGATCACCTTGTGGTCGGTGCTCGTGATCCACTTGGTGACGACGCTGCCCGCGGTGCGGGGGGTGGTCATCCCCATCGGCTGCCGCGTGGTCGTGCGCGCGGCGGTGCCGGGAGGGCTCAGGCTCTCTGCGGCCATTACTGACGGTTCCCTTCGTCCGCGCGCGGGACGGCGGCCGTGCGCTCCACCTCACCGGCCAGCAGGGTGGACATCTGCCCGGTCTGGCCGCGGTCGCGCAGGCTCTCGATGTACTGGTCGTACTCCTCGCGGGTGACGACCTTGACGTTGAACAGCATCTCCGAGTGGTACTCACCGCACAGCTCGGCGCACTTGCCCTGGAACGTGCCCGTCTTCGTCGGGGTCACGTGGAAGCGGTTCGGGCTGCCCGCGATGGCGTCCATCTTGTACAGCCACGCCGGGACCCAGAAGGAGTGGTTGACGTCGATCGAGACGACGTTCACCTCGACCGGCTCGTCCACCGGCACGTACAGGGTCGGGAGCGTGTCCTGGACACCCGGCACGCCGGTGAGGGTGGCCTGGCGGCCGGCCTCGTAGACGTCCTCGTCCTTGTAGTTGAAGTCCCAGCCCCACTTCTTGCCGATGACGTCGATCCGGTGGGTGACCTCACCGGAGGTGTCGACGATCGCCGCCTCGTCGCGGGCGGTGTAGAAGAAGAGGACGCCGACCATCATCACGGGCAGGACCGTGTAGAGGATCTCGATCGGCATGTTGTAGCGGACCTGCGGCGGCAGCTGCGGGTCCCCCTTGCGGCGGCGGTAGGCCACCACGCACCACAGGGTCAGACCCCACACGGCGATGCCGACGAGCATCGCCGCGATCCAGGAGCCGTTCCACAGCGTCTGGATGATCGGTGTCATGTTCGTCGCGCCGTCGCTGACGGTCGGCAGGTAGCCGTGCCGGAAGTCGCTCTCGGCGGTTCCGCTGCCGCACCCTGCGAGCAGCAGCGCGGCACCCGCCCCGGCCACGGCGCGCAGCGCCCGGGGCGAACGGCGGCGCCGTGATGCGTACGAGTCTCGCGTGCCCAACGTCGGCCTTCCCACGTCCCTCGATCGGATCCCGCCGAGGGCTTCGGGGGACCCCCCGGGTGCACACGGCGTTCGGTCCCGAGACTACCCCCCGCTACCACCGGAGGGCTGGTCGGGGCGGGCCGTGAAGGGGTGTGGCGTCGGTAACTCCGCCGCCGCGGCGAGGGCCCGGCGGTAGTCGCGCCGGTCGAGCTCGCGGACCCCGAGGGTGGCCAGGTGGGGGGTGCACCACTGCACGTCGACGAGCCGGCCGGGGACGCCGTCGGCGGTCAGGATGCGGGCGAGGCCCACGACGGCGGCCTTGGAGGCGTCGCGGGCGCGGTGGAACTTGGACTCGGCGGCGAAGAAGCCGCCGATCGCCAGGCCGTACAGGCCGCCCACCAGCTCCCCGCCGGCCCACGCCTCCACCGAGTGCGCCCAGCCCGTGCGGTGCAGCCGCAGGTAGGCCGCGGCGATCTCGTCGGTGATCCACGCGCCAGGCCGGGAGGGGTCCGCGCAGCCGGCGACGACCTCGGCGAAGGCGGTGTCCACGCGGATCTCGAAGCCGCGCAGGGAACGGCGCAGGGAGCGGGAGACGTGCACCTCGTGGGGCAGGAGCACCCCGCGCGGGTCCGGGGACCACCAGCCGAGGGGGCCGGTGCCGCCGCGGCCCAGCCCCATGGGGAAGTAGCCCGTGCGGTAGGCGGCGAGCAGCGTGGCGGGGCGCAGGTCCCCGCCGGCCGCGACCAGGTCCTCCCCCGGCCGCGGCCGCAGGCCGGTGAAGTCGAGCCGCGAGGGGCCCGGGTCGACCGGCCACGCCCGCGGCCGGGCGGGGGGCCCGCTCTCGCGGGTCACGCCGGCCCCGGTGCGGCGCCGGCCGGCCGGGGGCGGGTCAGCTGAAGGAGTCGCCGCAGGCGCAGCTGCTGCCGGCGTTCGGGTTGTCGATCGTGAACCCCTGCTTCTCGATCGTGTCCGCGAAGTCGATCGTCGCGCCCTCCAGGTAGGGCGCGCTCATCTTGTCCACGACGACCTCGACGCCGCCGAAGTCGCGCACGGCGTCGCCGTCGAGCTCGCGCTCGTCGAAGTACAGCTGGTAGATGAGGCCGGAGCAGCCGCCGGGCTGCACGCCGATCCGCAGGCGCAGGTCGTCGCGGTCCTGCTGCGCCAGCAGGCTCGCGACCTTCGTCGCGGCCACCTCGGTCAGCTCGACCCCGTGGGTCGCCGTGGTTCCGTCCTGGACCGTCATCGGTGTCGTCTCCGCTCGCTCGGTGCGCTCGTGGGCCGGCGCCGGCCCCGTTCCGTCCGGGTAACCAGCGCGGCGGGCGCGCTGTTCCCCGCTCAGCGGGCCCGCCGGGAGCGCGCCCGCTCCAAGCCTACGTCGCGTCGCGGTGCGAGCCGACCGCCGCGCGCCGCCGCAGGGGCCCGGCCGGCACCGCCGACAGGGCCTCCAGCAGGAGGGTGTGCGCCAGGCACGCGCGGGCGAAGTCCGCCAGGTG
This sequence comes from Kineococcus anabasis, assembly GCF_054590795.1. Lineage (NCBI taxonomy): Bacteria > Bacillati > Actinomycetota > Actinomycetes > Kineosporiales > Kineosporiaceae > Kineococcus > Kineococcus anabasis. The sequence goes on from NZ_BAAIHU010000006.1 coordinate 182,338, forward strand.
CAGGGACTCGTCCGCCCCGTGGGCCCGGGAGTCCGGGTCCTCCACGCCGGTGACGAGGATCCCCGCGCGGGGGTAGGCCTCCGCCAGCTCGGCGAGGAAGGGGATGGACCCGCCCATCCCCATCTCCACCACCTCGGTGCCGTAGGCCTCCGCGAAGGCCCGGCGGGCGGCGCGGTGCGCCACGTGCGCGGTGTCGGAGGCGAAGGACCGCCCCGTCTCCCCCTCCTCCACCGTGACCCGCGCCCCGAACGGGGCGCCCGCCTCCAGGTGCCGCCGCAGCGCCGCCATGGCCGCCGGCGCGTCCTGGCCTGGGGCCAGCCGCAGGCTGATCCTGGCCCGCGCCGTCGGCAGCAGCGTGTTGCTGGAGACGGCCACGGCCGGGGCGTCCAGCCCGATGACGGACAGGGCCGGGCGCGTCCACAACCGCGACTCCAGCGAGCCGGTGCCCGCCAGGCGCACGCCGTCCAGCACCCCGGCGTCGGCGCGGAAGCGCTCCTCGGTCAGGTCCGTGGTGGGGGCCTCGCCGCGGTCCAGGCCCGGCACCGCCACGTCGCCGGCCTCGTCGTGCAGCGTGGCCAGCAGCCGGCACAGGCAGGTCAGCGCGTCCAGCACCGGCCCGCCGTGCACACCGGAGTGCACGGCGTGGGAGAGGACGTCGACGCGCACGGTGCAGTCGACGAGACCGCGCAGGGTGGTCGTCAGGGCGGGCACCCCCACGCGCCAGTTCGCGGAGTCCGCCACGACGATCACGTCGGCGGCCAGCTCCTCGCGGTAGGTGGCGAGGAAGTCCGCGAAGGTGGGCGAGCCGATCTCCTCCTCCCCCTCGGCGAAGACGGTGATCCCCACGCCGTCCTCCGGGCCCCAGGCGTACAGCAGGGCGCGCAGCGCGGCGACGTGCACCATCAGCCCCGCCTTGTCGTCGGCGGCGCCGCGGCCGTAGAGGCGCCCCTCCAGCTCCACCGTGTCGTAGGGCGCGTGCGTCCAGTCCGCCTCGTCCCCCGGCGGCTGCACGTCGTGGTGCGCGTAGAGCAGCACGGTGGGCCGTCCCGGCGGGGCGGGGCGCCGCGCCAGGACCGCGGGGGCGCCGCCGGGCACGGACACGATCCGCACCTCGCCCATGCCCACCTCGCGCAGCAGCGCGGCCACGGCCTCCGCGCTGGCCGCCACGTGGGCGGGGTCGAAGGCGGGGGCGGAGACGCTGGGGATGTGCACCAGCCGCTCCAGGTCGGCGCGCACCCCCGGGAAGAGCGCGGCCACCGCGATCTTCAGCTCCGCGACCCGCTCGGGCGGCACCGCGCCGGGCTCGGCGGGAGCCGCCTCGGGAGGGGTCTCGGCGGGGGTCTCGCCGGGGGCTCCGTCGGGGTCACCCGCGAGGACCTCGGTGGGGGCCTGGGCGGGGTCCGGAGCGGGGCGCGGAGGAGGGGCCTCGGCAGGGGTGCCGGCCCCGGGGTCAGCTGGCGTGGCGTCCGCTGGCATGTTCCGACGCTAGCGGCAGGGCCGCCCACGGCGCGGGTCGTACGCCGTCCGGTGCCGGCCCGCGCGGGAGGGTCCTGCGGGGGTCGCGCAGCACGTAGGCTTCCGCTCGTGTTCGGTCGCGCCAAGGAGAAGACCCCCGCCACGCCCGCGGGCGCCTCGCCGGCGCCCAGGCCCGGCACGGCCGGCCAGCCCGCGCCCAAGCCCGGCGGCAAGGGGCGCCCCACGCCCAGCCGCTCCCAGGCGCAGGCGCGCAACCGCCGCCCGCTGGTGCCCTCCGACCGCAAGGCCGCCCAGCGCGCGGCACGCGAGTCGCTGCGGGCCGCCCGGGCGCAGATGCAGCAGGCGCTGGTCACCGGCGACGAGCGGTACTTCCCGCTGCGCGACCGCGGCCCGCAGAAGCGGCTGGCCCGCGACATGGTCGACGCCCGCCGCAACATCGGGGAGTACTTCCTCTTCGTGGCCTTCGCGGCGCTGCTGCTCACCTTCGTGACCCAGGCGGCGGCCAGCCCGTGGCTGCTGGCGCTCTCCACCATCCTCATCTACGGGATGGCCATCGCCGTCCTCCTCGACTGCATCCTGCTCGGCCGGCGCCTCAAGCGGGCCGCCCTCGAGCGCTTCGGGCACGTCGAGCGCGGTCTCGTGGGCTACGGGGTCTCCCGGGCCCTGCAGATCCGCCGCCTGCGCCGCCCCGTCCCGGGCGTGGGACGGGGCCAGGCCCCCCGCTGAGCACGGGCGCCCCGTCCTACGCGGGGGCCCCTACCGCTCGTCCGGCTCCTCCACCCGCGCACCCGCCGCGGACGGGCCCCCACCCCAGGCGTACGTCTGCTTCACCAGCTCCAGGTAGATGAAGGTCTCGGTGCTGCGCACGCCGGGGATGACCCGCACGTGGGTGTTCAGCAGCACCAGCAGCTCCTCGTCGTCGCGGCAGGTCAGCTCGCAGATGATGTCGAAGCTCCCCGCGCACAGCACCACGTAGTCGACCTCGGGCAGCTCCGCGAGGCGGGCCGCGACCGTGCGGGTGTCGCCGTCCACCCGGATGCCGATCATCGTCTGGCGCAGCAGGTTGACCGTCATGGGGTCGGTGACCGCCACGACCTGCATGACCCCGCCCTCCAGCAGCCGCTGCACCCGCTGGCGCACCGCCGCCTCCGAGAGCCCCACGGCCTTGGCCAGCGCCGCGTACGACTTGCGCCCGTCCTCCTGCAGGTGGGCGATGAGCTCGCGGTCCACGGCGTCCACGCGGGAGCGGCGGGCGCGGGCGGTCGTTGCGCGCAGGTCCTTCGACACCCCCCGAGCGTAGTTCCGCCTCCCGGGAGCCTGGTTCCAGGAGGGCCACCCTCACGGGGCCCTCCCGCGCGAGAGCGCTCCCGCGCAGGATTAGTGTCGCGTGCATGGAATTCCGGTACCTCGGCAACAGCGGTCTGAAGATCTCCGAGATCACCTACGGCAACTGGCTCACCCACGGCTCGCAGGTGGAGAACGACGCGGCCACCGCGTGCGTCCACGCCGCCCTCGACGCCGGCATCTCCACGTTCGACACCGCCGACGTCTACGCGAACACCGCGGCGGAGACGGTGCTCGGCGAGGCGCTGAAGGGCCAGCGCCGCGAGAGCCTGGAGATCCTCACCAAGGTCTACTGGCCGACCGGCCCCAAGGGGCACAACGACGTCGGCCTGTCCCGCAAGCACATCCACGAGTCGATCAACGCCTCGCTGCGGCGGCTCGGCACCGACTACGTCGACCTCTACCAGGCGCACCGGTACGACACCGAGACGCCGCTGGAGGAGACGATGCAGGCCTTCGCCGACGTCGTGCGGCAGGGCAAGGCGCTCTACATCGGCGTCAGCGAGTGGACCGCGGAGCAGATCCGCGCCGGGCACGCCCTCGCGCGGGAGCTGGGGATCCAGCTCATCTCCAGCCAGCCGCAGTACTCCATGCTCTGGCGGGTCATCGAGGGCGAGGTCGTGCCGACCAGCCGCGAGCTAGGCGTCGGGCAGATCGTCTGGTCCCCCATCGCGCAGGGCGTGCTGACCGGCAAGTACAAGCCGGGCCAGGCCCCGCCCGCCGGTTCCCGCGCCACGGACGAGAAGGGCGGCGCGGACATGATCAAGCGGTTCCTGAACGACGACGTCCTCACCCGCGTCCAGGGCCTGCAGCCCGTGGCGGACGAGCTCGGCATCTCCATGGCGCAGCTGGCCATCGCCTGGGTGCTGCAGAACGACAACGTCTCCGCCGCGATCATCGGCGCCTCGCGCCCCGAGCAGGTCACGGAGAACGCCAAGGCCTCCGGCGTGGAGCTCTCCGCCGACGTGCTGCGGCGCATCGACGAGGTCCTCGGGGACGTCGTGGAGACCGACCCGGGCAAGACCGCGGAGACCTCCCCGCAGAAGCGCCCCGTCTGATCGGCGGCGCCCCGGGGCCCGGAGGGGTCCCGGGGCGCGCCTCACCGGGAGGCGCCCAGCCCGGGACCGCTCACCGGGGGCTGCTCACTCGGGGGTGCGCAGGCTCAGCGGCCCGTACGCCGGCTCCTCGTCGGCGAACAGCCGCACCGAGTCCACGCCGCGCTCGCGCAGGCTGCGCCACGTCTCCCCGATCCACGACTCCGCATCGGCCTGCGTGGGGAACTGCACCCCCGCCTCGGCCACCTCGACAGGGCGCCCCTCGGCGTCGTCGAAGCGCCACGTCCAGCTCGCCGGTCGGCCCATGGCCTCAACCTAGCCGGGCGGGCTCGGCCGGGGCGGCCGGGAGCACCGGGCGCCGCAGCCTCCGCAGGACGCGCGAGGCGTAGGCCGGGCCCTCGTACACCAGGCCCGTGTACGCCTGCACCAGCGAGGCACCGGCGTCCAGGCGGGCCTGCGCGTCGGCCGCCGTCTCGATCCCCCCGGCGGCCACCAGCACCAGCCGCCCGCCGGTCCGCTCCGCCAGCCGCCGCAGCACCGCCAGCGAGCGCTCCTTCAGCGGCGCACCCGACAGCCCGCCACCCCCGGCCGCTTCCACCTCGGCCGGCCCCGAGCGCAGGCCCTCGCGGGAGATCGTCGTGTTGGTCGCCACGACGCCCTCCAGGCCCAGCTCCAGCGCCAGGTCGGCCACCGCGTCCACGTCCTCGTCCGCCAGGTCGGGGGCGATCTTCACCAGCAGCGGCACCCGGCGCCCCGCGGAGGAGTCCGCCGCCTCCCGCACCGCCTCCAGCACCGGGCGCAGCCGCTCCACGGACTGCAGGTTCCGCAGACCCGGGGTGTTCGGGGAGCTGACGTTGACGACGAGGTAGTCGGCGTAGCGGGCCAGCAGCCGCGCGGAGGTGGCGTAGTCGGCGGCGGCCTCCTCCTCCGGCACCACCTTGGACTTGCCGATGTTCACGCCGATGCCGACCCGGTGCCGCGGCGGCACCGCGCGCAGCAGGCGCAGGCGCGCCGCGACCGCCTCGGCGCCGTCGTTGTTGAACCCCATCCGGTTCACCACCGCCCGGTCCGCCACGAGGCGGTGCATCCGCGGGCGGGGGTTGCCCGGCTGCGGCAGCGCCGTGACGGTGCCGATCTCCACGAACGCGAAGCCGAGGTGGCTGAGGGCCGCCACCCCGACGGCGTTCTTGTCGAAGCCGCCCGCCAGGCCCACCGGTCCGGACAGGTCCATGCCCAGGACCCGCGTGCGCAACGCCGGGTCCTCCACGACGAACAGCCTGCGCAGCACGGCCGGCACCCCCGGCACGCGGGAGGCGGCCCGCAGCGCCGCGAAGGACAGGTGGTGCGCCCGCTCGGCGTCGATGCGGGTCAGGACCGTGCGGTACAGCGTGCGGTAGATCACGGGGCGGTGTCCCTCCGGCGTGCCCGCGGCCTCGGCCGCCGCGGGGGCGTCGGGATCGAGGCTAACGGCCCGCGCGGACGTCCCCCGACGCCGCGGGCGCCGGGTCGGCCCGCAGGTCCTCGGTGCGGGTCTCCCGCAGCGCCCACAGCGCCAGCAGGCTCAGCGCCGCCGCGCCCACCAGGTACCAGCCGACCGCGCCCAGGCCGAAGCGCTGCGCGAGGACCACCGCGGTGTACGGCGCGAGCGAGGCCCCCAGGATGCTGCCCGCGTTGAAGGCCACCGAGGCGCCGGTGTAGCGCACGTTGGTCGGGAACAGCTCCGGCAGGTACGCACCGATCGGCCCGAAGACCAGGCCCATGAAGAACAGGCCCAGGCTCAGGTACAGCACGACCAGCACGGTGCTGCCGGAGCCGAACAGCGGCTCGGTGAGCAGGCCGACGACCGCCGCGCCGACCATGGCCACCGCCAGCACCGGCCGGCGCCCGTAGCGGTCGCTGAGCACCCCGGACAGCGGCGTGGCCAGGGCCATGAAGACGATCGCGCCGCACAGCATGAACAGGAAGGTCTGCCGCTCGTAGCCCAGGCCCTCGGGGCTCACGCCGTAGCTCAGGCAGAACACCGTCATCAGGTAGAAGAGCGTGTACGTCACCACGACCGACAGGGCGCCGAGCAGGACCGTGCGCCAGTTGCCGCGGAAGACGGTGGCCACCGGCACCCGCACCTGCTGGCGCTTCTGCACCGCCTCGGCGAAGACCGGGGTCTCCGTCAGGTTCAGCCGCACGTAGAGGCCGACCACCACCAGGACGGCGCTGAGCAGGAACGGGATGCGCCAGCCCCAGGAGAAGAAGTCGCCCTCCTCCAGGGTCGCCGCCAGCACGATGAACAGGGTGTTGGCCAGGATGAAGCCGAGCGGCGCCCCGAGCTGCGGCATCGTGCCGTACAGGGCGCGCCGTCCCGGCGGGGCGTTCTCCGTGGCCAGCAGCGCCGCGCCGCCCCACTCCCCGCCCAGGCCGATGCCCTGCCCGAAGCGCAGCAGGCACAGCAGCGCGGGGGCCAGGACGCCGGCCGTCTCGTACGTGGGCAGCAGGCCGATGAGGGTCGTGGAGACGCCCATGACGAGCAGCGCCGCCACGAGGGTGGCCTTGCGCCCGACGCGGTCGCCGAAGTGGCCGAAGAGCACCGAGCCCACCGGGCGGGCGATGAACGCCAGCGCGAACGTGGCCAGCGCGCTGAGCTGCTGCGCCGCACCGGAGCCCGTGGGGAAGAAGAGCTGCCCGAACACGAACACCGTCGCGGTCGCGTAGACGTAGAAGTCGTAGAACTCGATGGTGGTGCCCACCAGGCTGGCGACGGCGACCCGGCGGACGGGGTTCGCCGGGGGCACGGCGGTGCTCGCGGGCGCGGTGGGGGTGCTCGGCTCGGGCGGGTTCATCAGCTGACCTCGGGTTCGGGACGTCCGGTGCCCCCGGCTCGGGGCAGCGGAACCCTAGCCCGCCGCGGGCCGCGTCCCGGTGACGACGTGCCGGTCAGGACCTGCCGGTCAGGAGGTGCCGGTCAGGGCGCCGCGGGCAGCAGGTGCCGCAGCGCCGCCACGGCCAGGGCGTGGTCCTCCAGCTGCGGCAGGCCCGTCACCGCCACCGAGCCGACGACCCCGGCGCCGGCGACGGCGACCGGGACGGCGCCGCCGTGGACGGTGTACTCCCGCTCGGAGAGGTAGAACATCTCCTCCAGCGTGCTGCCCGCCTGCCGCAGCTGCTGCCCGACGTACAGGGAGCTGCGGGAGAAGCGCGCCACCGTCCGGGACTTGCGATCCAGCCAGCCGTCGTGGTCGGGCACGGTGCCCGGCAGGGCGGCGGCGAAGAGCCGCTGCCCCCCGCGCAGCACGAGCACGGCGATGCCGAGCTGCCGCCGCCGGCCCTCCTCGACCAGCCAGGAGCCGAGCCGCCAGGCCTCCTCGTGCCCGAAGGCCGGCAGCACCAGCTCGCGCTCCTGGGCGTCGATCTCGGCGAGGGTGGGGAAGGTCTGTGCGTCGGTCACGGCCCCGATCGTAGGGAGGCGCCGGGACCCGGTCGTGCCGCGGTGGCACGATGCTGGCGACCCACCGCCCGGAGGAGGCCCGTGAGCGAGCACCACCCCCCGACCGACGCGCCGCTGCCCGAGGAACACGCCGACGCACCGGACGCCGAGGCACCGGACGCCGACGCACCGGACGCCGTGGCGCGCGACACCGACGCGCCGGGCACCACCGCCGGGCAGGACACCGCCGGGTTCGACGTGCGCGCCGTGTCGACCGCGGTCGCGGTGCCCGACCGTGCGGCCGCGGCGGCCGCGCAGGAGCGGCTGGCCGCGCTCGCCGCCCGGCACGGCGCGCTCGGCCGCCTCGGCGCGCTCGGGTGCTGGCTGGCCGGGGTGCGGGGGCCCACGGCGGCGGCTCCCCTGGCGCGGGTGCGGCTGGTCGTCCTCGCCGCCGACCACGGCATGGCCCGGGCGGGCCTCTCGCGGCACCCGGAGGGGTGGACGGCGCAGCAGGTGCGCGACCTGCACGCCGGCACGGCACCGGCCGCGGTGCTCGCCGTCGGGCAGGACGTCGGCCTGCGCGTGCTGGACCTCGGCGTGGACGAGGACCTGGCGGACCTGCCCGCGCCGGTGCGCGCGCTGAAGGTGCGCCGCTCCTCGGGCGACGCCCGCCGCGAGGACGCCCTGGGGGCCGCCGACACCGAGGCGGCCTTCCGTGCGGGCGTGGCCGTGGCCGACGAGGAGGTGGACTCCGGGGCGGACCTGCTGCTCCTGGGCGACGTCGGGGCGGGGGGCACGGCCGTGGCGGCGGTGCTGGTGGGCGCCTGCCAGCGCAGCGCACCGCTGGACGTCCTGGGCCGCGACGTCGGCCGCCTCGACGACGCGACGTGGATGCGCCGCACCGCGGCCGTGCGCGACGCGCTGCGGCGCAGCCGGTCCGCGGCGACGGACCCGGTGTCCCTGCTCGCGGCCGCGGGCGGCGCCGACACCGCCGCCGCGACGGGGTTCCTGCTGCAGGCCGCCGTGCGCCGCACACCGGTGCTGCTGGACGGGGTGGGCTCGGCCGCCGCGGCGCTGGTGGCGTCGCGGATCTCCCTCACGGCCAAGGAGTGGTGGCAGGTGGGCCCGCGCTCGCGCCAGCCCGCACAGGCCCCGGCGCTGGAGCGGCTGGGGCTGGAGCCGCTCACCGACCTCGGGCTGGAGGCCGGCGCCGGGGCCGGGGCGCTGGCGGCGCTGCCGGTGCTGCACGCGGCGACCGCCCTGCTGGGCGCGGCCGACGCCTGAGCGGGCTCCCCCCGCCGCGGCGTCCGGTGGTGGGGTGCCGGGGCCTCAGGTGGTGGAGGACGGCACGAACGGCGGGCGCACGACCGCGCAGCGCAGGGGGCGGCCCCGCACGTCGAGCAGCACCTCGTCCCCCGCGCCCACCGACGGCGCCAGCAGGGCCAGCGCGATCCCCTGCCCGAGCGTCGGGGAGAACGTGCCGGAGGTGGTCGTGCCCAGCACCTCCCCGGGGCCCTCGCCGGTGGCGGCCCGCACCGTCATCCCGGCGCGCGGCACCCCGCGCTCCAGGGCGCGCAGGCCCCACGCCCGCCGCGCCGGTCCCGCCGCGCGCTCGGCCAGCAGCACGTCGCGGCCCCAGAACGCCGGCTTGTCCCACGCCACCGCCCAGCCCAGGCGCGCCTGAACCGGCGTGACGTCGGGGCCCAGCTCGTGCCCGTGCAGGGCGTAACCCATCTCCGTGCGCAGCGTGTCGCGCGCCCCGAGCCCCGCGGGCCCGCCCCCCGCGTGCTCCGCCGCCACCAGCAGCGCGTCCCACAGCTCCCCGGCGTCCTCCCAGCGCGGCAGCAGCTCGTAGCCGCGCTCGCCGGTGTAACCGGTGCGGCAGACGATCACGTCGGTGCCGCGCCAGGTGGTCTCCACGAAGGAGAGGTACTCGTGCCCGGTGGGCAGGCCGACGGCGTGCAGCACCTCGTCGCAGCGCGGGCCCTGCACGGCCAGGACGGCGTGGCGGGTGTGCGCGTCGCGCACCTCCACCCCCGCCGGGGCCGCGGCCCGCAGCCGCGCGGCCACCGCGGCGGAGTTGGCGGCGTTGGGCACGAGCAGCACCTCGTCCCCCGAGTGCACGTAGAGGAACAGGTCGTCCACGACCCCGCCGGTGGTGTCCTCGCAGCACAGCGAGTACTGCGCCCGGCCCGGCGGCAGGGTGCCCACGGCGCTCGTGAGGACGGTGTCGAGGAACGCCTGCGCGCCCGGGCCGGTGACCGCGAGCTCGCCGAGGTGGCTGACGTCGAAGACGCCGACGCGGGTGCGGACGTCCTCGTGCTCGCGGCGCACCCCGCGCCCGGCGTGCTCCAGGGGCATCGTCCAGCCGGCGAAGTCGGCGAAGCGGGCGCCGGCCGCGACGTGGCGGGCGTGCAGGGGCGAGGTCCGGGCCGCCGCGGGGGCGGCGCCCTCGGGATCGGCGGGGCGTGCGGGGGCGGGCTCGTCGGCGGCCATGCGCGCACGCTACCCAGCCGGGGCGCCCGTGATCCCCCGACGTCGTGATCTCCCACCGTGCGGGAGCGGCGCCGCTGGTTAGAGTGCCGGGGTGGTCGAGCTGACGCTGTCCGGGAAGAACCCCAAGGCCTACGCCGGGGACGCGCTCGTGGTGGGTGTCGCCCAGCGCGACGCCGCACCGGTCGTGGTGGGGGCCGACGCCCTCCCCAAGGGGGTGCGCGCCGCGCTGGCGGAGGCGGTGACGCGCCTGCGGGTGACGGGTGCGCCGGAGTCGGTGCACCTGGTGCCCGGCGTGGAGGGCCTGGAGGCGCCGCTGGTGGCGCTGACCGGGCTGGGGCCGCTGCCCGCCGACGGCCGCTTCGACGAGGAGGTCCTGCGCCGCGCCGCCGGCTGTGCGGTGCGGGCGCTGGCGGGCCGGGCGAGCGCGGGGTTCCTGCTGCCCGCCGACGGCGCCCGCGCCCTGGCGGCGGTGGCGGAGGGTGCGGCGCTGGGTGCGTACGCCTTCACCCGCTTCCGCAGCGCGCAGGCCGGTGCGGCCGGGGGCGCGTCGTCGCAGCCGGTGGCGGAGATCGCCCTGCTGGGCACGAGGTCGCGGGACCGGGAGCTGGCCGTGGCGGTGGAGCGGGCCGCGATCCTGGCGCGTGCGGTGGCCGTGACGCGGGACCTGGTCAACACCCCGCCGGGGCACCTGGCGCCGGCGGACTTCGCGGCGGCCGCCGTCGAGCACGTGGCGGGCTCGGGCGTCAGCGTGCGGGTCCTGGAGGAGGAGGAGCTGGCCGCCGGCGGGTACGGCGGGATCCTCGGCGTGGGCCAGGGCTCCTCCCGCCCGCCGCGGCTGGTGGTGCTGGACCACTCCCCCAAGCGGGCGCGCGGGCACCTGGCGCTGGTCGGCAAGGGCATCACCTTCGACTCCGGCGGTCTGTCGCTGAAGCCGGCGTCGGGCATGGAGACGATGAAGTGCGACATGGCCGGGGCGGCCGCCGTGCTGGCCGCCGTGCGCGCGGTCGCGGAGCTGGGCCTGCCGCTGCGGGTGACGGGCTGGCTGGCGATGGCGGAGAACATGCCCTCGGGCACCGCGCAGCGCCCCTCGGACGTGCTCACCACGTACGGCGGGCGGACGGTGGAGGTGCTCAACACCGACGCGGAGGGCCGGCTGGTGCTGGCGGACGCGCTGGTGGCGGCCGGCGAGGAGGAGCCCGACCACCTGGTGGACGTGGCGACGCTGACGGGCGCGCAGATGGTCGCGCTGGGCAACCGGGTGTCCGCGGTCATGGGCAACGACGACGCCTTCCGCGAGCGCTTCACGGCGGCCGCGTCCCGGGCCGGTGAGCAGTTCTGGCCGATGCCGCTGCCGCAGGAGCTGCGCTCCAGCATGGACTCGACGGTCGCGGACATCGCCAACATGGGCGACCGCTACGGCGGGATGCTCGTGGCGGGGCTGTTCCTGAAGGAGTTCGTGCCCTCGCGGGCGGACGGCACCCAGCGGCCGTGGGTGCACCTGGACATCGCCGGCCCGGCGTTCAACTCCGGCTCCCCGCACGGCTACACCCCCAAGGGCGGCACGGGCGTGGCGGTGCGCAGCCTCGTGGCGCTGGCGGAGTCCCTGGCCGGCGTGGACGCCTAGGCAGTCGGCACTACGCCATTCGGCGTAACTCTCCGCGGTCAGCTCACTACCTAACGTACTCTGGGGTCGGCGCCTCACCGCGCCGCACCGCCCCTCGGCCCCCGGTCCCGCGCCCCACGCGGGACCGGCCGGGCCGGAGACGACCTGGAGGAACCATGTCCCGCCGCAGCAGCGCCCGCCGCCTCGCCCTGACCACCGCGGCGCTGGCCGTCGCCTCCGTCCTCGGCACGGCACCTGCGGCCTCCGCCGCCCCCCAGGACGGGACCGCCTCCGCAGGCGCCACCGAGTGGCTGCGCTCCGGCGAGGCGACCGAGTGGCTGCGCGCCGGCGGCACCACCGAGTGGCTGCGCTCCGGCTCCACGGAGTGGCTCCGCTCCGGCGGGACGACCGAGTGGCTGCGCGCCGGCGAGACCACCGAGTGGCTGCGCTGAGCTCCCCCACCTCCTGAGGGCCCCGGCGGCCCACACCCGACGGCGGCGCCGTGGACCTCCACGGCGCCGCCGTCGCGCGTGCGGCCCGGACGGAGCAGCGCGTGGACGGCGCGTACCGCTCCGGTCGCGCCCCGCTGGGGCGCCCGGGACGGGAGATGCCAGGATGGGGGGCGTCCACCTGCTGTCGAAGAGCGAGGGAGCCTCCAGTGGCCGATGCGCCGGAGTACGACGTCGTCATCCTGGGCGGGGGCAGCGGCGGCTACGCCTGCGCGCTGCGCGCCGCGGAGCTGGGGCTCTCGGTGGCCCTGGTGGAGAAGGACCTGCTGGGCGGCACCTGCCTGCACCGCGGCTGCATCCCCACCAAGGCCCTGATCCACGCCGCCGAGGTCGCCGACTCCGCCCGCGACAGCGAGCACGTCGGGGTGCGCGCCACCTTCGAGTCCATCGACATGGCCGGGGTCAACAAGTACAAGGACGGCATCGTCGCCCGCCTGTACAAGGGCCTGCAGGGGCTGGTGAAGTCCCGCAAGGTCACCCTCGTCGAGGGCGAGGGGCGCCTCGTCGCCAAGAACGCCGTCGAGGTCGCCGGCACCCGCTACACCGGGAAGAACGTCGTGCTGGCCTCCGGGTCCTACTCCCGCTCCCTGCCCGGCCTGGAGATCGGCGGCCGCGTCGTCACCAGCGAGCAGGCCCTCACCCTCGACCACGTCCCGGACCGCGTCGTCGTCCTGGGCGGCGGCGTCATCGGCGTGGAGTTCGCCAGCGTCTGGAAGTCCTTCGGCGCCGACGTCACGATCATCGAGGCCCTGCCGCACCTGGTGCCGCTGGAGGACGAGGCCCTCAGCAAGGCCCTGGAGCGCGCCTTCCGCAAGCGCGGCATCAAGTTCAACCTCGGCACCCGCTTCTCCGGCGTGGAGCAGCGCGAGTCCGACCTCGTCGTGAAGCTGGAGGACGGCAAGACCTTCGAGGCCGACCTGCTGCTCGTCGCCGTCGGCCGCGGCCCCAACACCGCCGGCCTCGGCTACGAGGAGCAGGGCGTGACCATGGACCGCGGCTTCGTGCTCACCGACGAGCGGCTGCGCACCAACGTCGAGGGGGTCTTCGCCGTCGGCGACATCGTCCCCGGCCTGCAGCTGGCCCACCGCGGTTTCCAGCAGGGCATCTTCGTGGCCGAGGAGATCGCCGGGCTCCAGCCCGCCGTGATCGACGAGACCGGCATCCCGAAGGTCACCTACTCCGACCCCGAGGTCGCCTCCGTCGGGCTCACCGAGGCCAAGGCCCGCGAGGTCCACGGTGACGTCGACGTCGTGGAGTACAACCTCGGCGGCAACGGCCGCAGCCAGATCATCGGCACCCAGGGCTTCATCAAGCTCGTGCGCCGCAAGGACGGGCCCGTGGTCGGCATCCACATGATCGGCGCGCGCATCGGCGAGCAGGTCGGCGAGGCGCAGCTCATCGTGAACTGGGAGGCCTACCCCGAGGAGGTCGCCGCCCTCGTCCACGCGCACCCGACGCAGAACGAGGCGCTGGGCGAGGCGTTCCTCGCGCTCGCCGGCAAGCCGCTGCACTCGCACGCCTGATCCCGGACGGGGAGGACGCCTCCCCGTCCGGAGCCGCAGACCCCCTGAGCAACCCGGCGTTCCCCACCGAGCGCCGAGCAAGCCCGTCGTCCGTGAGGAGAACGAAGCAGATGTCGAACTCGGTGCAGATGCCGGCGCTCGGTGAGAGCGTCACCGAGGGCACCGTCACGCGGTGGCTGAAGCAGGTCGGGGACACCGTCGAGGTCGACGAGCCCCTGCTGGAGGTCTCCACCGACAAGGTCGACACCGAGATCCCCTCCCCCGTCGCCGGGGTGCTGGAGGAGATCCTCGTCGGCGAGGACGAGACGGTGGAGGTCGGCACGGACCTCGCCCGCATCGGCGACGGCAGCGGCGCCTCCGGCGGGGACTCCGGCGGCGAGAGCGCCCCGGCGCAGCAGGACGAGGCACCCACCGAGGAGCCGGCCCCGGCCGCGCCGCAGGAGGAGCCCGCCCCGGCGCAGCAGGAGGAGCAGCACACCGCCCCGGCCGCCGAGGCGGAGCCGTCCCCCGGCGGCGGCACCACCGTGCAGATGCCGGCGCTCGGCGAGAGCGTCACCGAGGGCACCGTCACCCGGTGGCTGAAGCAGGTCGGGGACACCGTCGAGGTCGACGAGCCCCTGCTGGAGGTCTCCACCGACAAGGTCGACACCGAGATCCCCTCCCCCGTCGCCGGGACCCTGCAGGAGATCCTCGTCGGCGAGGACGAGACCGTGCCGGTCGGCGCGGACCTCGCCCGCATCGGCGACGGCAGCGCCCCCGCCGCGTCCGGCGCGGAGCCCGGCGGGCAGGAGGCCGCGCAGCAGGACACCGCGGGCGGGGAGACCCTCGCGGCCGAGGTCGAGGAGCGCCAGGCGGCCCACGAGGAGTCGGCGCAGGCCACCAGCCCCTCGGCGCAGCCGGAGCAGGCCGAGCAGACGAAGCAGGCGCCCGCCGCGCCCGCACCGGAGCCCACCCCCGAGCCGGCCGCGGCGGAGACCCCCTCCGCGGACCTGCCCCCCACCGGCGGCACCACCTACGTCACGCCGCTCGTGCGCAAGCTCGCCGCCCAGCACGGCGTCGACCTCAGCACCGTGCAGGGCACCGGTGTGGGCGGGCGGGTCCGCAAGCAGGACGTGCTGGAGGCCGCCGAGCGCAAGGAGCGCGAGGCCCAGGAGGCCCGCGAGCGCGCCGCCGCGGCCGCCGCAGCCGCAGCCGCAGCCGCCGCCCCGGCACCCGCGGCCGCTCCCGCCGCCGCCGCGCCGGCCGCCGCCGCGCAGCCCGCCGCCTCCTCCAAGCGGGGCACGACGGAGAAGATGTCCCGCCTGCGCAAGGTCATCGCCCAGCGCATGGTGGAGTCGCTGCAGGTCTCCGCCCAGCTCACCACCGTCATCGAGGTGGACATCACGCGCATCGCGACGCTGCGCGCGAAGGCCAAGGCCGGTTTCGAGTCCCGCGAGGGCGTGAAGCTGACGTTCCTGCCGTTCTTCGTCAAGGCCGCCACCGAGGCCCTCAAGCAGCACCCCGTGCTCAACGCCAGCGTCGAGGGCGACTCGATCGTCTACCACGGGGTGGAGAACGTCAGCCTCGCGGTGGACGCGCCCAAGGGCCTCATCACGCCCGTCATCAAGGACGCCGGGGACCTCAACCTCGGCGGCCTCGCCCGCAAGATCGCCGACCTCGCCTCGCGCACCCGGTCGAACAAGATCGGGCCGGACGACCTCGCGGGCGGCACCTTCACGATCACCAACACCGGCAGCGTCGGCGCCCTGTTCGACACGCCGATCATCAACCAGCCGCAGGTGGCGATCCTCGGCACCGGCGCGGTCGTCAAGCGCCCGGTCGTGGTGACCGACGCGAACGGCGCGGAGGCCATCTCCATCCGCTCGATGGTGTACCTGGCCCTGTCCTACGACCACCGCATCGTCGACGGCGCCGACGCCTCCCGCTTCCTCGGGACGCTGAAGAAGCGCCTGGAGGCCGGCGAGTTCGAGGGCGAGCTGGGTCTCTGAGCAGCTCCTGACGACACGGCACCACGGCGGGCCGCTCCCCACAGGGGGGCGGCCCGCCGCCGCGTGCCGGGGGTGCACCGGCCCGGGGCGCGTTCCCGATCGCGGTGGCGGCGCGGGCCGGACAGGATGAGGCCGTGAAGATCGTGGTGTCCGGGGCGAGCGGCCTCATCGGGCGGGCGCTGGTGGAGCACCTGCGCGCGCAGGAGCACGAGGTGCTGCGCCTGGTGCGCCGGCAGCCGTCCGCGGCGGACGAGGTGGGCTGGGACCCCTCCACCGGGCGGCTCGACCCGCGCTCCCTCACCGGGGTGACGGCCGCCGTGAACCTCTCCGGGGCGGGTGTGGGCGACCACCGCTGGAGCGCCGCCTACCGCGACGTCATCCTCCGCTCCCGCGTGGACAGCACCCGCACCCTCGCGGGGGCGCTGGCCGCGCTCGACGAGGCGCCGCAGGTGCTCGTGACGGGCACGGCGATCGGCGTGTACGGCGAGCGCGGCGACGAGGAGCTCACCGAGTCCTCCCCCCGCGGCGACGGCTTCCTCGCCGACGTCGTCACCGAGTGGGAGGCGGCGAGCGCCCCGGCCGCGGAGGCGGGGATCCGGGTCGTGCACGCCCGCACGGGCCTGGTCGCCAGCCGCTCGGGCGGCGCGTTCGGGAAGATGCTGCCGCTGTTCCGCGCCGGGGTCGGCGGCGTGCTCGGTTCGGGGCGGCAGTGGTGGAGCCTGATCTCCCTGCCCGACGAGGTGGCGGCGCTGGCGTTCCTGCTCGACGCGCCCCTGGCCGGACCGGTCAACCTCACCGCCCCGGCGCCCGCGCGCAACGCCGTCGTCACCCGTGCCCTGGCCTCGGCGCTGCACCGGCCCGCCCTGCTCCCCGTGCCGGCGGTGGCGCTGCGCGCGGCGCTGGGGGGTTTCGCCGGAGAGGTGCTGCGCTCCCAGCGCGTCCTGCCCGCGGCGCTGACCGGGGCGGGGTTCACCTTCACGCACCCGGACGCGACGAGCATCGTGCAGTGGGTGGCGGAGCCCTCCACCGGCTGACGCCACGGCGGACCGCGCCCGCCTGCCGTACCCACCCGCCGTACCCGCCCGCAGCGCCCGGCCGCGGCTCAGCCGATGGCGCTGACTCGCCACTCCCCGTCGACGCGGACGAGGGTGAGGCGGGAGCGGCGCGGCTGGGTGGCCGCCACCTCCTGCACCACGCCGTCGCGCTCGACGCTGCGGTGGGCGGTGGTCACCACGTCGGCCAGGACGACGGTGCGCCCCTGCCCGGCCTCCTCCACCTGCACCGAGCGCACCTCGAAGCCGAGCCCGCGCCAGGTGCGGCCCTCGCCCCGGCGCGAGCCGATGAGCTGGGCGTCGGCGGTCATGGCCGGTGAGGCGGGCGCGTCCACGGCGCGCAGGAGCTCCGGGTCACCGGCCTCCAGAGCGCCGGCCCGGCGGCGCGCCAGCTCCTCGACCACCGCGGGCAGGTCCTCGCCCGCGAGGACGTCCGAGCCGGCCTGTGGTGCCGACGGAGCCGGAGCCGACGGCGGTGCCGACGGAGCCGGAGCCGACGGCGGTGCCGACGCGGCGGGTGCGGGCGCAGGAGCCTGAGGTGCTGGGGCCGCCTGGCCGCTGCCGGGCGGCCCGCCGGGCAGCAGGAGCACGGCGGCGACGAGGGCGAGCACCCCCGCGGCGGCCCCGCCGAGCAGGGGCAGCAGCCGCCGCGAGCGCCCGGCGGCGGCCCGGACCCCGCGGGCACGGCCCGCCCGGGAGCCGTCGCCGCCCGCGCGACGTCGGCCCGGGCGGCGGGCGGCGTCAGCGGTCCCGGCACGCGCAACGCTCCCGCCCGGCGTCCGGCCCGACCGCCGCGAGCCGGCCGCCGGCGCGGGGCCGGGAGAGGCGGTGTCCCCGCCCGCCACCGCCAGCGCGCGGATCCGGCGGGTCACGGCGGTGGCGTCCTCCACGGCCGGGGGCACCGCGGAACCCGCCGCGACCACCCCCGCAGCGCCCGCGTCCGCCCCGCCCGGCGCCTCGACACCGGCACCGGCCGCGCCCCCCGCCACAGCGACCGGCGAGCCAGCACCCGGCGTGGCAGCACCCGCCACGCCCACACCCGGCGTGGCAGCGCCTGCCGCGCCGGCGCCCGGCACGCGGATCGCCCGCGCGGGCGCCGCCTCCGCCGCGCACACCGCCAGCTCCACCGGCGCGGGGCGCTTCTGCGGCCTCGGGTGCAGCGCCTCGGCCAGCACGGCGGCGAGCTCCGCGGGCACCCCCTCCGGCAGCGAGCGTCCCGCGCGGCGACGCCCCGGCAGCCCGCCCGGTGCGGGCGCGGCGCCGGTGAGGGCGAACCACGCCACCGCGGCGAGGCCGTACACGTCCGAGGCCGCCGTCGGCGCGGCGCCCCCGAGCAGCACCGGGTCGCAGAAGCCCTCCGTGCCCGCCTCCGCGCCCCGCGCCCCGCCCAGGGCCCGGGCCACCCCGAGGTCCGCCAGCAGCGGTGTGCCGTCGGCGGCGAGCAGCACGTTGCCCGGGGAGAGGTCCGCGTGCACGACCCCCATGGCGTGCAGGTCCTCCAGCGCCGGGCCGAGCTCGGTGAGGAGCGTGACCACCTCCCCCACCAGCAGGCGGCGGCGCCTGCGGACGAGGTCCGCCAGGCTGCCCCCCGCGGCCAGGTCCAGCACGAGCACGGGCAGGTCCCCGCTGGTGGTGATGTCCCGCACCGCCACGACGTTGGGGTGGCGCACCCGGCGCAGCAGGGACAGCTCCCGCAGCAGCGCCCCACCGCTCCCGCCGGGCGGGTGCTCCAGCACCTTCAGCGCGCACGGGACGCCGTCGGGCCCCGTGCCCTGCCACACCGAGGCCGACCCGCCGCGGCCGAGCAGCCCGCCCACGGCGTAGCCGTCCACCCGCGGCGGCGCCTGCCCGCCCGCCCCGCGCCGTTCCGCACCCTCGTCCCGCGCACCCGCTGCCACCCGGGAAGACAAGCGCACATCGGGCCTGCCCCGCGCCCGCTGTCCACAGCGTCGATAGGCTCCGACGGTGACTGCTACCACCTCCTCGGCGCCCGACCCGGCGCACCGGCCGGCGGAGCTGCCGACCTCCGTGGACGTCGTCGTCGCCGGTGCCGGCCTGGCGGGTCTGGCCTGCGCACGGCACCTCGTGGCGGCCGGGCTGCACGTCGTGGTGCTGGAGGCCGCCGATCGCGTCGGCGGCCGCATCCGCAGCGAGGACGTCGGCGGCTTCCGGGTGGACCGGGGCTACCAGGTCTTCAACCCCGCCTACCCCGAGGTGCCACAGGTCCTCGACGTCGCCGCGCTGCGCCTGCAGCACTTCGACGCGGGGATCGCCGTGCAGCGCGGCGGCGGCCTGTCGCAGGTGCGCGACCCGCGCCGGCACCCGGGGTCCGCCCTGGAGGCGCTGCGCTTCCCCGTGGGCTCGCTGCGGGACAAGGTCACCACGGCGCGCTGGGCGCTGGGCACGGCCTCGGCGGCGGCGCTGAAGGCGCGCGACACCGGCTGGAAGGACGCGCTGGACGCGGCGGGCGTCACCGGGGAGCTGCGCACCGCGGTTGTCGAGCCGTTCCTCGCGGGCGTCCTGGGCGAGGAGGACGGCAGCACCTCGGCGCGGTTCGTGGACCTGCTGGTGCGCAGCTTCCTGCGCGGCACGCCCGGTCTGCCGGTCGCGGGGATGCAGGCGGTGCCGGACCAGCTCGCCGCGGCGCTGCCCGCGGGCACGGTCCTGACGGGGGTGGCGGTGGAGCACCAGTTCCACGGCCCCCGGGAGCTGATGGTGCAGAGCAGCGAGGGCGGCGTGGCGGCGCGTGCGGTGGTCGTCGCGACGGACCCGCACACCACCGAGCACCTGACCGGCCTGGCGGCACCGGAGATGCACCCGCTGACGACGTTCTGGTTCGCGGCGCCGACCTCCCCCGCGGCCCCCGAGCGCGCCAAGCTCATCCACGTCGACGGCGACCGCCGCGGCCCGGTCGTCACCACGACCGTCGTGTCGGACGTGGCGCCGTCCTACCGGCTCGACCGGTACGACCCGCGGGCCCTGGTGTCGGCGCTCGTGCTCGGCGAGCGCGGCGACGCGGGCACCGAGCGGGAGGTCCGCGCCCAGCTCGGCCGGGTCTACGGCACCGACGCGCGCGGGTGGGAACTGCTCACCGTGCACGCCCTGCGGGACGCGCTGCCCGCGGTGCCGCCGCCCTTCACGGGCCCGAAGCCGGTGAAGCTCGGGGAGGGCGTGTACGTGGCGGGCGACCACCGCGACAACGCCTCCCAGCAGGGTGCGCTCGTGTCGGGCCGGCGCGCGGCGGTCGCGGTGCTGCGGGACCTCGGCGCGCTGCCCGGCCGTGCCGGCTGACGCGCCCACCGTCGTCGCCACCTCCGGCGGGTGGCGGGCGGGGGTGCGCGGCTACGTGGACTTCGCGCCGCTGGTGCACCACGCGGTGGAGCTGTCGGGGGCGGCGGGACGCCCGCGGGTCTGCTACGTCGGCACCGCGGGCGGGGACCAGCGCTGGTTCGCGGGCGAGGTGCTCGACGCGGCGCAGCGGGCAGGGTTCGACCCGTGGGTGCTGAGCCTGTTCCCGATGCCGTCGGTGCCGGACGTGGCGGAGCAGGTGCTGGCCAGCGACGTGGTGTGGGTCAACGGTGGCTCGGTGGTGAACCTGCTGGCGGTGTGGCGGGCGCACGGCCTGGACGGTGTGCTGCGCCGCGCCTGGGAGGCGGGGGTGGTCCTGGGCGGGGTGAGCGCGGGGTCGATCTGCTGGTTCCGCGGCGGCACGACGGACTCCTACGGGCCCGAGCTGCGCCCGGTGGTGGACGCGCTGGGTCTCCTGCCGTACGGCAACGGGGTCCACCACGACTCCGAGGCCGGCCGGCGTCCCCTGGTGCACGAGCTGGTCGCGGCGGGGACCCTGCCCGAGACGCACTGCACGGACGACGGCGCGGGCCTGGTGTACCGCGGCACGGAGCTGGTGGAGGCGGTCTCGGAGCGGGCGCGCGCGGGTGCGTACGTGGTGCGGGCCGAGGACGGCGGGGCGGTGGAGGAGCGGCTGCCGGTGCGGCGCCTGCCGGACGTACGGTGACCCGGTGAGCACCGACGCCGCAGGCACCGAGGTCGCGGGCACCCAGGTCGTCGCGGGCACCGAGGTCGCGGGCACCACCCCCGCACCGGCCGTGGAGCGGGTCCGGCTCGGGCAGGGCCTGGTGCCCTACGCCGAGGGCTGGGAGCTGCAGCGCCGGGTGCACGCCGAGCGGGTCGCCGCCGGGCGCGGGGACACCGTGCTGCTGCTGGAGCACGAGCCGGTGTACACGGCGGGGCGGCGCACGAACTCCTGGGAGCGGCCGGTGGACGGCACGCCGGTGGTGGACGTGGACCGCGGCGGGCGCATCACCTGGCACGGGCCGGGACAGCTCGTGGGCTACCCGGTCGTCGGCCTGGCGCAGCCCGTGGACGTGGTGCGCTACGTGCGGCGGGTGGAGCAGCTCCTGATCGACGTGTGCGCGGAGCTGGGCGTGCGCGGGATCCGGGTCCCGGACCGCACCGGCGTGTGGGTCGCGGCGGGTGGTGGGCGGCCGGAGCGGAAGGTCGCGGCGATCGGGATACGGGTCGCGCGCGGGGTGACGATGCACGGGTTCGCGCTGAACTGCGACACGGACCTGCAGGGTTTCTCCACGATCGTGCCGTGCGGGATCACGGACGCGGGGGTGACGTCGCTGTCGGCGGAGGTGGGCCGGCGCGTGGGCGTCCTGGAGGCCGCGGACCTGGTCGAGCGGCACCTGCCCGCGGCGGACCTGGCCCGCTGAACCCCCGGGCTCTCCGGATCCGGGGTTCCCGGGATGTGGGCGGGGACGTTCTGCGCGCAACACGCCGGTGTCACCCGACCGGACGTCCCCGCCACCTGCCGCACCCCCCGGAAGCGGGGACGTTGCGCGCCCAACACGCCGGTGTCGCGCCCCCGGACGTCCCCGCCCCGGCCGGACCGCCCCCGTGTCAGCGCAGCTGCGGGGCGACCTCGGCGGCGACGAGCTCGACGTGGTCGAGGTCGGCGATGTCCAGGACCTGGAGGTAGAAGCGGGTGACGCCCGCCTCGGCGTAGGCGCCGATCTTGTCGACGACCTCGTCGGGGGTTCCGGCCAGGCCGTTCTCGCGCAGCTCGCCCACCTCGCGGCCGATGGCACGGGCGCGGCGGGCGACCTCCGCCTCGTCGCGGCCGCAGCACAGCACGAGCGCGGCCGACCACGTCAGCTCGTCCGCGTCGCGCCCCGCGGCGGCGCACGCCTCGCGGACGCGGCCGAACTGGGTGCGCACGCCCTCCAGCGGCTGGAACGGGACGTTGAACTCGGTGGCGTAGCGGGCGGCCAGCTCGGGCGTGCGGCGCTTGCCCATGCCGCCGATGATGACCGGCACCCGCCGCTGGACGGGTTTGGGCAGCGCCGGGGAGTCCTGCACCCGGTGGTGCTCGCCGGTGAAGGAGAACGTCTCCCCCGCGGGCGTGCCGAGCAGCCCGGTGACGACGGCGAGCTGCTCCTCGAACCGGTCGAAGCGCTCCTTCGTCGGCGGGAACGGGATGCCGTAGGCGGTGTGCTCGGCCTCGTACCAGCCGGCGCCGAGGCCGAGCTCGACGCGCCCGCCGGACATCTGGTCCACCTGCGCCACCTGGATGGCCAGCACCCCGGGGTGGCGGAACGTCGCGGAGGTCACGAGGGTGCCCAGCCGCAGGCGGGTGGTGTCGCGGGCGAGGCCGGCGAGGGTGGTCCAGGCGTCCGTCGGGCCGGGCAGCCCGGCCTCCGGCCCGGTGGACTCCCCCATGACGAGGTAGTGGTCGGAGCGGAAGAAGGCGTCGTAGCCGGCGTCCTCCGCCGCGACGGCGAGCCGCAGCAGGTCGTCGTACGTGGCGCCCTGCTGGGGCTCGGTGAAGATGCGCAGGTCCATGCCGCCATCCTGCCGCGACGGCGGCCGAGGGGCCCGCGCGCCCCCGGCTCACGTCCCGGTGGTCACTTCACCGCGCCCATCGACAGGCCCTGCACGAGCTTGTCCTGGGCGGCGAAGCCCGCGACGAGCACCGGCAGGGAGATGACGGTGGCCGCGGCGCAGAGCTGGGCGAGGAACAGTCCCTGGCTGGTGAGGAAGCTGGTGAGGAACACCGGCGCGGTCTCGGCGACGGTGGCGGTGAGGGTGCGCGCCAGCAGCAGTTCGTTCCAGCTGAAGATGAAGCAGATCAGGGCGGTGGCCGCGATGCCGGGCATGGCGACGGGGGCGACGATCTTCCGCAGGGTCATGAGCAGCCCGGCGCCGTCGATGGAGGCGGCCTCCAGCATCTCCACGGGGACCTCGGCGAGGAAGGAGCGCATCATCCACACCGCGATCGGCAGGTTCATCGCGGTGTAGAGGACGATCAGCAGCCAGATGTTGTCCAGCGTGCGGGTGGTCAGCGCGAACAGGTACAGCGGCAGCAACCCGGCGACGACGGGCAGGAACTTCGTGGACAGGAAGAAGAACATGACGTCCGTCCACTTGCGCACCGGCCGGATCGACAGGGCGTAGGCGGCGGGGATCGCCAGCACCAGCACGATGAGCGTGGAGATGACCGAGGCCATCGCGGAGTTGATCAGCGGGGGCAGCGGGGAGCGGCCCGTGGCGGCCCCGAAGAAGTTGCGGTAGCCCTCCAGCGTGAGGGACGCCGCGAAGGAGGGCGGGTTGGTGGCCGCCGCCGTCTCGGAGTGCAGGGAGGTCAGGACCATCCACAGCACCGGGGCGACGAAGAGGAACCCGATGACCCAGGCCAGCAGGCCCCACACGGGCGAGGGGCGGCCCAGCACGGCCCGTGCCCTGCGCTCCCTGCGGCTGGTGGCGACCTGGGCGGCGCGCGCGCCGGTGACGGTGGCGGTCATCGCCCGTTCTCCTCGTTGAACATGGTGGAGACCACCCGCAGCGCGAAGGTGGCGATGATGATGGTGGCGATCACGGTGACGACACCCATCGCCGAGGCCAGGCCGTACTCGTGGGCGGAGAAGAACGTCTGGTAGATCGTGTACGGGAGGTTCGCGGTGCCCAGGCCGCCGGCGGTGATGGTGTAGACGGCGTCGAAGTTCTGGACGATGTAGATGCTGCCCAGCAGCCCGCCCAGCTCCACGTACTGGCGCAGGTGGGGGAAGGTCAGGTAGCGGAAGATCTGCCAGGAGCTCGCCCCGTCCACCCGGGCGGCCTCGACGACGTCCATCGGCCGGCTCTGCAGCCCGGCCAGCAGGATCAGCATCATGAACGGGGTCCACTGCCAGATGAGCGCCGCCTCCACGGCGATCATCGGCGCGGAGGAGATCCAGTCCGGCTGCGGCGGGGTGCTGTTGCCGAACCACCCCCAGACGGTGGTGAGCAGGCCGTTGAACAACCCGTAGGAGGGGTTGAAGAGGGCGTGCTTCCACAGCAGCGCGGCGGCGATGGGCACGACGAGGAACGGCGCGATCATCATGGTCCGCACGATCCCGCGCCCCGCGAACCTCCGGTCCAGCAGCAGGGCGATGAGCAGGCCGAGCACCAGGGACACCAGGACCACGGTGACGGTGAGCACCAGGGTGTTGACGACCGACTCGCGCAGCGCGGCGTTGGAGAAGACCTGCACGTAGTTGTCGAACCCGGCGAAGCCCCGCTCGGTGGGCCGCAGGGAGTTCCAGTCCATGAACGAGATGACCAGCGTCACCACGAACGGCAGCTGGGTGACGACGATGGTGAAGACCAGCGCGGGCATCAGCGGCGCCCGCCTCGCCCAGTCCGCCGCCCGGCGCGCCGAGGCGGGACGGACGTGGACGCTGGGCGTCGGCGACAGCGCGGTCTCGTGGGACGAGGAGGTACCGGTGCTCATGGCTGTCGCTCCTGGGAGGTGCGGGTCACTTCCGGTAGTTCTCGGCGACCGCCTCGGCGAGCTCCTGGCCCTCGGCCAGCGCCTCCTCGACGGTGGTGCGCCCGGCGATGGCGGAGCTGATCTCCTGGGAGACCTTCGTGCCGAGGTCGGTGAACTCCGGGATGCCGACGAACTGGATGCCGGGAGCGGGACGGGGCTGCACGCCGGGGTTCTGCGGGTCGGCGGCGCTGATGGCGGCCTGGGTGGCCTCGTAGAAGGGCCCGGCCGACTTCTGGTAGTCGGGGTTCTCGTAGGTGGAGGCGCGCTTGCCGGCGGGCACCTTGGGCCAGCCGAGCTCGGCGCCCACCAGCTCCTCGTACTCCTTGCTGGAGGCCCAGGAGATGAACTTCCAGGCGTTCTCCTGGTTCTTGCTGGCCTTCTGGACGCCCCAGGCCCACGAGTACAGCCAGCCGGAGGCCTCGGTCTTCACGACGGGGGCCTGGGCGTAGCCGATCTTGCCGGCGACGGGCGAGTCCTCGGCCTCCAGGGAGCCCGCGGCGGAGGTGGCGTCGTACCACATGGCCACCCCGCCCTGGGTCATGGCGTTGAGGCACTCGGTGAACCCGGCCTGCGGTGCGCCCTGCTCGCCGTGGGCGCGGACGAGGTCGACGTAGAACTTCGTGGCCTCGGTGAACTCCGGCGCGTCGACCTCCGCGTTCCAGGCGGCGTCGAACCAGGTGCCGCCGAAGGTGTTGACCACGGTGGTCAGCGGTGCCATGACCTGGCCCCAGCCGGGCTGGCCGCGCAGGCAGATGCCCTTCATGCCCGGCTGCTTGCCGTCGACCTGGGCGGCGAGGTCGGCCACCTGCTGCCACGTGGGTTTCTCGGGGACGGTGAGCCCGGCCTGCTCGAACACGTCCTTGCGGTACATCAGGAAGGAGGACTCGCCGTAGAAGGGCTCGGCGTAGACCTTGCCGTCCTCCCCGGTCAGGCCGGCGGCGATGGGCGGCAGGATGTCGTCCTGGGCGAAGGCCTCGTCCCCGGCGATGAACTCGTCCAGGGGCGCCAGCCAGCCGTTGGCGGAGTAGAAGGGCACCTCGTAGTTGGAGATGCTGGCCACGTCGTACTGCCCGGCCTGGCTGGTGAACTCCTGGCTGATCTTGTCGCGGACGTCGTTCTCCGGCAGGACGGTGTAGTTGACCGTGATGCCGGTCTCCTTGGTGAAGTGGTCCGCGGTGAGCTTCTGCAGGTCCACCATCTGCGGGTTGTTCACCATGAGGACGCTGACGCTCTTGCCGTCCCCGCCGCCCCCGCCCCCGCCGGATCCGCCGGCGCCGCCGGCACCGGCGCACCCCGTGAGCAGCAGCGTCCCGGTCAGCGCCGCCGCGATCGCGGCGCGCTGCCTCCCCAGCCTCCCGGCCATCGTGCCCTCCACGTCTCCGTCGACAGGTGCAGGTCGTGGTTCAGGTCGTCGTGCAGATGCGGGTGCCGCTGCTGGGCGGTCCCCCGGCGACCGTGACGCCGCTCAGGTGAGCGGGTTAGTATCAAGTGCGCACAGTCCACTCCCGTCACACACGGTTGTCAACCGTGTCGCGCGGCGCGTCGCGGGCGGGGAGGCACCGCGGTCGACGCCGCGACGGAGGGAGGCCGCGATGGCGCGTGGGCCCGTGGTCCGGGCCGCCCCCGCGACCCCCGGTGGCCTCGCCCTGGCCGCGACCACCGCGCGGCGCTTCTACGTCGACGGCCTGACGAAGGTGGAGATCGCCCGGCAGCTCGGGATCAGCCGGTTCAAGGTCGCCCGCCTGCTGGCGGCCGCCACCGCCTCGGGGCTGGTGCGCATCGAGATCTCCGCCCCGCCCTCCGTGGACGGGGAGCTGTCGGAGCAGCTGCGCTCCCGGTTCGGCCTGACCGCCGCCTTCGCCGTCGTGCCCGACCGGGAGGGCACCGAGGCCGCCCGCGAGGCCGTCGCCCGGTTCACCGCGGGCCTGCTGGAGGAGCTCGCCGGCCCGGACGACGTCGTCGGGGTCGCCGGCGGGCGGACGCCGGCGGTGATGTCGGCGCACCTGCGGGCGGACCTGCGGTGCCGCTTCGTGCAGCTCGGCGGGGCCCTGGCGCACCCCGACCTGCGCCTGACCGCCGTGGACGTCGTGCAGCGCGTGGCGGAGGCCACCGCAGGCTCCGCCGTGACCTTCTACGCCCCCTTCCTGGTGCCCGACGCCGCCACCGCCGAGGGCCTGCGCGCACAACCGCAGATCGCCGGGGCGCTGGCCGAGCACGACCACCTCACCCGGGCCGTGGTGTCCGTCGGCTACTGGGCGGCCGGGGAGTCCACCGCGTACGACGTCCTCGACGCCGCCGACCGGGAGTTCCTCGCCGCCGCCGGGGCCTGCGCGGAGCTCACCGGGCTGGTCCTCGACCGCGACGGCAACCCGGTGCGCCCGCTGGACGACCGCGTGATCGGTGTGCGCCTGGAACAGCTGCGCCGCGCCGACGTCGTCGCGATGGCGTCCGGGCTCGGGCGGGCCGAGGGCACGGCGGCCGCGCTGCGCAGCGGGCTCGTCTGCACGCTCGTGACGCCGGTGGCGCACGCCCGGGGGGTCCTCGGCCTGCCCGGACCCTGACGCGGCCCGGCCGCCGCCCCGCCCCGCCCCGCCCCCGATCCAGCGCCCGACGAGACCGCCCGACGAGAGCCCCAGGAGGCCCCCATGCCGCAGCTCAGCACCGAGACGCTGCCCACCCTCGCCGGGCGGGTTCCCGTTCCGACGTACGACCGCTCCCGGGTCCGGGCGGGCATCGTGCACCTCGGCGTCGGCGGGTTCCACCGCGCGCACCAGGCGATGTACCTGGACCGGCTGATGGAGCGGGGCCTGGCCCTGGACTGGGGCATCTGCGGGGTCGGGGTGCTGGAGGCCGACCGGCACATGTCCGAGGTGATGGCCGCGCAGGACTGCCTCTACACCCTCGTGCTCAAGCACCCCGACGGCCGGCACGAGCCCCGCGTCGTCGGCTCGCTCGTGGAGTACCTCCTCGCCCCCGACGACCCCCGGGCGGTCGTGGAGCGGATGGCGGATCCGGCGATCCGCATCGTCTCCCTCACCGTCACCGAGGGCGGCTACAACATCCACGCCGTCACCGGCGAGTTCGACCTGACCAACCCCGAGGTCGTCCGCGATCTGGAGCCGGACGCCGTGTGCCGGACCACCTTCGGCCTCGTCACCGCCGCCCTGGCGCTACGCCGGGAGCGGGGCGTGCCGCCGTTCGCGGTGGTCTCCTGCGACAACATCCAGCACAACGGGGAGGTGGCCCGCCGCGCGTTCTGCGCCTTCGCCACCGCCCGCGACCCCGAGCTGGGCGCGTGGGTGGAGGAGAACGTGCACTTCCCCAGCTCGATGGTGGACCGCATCACCCCGCGGACCACCGACGCCGAGCGCGCCGAGGTCGCGCAGGTCCTCGGTGTGGAGGACGGCTGGCCGGTGGTGTGCGAGCCGTTCACCCAGTGGGTCCTGCAGGACGACTTCCCCACCGGCCGCCCGCCGCTGGAGGAGGCCGGCGTGCAGGTCGTGGACGACGTGGAGCCCTACGAGCTGATGAAGCTGCGGCTGCTCAACGCCAGCCACCAGGCGCTGTGCTACTTCGGGTACCTGGCGGGGTACCGGCTCGTGCACGACGTCTGCCAGGACCCGCTGTTCGCGGAGTTCCTCCTCGGCTACATGCGGGAGGAGGGCGCGCCCACGCTGGAGCCGGTGCCGGGCATCGACCTCGCGGAGTACCAGCAGGAGCTGATCCGGCGCTTCTCCAACGCCGAGGTCCGCGACACCGTGGCGCGGCTGTGCGCGGAGAGCTCCGACCGCATCCCGAAGTGGCTGCTGCCCGTGGTGCGCTCCCAGCTCGCCACCGGCGGGGAGCTGCGCCGCTCGGCCGCCGTGGTGGCGTCGTGGGCCCGCTACGCCGAGGGCGTCGACGAGCAGGGCGAGCCGATCCGGGTGGTGGACCGCCTCGCCGACCGGCTCACGGCCGCCGCCCGCGCACAGCGGGAGGACCCGACGGCGTTCCTGCGCGACCGCGAGCTGTTCGGGGACCTCGTGGAGGAGGAGCGCTTCGTCCTGCCCTACCTCGACACCCTCGCCTCCCTGCACCGGCACGGCTCCCGCGCGACGCTGGAGCGGCTGCTGACCGAGCTGCGCGGAGGAGCCCGGTGAGCGCGGAGGTGCTGCCCGCCACCCGGCGCCGCCTGGAGCACCTCCTGGCCGGCGCGCAGGTCCGGTACCGGCTCCCGTCGGTGGTCGCGGGCATCGTGCGCGACGGGGAGCTCCTGTGGTGGGGCGCGCGCGGGCGGGTGGGCGGCGCTCCCCCGACCGCCGCGACGCAGTACCGGATCGGCTCGATCACCAAGACGTTCGTGGCCGCGGCGGTGCTGCGCGCGCACGCCGACGGCCTGCTCGCCCTGGAGGACCCCGTCGGTGCGCACCTGCCGGAGCTGACCGGTGTGGGGCGCCTCACCGTCGGGCAGCTGCTGGGCCAGTCCTCCGGGCTGCGCGCGGAGACGGAGGGCCCCTGGTGGGAGCGCACCCCGGGCGGGGACTGGGCGGCGCTGGCCGCGCAGCTCGACCCGGCCTCGGTGCGGTTGCGGCCGGGCACCCGCTTCCACTACTCCAACGTCGGCTACGGCGTCCTGGGCGAGCTGGTGGCGCGGCTGCGCGGGCGGGCGTGGCACGAGGTGGTGGCCGCCCAGTTCCTCGGCCCGCTGGGGATGTCCCGCACGACGACGCGCCCGGACGGGGTGCACGCCCCGGGCCTGGCGGTGCACCCGTGGGCCGACGTGGTGCTGCCCGAGCCGGAGCACGACGCGGGCGCGATGGCCCCGGCGGGGCAGCTGTGGTCGACCGTGCCGGACCTGGCGCGCTGGGCGGCGGCCCTGGCGGGGCGGGAGCCGGAGGTCCTGCCCGCTCCCCTGCCGGGGCTGATGCGCGAGCTGCAGGCCGCCGACGACCAGCCCGGCGCGGCGTGGACGGCGGGGTACGGCCTGGGCCTGCAGCTGTGGAACGACGGCGGGCGCCTGCACGCGGGGCACTCCGGGTCCATGCCGGGGTTCGTGGCGGTGCTGCGGGCGGACGTGGCGAGCGGCGACGCGGTGCTGGCGCTGACGAACTCCACGACGGGTTTCGGGGACCTGCCGGTGCAGCTGCTGGCGGCCTTCGCGGAGGCCGAGCCGCCGCTGCCGGCGGAGTGGCGGCCGGCCGGGGTGGACGCGGACGTGCTGGAGCTGGTGGGCCCCTGGTACTGGGGGCCGGCGCCGCTGCTGCTGACGGCGCTGCCGGGCGGGGACGGCGGCGGCGGCGGCACCGGGGTCGGGGACGGCGGTGGGCTGCGGCTGGCGGGGGTGCAGGCCCGGGCCCGCGCCTCCCGGTTCGCGCGCGGGGAGGCCCCGGGCACGTGGACGGGCCTGGACGGCTACTACGCCGGGGAGACGCTGCGGGTGGTGCGGGACGCGGCCGGGGTGGTGCGGCACCTGGACCTGGCGAGCTTCCGCCTGACCCGCACCCCGTACCCGCCGGCGGAGGACGTGCCCGGTGGCGTGGACCCGGCGGGCTGGGGCCCGCTGCGGTGAGCGGCCGGGGGGCGGTCCGGGCCCGGCCCGGCGGGTGCGCGGTGAGGTGCGCCACGGGCGCGACGGGAGGGTCGGCGGCGGGACGTACGCTGGCCCCGTGACCGTCGCACCCGAGGGACGCAGGCTCCTGCGCGTCGAGGCCCGCAACGCCGAGACGCCGATCGAGCGCAAGCCGTCGTGGATCCGCACGACGGCGCGCACCGGCCCGGACTACACCGAGCTCAAGGGCCTGGTGAAGCGCGAGGGCCTGCACACGGTGTGCGAGGAGGCGGGCTGCCCCAACATCTACGAGTGCTGGGAGGACCGCGAGGCGACGTTCCTCATCGGCGGCAGCGAGTGCACCCGCCGCTGCGACTTCTGCCAGATCGACACGGGCAGGCCCTCCCCGCTGGACCGCGACGAGCCGCGCCGGGTGGCGGAGAGCATCCGCACGATGGGCCTGCGCTACGCCACGATCACCGGCGTCGCCCGCGACGACCTGCCCGACGAGGGCGCCTGGCTGTACGCGGAGACGATCCGCCAGGTGCACGCCCTCAACCCCGGCACCGGCGTGGAGATCCTCGTGCCGGACTTCTCCGGGAACCCCGCCCTGCTGGGCCAGGTGTTCGACGCGGCACCGGAGGTGTTCGCGCACAACCTGGAGACGGTGCCGCGCATCTTCAAGCGGATCCGCCCGGCGTTCCGGTACGAGCGCTCCCTCGAGGTGATCACCCAGGGCCGCGACGCCGGGCTGGTCACCAAGTCCAACCTGATCCTGGGGATGGGCGAGAGCGACGAGGAGGTCGTGGCCGCGCTGCGGGACCTGCGCGAGGCCGGCTGCGACATCATCACCATCACCCAGTACCTGCGCCCCAGCCCGCGCCACCACCCCGTGGAGCGCTGGGTGAAGCCCGAGGTGTTCGTGGAGCTGTCCGCCGAGGCCGAGGCGATGGGGTTCGCCGGGGTCATGTCCGGGCCGCTGGTGCGCTCCTCCTACCGGGCGGGGCGGCTGTGGGCGCAGGCGATGCGCCGGCGCGGCCGCGAGGTCCCCGCGGAGCTGGCGCACCTGGACCGGGAGGCCCCCGCGAGCCAGGAGGCCTCCAGCCTGCTCTCGCGCCTCACCCGCGCCTGAGGCGCCTCACCCGCGCCTGAGCGACGCGCCGGCCGGTGCGGCCGGCCGCCCGGCGCGGGCGGTCCACCGGCCGGCCCGGTGTGCTCCCGGCGGCGCCGCGGCCGGACGTATCCTGTGCGGCATGGCCAGCGCGAAACCCGCTCCCGACCCCGCCCCGACCGCCAAGCCCTCCCGCTGGCGCCGTGGCCGCGGGTCGTCCCCGGCGAGGCCGCGCAAGCAGGGCCGCCTGAAGCAGATGCTCGCCGTCTACCGCATGACGGTGAAGCAGGACCCGGCCAGCCGCTGGTGGGTCCTGCTCGCGCTGGGCCTGCCGGTGCTGCTCGGCGTCGTCATCGGCGTCACGTCCGGGCACTGGATCTACTGGCCGCTCATCGGCGTGATGATCGGTGTGCTCGCCGGGATGATCGTCCTGGCCCGGCGGGCCGAGCGCGCCGCGTTCGGGCAGATCGCCGGGCGGCAGGGTGCCTCGGGCGCCGCGCTGAGCACCCTGCGCCGCGGGTGGACCGTCGAGAAGGAGCCGGTCGCGATCAACCCCCGCACCCAGGACCTCGTCTTCCGCGCCGTGGGCCGCCCGGGCGTCGTCCTGGTCGCCGAGGGGCCGCTCACGCGCGTGCGGCGCCTCGTGGAGGACGAGCGGAAGAAGATGGCCCGCCTCGTGCCCAACGTCGAGGTGCACACCTTCTACGCCGGCGAGGGCGAGGGCCAGGTGCCCCTGCGCTCGCTCAACCGGAAGATCACCCGGCTGCGGCCGAAGCTGACCAAGCAGGAGGTCGAGCAGGTCACCAAGCGGCTGCGGGCGCTGGGTGCGGTGAAGCCGCCCATCCCCAAGGGCGTGGACCCGATGCGGGTGCGCCCCGACCGCAAGGCGTCCCGGGGCCGCTGAGGCACGCACGGCCCCCCGCACCTCCCCGGGGCGGGGGCCGCGCCCGGCGGGGTCAGCGGCGCACGACGACCGTCTCGGACGCCTTGTCGTGCAGGCCGCGCCGGTCGGAGTCGTAGACGACGGCGGGGAGCACGAGGCACAGCAGGGCCGTGCGGATGAGGGCGCGCACCGGCCCCACCAGGCCACCGTCGGTCCCGCGCACCACCAGGCCCGCGGCGAAGTGCCCGAGGGTGAAGCCGGCGGTGCCGACGAGGACGACGTGCATGACGGCGAAGACGGCGAGGGGGCCGAACTGCGGCCCGAGCACGTCGCCGAGGAACGCCCTCGCCACGAGCGAGGCGATCGCCCAGTCCACCACCAGGCCCAGCACGCGCCGGCCCCAGGGCGCGACCGAGCCGCGCCCGTGCCCGGGCAGGCCGAGGCGCTCACCCGGACGGAGCGACCCGGTGGGGGGCTCGCCCTCGTTCCGGTCTGGCCCGGGGGTTGCTGAGGTAGGGTCCGGCACGGTCGCAGGCTACCGGCCGGGGCGTCGCCGCTCCCGCCGGCACGGCCCGCTGCTCCGTGCACCCGCCACCCGGTGGGTAACGTGCCGGAAACACGTCGGACACCACGAAGAAACGGCCGCGCCCTAGCGTCGGCGCGTCCACGGCCGCCCGCTGGGCTGGTCCCGTACCTGGAGGTTGGATGTTCAACAACTCCGAAGAGGTCCTGAAGTTCATCCGCGATGAAGGCGTCAAGTTCGTCGACATCCGCTTCTGCGACCTGCCGGGCGTCATGCAGCACTTCAACGTGCCCGCCGAGTCGGTGACGGCCGACGCGCTGACCGAGGGCCAGATGTTCGACGGCTCCTCGATCCGCGGTTTCCAGGCCATCCACGAGTCGGACATGAAGCTCGTGGCGGACCCGACCTCCGCGTTCCTGGACCCGTTCCGGGCCGAGAAGACGCTGGTCATCAACCACTCCATCGTGGACCCGTTCACGGACGAGGCCTACAGCCGCGACCCGCGCAACATCGCGGCCAAGGCCGAGGCCCACCTGAAGAGCACGGGCATCGCCGACACCGTGTACTTCGGTGCCGAGGCGGAGTTCTACATCTTCGACGACGTCCGCTTCCAGACGAGCCCGCAGTCGAGCTTCTACCACATCGACTCCGTCGAGGCGGCGTGGAACTCCGGGCGCGAGGAGGAGGGCGGCAACCGCGGCTACAAGACGCGGTTCAAGGGCGGCTACTTCCCCGTCCCGCCGGTCGACCACTTCGCGGACCTGCGCGACGAGATGTGCGTCGAGCTCGCCAAGGCCGGCCTGTCCGTGGAGCGCTCGCACCACGAGGTCGGCACCGCCGGCCAGGCGGAGATCAACTACCGCTTCGACACGCTGAAGAACGCGGCCGACCAGCTGCTGCTCTTCAAGTACGTCATCAAGAACGTCGCGTGGCGCAACGGCCGCACGGTCACCTTCATGCCCAAGCCGCTCTTCGGGGACAACGGCTCCGGCATGCACTGCCACCAGTCGCTGTGGAAGAACGGCGAGCCGCTGTTCTACGACGAGCGCGGCTACGGCGGCCTGTCCGACATCGCCCGCTGGTACATCGGCGGCCTGCTGCACCACGCGCCGTCGCTGCTGGCGTTCACGAACCCGACGGTGAACTCCTACCACCGCCTCGTGCCCGGCTACGAGGCGCCGGTGAACCTGGTGTACTCGGCGCGCAACCGCTCCGCCTGCATCCGCATCCCCGTCACCGGGAACTCGCCCAAGGCCAAGCGCATCGAGTTCCGCGTGCCGGACCCGTCGGCGAACCCGTACCTGGCGTTCTCCGCGCAGCTCATGGCCGGCCTGGACGGCATCAAGAACCGCATCGAGCCGGCCGAGCCGATCGACAAGGACCTCTACGAGCTGCCGCCGGACGAGCACGCCAACATCAAGCAGGTGCCCTACTCCCTGCCCGAGGTGCTCGACCGCCTCGAGGCGGACCACGAGTACCTGCTCGACGGCGGGGTGTTCACCTCCGACCTGATCGAGACGTGGATCGACTACAAGCGGACCCACGAGGTGGACCCGATCCGCCTGCGCCCGCACCCCCACGAGTTCGAGCTGTACTTCGACATCTGACGGACGGGCGCACGCGCCCTGCCGTCGAGGTCACCGAGGCCGTCGCCGCTCCCCGGAGCGGCGGCGGCCTCGTCGCGTCACGGGCCGCCCACCCACGACGGCCCGCCCACGACGGCCTGCCCACGACGGCCTGCCCGGGAACGAGCGAGCGCCCCGCACCCGCGGTCGCGGGTACGGGGCGCTCGTGCGCGCGGGCCGGTCAGGACCAGCGGGCGCGGGCCTCCGCGACGGTGACGCCGAGGGTCATCAGCGAGGAGGACGCGATGGTGACGGCGATGAGGCGGATGCGGTCCCGGCCCACCGGCGTTCCCGGACCCGTCACCCCCGGCGCCCGGGGGTGACGGAGCGCCGGCCTTCAGGAGTGCAGGCTGTAGTTCACGCTGACGCGCTCGCGGTCGGTGTCCACCGCCGCGGACTCGTCGAGGCTCCAGCTGCCCTGGAGGTAGCGGGCCGAGGCGACCTGCGTGACGTGCCAGCGGGAGAAGGCCCCCTCCGAACCGGCGGGGCAGACCATCTCGGCCGGCAGGTGGTAGTAGCCGCGGTGGATGGGGATGAGCGAGACGGGAGCGCTCGCGCGGCTCGCGCGGGTCGAGGAGGCCACCTGGGTCTCGATGGCGTAGCCGCTCGGCCCACCTGCGTAGGGGTTCGTGGTTCCCACGCCGACGGAGGGGGCGAGGACCTTCTCGGTGCCGCTCACCGGCGTGCGGTCGGCGGTGCGGTAGCAGGCGCCGTACAGGGTGCCGGTGACGGCGGCCTCCACGTAGGTGGACCGGGTGTAGGCGCCGAGGGCGTGGCCGACGACGAGCTCCGGGCTGCCGTCGGCGGCCCGCCCGACGCGCAGGGTGCTCTCGACGCTGCCGCTGCCCCGCACCGGCGAGACGGTC
This sequence comes from Kineococcus anabasis, assembly GCF_054590795.1. Lineage (NCBI taxonomy): Bacteria > Bacillati > Actinomycetota > Actinomycetes > Kineosporiales > Kineosporiaceae > Kineococcus > Kineococcus anabasis. The sequence goes on from NZ_BAAIHU010000006.1 coordinate 217,168, forward strand.
AGGGCGCGGTCGAGCCTGTTGTTGCGCTCGTCCCGCTCGGCGATGCGGCGGGCGTCGTCCACCTCCGCGGTGATGGTGTGCGGCCCCCGCGTCGCCCTCCACAGCGCGGTGGCCTTCGGGCCGCCGTTGGCGAAGACCTGCACGGACTCCCCCGGGAGGAGGGAGAACCTGTGGTCGTCGGACCAGGTGGTCATGACGCCGTCGACCTTGAACTGCACCCCGTGGACCACCCCTGACGGGGTCGCGCTCGTCCCGGTGTTCCGGATGACCGCGCTGAACCGCACGGGGCCACCGGGGACCGGCTCGTCCGGGCCCCAGGCGACCGAGGTGACGACGAGGTCGGGTGCCTGGGTGGCGGCGTGTGCGGTGGCGGCCGGCGCGAGCGCTACCGCCGTGGCGAGACCTGCTGCTGCGCCGACGGCGCGTGTGGTGAGCTTCACGGTGTTCCCCCCTGTGTCGGAACCGGCCGCCCCCTGTACCCCCCGGTACGGCGGCCGGTGTGTGCCATCCGGTGGACGTCGCAGCGGCGCGTTCCGTTGCACCGCACACCGGCACGGGAGGCAACCTAGCCCTGGTCGCTACGCACAGTCCACAGTCAGGACGCCCAGTAGCGTTCAGGCACCACTCCCGGGATGCCGCCCGGCCGGCGACGGGCGCCGGTCGGTGCGACGGCGGCCCGGTCTAGCGTGTGCGCATGACCACTGCCGACAAGGCCGCCGAGCTCCTCCGGCTGCACACCGACCCCGACCTCCTCGTCCTCGTCAACGTGTGGGACGTCGTCAGCGCGAAGACGGTCGCCGCCCTGCCCGGCACGAAGGCCCTCGCCACGGCGGGGCACTCCATCGCCTCGACGTTCGGCTACCCCGACGGCGACCAGATCCCCCTCGACACGGCCCTCGGCCTCATCGGCCGGATCGTGGAGGCCGTGGACCTGCCCGTCAGCGCCGACCTGGACTCCGGTTACGGCGACCCCGGTGAGACGGTGCGCCGCGCGATCGGCGTGGGCGTCGTCGGCGCGAACGTCGAGGACCGCATGAAGCCCCTCGACGAGGCCGTCGCCGCCGTGCGCGCCATCGTCGCCGCCGGCGAGGCCGAGGGCGTGCCGTTCGTGCTCAACGCCCGCACCGACGCCTTCGTCAAGGCCGGCGACAAGCCCCTGGACGTCGTGGTCGGCGAGGCGATCGAGCGGGGCCGGGCGTTCCTCGACGCCGGCGCCGCCTGCGTGTTCGTGCCCGGCAAGCTCGACGAGGCCACCGTGGCCCGCCTGGTCGAGGGCATCGGCGAGCGCAAGGTCAGCGTCATCGGCGTGCCCGGGACCCCGTCGCAGGCCCGCCTGCAGGATCTGGGCGTGGCCCGCATCTCCTACGGCCCGTGGACCCAGCGCGTCGCGCTGACCGCGCTGGCCGACGCGGGCGAGGCCATCCTCGCGGGCGGCGCGCTGCCCGAGGGCACCCGCGTCCTGAACTGAACCCCCCTCCCCGGGGGCGCCACCGCGCCCCCGGGGAGTTCTTCCCCCGCGGGTGTCGATCCGGGGCCGGCCCGTTCGTCCAGGAGACGGAGGACGGGCAGCGGGCCCGTCCGGGAGCACGGGAGGACGACATGGGCATCACGGTGGTGGCGAGCGTCACCCTCGACGGGGTCGCGCAGGCACCGGGGAGGGCGGAGGAGGACACCCGCGGCGGCTTCGCGCTCGGCGGGTGGGCCGCCCCGTACGCCGACGCGGTGCAGGCCCGCGCGATGGGCGCCGGCATGGCGCGCGCCGCGGCCGGGGAGGCGGCCCTGCTGTTCGGGCGGCGCACCTACGAGGACTTCGCCGGGTTCTGGCCCCGGCAGCGGGACAACCCGTTCACCCCGGTCCTGGAGGCGGCCCGCAAGGTCGTGGTCTCCCGCACGCTGGAGGGCCCGCTGCCGTGGGCGAACTCGGAGGTGCTGCGCGGGGAGGCCACCGGGACGCTGCCGCGGCTCCTCGCGGACGGCGACGTGGACCTCACCCTCTTGGGCAGCACCACCCTCTCCCGCAGCCTGCTGGCCGCCGGCCTCGTGGACGGCCTGACCCTGCTGGTGCACCCGCTCGTGCTCGGGACCGGCAGCCGCCTCCTCGACGGCGGCCTGCCGCGGGCGGCATGGGAGAACGTGGAGACGGTGGTCACCGGCACGGGGGTGGTCATCGCCACCTACCGGCCCGTCCGGGACGGGCAGCGGACGGACCCGCGCACGGACCTGCGCACGGAGGAGGACGAGGCGTGAGGCAGTACCTGCTGAGCATCGAGCAGCCCGACGGCGGCCCGCCGCCCCCCGAGGTCCTGGCGGCGGTCATGCGGGACGTCGAGGCCGTGGAGGAGGAGCTCAAGGCCTCCGGGTCGTGGGTGTTCGCCGGTGGGCTGCACCCGCCGTCGGCCGCGACGGTCGTGCGGGTGCGCGGGGAGGAGGTGCTCCTGACCGACGGGCCGTACGCCGAGGGCCGCGAGCACGTCGGCGGGGTGGTCGTGCTGCGCGCCGGCGACCTCGACGAGGCGCTAGCCTGGGCGGAGCGCTACGCCCGCGCCACGACCCTCCCGGTCGAGGTGCGGCCCTTCGCCGGGGAGTTCCCGCAGGGGTGAGCGCGCTCCCGGGGGTCCCGCCCGACGTCGTGGAGCGGGTGTTCCGCGCCGAGCACGGCCGCGCGGTGGCGGTGCTGACCCGGGCGTTCGGGGACCTCGACCTCGCCGAGGAGTCGGTGCAGGAGGCCTTCGTGGAGGCGGTGCGGCGCTGGCCGGGCTCGGGGGTCCCCCCGAGCCCGGCCGGCTGGATCCTCACCACCGCCCGCAACCGGGCGCTCGACCGGCTGCGGCGCGAGTCCACGCGCCCCGGCCGGCACNCCCGCCCGGCTGGATCCTCACCACCGCCCGCAACCGGGCGCTCGACCGGCTGCGGCGCGAGTCCACGCGCCCCGGCCGGCACGCGCAGGCGGCACTGCTGCACGCCCCCGCGGACCCGGTGGACGACCCCGTCGGTGACGACCGGCTGCGCCTGGTCTTCACCTGCTGCCACCCCGCGCTGGGGATGCCCGCGCGGGTCGCGCTGACGCTGCGCCTGCTCGGCGGCCTGAGCACCGCGGAGGTCGCCCGGCTGTTCCTCGTGCCGGAGGCCACGATGGCGCAGCGGCTGGTGCGCGCCAAGGCGAAGATCCGGCAGGCGGGCATCCCGTACCGGGTGCCTCCCGCGCGGGAGCTGCCCCGGCGGCTGCCGTCGGTGCTGGCGGTCGTGCACCTCGTCTACACCGAGGGCCACGCGGCCACCGCCGGTGAGGAGCTGGTGCGCCCGGAGCTGTGCGCGGAGGCGCTGCGCCTGGCCAGGCTGCTCGCGGAGCTGGTGCCGGAGGAGCCGGAGGTGCTGGGGCTGCTGGCGCTGCTGCTCCTCCTGGAGGCCCGCCGCCCGGCGCGCACCGATGCGGAGGGCCGGCTGGTGCCGCTGGCGGAGCAGGACCGCACCCGGTGGGACACCGCCCTGGTCGCGGAGGGCCACGCGCTGGTGCGGCGGTGCCTGCGGCGGGGTGAGCCCGGCCCCTACCAGGTGCAGGCCGCCGTCAACGCCGTGCACTGCGACGCGCCCACGGCGGAGGCGACGGACTGGGCGCAGGTGCTGGCCCTGTACGACCTGCACCTGGCGCTGGAGCCGACCCCGGTGGTGGCGCTGCACCGGGCGGTGGCGCTGGCGGAGGTGGCCGGGCCCGCCGCGGCGCTGGAGGTCCTCGACTCCCCCGACGTCTCCGGGCCGCTGCGCCGTCACCACCTGCTGCACGCGGTGCGGGCGGAGGTGCTGCGCCGGCTGGGCCGGGACGCGGAGGCCGGCGCGGCGTACGGGGAGGCGCTGGCGCTGGCGGGCAACGGCGCGGAGCGGGAGTTCCTGCGGCGCCGCCGCACCGAGCCACCCGCGCCCGGGCGCCCTTGAGCCGCGGCGGACCCGGCACCCCCCCCCGGGCGTGCGCACGGTGCGTGTCGTCGTGGGGAACGGCCCCCGCGGCGGAGCGCGTGTGGGAGGCTTCGGCCGCTGCGCCGGGAACGACGAGGTCCCGCGCCCCGCACAGGAGCCGACATGACCCCTCCCCCGTCCCCCCGGGCCGCCGCCGGCCTGCTCGTGGTGGCGCTGCTGACCGGCGGGACCCTGTCCGCCTGCGCGGGCGCCCAGGGCCCGACCACCACCGCGCCGCCGAGCAGCGCTCCCGCGGTCCCCGTGGACCTGCCCGACGCCGAGCCCGTCCGCGACACCGGCCTCGCCGACGTCACGTTCGCCCGCCAGCTCCTCGTGCACCACCAGCACGCCATCGAGCTCGCCGGCCTGGCCGCCTCCCGCGCCGGGGACCCCGAGGTGCAGACCCTCGCCTCCGACATCGCCCGCAGCCACGGCATGGAGATGACCGACGCCGCCGGGTGGCTGCAGGAGCACGGCGAGACCGCCGCACCGCCCGCACCGGCGGACCCGAACGACGGCGACGGGCTCGCCGGCCTCCTCGACGCCGAGGGCGACGACGTCGACCGGCTGTTCCTGGAGCTCATCGCCGAGCACCACGCCGAGGCCGTCGCCCTGGCCGAGACCGAGCAGGCCGAGGGCGAGGACTCCTTCGCCCGCGCACTGGCCGGGCTCGTGGAGTCCGAGCGCAGGGGTGAGCTGCGCAGGGTCCTCGCGCTGCGGGAGCGGTTCTGACCCAGCGCCTCACCGCCGCCGACATCGGCTGCTGGGTGCTGAAGTCCACGCTGGCGCCCCTCGCGATCGCCCCCGGCTGGCGGGCCGGGCACAGCGAGCGGCTGACGCGCTGCGTGCGCCCCTCCTACCGGCTGGGCCTCCTGGCCTCCGGGCAGGCGTGCCTGCTGTGGCTCAGCGGGCGGCACCACCCGGGCGTGCACGCCCTCGGCACCGTGGCGGCCGCGCCCGGCGAGCGCGAGGGCGCCCCCGCGGTGGAGGTGGACCTGCGGCTGCTGGCCGAGCCGGTGCCGCGGCCGCTGCTGCTGGCGGACCCGGCCCTGGCCGCGGCGGAGGTGCTGCGGATGCCCGCGGGCAGCAACCCCTCGTACCTCACCCCCGCGCAGTTCGCCGCGCTGGAGCGCTACCTCTGAGCGTCCCCCGCCGCGCGGGCGGCGCGGGAGCGGGAGACCGCGTACGTCCCCGCCAGGGCCCCGTGGGCGGGCACGCCCACGAGCAGCACGAGGAACGGCGCCCCGAGCACGAGGTCCTGCAGGAGGACCCGGACGTCGAAGCCGCCCTGGACGGCGGTCAGCGCGGCGCTCACCAGCGGGAAGCCGATCCCCACCGCGACGGCCACGGTGACCCAGCACACCAGGCCCGGGACGAGGTCGTGCCCCGAGCGCGCCGCGCGCAGGCCGTCCCGCGCACCCCACACGCCCGCGGCCACGGCCAGCACCCCCAGCAGGGCCAGGCCCGAGCCGATGTCGGCGCCCACCGCCTCCCGGCGCGAGGCTGCGACGTCGGCGACGAGCCGGCCCGCCAGGCCCACCCCGAGCAGCCCGGCGGCGCGCGGCAGGGCCCGGCGGGCGAGGCCGTCCGTCCACGGGGGACGGGTGGGGGGCGGGGTCATCGACGGCTCCTCCGGACGTCCGGCGCGGTGGTCTGCGGTGCTGAGCGGTGCGGTGCTGAGCGGTGGTGCACGGTGCCCGAACCCTAGCGGGACGCCGGCACCGCGCCGCCCGCGCTCAACGGCGCCCTCCGGCGGCGGCCAGCAGCAGCGCGAGCACCGTCAGCACCGCCTGCGCGGCCAGCAGCGCCGGCGAGGGCCCCGACACCACCGCCAGCAGCAGCGGCAGCGGGCCGAGCAGCGCCACGTCCGGGCCGGTCGCGAACGCCGCGGCCACCCCCGACGGCACCGCCCCCACCGGCGTCGCCACCGGCGGGCGGGAGAAGTCCGGCGGCGGCCGGTACGCCGCCCGCACCGCCGCCGCACCCTCCACCGGGCCCGCCAGCAGCCCCAGCAGCACCCACCCCCCGAGGTCCCCGAGGTGCAGCCCGAGCACCGCCCCCACCGCGGCGCCCCACAGCGCCGTGCCCACCGCCGGCACCACCAGCCGGCAGGCCCGCACCGCACCCCGGCCCAGCGGCAGCAGGCCGTCCAGCGCGGGCTGCAGCGCGGCCGCCCGGGCTCCGGCCGCCGTGGCCAGCCCCGCCGAGTACCCGCCGGAGAGCAGGACCAGCACCAGCGGCCACGGGGAGGCCGCGGCCAGCGCCGCCACCGGCAGGCAGGCGGTGACGGCGAGGCGCACCAGCGCGCGCGGGCTGCGCCGCAGGAGCAGCAGGTCGCCGCACACCAGCGCGGCGGGTGCGCGCAGCGGGAGCGGCACGCGCGGCAGGCGCGGCAGCAGCCGGGACGCGCGGCGCGGGCGCTGCACCCCCGGGCCGGCCAGGGCGAGCGAGAGCGCCTGCGGGTCCAGGGACAGCAGCGCGACGTGCACCTCCCCCGTCGTCGCACCGTGCTCGCGCAGGCTGCGGTCGCGCACCCGCTCCGTGCGGGCGTCCACGGCCAGGGCCAGCGCCGGGGCGGCGGCCGCGGCGAGGACGGCGAGCACCGGCAGGGCGGGCGGCAGGCCGGGGCGCGCCACGCCGAGGAGCGCGACGCCCGCCGCGACGAGCGGCACCGCGCACAGCGCGGCGTCGGCGGCGAGGCGCACCCCCCCGGTCCGCCCGGCGGCCTGCGCGAGCGCGGCGAGCAGCACGGCGCTCCCCGCCACCGCCGCACCCAGCACCGCCCCGCACGCGATCGCTCCCGCCCCGGGCTCCGGCGCCAGCACGAGGACCAGGCCGGCGCCCACGGGTGCGCCCAGCACGGCGGCCAGGGCCGGCCAGCGCAGCGCCGCCGGGCGCAGCAGGGAGCGGCGGTCCACGGGCAGCGGCAGCCACCACGCGGCCTGCGCCGGGCCCAGCGCGACCGGGCCCAGCCGCGCCGCCAACCCGGTCAGCGCCGCCAGGGCCGCCGCCGCGAGCAGGACGGCGATCCACGCCGGGTCGAGGAACGGCCCGGCCACCGGCGCGCTGCCCGGCACGGCCGCGCGCAGGTCGGCGCCCAGGCCCTCCGCCGCCGAGAGCAGGGAGGAGGCCACCAGCACGAACGCCAGCGCGGCGGTGTAGAGGTCCTCCAGCAGCCCGCCGAGGCCGCGCACGGCCCGCGCCCGCGCCTGCCGGGACGTCCACACCCGCACCGCCCGGCCCGCGCCCCGGGGCGGGCGCTCCCCCGGGTCGTCCCCGGGACCGTCCTGCGGGTCCTCGCCCGGCTCCTCGCCCGGCTCCTCGCCCGGCTCCTCGTCCGGCTCCTCGTCCGGGCGCCGGGCCCGCGCCGCGGTGCTCACAGCCCGTCGATCGCGTCGGCGGCGGCCTCCGGGCCGACGGCGCGCACGGCGTCCTCCGCCACGAGCAGCGCGGCCGTCGCCGCCCCGCGCACCAGGTCCGGGTCGTGCGTCGCCACGAGCACCGCGCCGCCGCGCCGCCGCTCCTGGCGCAGCCGGGCGGTGACGGCGCGGCGCATGCCGGCGTCGAGGCGCTGCTCCGGCTCGTCGAGCAGCAGCAGCGCGCGGGGCCGCGCGAAGGCCGCGGCCAGGAGCAGGCGCCGGCGCTGCCCGGAGGACACCGCCGTCGGGAACACCTCCGCGCGCCCGGTGAGCCCGAACTCCTCCAGCAGCCCCGCCACCGCCGCCTCCGGCTCCGGCACCCCGTGCCCGGCGGCCACGAGGAGGAGGTGCTCGGCGACGGTGAGGCCGGGCAGGAACGCGTCGTCGCCCAGGTCGGCGGCCACGGCGGCGCGGTAGGCCGCGGTCCGCTCGTCCAGGGGCCGGCCCCGCAGGTGGACCCGGCCACCGAGGGCGGGCAGCAGGCCGGCGAGGGTGCGCAGCAGCGTGGACTTGCCCGCACCGTTGGCGCCGACCACGGCGAGCACCTCCCCCGCGTCCAGGGCGAAGGTCAGCGGCGGCAGCAGGGGGGCGCCGTGACCGACGACGAGGGCGTCGACGGCCAGCAGGGGCGGGGCGGCGGGCACCCGGGGGACGCTAGCCACCCGGACGGTGCCGGCGGATCCGACGGCCGGGTGGCGCAGGTGCCGACGGACGGCGGATCCCGCCGCGCCACCGCCCCGCACCGGCGCGGCGCGGCGGATCCTGCCTCAGCCCCCGTAGAAGACCCGCTGGACCACCGCGCGGGCGTGCCGGGTGACGCGCAGGTACTCCTCCTCGAACTCCCCCGCCGCACCGGGCGGCCAGCCCATGATCCGGGCGACGCCGTCGAGGGCGCTGCGCTGCGTCGGCAGGCTCTCGCGCGCCTTGCCGTGCCAGAGCACGACGGCGTTGCGCACCCGGCAGGTGAACTCCCAGGCGTGCCGCAGCTCCGCGCCGTCCTCCGCCGCGAGCAGCCCCGCCTCCACCGCCGCCTCCAGCGCGCCCACCGTGGAGGTGGTGCGCAGCCCGGGGTGCTCGGCGGCCCCGCAGAGCTGGAGGAGCTGCACCGTCCACTCCACGTCCGCGATGCCGCCGCGGCCCAGCTTCATGTGCCGCAGCGGGTCCGCCCCCCGCGGCAGGCGCTCGCCCTCCACGCGGGCCTTGATGCGCCGCACCTCCCGCAGGTTCGCCTCCGTGAGGCCGCCGGCCGGCCGGCGCAGCGGGTCGACCAGCTCGGTGAAGCGCGCCCCGAGGCCGGTGGTGTCGCCGGCGACGGGCCGCGCCCGCAGCAGCGCCTGCGCCTCCCAGGGCGCGGACCAGCGCTCGTAGTAGGCCCGGTAGGAGGCCAGGGACCGCACGAGGGGGCCCTGGCGGCCCTCCGGGCGCAGGTCGGCGTCCACGTCCAGGCCCGGCTCCGGACCGGCCCCGGCCAGGGAGCGGCGCAGCTCCGCCACGACCGCCAGGGCGGCGGCCTGGGCGGCGTTCTCGTCGGCGCCGGGCTCCGGGTCGTGCACGAACAGCACGTCCGCGTCGCTGCCGTAGCCGTTCTCCCGCCCGCCCAGGCGCCCCATGCCCACCACGAGCAGCCGGGTCGGCACGCGGCGGTCCTCGCGCCGTTCCACCGTGCGCACCGCGGCCTCCAGCGCGACCTCCAACAGCGCCTCGTCGGCGTCGGCGAGGGCGCGGCCGACGCCGTGCAGGTCGCGCAGGCCCACGAGGTCGGCCACGCAGGTGCGCAGCAGCTCCCGGCGCCGCACCCCGCGGGCGGGCAGGACGGGGCTGGGCTGGTCGGAGCGGCGCTCCACGGCCGCGCGCATCGCCTCCAGCACCTGCGCCCGGTCGTAGGGGGCGAGGCGCTCGTCGTCGGCGAAGACGGCCACCGACTCGGGGCTGCGCAGCAGCAGCTCGGCGGGCAGGTCGGCGGCGGCCAGGACGTGCGCGAGGCGCTCGGCGGCGGCCCCGGAGTCGCGCAGCATCGTCAGGTACCACTGGCTGGCGCCGAGGTGGTCGGACACCCGCCGGTACGCCAGCAGGCCCGCGTCGGGGTCGGCGCCGTCGGCGAACCACTGCAGCATCACCGGCAGCAGGGTCCGCTGGATGGACGCGCGGCGGCTCACCCCGCTGGTGAGGGCCTCCAGGTGCCGCAGCGCACCGGCCGGGTCGCGGTAGCCGAGGGCGGCGAGGCGCTGGCGGGCGGCCTGGGGCGTCAGCCGGACGTCGAGGCCCGCGTCGGCCACCGACAGCCGCGCCACCGCCGACAGCAGCGGGCGGTAGAAGAGCTTCTCGTGCAGCCGGCGCACGTCGCGGCGGGTGCGGGCGAGCTGCTCCTGGAGCTGGCGCACCGGGTCCGCGCGCAGCGCCAGCGCCCGGCCGAGGCGCCGCAGGTCGGGCTCGGCGGTGGGCAGGACGTGGGTGCGGCGCAGGCGGTGCAGCTGCAGGCGGTGCTCCAGGCAGCGCAGGAGCCGGTAGTGCGAGTCCAGCTCCCCGGCGTCGGAGCGCCCGACGTAGCCGTGCGACGCGAGCTCCTCCAGCCCCTCCAGGGTGTTGGGGCTGCGCAGCCGGTCGTCGGTGCGGCCGTGGACCATCTGCAGGAGCTGGACGCTGAACTCCACGTCGCGCAGGCCGCCGGGGCCGAGCTTGAGCTGGCGCCCGGCCTCCTTGGCGGGGATGTTCTGCTCCACGCGCCGGCGCATGGCCTGCACGTCGTCGACGAAGTGGTCGCGTTCGCTGGCCGCCCACACCATCGGCCGCAGCGCCGCGACGTAGGCGGCGCCGAGCGCGGTGTCGCCGGCGACGGGGCGGGCCTTGAGCAGCGCCTGGAACTCCCACGTCTTGGCCCAGCGCCGGTAGTAGTCCACGTGGCTGTCGAGGGTGCGCACCAGGGGGCCCTGCTTGCCCTCGGGGCGCAGGGCGGGGTCGACCTCCCACAGGCTGCCCTCGGCGGTGTGCTGGGAGCAGGCCCGCTGCAGCCCGGCGGCGAGCCTGGCGCCGGTGGCGAGGGCCTCCTCGCGGTCGGTGCCGTCGGCGGGCTCGACGACGTAGACGACGTCGACGTCGCTGACGTAGTTCAGCTCCCGCCCGCCGGTCTTGCCCATGCCGAGGACGGCGAGGCGGCAGCCGGCCCCGGCGTCGGGCAGCTCGGCGCGCGCGACGGCCAGGCCGGCCTCGAGCGCGGCGGCGGCGAGGTCGGCCAGCTCCCGGCCGGCGTCGGGCATCGCGGCGGCGGGGTCCTCGGCGGCGAGGTCGCGCCCGGCGAGGCCGAGCAGGCGGCGGCGGTAGGCCACCCGCAGGGCGTCGACGGGGGGCAGGGAGGCCTCGGTGGGGGCGCGGCCGGCGACGGGGGCCTGCTCGCCGGGGTCGGCGCCGACGGCGGTGAGCAGCTCCGCGCGCAGGGCCGCGGCGCCGGGTGCGGTGGGGTCGGTCAGGACCTGCCAGTGCGCGGGGTGGCGCACGAGGTGGTCGGCGAGGGCGGTGGAGCCGCCGAGGACGGCGAGCAGCCGCGCGCGGGTGCCGCCGCCGGCCGCGCCGCGCAGGACCTCGCGCGCGGCGGCCGCCCCGGGTGCGTCGCCGCTCAGCGCGGCGCACCAGCGGGCCAGGCCGAGCAGGCCGGAGTCGGGGTCGGCGGTGAGCCCGAGGGCGCGCACGAGGTCGGCCGCGACGGGGTCGCCCCCCGCGTCCCCGCCGGGCCCGTGCACGCCGAGGACCGACTGCAGGGCGGGGTCCTCCAGCATGCGCAGCGCCCGCTCGGCGTCGGTGAACCCCGAGCGGGCGAGCAGCGCGGTGGTGCTGCTGCGGCGGGTGGCGGGCGCGGGCTGGCGCGGGGGGACGGACACGGGTGCGTCCTACAGCAGCGGCAGGAACCGCTGCAGCTCGAACGGGGTGACCTGGGCGCGGTAGTCGGACCACTCCTGGCGCTTGTTGCGCAGGAAGTAGTCGAAGACGCCCTCCCCGAGGGTCTGGGCGACCAGCTCGGAGTCCTCCATGATCGCGATGGCGTGCTCCAGGCTGGAGGGCAGCGGGTGGATGCCCATGGCGCGCCGCTCGCCGGAGGTGAGGGACCACACGTCGTCCTCGGCGCCCTCGGGCAGCTCGTAGCCCTCCTCGATGCCCTTCAGGCCCGCCGACAGCAGCACCGCGAACGCCAGGTACGGGTTGGCGGCGGCGTCCAGGGCGCGGTACTCCACGCGCACGGACTGCGCCTTGTTCGGCTTGTACATCGGCACACGCACGAGCGCGGAGCGGTTGTTGTGCCCCCAGCAGATGTAGGAGGGGGCCTCCCCGCCGGTCCACAGCCGCTTGTAGGAGTTGACGAACTGGTTGGTCACGGCGGTGATCTCGCCGGCGTGCCGCAGGACGCCGGCGATGAACTGCCGGCCCACGCGGGAGAGCTGGTACTCCGACCCGGCCTCGTAGAAGGCGTTGGTGTCGCCCTCGAAGAGGGACAGGTGGGTGTGCATGCCGGAGCCGGGCTGGCCCTCCAGCGGCTTGGGCATGAAGCTCGCGTAGAGCCCCATCTCGCCGGCGACCTCCTTCAGCACGGTGCGGAAGGTCATGATGTTGTCGGCGGTGGTGAGCGCGTCGGCGTAGCGCAGGTCGATCTCGTTCTGCCCCGGCCCGCCCTCGTGGTGGCTGAACTCCACCGAGATCCCCATGCTCTCCAGCACGGTGATGGCGGTGCGCCGGAAGTCGTGCGTGGTGCCGCCGGGGAAGTTGTCGAAGTACCCGACGTAGTCGACGGGCTCGGGCACGGCCCCGCGCTGCAGGGGCCCCTTGAAGAGGTAGAACTCGATCTCGGGGTGCGTGTAGAAGGTGTAGCCGAGACCGGCGGCCCGGTCGAGGGCGCGCTTGAGGACGTTGCGGGGGTCCGACATCGCCGGCTCACCGTCGGGGGTGTGCACGTCGCAGAAGATGCGCGCGGTGCCGGGGTGCTGGCCGTCGGTGCGCCAGGGCAGCACCTGGAAGGTGGAGGGGTCCGGCTGCAGCAGCATGTCGGACTCCGACACCCGCGAGAGGCCCTCGATGGCCGAGCCGTCGAAGCCGATGCCCTCCCCGAAGGCGCCCTCGAGCTCGGCGGGGGCGATGGCCACCGACTTCAGCGTGCCGATCACGTCGGTGAACCACAGCCGCACGAAGCGGATGTCGCGCTCCTCGATGGTGCGCAGCACGAACTCCTGCTGGCGGTCCATGACACCCTTCCCGTCGCCGTCCGCGCTCCCGGGGTGCTCCCCCGGGCGCCTGCTTGGGCTGCATCCTCCACCACGAGCGCGCGGGGAGGCACGACCGGCTCCTCGTGGGCCGTGTCGGGCCCGCCCGCGAGGCCCGCCGGGGGCCGTCCGGCGCCCCGCGGGGGCAGGGGTGCGAGCGGGGAGGGCGCCGTGGCCCGCATCGCCCGACCGGGGCGGCCGGGTGACGCCCTACGCTGGCGCCATGCCTCAGCTGCGGGTCGCCCTGGCCCAGATCGACGCGTGCGTCGGGGACCTCGGGGGCAACGCCGCCGCGGTCGTGGAGTGGACGGGCCGCGCCGCCTCGGCGGGCGCGCACCTGGCGGTGTTCCCCGAGATGGTGCTCACCGGCTACCCGGTGGAGGACCTCGCGCTGCGCTCCTCCTTCGTGGAGGCCTCCCGCGCCGGGCTGCGGCGCCTGGCCGCGGACCTGGCCGCCGCCGGGCACGGGGAGCTGCCCGTCGTCGTGGGCTACCTGGACCGCGCGGAGGTGGACACCCGCCCCGGCGTGCTCGGCGGGCGCCCGCGCGGGCTGCCGCAGAACTGCGCCGCGGTGCTGCACCGCGGCGGGGTCGTCGCCCGCTACGCCAAGCACCACCTGCCCAACTACGGCGTCTTCGACGAGGCGCGCATCTTCGTGCCCGGCGACGAGCTCGTCGTGGTGCGGGTGCGCGGGGTGGACGTGGCCCTGGCGATCTGCGAGGACCTGTGGCAGGAGGGCGGGCCGGTGTCGCTGACCCGCGAGGCCGGCGCGGGCCTGCTGGCGGTCCTCAACGGCTCCCCCTACGAGCGCGACAAGGACGACGTGCGCCTGGAGCTGGTCACGCGCCGCGCCGCGCAGGCGCAGGCCACCCTCGCCTACGTGAACCTCGTCGGCGGCCAGGACGAGCTGGTCTTCGACGGGGACTCCCTCGTGGTCTCCCCGGACGGGGAGCTGCTGGCCCGGGGGCCGCAGTTCCGCGAGGACCTGCTGCTCGTGGACCTGGACCTGCCCGCCGCGGCGCCGGGGCCCCGGGAGCACCCGCACGTGCGGCGCGTCGTCGTCTCGGAGGAACCCACCGCCCCGTACGAGCCGGTGCCCGCGGCGCGGCACGAGCCGCTGCCGGACGTGGCGGACGTCTACGCGGCGCTGGTGACGGGGCTGCGGGACTACGTGCGCAAGAACGGTTTCCGCTCCGTGGTGCTGGGCCTGTCCGGCGGGATCGACTCCGCGCTCGTGGCGGCGCTGGCGGTGGACGCCCTGGGCCCGGAGAACGTCGTGGGCGTCTCGATGCCCAGCGTGTACTCCTCGGAGCACTCCCGCGGCGACGCGGCGGACCTCGCGGAGCGCACGGGGCTGCGCTACCGCACGGTGGCGATCGCGCCGATGGTCGAGGCGTACCTGGCGAACGTGGAGCTGACGGGCGTGGCGGAGGAGAACCTCCAGGCCCGCGTCCGCGGCACGACCCTGATGGGCATCTCCAACCAGGAGGGCCACCTGACGCTGGCCACCAGCAACAAGAGCGAGCTGGCGGTGGGGTACTCCACGCTCTACGGGGACTCCGTGGGCGGGTTCGCCCCCCTGAAGGACGTGCCCAAGACGCTGGTGTGGGAGCTGTCCCGCTGGCGCAACGCCGACGCCGCCGCGCGCGGGCAGCGGCCACCGATCCCGGAGAACAGCATCACCAAGCCCCCGTCGGCGGAGCTGCGGCCGGGCCAGGTGGACCAGGACTCCCTGCCCGACTACGCGGTCCTCGACGACATCCTCGACGACTACGTCGAGGGCGACCGGGGCCGCTCGGACCTCGTCGCGCAGGGTTTCCCCGCCGAGGTCGTCGACAAGGTCGTGACCCTCGTGGACCGCGCGGAGTGGAAGCGCCGGCAGTTCGCCCCCGGCACGAAGATCTCCCTCAAGGCGTTCGGGCGGGACCGGCGCCTGCCCGTCACCAGCCGCTGGCGCGAGCCCGCGGCACCGGAGGCCCTGGCGCCCCCGGCGATCCCCGAGGACGCCGGCCTCGGCACCGCCGCCGGCGCGGACACCCCCACCGGCACGGACGGAGCACCCTCGTGAGCGAGCAGGCCCCCTACGGCACCGGCCCGGCCGCCCCCGCACCGGGGCGCCGGCGCACCCGGCTGCACCACCTGCGCAACTGGAAGGAGAGCGGGCAGCGGTGGGCGATGCTCACCGCCTACGACCAGCTCAGCGCGGAGGTCTTCGACGAGGCCGGCATCCCCGTCCTGCTCGTCGGGGACTCCGCCGGCAACAACGTCCTGGGCCACGAGACGACGCTGCCGGTGACGGTGGACGAGATGGTCACGATGGTGCGCTCGGTGGTGCGCGGCGCACCGCACGCCCTGGTCGTGGCGGACCTGCCGTTCGGCTCCTACGAGGTCTCCGACGCCGACGCGGTGCGCTCGGGCGTGCGGATGATGAAGGAGGGCCCCGCGCACGCGGTCAAGCTGGAGGGCGGGCGCCGCTCCGCCTCCCGCATCCGCGCCCTCGTGGACGCCGGCATCCCGGTGATGGCGCACATCGGCTTCACCCCGCAGAGCGAGCACGCCCTGGGCGGCTACCGGGTGCAGGGCCGCGGCGCCGCCGGGGAGGACGTCGTCGCCGACGCCCTCGCCGTGGAGGAGGCCGGGGCGTTCGCCGTGGTGCTGGAGATGGTCCCCGCCGACGTGGCCGGCCGGATCACGAAGCAGCTGCGCATCCCCACCGTCGGCATCGGCGCGGGCCCGGACTGCGACGCGCAGGTCCTCGTGTGGCAGGACATGGCCGGCCTGCGCGGCGGGCGGGCGCCGAGGTTCGTCAAGCGGTACGCCGACCTGCGCGGCACCCTCGCCGACGCCGCCCGCGCCTACGCCGCCGAGGTCCGCGACGGCGCGTTCCCCGCGCCGGAGCAGTCCTTCGAGTCCTGAGGCCCGCCCCCGCGGCCCACCTCACGCACCGCCGTAACACGCGAGAGGCCCGCGTAACGCCCGCGGGCACGCGCCGACACGTCCCCGCAACGGCCCCTTCCTACCGTGGCGGACGGGGGCGGGACGTGTGCCCGCCCCCGCCACCACAGGCGCGAGGGAGGGCGGGGACGTGACCGCAGGAGCGACGCACCCACCGGACGGCGCGCCCGAGCGCGTGCGGACGGTGTGCTCCTACTGCGGGGTGGGCTGCGGCATGGTCCTCGACGTGGCCGTGCAGCCCTCCGGCCGGCGCATCCCCCTGAAGGTGGTGGGCGACCGGGAGCACCCGGCGAACGCGGGCCGGCTGTGCACCAAGGGCGCCACGAGCGTGGAGATGCTCACCGCCCCCGGCCGCCTCGACACCGCCCTGGTGCGCCCCACCCGTGGCGCCGAGCCCGTCCGCACCCCCGTCGACGAGGCGGTGGAGCTGACCGGGCGCCGGCTGCGGCAGGTCCTCGACGAGCACGGCCCCGACGCGGTGGCGCTGTACGTGTCCGGGCAGATGAGCACCGAGGCGCAGTACCTGGCGAACAAGCTCGCCAAGGGCTTCGTGCGGACCCACCAGATCGAGTCCAACTCCCGGCTGTGCATGGCCAGCGCCGGGACCGGCTACAAGCTCTCCCTCGGCGCGGACGGCCCGCCCGGCTCCTACGAGGACTTCGACACCGCCGACGTGTTCCTCGTCATCGGCTCCAACATGGCCGACTGCCACCCCATCCTGTTCCTGCGGATGATGGAGCGCGTCCGCGCCGGGGCGAAGCTGGTCGTGGTGGACCCGCGCCGCACCGCCACCGCGGACAAGGCGGACCTCTTCCTGCAGATCACCCCGGGCACCGACCTGGCGCTGCTCAACGGGCTGCTGCACCTGCTGCTCGCCGAGGGCCGCGTCGACGAGGAGTTCATCGCCCGGTACACCGAGGGCTGGGAGGCGATGCCGCAGTTCCTGGCGGACTACACCCCGGACGCGGTCTCCCGCACCACGGGCATCCCCGAGGCGGACGTCCGGGAGGCCGCCCGCCTCATCGGCGGCGCCGCGAACTGGATGAGCTGCTGGACGATGGGCCTCAACCAGAGCACCCACGGCACGTGGAGCACCAACGCGCTGGTGAACCTGCACCTGGCCACGGGCGCGATCTGCCGCCCGGGCAGCGGACCGTTCTCCCTCACCGGCCAGCCCAACGCGATGGGCGGGCGGGAGATGGGCTACATGGGCCCCGGTCTGCCCGGCCAGCGCACGGCCCTGTCCCCCGCGGACCGGGAGTTCGTGGAGGACCTGTGGGACGTGCCGCGCGGGACCGTGCGCGGCGAGGGCTTCGGGCGCGGCACCGTGGACATGTTCGAGCAGATGGCCGCGGGGCGGATCAGGGCGTGCTGGGTGATCTGCACGAACCCGGTGGCCTCCGTCGGCAACCGGGGGACCGTCGTGGCCGGGCTGGAGGCGGCGGAGTTCGTCGTCACACAGGACGCCTTCGCCGCCACGGAGACGAACGCCTACGCGGACGTGGTGCTGCCCGCCGCGATGTGGTCCGAGGCGGACGCGGTGATGGTGAACAGCGAGCGGAACATCACCCTGGCCCGGGCCGCGGTGGACCCGCCCGGGGAGGCGCTGCCGGACTGGCTGCTGATCTGCCGGGTGGCCCGCGCGATGGGCTTCACCGAGGGGTTCGCCTACGCCTCCTCGGAGGAGGTGTTCGAGGAGATCCGGCGCACCTGGAACCCGCAGACGGGCTACGACCTGCGGGGCGTGACGTACGAGCGGCTGCGCACCGGCCCGGTGCAGTGGCCCGCCGCGCCGGGCGGGCCGGAGCGCAACCCGGTGCGCTACCGCAACGACGGGGTCAGCCAGCGGGTGCTGGAGCTCGGGGACGGCACCCGCCCGGAGCTGGTGTTCGCCACGCCCAGCGGCCGGGCGGTGTTCTTCGCCCGCCCGCACGTGCCGCCGGCGGAGATGCCGGACGAGGAGCACCCGTTCGTGCTGAACACCGGCCGGGTGCAGCACCAGTGGCACACGCTCACGAAGACGGGCAAGGTCGCCAAGCTCAACAAGCTCAACCCGGGGCCGTTCCTGGAGGTGAACCCCGCGGACGCCGCCGGGCTCGGCGTGGTGGACGGGGACCGCGTGGAGGTGCTCTCCCGCCGGGGCCGGGCGGTCCTGCCGGCGGTGGTGACCGACCGGGTGATGGCCGGCAACTGCTTCGCCCCGTTCCACTGGGGCGACCTCTTCGGCGAGGACCTCGCCGTCAACGCCGTCACCAGCGACGCGGTGGACCCGCTGTCGTTCCAGCCGGAGCTGAAGGTGTGCGCGGTGGCGCTGGCGAAGGTGGCCGGCCCGACCACGGCGCCCGTGCCCGGGGCGGTGCAGGGTGCGCAGCCGGGCGTGCAGGTCCCGGCGCCCCGGTCGGGAGTGGACGCGGCGGCGGGCACCGCACCCGAGCCGGTCCAGGCGCCGGTCCAGGTTCAGGTGCCGGCGCTGGGTTCGGCGCTGGGCCTCGCGGACGTGCGCCCGCCGGAGTTCAGCGAGGCGGAGCGGCGCTGGCTGGCCGGGCTCGTCGCCGGGCTGCAGGCCGCGCCGCAGGCCGCACCGGCGCAGGCCCGGACGGTTCCCGCCCTGCCCGCGGGTTCCCCGCTGACCCCGGAGAACGCGCTGTGGGTAGAGGGTTTCCTCGCCGGGGTGTTCGCCCGTCCCGGCTCGACTGCCCCGGCGGCCCCCGGCCCGGGGAGCGCGCCGCTGCCGGCCGTGACGGCGACGGCCCCGGCGCGCCCGCTGCTGGTGCTGTGGGCCTCGCAGACGGGCACGGCGGAGGAGTTCGCGCAGACCGCGGCGGCCCGCCTGTCGGAGGCGGGCCTGCAACCGCAGCTCGCCGGGATGGACGAGCGGGAGCCGGGGGCCCTGCCGCGCCCGGTGGACCTGCTGCTGGTGACCAGCACCTTCGGCGACGGGGACGCCCCGGACAACGGCGCGGACTTCTGGCAGGCGCTCGTGGCGGCCGACGCACCGCGCCTGGACGGCTGCCGGTTCGCCGTGCTCGCCTTCGGCGACCCGAGCTACGACGACTTCTGCGGGCACGGCCGCCGCCTGGACGAGCGGCTGGCCGCGCTGGGCGCCACCCGCCTCGCCGGGCGTGCCGACTGCGGCCCGGAGGACGACGGCTCGGCCGCCGGGACCTGGCTGGACCGGGTGCTCGCGGCACTGGCGGACGACGCGGCCACCGGGGCCGCTCCCGGCAGCTCCCCCGCCGCGCCGCCCGCCCCGGGCGCCGAACCCCCGGTGCCGCTGCCCGCCGCCCCGCCCGCCCCCGCCGAGCGGGAGGTCCCCGCCGCCACCGCGCCCACCACCACCGCGCCCACCACCACCGCGCCCACCACCACCGCGCCCACCACCACCGCGCCCACCACCACCGCCACGCCCACCGCGGCGGGCGCCCCGGCCGCACGCCCCGCGGCCCGCACCGGCCGCTCAGCCACCGGCACGGCGCGCCTCGTCGGCAACCGGCTGCTGAGCCTGCCGGGGGCGACGAAGGAGGTGCGCCGGTTCGTCCTGGACACCGGCGACAGCGAGGTGCCCCTGGACTACGAGGCCGGCGACGCCCTGGGGGTGCTGCCGGTGAACGCCGCCGGGCTCGTGGCGGAGTTCCTGGACGTGACGGGGCTGGACCCGGAGGAGGTCGTCGACGTCGCCGGCGCGGACGGCGTGCCGCTGCGCGAGGCGCTGGAGCACCACCTGGACATCGCCCGCATCACCCCCGAGCTGCTGCGGTTCGTCACCGAGCGGACCGCGCGGCGGGAGCTGAAGTGGCTGCTGCGCCCCGACAACCGCGGGGAGCTGGAGAAGTGGGCGTGGGGCCGGCAGGTCGTGGACGTCCTCGCCGAGCACCCCGTCCCGGCGAGCGCGAAGGAGCTCGCCGGGGTCCTCAAGCGCCTGCAGCCGCGGCAGTACTCCATCTCCTCCAGCCCGCTGGTGGACCCGCGGCGGGTGGCGCTGACCGTCTCGGTGCTGCGGTACGAGTCCCCGCTGGGCAGGCCCCGCACGGGCGTCTCCTCCGCCTTCCTCGCCGACGCCCCGGCCGGCAGCCCGGTCCGGGTCTTCGTGCAGCGCAACGCCACCTTCCGCCCGCCCGCCGACCCGGCCACCCCGGCGGTGATGGTGGGACCGGGCACGGGGATCGCTCCCTTCCTGGGTTTCCTCCAGGACCGGCGGGCCCGCGGGCACCTGGGCCGCAACTGGCTGTTCTTCGGCGAGCACCGCCGCGCGCACGACTTCACCTACCGCGACGAGCTGGACGAGCTGTTCCGGGACGGCACCCTGACCCGGCTGGACACGGCGTTCTCCCGCGACCAGCGCGCCAAGGTGTACGTGCAGGACCGGATGCGCGAGCACGGCCGGCAGCTGTGGTCGTGGCTGCGGGACGGGGCGCACCTGTACGTCTGCGGCGACGCGGCGCGGATGGCCAAGGACGTGGACGCGGCGCTGCGGGAGGTCGCCGTCACCCACGGCGGTCTGGACGAGGCGGGGGCGGCGGCGTGGCTGAAGCAGCTCGCCAAGGAGCGCCGCTACGCGCGGGACGTCTACTGAGGCACCGCGTCCGGCGCGCCGCGGCGATCGTCCTGCGCGCGCGGGTGCGGGCGTCTACCCTGACCGCGGGTCGAGGAGCTGGCTGCTAGCTCCGCCACGCCCGAGGGAGAACCGGCCGGATGACGAGCGCACCGCAGGACCTGCCCGCCGATCCCGGGAGGGCACTCGCGGGAGTGCTGCTCACCGAGGTCGACGCGGGGTTCGCGGCGCTGTTCGAGCACCTCGCGGACCCGGCGTACCTGTGGGCGCGCAGCGGTGACGACTTCGTGCTCGTCGGCTACAACGCCGCGGCGGCCGCGCTGCCCTACGGGGACATCCACCTGCGCGCCGGGCAGCGGCCCACGGACATCCTGGGCCTGGCGGGCAACGGGCTGCGCGGCCGGCTGGAGCGCTGCGCCCGCTCGCAGCGGCCCATCACGCGCAGGCAGTCGATCCAGTACGACGCGCAGAACCGCCGGCACGTGCGGATCTCCATCCAGCCGGTGACGGCGGAGCTGGTGATGAGCAGCACCGTCGACGAGACGGAGGTCGTCGGGCAGGTGCTGCAGGCGTGGGAAGAGGAGACCGCCCACCTCGGCGAGCTGACCCGCTCCCTCGTCCACACCGGCGACCCGGCGCAGGCCCGCGAGCTGCTGTGCCGGGCGTCGCTGACCCTCTCGGGGGCGGACCGGGCGTACCTGCTGGAGCCGCGCGGCGGCGCGCTGCGGGAGAGCGCCTCGGCGGAGCGGGCGGGGCTGCCGGGCAGCGCCGGGCCGGTGGAGGTGGACCTGGCGGACGCCGCCTCGCCGTGCGTGCGGGCGTTCCTGACGCGCCGGCAGCAGTGGGCGGGTGACCTGGCGACGGGCCCGGCGGGCACGGCCCGCCTCGCGGACGCGCTCGGGGCGCGGGCGGTGCTGGTGGAACCGGTGGACCGCGAGCCGGACGTCCTGGGGGTCCTGACGGTGTGCTGGGCCGGTCCCAAGCCGGCCCCGCCGCCGCGCGCCCGGCGGCTGCTGCCCCTGCTGGCCGGGCACGCCGCAGCGGCGCTGGAGCGGTCGGACCTCGTGGCGAAGCTGCAGCGCGAGGCCCTGCTCGACCCGCTCACCGGGCTGCCGAACCGGCGCTCGTGGGAGGAGCACCTGGAGCGGGCGAGCACGCACGCGCAGCGGACGGGGCAGCCGCTGAGCGTCGCGGTGCTGGACATCGACGGCCTGAAGCAGACGAACGACACGCTCGGGCACGCGGAGGGCGACCGGCTGCTGCGGGAGGCCGCGCGGGAGTGGTCCTCGACGCTGCGCCGGCACGACGTGCTGGCGCGGGTGGGCGGTGACGAGTTCGGCCTGCTGCTGGTGGACACCGACTCCGCGGTGGCCGAGGAGGTGCTGGCGCGGATGACCGCGGCGGTGCCGGGGGTGGGGTTCTCCCGGGGGGTGGCGCAGTGGCGGCCCGGCGAGCCGGTCAGGGAGGTCGTGCACCGGGCCGACACCGCGATGTACGCCGACAAGCAGTGCCGCCGCGCGGCGCGCGACGGGGGGCCTCAGAGCCCGCGGCCGTAGCAGAGCGACAGCGGCGCACCGGCGTAGGGGCCGAAGTTCTCCACCCGGGTGTACCCCTCGCGCTCGTAGAAGCGCGCGGCCTCGGGCTGCTCGCTCCCGGTCTCCAGCAGCATCGTCGTCACGCCGAGGCTGCGGGCGCGCTCCTCCAGCCCGCGCAGGAGCGCGACGGCCACGCCGGTACCGCGGGCCGCGGGCTCGACGTACATGCGTTTGATCTCGGCACTGGAGGCGGACAGCAGGCGCAGCGCCCCGCAGCCGAGAGCCCGGCCCGCCCCGTCGCGGGCGACGAGGAAGACGCAGACGTCCGTGGCGGAGGGCGCGGCACCGGGCTCGTGGTCCTCGCACCCGTATCGGGCGTCGAGCTCTGCGCGCTGGGCGGCGCGCAGCCGGGCGCCGTCGGGGGCGTTCCAGTCCTCGGCGATGACGCGCACGGCCGGTGCGCGGGTGGTGCCGGCGGGGGTGGTCGTGGTCATGGGATCCTCCTCTGCGGGACGTGACAAGCGTTACCGTAACAGTTGTTACGGTAAGTCGGTGCGGACAGGGGGACCTCCCCCGGCACGGAGGAGCGGTGGCACGACGGCGTGACGTGGCCGGCCAGCAGGAGCGGCTGTCGGCGGCGGTGTGGGACGTGCTCGCGGGTGAGGGGCTGCAGGGCCTCACACTGCGGGCCGTCGCCGCGCGCGCCGGGTGCACCACCGGTCTGGTCCTGCACGCCTTCGGCGACAAGCGCGCCCTCCTCCTGCACGCCCGCGACCTGCTCCACGAGCGCACCGCGGCCCGCGCCGACGCCCTGGAGGCCGCGGGCGCACCGCCCGCGCAGGTGCTGCGCTCGCTGCTGCACCAGGCGGCCAGCCTGGACGAGGCGGAGCGGGAGGAGGCGCGCGTCTGGGTGGGCTTCCTCGCCGCCGCCCTCGCCGACCCCGACCTCGCCGAGCGGCACGTCCGCAACAGTCGCCGCTTCCTCGACCGCGTCACCCGCCTGCTCGGCGCCTGCCGCCCGGACACCGGTGCCACCGCCTCCCGGCAGGCGGCCGCCGGGCTCGTCGCCCTCGTCGAGGGCCTGAACGCCCTCGCCGCCGCGGACCCGGAGACCTACTCCCCCAGCACCCAGCGCGCCGCGATCGACGCGGCCCTCGAGGCGGCGGGGGTCGCGCCGGAGGCGGCGCCGGGCGGTGGGACGGCTGGTGAGGAGCGGACGAGCGCCGAGCGGCGCCGCTGAAGCGCGGCGCCGGATCAGCGCCCGGCGCCCACCGCCTCCCCCGCGCCCACCCGCGCGAGGAACCACTCCGCGATCTCCTCGCCCGCAGCGGCCCCGGAGGCGGCCGTCACCGGCACCGCGGGGCTGTGCCAGCCGGCGGCGAGCAGCTCCCCGTGCGCCGGGCGCCTGCCCTCCCGCGCCGCCAGCAGCAGGTCCGCGTCGAGCAGGGAGTCCCCGGCGGCGAGGAACCCCGCGGCGCCCGTGCGGCGCACCACCTCCGCCGCCGCCGCCGACTTCGTCAGCCCCCGCGGCACCGCGTACAGCTTGCGGCCCTGCAGGGACAGCCCGTACCGCCAGCCCGCGAGCAGGAACCCCAGCTCCTCCAGGCGCTCCGCGGCGAGGGCCTCGCGCTGCCCGGGCCGCAGCACCGCGTACGCGAACAACCCCGGCACCGTGTGCAGCCCGGCCGGCTCCGAGCCGGGCGCCGCGGCGAGCAGCTCCGCGGCGAGGTCGGCCAGCGCCGCCGAGACGTCCTCCAGCGGCGCGCACGCGGCGACGTGCGCGCGCACCCCCTGCGCCCACTCCTCGTCGGGCAGGCCGTCCACGAGCAGCACGCCGCCGTTGGCGCACACCGCGAACCGCGGCGGCGGGCCGGGCAGGTGGATGCGCGCGTACTGCGCCGGCGTGCGCGTGGTGACCGGCACGAGCAGTCCCGTGCCCGCCAGCGCCTCCAGCAGCGCGTGCGCGCGGGGGGTGACCCAGGAGATCTCCCGCCCCTGGTAGGTCTCCACGCACACCAGGCCTGCCACGTCCGCGCGGGCGGAGCGGGCGGAGAAGACGAGCGTCTGGTCGAGGTCGCTGGCCGCCAGCAGGGCGCTCACACCGCCCTGCCGTCCGCGCCGGTGGCGCCGCGGGTGAAACGCGGGTGGATGAGCCCGACCGCCGAGTACGCCAGCCCCGGCACCTCCTCCACCGGCACGCCGCGCTGGTCCGCCAGCAGCCGCACGTGCTCCAGGGCGCCGGGGTCGGCCAGCTCCTCCGCCGGGCGCACCAGGACCCGCCACGGCACCCGGCGCAGCAGGACCCGCGTGGTCTCCCCCACCCCGGGCTTGACGAGGTTCACGTCCCCGATGCCGTACGCCGCGGACACCTCCTCCACCGCACGCCAGCCCGCGAAGGTGGCCTCGCGCTCCCCCGCGGCCACCGCGTCCGCCTCCGCGGCGACGAGGGGCGCGACCTCCCCGAACCGCGCGCAGACCGCGTCGAGGAACCTGCTGGAGACGTCGGCCGCCGCGAGCTCCGCGTAGGACTTCGCGCCGTGGAACTGCCCTGGCCGCAGCAGCCGATCGTTGAGGACGGTGCGCGAGACCAGCCCCGAGACGGTGCTGTTCAGGCACGCCGACGGCACGAGGTAGTCCTCGCGGCTGCCGAAGGTGCGCACGCACTGCCCGGGGTCCGCCAGGACGGCCAGGTCGTCGCTGAAGCGCTGCCCCCAGGCGGAGGCGTGCCGGTCTAGGGCCGCCGACAGCTCCCGGACGATGGCGCCCTTGCCGGTCCAGCCGTCCACGAACACCACCGCGGCGGGGTCGTGGTGCGCGGCCAGCCAGCGCAGCGCCACGGTGTCGATGCCCCGCCCGCGCACGATGGACACCGCCAGGTGCGGCCAGTCCAGCTCCCAGCGGCGCTGCGCCCAGCGCCGCAGCAGCACGCCCACGGGGGTACCCGCGCGCGCCAGGGAGGCCAGCACGAGGTGCTCGCCGCGCTCGCGCCGCAGCAGTTCCGCGACGACCCCGACGCCGAGGGCGACCCGCCGCGCGCTGCGCTCCAGCGCCGCGTCGAAGAGGTGGGTGTACTCCGCGCTGGGCTGGTACTCCACCGGCAGGGACTCGGCGTAGTGGGCGCCGCCGGACTGGATGGCCTCCTCCCGCTCCTCCGCCGGCGCCTCCAGGCGCACGCCGGAGAGGTCGGTGAGGAGCCAGCGCACGTCCTGCGGGGCGTAGGAGCCGAACGCGGGGCCGGCCAGCGGCTCGGGCAGCGGGTCGGCCGGCGGCTGGGCCGGCGGCTGCGGGCGCGGGGGCGGCACGGAGCCGCGCGCGGGGGGTGCGGGCACCTCGGAGGGGGCGCCGGGGCTGTCGGCGGGCAGCGTCACGAGGAGCAGCCTGCCCGTGGTGGGCAGCAGGGCGAGCAGCGGCCCCCCCGGCGCGCGCAGGGCCTGCGGCTCGCTGGCGTCGTCGACGACCAGGACCGTCACGTCCCACGGCCCGGTGCCCGCCACGTTGTGGGCGTAGCGCGCGCCGGGCCCGTCGACGGCGGGGTCGGTGCTGTCGAAGCGCACGGTGGAGCGCAGCGCGTAGCCCGCGTCGTCCACCGCCAGCACCGGCGAGCGCGTCGTGCTGGAGGAGCGCACGCGCGCCCCGTCGAGGGCACCGGCCAGCACAGCCGCCAGGCGCGCCGGCACGTGCAGCAGCTCCTCGGTGCCCAGCACCAGGACGCGCCCGGCACCGGCCGCCCCGGCACCGGCGGTCCCGACCTCCGCCAGCGCCCCGCGCACCGCCGCCACCAGGCGGGCGCCCGCCACCTCCAGCGCCGCCTCCAGCCGGGCGTGGACGGCCGCGGGGGCGCCGTGCCGGCCGCCCACCGGCAGGCCCGCCGGCCAGCCGACGTCGACGGGCACGAGACGGGCGAGCTCCGCCGCGTCAGCCGGGGCGGGCACCGGCTCCCCGGGGGTGGCGGCCACCAGCGCCTCGCCCGCGGCCAGCACCCCGGCGGGCAGCTCCACCGTCCCCGCGGCGAGGGAGACCACGTCGACCCGGCAGCCGAGCTCGGCCGCGAGCGAGGCCAGCACCGCCCGGTCGTCCTCGGGGCGCAGGTCGAGCAGGCTCGCCACGACGTAGCGCTCGCGGGGCGTGGCGGCGTGCAGCGCCCGCACCGTGTTGGCGACCGTCCGGCCGGTGGAGAGCTCGTCGTCCACGAGGACCAGCGGCACCCCGGGCGCGGCGAGCGCGGCCAGCACCTCCGGGTCCGTGGGCAGCAGCCGGTGGTCGCTGGCGTGGGAGTGGTCCTCGGTGAACCCCGCGTACGGCGGCGCCGCGACCGCGCGGCGGGTGGAGTGCAGGTGCGGCGCGCCGAGCGCCTCCGCGACGCACTGGCCGAGGCCGGTCGCCGTCTCGGCGTAGCCCAGCACCAGCGGCGGCGCCGGGAGCGCGGCCAGGCGCCCGCTCACGTCCCGCTCCAGCAGCGCGGCGGCGCTCCCGTCACCGGCCAGCGCGGCCCGCCACACCGGCGCGCCCGCACCGGCGGGCACCGGTCCCCCGCGCAGCGCCGCCGCCACGACCTCCCCCAGGCGCAGCCCCGCGGCCCGCACGAGCCGCGGGTCGGTGGGCACGTGCTTGCCGAGGACCGTGGAGACCAGCAGGTGCGCCCGCCGGGGGTTGCGCCGCACCGCGAGCCCGGCGAGGTCCGCTAGGTGCAGGCCGTCGACGGAGGCGGTGGTGCGCAGGGTGATCCCGAGCCGCCCGGCCACCCAGCGGCCGGACCACCCGGCGGGCACCGGGGCCGCCGCGGTGGCCCGCGCCGCCGTCCCCGCGCTCACCGCGGCCCCCCGGCATCGGGCACGACGGCCTCCGGCACGGCGCCCGCCGGTGCGGCGGGGGCGGGCGAGGTCCCGGCGGCGCGCTGCCGGGCGGGGAACGCCAGGCGGTCCAGCCGGTCCGCGGCCTCCACCTGCGCCGCGACGACGTCGATCACCGACACCCCCTCCGCGGCCACCCCGAACGTCGTCGCGCGCGCCAGCACCCGCTCGGCCCACGCCCGGTGCGGCTTCGCCTCGTTCATCTTGTTGCCGTACGCGCTGGCCATCACGCCGTCCCCCGCGCCGACGACGTCCACCGCGTCGCAGAACTCCTCGTGCGGCACCACCGACATGGCGTGCACGACCGGCACGTGGCCGGGGTGGATCACCGTCTTGCCGACCAGGCCGTTCACCCGGTCCAGCTCCACCTCCCGCAGCAGGCCGTCGAGGTCGTCGCGCAGCATCCGCGGGCGCAGGTCCCGCACGTCGACCTGCTCGAAGGGGGTGGCCCGCAGCCCGGTGCGGAAGAGCCGCTCGCCGGAGGTGAAGTGCTCCCAGACGGGCCCCGTCACGCAGAACCCCGTCCCGTCGAGGCGGCCCAGGACGTTGACGACGTCACCGAGGACGTCCGCGACGACGCGCACGTCCCACACCGTCACCCCGCGCGGGCGGCGCAGGCCGTGCACGGCGGACAGGTCGGTGGCACCCGTGCGGACGGCCAGCACCACGTCGCGGGCCGCGCTCAGGACCTCGCGCACCCGCAGGAGCGCCTCCAGGCGCGTCTCGCGGTGCAGGACGTCGGCGGTCTCCACGACCGGCATGGCCCACAGCGGCCGCCCCAGCGCGCTGCGGGCCTCCACGACGGCGCCGAGGAAGCGCTCCGGCTCCGCCTGCCCCGGCGCGCCGAACTTCGGCAGCACGAACCCGGCCACCCCCGCGGCGTCCTCGCCGAGCCGCTCCACCACGGAGCACAGCTGCTCCGGGGTGCGGACCCGCACGAACAGCATCAGGGGCGCGGCCAGGCCGTCGGCGACGTCGCGGTGGTGCCGGCGCAGCTGCTCCACCAGCCGCGTCTCGGCCTCCGCCAGGCGCGCGTCGGGCACCGCGTCCTCCAGGCACGCCACGGCGCTGAGGAGTCCCCGCGCGGCCAGCCGGCCGAGGTCGGCGGCCAGCTCGGGCCGGGTCGCGGGGCAGTACAGGGTGGCGCCGAGGGCCCACGCCAGCTCCGGCACCGGGGAGGAGTGCGTCACCGGGTGCGGGTCGCGGTGGAAGAGCTGCGCCCGCAC
Source organism: Kineococcus anabasis (assembly GCF_054590795.1). Classification (NCBI taxonomy): domain Bacteria; kingdom Bacillati; phylum Actinomycetota; class Actinomycetes; order Kineosporiales; family Kineosporiaceae; genus Kineococcus; species Kineococcus anabasis. The sequence continues at coordinate 244,899 of NZ_BAAIHU010000006.1, forward strand.
GTCCGGCGGGAGGTGGGCGAAGTGCTGCACGGGACCTCCTGGCTGGACCACGTGGGTGGACGGGGCGGGCCCCGGCGCGCCGGGGCGGGCACGACGGGGGTGGCACAGGGGCGGGTCCCGGGGGCGCCGGGCCGGCCTGGCGCGCCGGCCCGGCGTGCTCGCGGCGCCGCGGGAGCAGGCCCCGCGGCGCCGTCCTCGCCGCCGGCGGGCCGGCGGCGAGGGCTCACAGGTGCGGGGTGACCGCCGGCAGCAGGTCGCGGAACGTGCGCCCGTTGGCGGTCCCGCCCAGTGCGGTCATCGCCCAGCTGCCGCCCTCGCGGGTGAGCTTGGCCATGATCTGGGCGTTGTGGCTGCCCGAGCCGGACAGCTGGTAACGCGCCACCTCGGTGTTCGTCGTGGAGTCCACCAGCCGGCAGAACGCGTTGTCGATCTGGCTGAAGTCCTGCCCGGTGAAGCTGTTCACGACGAACACGAGGGTCTGCACCTGCGGGGGCACGGTGGTGAGGTCCACCGTGATGACCTCGTCGTCGCCCTCGCCGGCGCCGGTGAGGTTGTCGCCGGTGTGCAGGACGGAGCCGTCCTTGCTGCGCAGCTGCGAGAACCACACCTGGTCCACGAGGGCACCGGAGGTGTCGAACATCAGGCACGAGGCGTCGAGGTCGATGTCGGCGGACTTCTTCCGGCCGAACAGTCCCTTCTTCACCACGGCGTCCCAGCCCAGCCCCATCGCCACGCTGGTCAGACCGCCGCCACCGCTGCCGGACTTGGCCAGGGAGATCTTCTGGCCCTTGCCGAGGTTCACTGCCACGTCGTCGTCCTCTCGTCGTCCCGGCACGGTGCCGGGGTGTGCACTGTCAGGCAACTCCCGGAGCCTCCCACCGGTGCCCCGCACCGCGGCGCCGGGGGCGCTCGGCGGGTGCGGCGCCGGGGGCGCTCGGCCGATGCGGCGCCGGGGGCGCTCAGCGCGTGGTGGGCACCGACGTGCCGTCCGGGCCGAAAGGCAGGTCCCAGCCGTAGGCCTCGGCCACGGCGCGCTGCGGGCCGTCGAGGTAGTCCAGCTCCCGGCGCAGGACCAGGTCACCGCCGACGTTGTGGACGCTCACCACGGCGCAGCTCAGCGCGGGCCCGGGCGGCGGCTCCAGCGCGACGCGCAGCCGCTCGCCAGTGGGCAGCCGCACGGTGAGGACCGCGTCGAGGGCGGCCCAGTCCGGGCTCCTGCGGCGGCCGGTGGCGAAGAGGACCATGCGGCGCAGCGCGTCGACGTGCCGCAGGTCCAGCAGCAGCTCCTCCCCCGTCTCCTCCGAGCGGGGCCCCAGGCGCAGGACCTGCCGGGCGCCGAACCCGGGGGCGCTGAACGCACCGCCGAGGTCCTGCACGATCCCGGCGGGCCCGTCCCGCAGCTCCCACAGGCAGCCGAGGTGGACGTCCGTGGACAGCCGCACCCCGGCGCGGGAGAGCTGGGGCCGCCAGGTGAGGGTGGCGCGGACGGTGCCGCCGGAGCGCTGCGCCGCCCGCAGCGTCGTGACCGGCCGCTCCCGGTCCAGCACCGTGACCTTCTCGCTCACCCGCGGGGCGCCGACCTCCGCCGCCGGGGGCGGGGCGCTCGCGGGCGGGGCCGCGGCGGCCGGCTGCCGCGCCGGCGCCGGGTGCGGTGGCCGGGAGAGCACGAGCGGCGCAGGCCCGGGGACCGCGGGCGGCGGCGGCGTGGGCGCGGCACGCGGCGCCGGCCGGGGTGTCGCGGGCCGGGGGGCCAGGTGGTCGGCCAGGCCCCGGGTGCTGCGGGCGGGGCGCGGACGCCCCAGGAAGGTGTGCACGAGCGGGGAGGGCTGGTGCGGCCCGCGGTGCGTGTACTCCAGCGGCACTGCCCCTCCCTCCCCGCTCGGTGGCCGGCGTGCACCACGGCGTGCTCGGGGTCGCGCCGGTTGCGCACGATCGAGGACGCCAGGGCGGCACCGATGAACGCCACACCGATGAGGCCGGTGATGATCTCGCTGATGTGGATCTCGATGCTGATGATCAGGATGACCGCCAGCGCGCCGATGGCCCACATCGCGCCGTTCTCCAGGTACGGGTACCGGGAGAGGGTGCCGTCGCGGACCAGGTGGACCGTCATCGAGCGGACGAACATGGCGCCGACGCCGAGACCGATCGCGATGATGATCGGGTCGTAGGTGATGGCGAACGCCCCGATGACCCCGTCGAAGGAGAACGACGCGTCGAGCACCTCGAGGTACAGGAAGAGGAAGAACGCGGCCTTGCCGCCCACGCGGGCGGCCTCGCTGGGACCGCTGCGCGCCGGGGCGGACGCCGCACCGGCCCGCTCGGTCTGCTGGGCCTGCGCCGCGAGGTGCTTGTCCGCACCGGCGCCGGTCTTGTCGTCGTCGCCGTCCTCGTCCTCCACGTCGATGTTGAACACCTCGCCGAGGCCGTTGACGAGCAGGTAGGTGAGGATGCCGAGCAGACCGGCGAACAGGACGGTGTCCCGGTGGCTCTGGGCGAACGTCTCCACCGCCACCACGAGCACCGTGCCGGCGATGATGGTCGAGAGGCCCTCCAGCTTGCCCGCGTGCGAGAGCAGGCGCTCCACCGGCCCGATCCAGTACTCCTCGTGCTCGGACGTGATGAAGTCCAGGAAGAGCATCAGCAGGAACATCCCGCCGAACGCCGCGATCGTCGGGTGGGCGTCGTTGAGGATGGCGGCGTACGACGTCGGGTCGCTCTCCGGCCGCTGCTCCATGGCGAGCTGGATGGCCTCGATCGGCCCCAGGTTCGCGGTGACGGCCACGAGGAGCACCGGGAAGACCAGGCGCATGCCGAAGACGGCGATCAGGACGCCGACGGTGAGGAAGATCTTCTGCCAGAAGTCGTTCATCCGCCGCAGCACCGTGGCGTTCACCACGGCGTTGTCGAAGGAGAGGCTGACCTCGAGGACGACCAGGATCGCCGTGAGCAGCAGGGCCGTCGGGCCGCCGTACAGGATGGCGCCGACGAGGCCGGCGATGAGGACGGCGAAGGACCATCCGTAGGTCTTGAGCATCAGGTGGGCTCCGGGCTGGTGGCGAGGACGAGCGTGGCTCGGGGGCTCGGCGGGCAGGGCGGGCAGGGCGTGGCCCCGCCCCAGCCTGGCCCCCCGGGAGGGGGGGCGCAGGCCGGGGCGGGGCTGCCGGCTGTCGGGGGGTGGGTCAGACGTTGACGCCGAAGTCCTGGGCGATGCCGCGCAGGCCGCTGGCGTAGCCCTGGCCCACGGCGCGGAACTTCCAGTCGGCGCCGGCGCGGTAGAGCTCGCCGAACACCATCGCGGTCTCGGTGGAGGCGTCCTCCGACAGGTCGTAGCGCGCCACCTCGGCGCTGCTGTCGGTGTTCACCACCCGGATGAAGGCGTTGCGCACCTGGCCGAAGGACTGCCGGCGGGTGTCCGCGTCGTAGATGGCGACCGTGAAGATGACCTTGTCGACCTCGGCCGGGACCGCGGCGAGGTCGACGTTGATCTGCTCGTCGTCGCCCTCACCGGCACCGGTGAGGTTGTCGCCGAGGTGCTCCACGGAGCCCTCCGGGCTCTTGAGCTGGTTGAAGAAGACGAAGAACCCGTCGCCGGGCACCTTGCCGTCCGGGCCGACCATGATGGCCTGCGCGTCCAGGTCGAACTCCGAGCCGGTGAAGGTGTTCGCGTCCCAGCCGAGACCCACGGTGACGCGGGTCATGCCGGGGGCCTCCTTCGTGAGGGAGACGTTGCCGCCCTTGCTGAGGCTGACGCCCATGTGCTGCTCCATTTCCTGTCGCGTCGTCGTCGGGGTCCGGGTCCCCCGGACCCGCGGGGCCGTGCCCGTGGCGCCGTGCGGTGGTGCGCCTCGTTCCTACCGCATCAGGCCCGGCGCCCACAGGCTGCCCCTCCGGTCGAGGGGGCAACGATCGTGGCGCCCCGGCGGTGCCCGGCCGCCGCCGGGGCCCGTCCCGCCGGGGGGCGGGAGCGCTCAGAGGTCCAGGTCGGAGCGGCGGAACTTCGCCTCCAGGAACCGCCGCTGGGTCGCCAGGCGCTCGGCGTCGGCGCCGTGGACGGCCGCGCGCAGCCGCACCGCCCCCTCGTGCAGCAGGCGCAGCTGCTCGGTGAAGTCCTCCGCGGGTGTGGTGCCCGTCGAGGCGGTGCGCGAGGCCGCCACCTCGGGGGGCAGCCGCAGGAAGCCGTGCACGGCCTGCGGCAGGTACTCCCCGGCCAGGGCGTGCAGGTCGTGCACGGCCCGCGGGTCCACGCCCGGCTCCGCGGCGCGCGCCAGGAGGGGCCGCACCACCGCGTCGAGGTCGCGGACCCGGTCCAGCGCCCCGGGGGGCAGGTGCGCCGCGGCCTGGAGCGCGGTGCGCACGGCGCGGCTGAACTCCTGCGTGGCGCGCGCCCCCTCGCTGAGGGGCGGCGGCGCGGACGGCAGCTGCTGTGCCGGCGGTGGCGCCGGCGGGGCGGCCAGGCGCTGCTCCCGGCGGCGGTCCGCGGCGTAGCGGCCCTGCACGGCGCCCGCCGCGATCCACAGGAACATCACCGGCAGCGCCAGCTGCGGGATGCCCATCGCGAACAGCGCGATCCACGCGAAGAGCCAGAAGGTGTGCACCGCGTGGACCGTCGCGCCGGAGACGTGACCGATCCGGGGCAGGTCGAGCCCCGCGCCGCGGGCGCAGCCGCGGGCCGGGTGCGCACCGGGTGCGGCCACGGCCGCCGGGGCGACCCGCGCCAGGGCGCGGGCCTCCTTCGCGGCGGCGCCCGCCTCGCGCCCGGCCTGCCTACCCGCCTGCGCGGCCTGCTTGCCGGCCTCCGCCGCCTGCCGCCCGGCCTGCTTGCCCGCCTCCGCCGCCTCGCGGCCGGCCTGCCTGCCCGCCTCCGCCGCCTGCCGCCCGGCCTGCCGGGCCACCTCCGCGATCTCCCGGGCGGCCTGCCGCGCCACCTCCGCGGCGTCCCGCCCGACCTCGCGCAGCGCGGCGGCCTCCCGCGCCACGTCCCACGTCACAGCGGCCGGCGGGACCGGCGTCTGCCCGGGCCGGTGCTCCTCGTGCCCCTTGCTCAGGTCGACACCCACGGTGCGCTCCTCCCGGTACGGCTGCTGGCGGGACGGTCTACAGGTCCAGGTCGGAGCGGCGGAACTTCGCGTCGAGGAACCGGCCCTGGGTGGCCAGCGCCTGCGCGTCGGAGTCGTACACCGCCTGCTGCAGCTGCAGGGCGCCCTCGTGGAGCAGGCCGAGCTGCTTGAGCAGCTCCTCCGCCGGGGTCGTGCCACCGGACGTGCGGCCGGTGAGGGCGTACTGCGCGGGCAGCTCCAGGTAGCGGTCCAGCGCCCCGGGCAGGTACTCCCGGACGATGGCCTCGAGGTTGTGCATCTCCTCGGCGCTGGGCGAGCGGCGCCGGGCGCGCTCCAGCAGGGGGCGCAGCACGTCCTCGATCTCGCGGACCAGCGGCACCGCCCCGTCGGGCAGCTTCCCGCCGGCGGCGTTGACGCGGCGCACGAGGCCGTGCAGGTCCTGCTGGAGGCGCCCCACGACCTCGGCCGGCGACGGCGGCGCGGCCGGCACCACCGGCGCCGGTGGCTGCTCCGGCTCCAGGCCGAGGGCCGCCTTGATCCGCAGCCACGTCGGGTTCGCCATGATCGAGTGCACCAGCCCTCCGCCCCAGCCCGCGAAGGCCAGGACCACGCTCAGGAAAACGAGCCACCCGTTGTCGACGACCGAGCCGAGCACGAACAGGCCCGTCGTCACCGCGGCCGTGGCGAAGTACAGCAGGCTCGCCAGGACCCAGCCGGCCCGGCGGCCCTTGAGGCCCATGTAGAGGAACGCGATCCAGGACAGCCACACGCCGCCGACCGCGGGCATCACCAGCCAGGAGCTGTTCGCGGCCTTCCACCTGCGGCTGCGCAGCCGGCGGCCGACGACCTCCGACGGCGTCCCCGTGACGACGCGGCCGGAGACCGTGCCCGAGACGGTGCCGGGGACGGTGCCGCCCTGCTGCCCGGCGCGGCGGCGCAGGTGCGCGGGGACGCTCACCGCTCCTCCTCCTGCGACCGGACCCGCTCCAGGTAGGACTTCGAGCGGTTCACCTGACCCTCCAGCGCGTCCACCGTCGTCGCCATGCTCTGCACCGCCTGCACCTTGAAGGTGTCGATCGCGTCCATCGTCGCGAACACGTTGTCGAACGCCCGCTGCAGCGTGGCCACGTCCACCGTGGAGGTGGAGGCCTGCTGGTGGATCTGGCCGGTCTGCTGCCGCAGCATCTCCGAGGTGGAGAGGATCATCTGGTTCGTCGTCGTGTTCAGCGCGTTGATCTGGTCCAGCACCAGGCGCTGGTTGGCCAGCGCCTGCGCCACGACGACGGCCGTGCGCAGCGCGGAGACCGTCGTCGTCTGGGCGCGGTCCACGCCCTTGATGAGCTCGATGTTGTTCTTGCGCACGAGGTCCATCGCCAGGTAGCCCTGCACGCTCACCGAGAGCTGGGTGAGGATGTCCTGCTGGCGCTGGCGGATGGGGAACAGCGCGTCGGCCGTCAGGGCCTCGGCCGCCTGCGGGTTCGTGACCCGCAGCTCCTCCACCTTCTGCACCGTCGCGGCGTCCAGCGCCTTGGCGAGCGTGGCGTACTCCGACAGCTTGCCCATCGTCGCCCACAGGTTCGCCTTCTCCTGCTCGATGGCGGCGTTGTCCTTGCGCAGCTCGTCCTGCCCCGACGCGAGCGCCTTGATGATCGCGTCGAGCTGGGACTGCGCCGACTGGTAGCGCTCGAAGTAGCGCTGGAGCTTGTTGCCGCCGGGCAGGATGCCGAGCAGCTTCTTCGGCCCCCGCAGGTCCGCCCGGCCCGGGTCGAGGTCCGTCACGGTGCGGCGCAGCTCCAGCAGCGTGTTGGCCACCTTCACCTGCGCGTCGGCGCCCGGCCCGGCGGCCTTCTGGCCCTTCGCGCCCGCCAGCGAGGACGCGGGGCGCTCCAGCATCCGGTTGGACGCCTGGGCGCTGGAGCGGATCTCCTGCTCGCCCATGCGCACGATGTCGTCGACGCGCTTCTGGAAGGCCGGGCTGCGCGGGTCCTGGGTGGCGAGGTCCTCCACGAACACCTGGGCCTTGCGCGCCAGCTCCGCCCGGGTGGCCTCGTCCAGGGGGATCATGCCCTCGGCCTGCGCGTCGGGGACCACCGGGACCGGGGCGGGGGGCGTGAGCTGCAGGTCCACCGGCGCGGCCGGGGCGGGCGCCGCCGGCGGTGCCAGCGGCTTGCTCAGGTCCAGCGACTCCGACATGTGCTTCCCCTCGTCCGTCCATCCGGCACCCGTGCGTCCGGCACCCCTGCGCCCGGCAGGTGCCGGGCCCCCGCCGTCCCCGATCGTCCGGCCCCTCGATTGTTCAAGACGGTCGGGACGCCGTCCATGTTCCGGGCGGGACCGTCCGTGCGCATCCATCGTGGGGTGGACGGGCCCCGCCGCACATCAGGGCCTGCCCCCATCCTGGGGCCTGCGGCTCCGGGATGACCCCGAGACGTCCCGGAGCCCGCACCCGCCCCGGGCGGCGGCGCGGTCCGGGGGCAGGATGACGCCATGAGCGATCTGACCATCGGCTACGCCGCGATGCTCGAGCAGTTCGGGCCCCAGGAGGTCGTCGGCTACACCGCCCTGGCGGAGGAGCACGGCTTCTCCGGCTGCATGGCCGCCGACCACTTCCAGCCGTGGGTGCCGCAGCAGGGGCAGGCGGCGTTCGTGTGGAACGTCCTCACCGCCGTCGGGGAGCGCACCACCGGCGACCTCGGCCCCGGCGTGACCTGCCCGAGCTTCCGCTTCCACCCCGCGGTCGTCGCGCAGGCCTCGGCGACCCTGGCGGCGATGTACCCCGGCCGGCACTGGCTGGGCCTGGGCACCGGCGAGGCGCTCAACGAGCACGTCGTGCCCGGCTACTGGCCCGAGGCCGGGGAGCGCTCGGCGCGGATGTGGGAGGCGATCGAGGTCATCCGCAAGCTCTTCGACGCCTCGCTGGCCGGCAGGGACGTCAAGCACGCCGGGAAGTGGTTCTCGATGGAGACCACCCGGCTGTGGACCATGCCGCAGGAGGCCCCGCCGATCCTCGTCGCCACCGCCGGGCCGATCAACGCGAAGAAGACCGGGAGGTTCGCCGACGGCATCATCACGGTCGGCGCGCCCCTGGAGAAGATCGGCGGGCTGTTCGAGAAGTTCGCCGAGGGCGCCCGCGAGGCCGGCAAGGACCCCGACACCATGCCCAAGGTCCTCCAGCTGCACCTGGCGTGGGCGCGGACCGACGAGCAGGCGCTGGCCGACGCCATGACGGAGTGGCCCAACGGCGGCATGAAGTTCCCCAAGGCCGACATCCGCTCCCCCCACGACTTCGCGCAGATGGCGAAGCTGGTGCGCCCGGAGGACTTCGAGGGCCGCATGGTCATCTCCGCCGACCCGGACGTGCACCGCGCCGAGATCCAGAAGTACGTCGACCTCGGCTTCGACCGGATCTACCTGCACAACGTCGGGCGCAACCAGGCCGAGTGGATCGAGGTGTTCGGCCGCGAGGTCCTGCCGAAGCTGAAGCGCTGAGCGGGCGGGGGCGCCGGGGACGCTCAGGCCTCCTCGGCGTCCTCCCGCTCCCACGCGTCCGTGCGCGAGCGCGCCGTCTCCAGCGCCGCCGCGGCCGCCTCGTGCGTGGGGTAGGGGCCCATGAGGTCCTTGGCCTGCCCCCTGCGCTCCACCTTCTCCACGGCGCCGGTGGAGACGTTGTAGTAGTACTGGCCCTCGCTCATGGGCACATCGTGGCGCGCGGGCGCGGCGGGCGCCTTTCGTAGACTTCTCCCCATGCCGCCCGTCGCCACCCCCCTCGTGCCCGGAACCGTGAGCCCCCGGCGGCCGGTGCCCGGGGACATCGAGCGGCCCGAGTACGTGGACCGGCCCGCTCCGCGCCGCTACGAGGGCCCGCACGTCCTGGACCCGGAGACGGTGGAGCGCATCCGCGTGGCCGGCCGGCTCGCCGCGCGGGCCCTCGCGGCGACGGCCGCGCACATCCGCCCCGGCGTCAGCACCGACGAGCTGGACCGGGTGGCGCACGGGTTCCTGCTCGACCACGGCGCCTACCCCTCGACGCTGGGCTACCGCGGCTTCCCCAAGTCGCTGTGCACGAGCGTCAACGAGGTCGTCTGCCACGGCATCCCCGACTCCACCGTCCTGCGCGACGGCGACATCGTGAACCTCGACATCACCGCCTACACCGGCGGCGTGCACGGCGACACCAACGCCACCTTCCTCGTCGGCGACGTCGACGAGGAGTCGCGCCTGCTCGTCGAGCGCACCCGCACCGCCCTGGACCGCGCCGTCAGGGCGGTGGCCCCCGGGCGCCCCGTCAACGTCCTGGGCCGGGTGATCGAGGCGTACGCCCGGCGGTTCGGCTACGGCGTCGTGCGCGACTTCACCGGCCACGGCGTGGGCCCGGCCTTCCACACCGGCCTGGTCATCCCCCACTACGACGCCGCGCCCGAGCACGACACGGTGATGGAGCCGGGCATGGTGTTCACCATCGAGCCGATGCTCAACCTGGGCACGCACGAGTGGGAGATGTGGCCCGACGGCTGGACGGTCGTCACGAAGGACCGCCGCCGCAGCGCCCAGTTCGAGCACACCCTCGTCGTCACCGAGACCGGCGCGGAGGTCCTGACCCTCCCCTGAGCCGCGCCGCGCCGGACCCGGGGAGGCGACGGGCCGGGCCGCGCGGTGCGCGGGCACCCTCCCGGCGGCCCGCGCGTTGGCCGGGTACCTGATCACCCGTCGCGGAGGAGGACCCGTGTCCGTGCTCGCCCGTCCCACGTCCGGCAAGGTCGTCGCCGGCGTCTGCGCCGCCCTGGCCCGCCGGTTCGGCGTGGACCCGAACACCGTGCGGCTGCTGTTCGTGCTCTCGTGCCTGCTGCCCGGCCCGCAGGTGATCGTCTACCTGGTGCTGTGGGCCGTCCTGCCGCGGGAGGGATCCCCGCGCGCCGCCGGCCGCCCCTGACCCCGCCGGGGCGGGGCGGGAGCACGACGGGAGCGGACCCGGCGGGCGGGAGCGCGGAGCAATAGGCTCCCCCGCGTGACGACGACGACATCCAGCGCCTCCGTCCCGCCAGGTGCCGCCCGCGGCCTCGGGGTCGACATCGGGGGGTCGGGCATCAAGGCCGCCCCCGTCGACCTCCTCGCCGGGGCGTTCGCCGCCGAGCGGGTGCGCATCCCCACCCCGCGGCCGGCGAGCGCCGCCAACATCGCGCCCGTCGTGTCCACGGCGGTCAACACCTTCGCCGACTACTCCGGGCCGGTGGGCATCACGTTCCCCGCCGTCGTCCAGCACGGCGTGACCCGCACCGCGGCCAACGTCGACAAGTCCTGGATCGGCACCGACGCCGAGCGCGTCTTCTCCGACGCCCTCGGCCGGCGGGTCCTCGTCGTCAACGACGCGGACGCGGCGGGGCTGGCCGAGGCGCGCTACGGCGCCGCCCGCGACGTGCGCGGCGTCGTGGTCGTCACCACCCTCGGCACCGGTATCGGCAGCGCCCTCATCATCGACGGCACGCTCGTGCCGAACACCGAGCTCGGCCACCTGGAGATCGACGGGCACGACGCGGAGAAGCGCGCCGCCGACAGCGCCCGCGAGCTGCAGGACCTCAGCTGGGAGCAGTGGGCCAAGCGCCTGCAGCGGTACTACAAGCACCTGGAGGACCTGCTCTGGCCGGACCTCATCGTCGTCGGCGGCGGGGTCAGCAAGAAGCACGAGAAGTTCCTGCCGCTGCTGGACCTGCGCACCCCGATCGTCCCGGCGAAGCTGCGCAACGACGCGGGCATCATCGGGGCGGCGGCGCTGGCGGCGGAACTGCGCTGAGCAGCCCTGTCCCGGGTGCGGCGGGGGTTCCCACCGCACCCGGGACGGCTCAGGCGCGGGCCGCGGCGAAGGCGGCGGTGTCCGGCAGGACGACCTGGCGCGGCGTCTCCTGCAGCTCCGTGATGCGCGCGACGAGGCGCACCCACAGGGCGAAGGCGCCGAGGGCGAGCGCCGCGCACACCACGGACATCGCGGTGCCGAGGACCTCCACACCCGGCAGGACCGACGCGGTGCGGGTGAGCGGCACCGCGACGCCGCCCGTCGCGAGCGCCCCCAGCCACAGCGCCCACCAGGTGGCGAGCAGCGGGCCGGACGCATCCGGGGCGGCCGGGGAGGAGGCGCGCGCCACGTCCCGGACGACCTGGTACGGGAACCACCAGCTCACCACGGGCGCGATCCAGGCCAGCCGCGTCCAGCTCCGCGAGCGGGCGTGGTGCGCGCCGGGCGAGAGGACCTCCGCGTTGGCGCGCACCGCCTCCAGCCACCGCCACACGACGAGGGCGCCGGCGAACGGGGCGAGCACCGAGAGCAGGAGGACCGGCAGGACGACGGCGCCGGGCAGCACGCCGGTCCCCTGCGTCCGCCACACCGGCAGGACGAGGACGTGGACGAGGACCGCGAAGAGGACCGCCCCCGAGGCGAGGACCGCCGCGCCCGCCAGGTTCCGCACCGGGCGCACGCCGCCGGGCTGCGTGCGGCGCACGTGCCGGGCCAGGATCGTGTCCAGCTCCGGAGGCAGGGCGGCGGCCGGTCCCTGCCCGGCGACGGGCAGGGTGACGACGCGGGCGGCCCTGGTCCTCTCCGGGTAGAACTCGCGCCAGTCCGGCGGGGCGAAGCGCCCGTCCATGTGTCCCCCTGGTGGTCGTGGTCGTCCCCCGACGGTAGGCCGGGCACCACCAGCGGTGCGTGCGCGCGCACGCGACGTCATCCTCCCGGCGCACCCCGTCACCCGGAGGGCGCAGCAGCCCGCCCCGTCCGGGCGAGCGCGTCACCCCGCGTCACGGGCGGAGCGCCCCGGGGACGCGGCGAGCCCCCTCCCCGTTCCCCGGGAGGGGGCTCGCGTCGTGCCGCCGGGCAGGCCGGGCCCGCGGGCTCAGGGGCTCAGGACCCCGACTTCAGCGCCGCCAGGCGCGCCTCCACGTCCAGGTCCACCGCGTCGTCCTCCAGGCTCGCGAACCGCGACTCCAGCGAGTCCGCCTGCAGCTCCGCCTGGCCCGCCACGCGCGCCTCCTCCCGGCGGATGCGGTCCTCGAACCGCGCCAGGTCCGACGTCGGGTCGAGCACGCTGATGGAGCCGACCGCCTGCTGCACCCGGGCCTGCGCCTCCGCGGCCTTGGCGCGGGCCACGAGCTGGTCCCGCTTGGTCTTCAGCTCCGTCAGCTTCTGCTTCATGCCCTCCAGGCCGGCCTTGAGCTTGTCCACGACCTCCGTCTGCGCGGCGATCTGCGGCACGGCGGCCTGGACCTCCTGCTCGTAGGAGATCTGGCGCTTCAGCGCCACCTTCGCCAACTCGTCGAAGCGGTCCGCCTCCGAGGCCTTGCCGGCCGTGCGCAGCTCGTCGGCCTTGCGGGAGGCGGCCGCGGCCTTCTGCCCCCACTCGCGCACCGCGGCCTCGTCCTCCGCGCGGTCCTGCTCCGACAGGCGCAGGTTCCCGATGGTCTGCGCGATCGCGCCCTCGGCCTCGCGGATGCTGGCGCTGTAGTCGCGGATCATCTGGTCCAGCATCACCTGCGGGTCCTCGGCCTCGTCCAGGTAGGCGTTGATGTTGGCCCGCGCCATCTGCGCGATGCGCCCCAGGATCGACTGCTTGTCCGCCACGGTGTCGTCCTCCCCGCCGGTTCCCCGGCGCCTCAGTGCGTGCCCGACCCGGCGAGCGCCCGGCCGGCGTCCGCTCCGGAGCATGCCCCCAAACCGCCCCGCCCGCAGCCGCAGACGCCGCCGCGGCGGGGCCGCCGGGTCAGAACCGGCCGCCGCCGAAGGAGCCGCCGCCGCCGTCGGAGCCCCCGAAGGACCCCCCGCCGAAGGAGCCGCCGAAGCCGCCGCCGGCCCCGCCCCCGAAGCCGCCGCCCCAGCCGGAGCTGCGCCGGGTCCCGCCCCCGGCGAGGATCCCGCCGAGCACCGCGCCCATCACCTGCGCGCCCACGTCCGCCCCGCCGTAGCCCCTCCCGTGGCCACCGCCGTAGCCACCGCCGTAGCCCGCGCCGTGGCCGCCATAGCCGGCGGTGCCGCGCCAGACGTCCACGTCCGCCCGCGCCAGCTCCGCCGCCTCCTGCGCCAGGGCCGCGGCCGTCCGGGCGTGTTCCAGCGCCTCGCGGGCGCCGCCCGGGCGCAGCGCCACCGCCCGCGCCAGGTGCCGCTGCGCCTCGCCCAGGCGGGTGCGCGCGGCGCCGCCCACCGCGCCGCGCCGCGTGGCGATGAAGTCCTCCGCCGCGTCGATCTCCGCGCGCGCCACCAGCAGCGTCTGCTCCAGCGCCTCGCCCTCGCGCCGCCGGACCTCCTCCGCCTGCCGGACCTGCCCCAGCACCGCCTCCAGCGCCCGCTCCGCCTCCGCGAGCCGGCGCAGCGTGCCGAGCGGGTCCCGCCCGCTCCCGGACACCGCCGACTCCAGCGCCACGCGCGCCCGCGCCACCACGTCCCCGGCTCCGCCCGCCGCACCCGCCGGGAGGGAGCGGGCCTGCTCCAGGTCGGCCCGCAGCCGCTCCACGGCCACCGGCAGCTCCTCCCGGGCCCGCTCCAGGTCCGCCCCTGCGCGCGCGACCGTCTGCAGCAGCTGCGCGGCCTGCGCGCACGCCTCCTGCGCCGTGCGCACCGCCGCGACGACGGCACCGCCGGCGGACGGGTCGCCCGCCTTCTCCCGCCCCTCCCGCACCGCGGTGTCGGCGGCGTCCAGGCGCGCCTGCGCCTCGTCGGGGTCGTCGGCGGCCTGCGCGAGCGCCTCGGGGCCGTAGCGCTCCAGCAGCCGGGCCACCTCCCGGCGGGCCGGCTCGACCTGCGCGCGCAGCCGGGCCGCCTCCGCCGCGACCTGCTCCAGCCGCGCGGGGGCGTTGCCGACGAGGTCCCGCAGCTCCTCCACCCGCTGCGCCTCGGCGTCGAGGGCGGCACCGGCCTCGGTGCAGGAGGTGACGATCTGGGCGAGCAGGCGCCGCCGCTCCGGCTCGGACTCCGGCTGGTCGTCGTCGAGGCGCTGCCGCGTGGCGAAGGCGGCGGTCAGCGCGGCGCGGGCCCGCTCCAGGGCCGCGGCGAAGGCGGCGGTCTCCTGCTCGCCGAACTCCGCCCGCGCGAAGTCCAGCTCCTGGGCGCTGGAGCGCACCGCGTCGTCGGCCTGCACCAGCAGGGCGTTGGCGCGCTGGTCGAGCTGGTCGGTGGGCTCCCCCGCGAACGGGTCGGCCTCCGCCGGGGCCCCGGCGGGCACGCCCCGCGACCCCCCTGCGCCGCCGCGGCGCCTGCGGGCACCGAGGAGGACGGCGCCCGTGACGACGGCGCCGCCGAGCAGCAGCAGCGGCAGCACCCCGCCACCGCCACCGCCGGAGGCCGCACCGGGACCGCCGCCGCCCACCGCGTCCCCGACACCCTCCGCGGTGGCCACCACCGCGCCGGGCCAGTCACCGGCGCCCAGGCGCGGCTCGGTGCGCTCACGGGTCACCGCCTGCAGCTCGGCCTCGGTGATGCGGGCGCCCTGCCCGCGGCCGTAGCCGTAGGAGCGCTCCTCCACCGCCACCGCCAGCAGCACGTCGTCGGCGCCGAAGCCGCTGGCCGCGAACGTCCGCTGCGCCCACACCGGCCCGCTCAGCCCGTCGAAGGAGTCGACGTAGACCACCCACAGCTGGAGGCCGTCCTCGGCCTGCAGCTCCCGCAGCGCCGCCTCGACGTCACCGCCCGCCCCGGCCAGGGCGCCGACGTCGTCGGTGACCTGCTGGGCGAGGCGCTGCGGCGGCACCGCGAGGGCCGGGGCCGCGGGGGCGAGGAGCAGGGCGGCCAGCAGTGCCGGCACGGCCGCGGCGAACGCTGCTCCCGGGAACGGGCGTCGGGGTCGGTCCACCGAGCCAGTCTGTCCAACTCCCGGGCGGGCGCCACCGCACGCGCGGCGGTGCCCGGCCCCGCGCGGAGGCCCGGGTGTGCCCGGGACCGGCAGGGTGGGGGCATGGCCGACACCGAGCACCCCGGTGCGCAGGAGACGGAGCCGGCGCCGTTCCCGCGCCGCCTCGCGGCCCGGCTGCTCGACCTCGCGCTGGCCCTGGGGCTGACGTTCGTGGTGGTGGTCCCGCTCGTCCTGCTGGCCCTGCCCGTGCTGCTGCCCATGGAGCGCGGGTCGAGGGCGTACGACACGGCGATCGGTCTGCTCGCGTCCCTGGCGTACTTCCTCTCCTACGTCCTGCTGGAGTGGTTCCTCCTGGTGCGGCGGGACGGGCAGACCCTCGGCAAGGGGCTGCTGGGCCTGCGGGTCGTGGACGGGCGCAGCGGCGCCGCGCTGGGCGTCACGTCCTCGTTCCTGCGCCTGCTGGTGCTGTTCGCGCCGTTCGTCCTGCTGTCCGTCGCGGGCGGGGACGACGGCACCGGCGGGTGGGACGGCCTCGCCCCCGCCGGGGTGCTGGTGCTCCTGGTCAGCCTGGTCCTGAGCCTGCTCCCCGCGGTCCGGCACCGGGCGCTGCACGACCTCGCCGCGCGCAGCCGGGTGGTGCGGGCGCCCCGGCGCGGCATCAGGCTGAAGCAGGACCTGCGCATGATGGTCCCGGGCAGGGTGGACCTGACGAAGCGCTGAGGGCGGGCGCGGGCCGCCCGCGTGCGCGCCGGTGGGGCCCGGGTGGTGGACGAGCCGGCCTGTAAGCCGGATTCTGTGCCCCGGGCTCGCGCCCGGGCGGCGGCCATCCCTCTACGACGTGCGTCGCCGCACGCCTCCAGCGGCCTACCCGGCAGCTCGGGCGGGCCGCCCTCGAACGCTGCCTGTCTGACCTTGCTCCGGGTGGGGTTTACCGAGCCGCACCGGTCACCCGGTGCGCTGGTGGTCTCTTACACCACCGTTTCACCCTTACCAGCGCGAGCGCTGGCGGTCTCTTCTCTGTGGCACTGTCCCGCGGGTCACCCCGGGTGGGCGTTACCCACCACCCCGCCCTGTGGAGTCCGGACTTTCCTCGGCGGGCACCCCCTCGCGGGAGCCCCGACGCGGCCGCCCGGCCGGCTCGTCCGCCCCCAGCGTAGCGACCCGACCGGGTGCGGGGACGCCGCGCACGCAGGTGGGCCGGGGATCCCTAGGGTGCTCCCTCGTGCTCGTCGTCCTGCCGCCCTCGGAGACCAAGTGGAGCGGGCCGGCGCGCGGGGCCCCGGTGGACCTCGCGCGGCTGTCGGCCCCCGCCCTCACCGCCGCCCGCGAGCGGGTCCTCGACGCCCTCGTCGCCGTCTCGGCCCGGCCGGACGCCACCGGGGTGCTGGGCACGGGCCCGCGCCTGGCGGAGGCCGTCGCGGCGAACACGACGCTGCGCTCCCGCCCCGCCGCGCCCGCGGCGCGGGTGTACACGGGGGTCCTCCACGAGGCCCTCGACCTGCCGTCGCTGCCCGCGGCGGCGCAGCGCCGGGTGCTCGTCGTCTCGGCCCTGTGGGGTGCGCTGACCCCCCGGGACCGCGTTCCCGGCTACCGGCT
Organism: Kineococcus anabasis; assembly: GCF_054590795.1. NCBI lineage: Bacteria > Bacillati > Actinomycetota > Actinomycetes > Kineosporiales > Kineosporiaceae > Kineococcus > Kineococcus anabasis. The sequence goes on from NZ_BAAIHU010000006.1 coordinate 261,382, forward strand.
CTCGATGGGGACCGACCTGCCCGGGGTGGGTCCGCTGGCGGCGTTCTGGCGCCCGCACCTGGCGGCCGCGCTGGAGCCGTCGGGCGTCGTCGTCGACTGCCGCTCCGCCGCGTACGCCGCGGCCTGGGACCCCGGCGCCGCCGTGCCCGTGGTCGCGGTGCGGGTCACCCGCGGGGGCAGGTCGCTCTCCCACGACGCCAAGCACACCCGCGGCCTGGTGGCGCGCCACCTGCTGACGCGGGCGGGCCGCCCACCCCGCACGCCGGGCCGGCTGCGCGACGCGGTGGCGGAGGCGTTCCCCGCGGCCCTGCACGAGCCGCCGCACGCCGGGCGGCCGTGGACGCTGGACGTCGAGGCGCGCTGAGCGGGCCGGTGCCGGGTGGGCGGGAGCGGCTCAGGCGCGGTTGACGGCGAGCACCTCGGCGCCGCCGTCGGCCCACAGCCGCAGCACCGAGCGCGAGCCGGGGTCCAGGCGCAGCCTGCGGTGGGCGGCGGGGCCGGAGTCGAGCGCGGCGCGCACCAGCAGCCGCACCGGGTCCAGGTGGGTGACGACCGCGACGCTGCGCCCGGCCCAGCGGCGCACCAGCGCATCGCGCGCCCCGGCGACGCGGCGCGCGAGGGCGTCGAGGGACTCCCCGCCGGGGGGCGCCACCTGCGGGGAGGTCCGCCACGCGGCGAACTCCGCGGGCCAGCGGCGGGTCACCTCCGGCACGCTCAGCCCCTCCCACCCCCCCAGGTCGGGGGCGTCCCACGCCGGGTCGGTGAGGACCTCCACGTCGCGGGCGCCGGCCAGCAGCCGGGCCGTCTCCCGGGCCCGGCGCAGGGAGGAGGCGACCACGACGTCGGCGGAGGAGACCTCCCAGGAGGTGGCCGCCGACGCGGCCTCGGCGCGCCCGCGCGCGCTGAGCTCGGGGTCGTCCCCGCCGCGGCCGCTGAGGCGCTGCTGCTCGGTCAGGGCGGTGGAGCCGGGCCGGACCAGGACGAGCGTGACCGGCTGCCCCGGGTCGGTGCCGGGCGCCGGGGCCGCGGGCGGCGCTGCTGGGGCCGTTCCCGTGGCCGTGGCGGCGGAGCGCTGCCACACCCCGCCCTTCGCCGCGGCGTCCATCGCCTCGTTCGCCAGCCGGTCCGCGGCGGAGTTCTGCGCGCGCGGCACCCACGTGTAGCGGACCCGCGCCCCCGGCAGGACGGTGCGGGCCTCCTCCACGAGACGGCGCATGTCCTCGTGCTTGACCTTCCAGCGGCCGGACATCTGCTCCACGACGAGCTTGGAGTCCATCCGCACCTCGATGTCGGCGCCGGGGTCGATCGCGGCGGCGGCGCGCAGGCCGGCGACGAGACCGCGGTACTCGGCGACGTTGTTGGTGGCGGTGCCGATGGCCTCGGCCGCCTCCGCCAGGACCTCGCCGCTGGCGGCGTCGCGCACGAGGGCGCCGAACCCGGCCGGGCCGGGGTTGCCGCGCGAGCCCCCGTCGGCCTCGACGACGAGGCGGCGGGCGCCGGAGGAGCGCCCGCTCACAGCCCGGACTCGGCGGTGCGCACGAGGATGCGACCGCACTCCTCGCAGCGCACCACGTCGTCGGGGGCGGCGGCGCGCAGCGCGTTGATGTCGGAGGTGTTCAGCTCCAGCCGGCAGCCCTCGCAGCGGCGGGCGCGCAGCATCGCCGCACCGACCCCGCCCCGGGTGGCGCGCAGCTTCTCGTAGGTGGCGACGAGGGCGGCGTCGAGGTCCATCGCGACGGCCTGGCGGCGCGCCTTCGCGGCGGTCTCCTCCGCCGCGATGCCCGCCAGGGCCTCGTCGCGGCGCTGCTCCGCGGCCCGCACCTCCTCGGCGTTGCGCGCCAGGTCGGCCTCGGCGGCGGTGGAGCGGGCCTGGGCGGTCTCCAGCCGCTCCATGACCTCCAGCTCCTCGTCCTCCAGCACGCCCTGGCGGCGGGCCAGGCTCTCCAGCTCGTGCTGCAGCCCCTCCAGGTCCTTGGCGGTGCCCCGGCCGGACCCCAGGTGGGCGCGGTTGCGCTCGGCGCGCTGGCGCACCACCGCGACGTCCGCCTCGGCCTTGGCGACCTCCCGCTCGATGTCGGAGACGGCGGTGCGCGCGGCGACGGCCTCGTCGGAGGCGGTGCGGTGCCGCTTGAGCAGGGTGTCGAGCTCGGCCTGCTCGGGCAGGGTGGCGCGCCGGTGGGCGAGCTGGGCGAGGCGGGTGTCGACGGCCTGCAGGTCCAGCAGTCGCTGCTGGTCGATCGCCGGGGCCTTGGGCATCCGCCGGTCACTCTCCTCGGCTGGGGACGCGCGCCGCCCAGGGGTCGGTGCGCGTGGTGGACACGTGGAGCCCCACCGTAGAGCCCCGCCGGGCGAGCCCCTCGCGCAGCCGACGGGCGCAGTCGGCCAGCCACGGCCACTCGCTGGCCCAGTGCGCGACGTCGAGGAGCGCGGGGCGCCCGGAGAGGTGCTCGCGGGCCTCGGAGGCGGGGTGGTGGCGCAGGTCGGCGGTGAGGTAGGCGTCGGCGCCGCTGGCGCGGACCTCGGCGAAGAGGCTGTCGCCGGAGCCGCCGCACACCGCGACGCGGGAGACGGGCGCGTCGAGGTCCCCGGCGACCCGCACCCCCTGCTCGGTGGGCGGCAGGGCGCGGGCCACGGTGGCGGCGAGCTCGCGCAGCGGCACGGGCGCGGGCAGCGTCCCGACCCGGCCGATGCCGAGCACCGGGTCGGGCCCGGTCTGCTCGGTGAACGTCACGACGGGCACCTCGTAGGGGTGGGCCGCCCGCAGGGCCGCCAGGACCGGCACCCGCAGGGCCCGCGGGACGGTGACCTCCAGCCGGGTCTCCGCGACGTGCTCGCGCCGCCCCACCCGCCCGATCGCCGGGTCCGCCCCCGGCAGCGGGGTGAACGTGCCGGTGCCCTCGGAGGTGAACGCGCAGCGCTCGTAGTTCCCCCCGCGCCCGGCGCCCGCGGCGCTCACCGCGTCGAGGACCCGCTCGGCGTCGGGGGTGGGCACGAAGGTGACGAGGGTGTCGCCCGGCTCGGCGGGCAGGGGCTGCAGCGGCACCAGGTCCCGCAGGCCCACGGCGGCGGCGAGGGCGTCCGAGACCCCCGGGGAGGCGGCGTCGGCGTTGGTGTGGGCGACGTGCAGCGCGCAGCCGGCGCGGATGAGCCGGTGCACGACGCCGCCCTTGGCGGTGGTGGCCGCCACCGACGTCACCGGCCGCAGCAGCAGGGGGTGGTGCACCAGCAGCAGGTCCGCCTCCCGCGCCAGGGCCTCGTCCACGACCTCGGCGACGGGGTCGACGGCGAGCAGGACGCGGCGCACCGGCTGGTCCGGGTCGCCGCAGACCAGACCGACGGCGTCCCAGGACTGCGCCCAGCGCGCGGGGTAGAGCTCCTCCAGGACGGCGAGGACGTCGCGCAGCAGGGGGGTGCCGCCCGCCGGGTCGGTGTTCACCCCAGGCACCCTAGGGGGTGCGCGGTGGGCCCGGCCGGGTTCGAACCGACGACGCCCGCGGTGTAAGCGCGGTGCTCTACCAGCTGAGCTACAGGCCCTCGTGCCGAGGTGTGGTGCAGGCAAAGGTACGGCCTGCGGGTCCCGGGCCGCTGCGGCTCGCCGGGGTCCGCGCCGGCTCAGCCGCGGGCCAGCGCCCCCAGCGCCGCGCGGTGCACCTCGTGCGGGCGTGCCCGGCCGGTGTCCTGCACCAGGGACCACCGCACCGTCCCGTCCGGCCCGACGAGCAGGGAGCCGCGCAGCGCCAGGCCCCGGGCGGCGTCGAACACGCCGGCCGCCCGGGCCGCCGCCCCGTGCGGCCAGAAGTCCGACAGCAGCGGGAACGGGTAGCCGCGGGCGTCGGAGAACGCGCGCAGCGAGGGCACCGGGTCGCAGGAGATCCCGGCGAGCTGCACGCCGTGCGCGTCGAACCCGCCGATGCCCGCCGCGAGGTCGTCCAGCTCCCCCGTGCACAGCGGGGAGAAGGCGAAGGGGTAGAAGACCAGCAGCGCGTGCTGGCCCTGCCACAGCTCCGACCAGCGCAGCCGCTGGCCGTGCTGGTCGGTCAGCCCGACGTCCGGGACGGCGCTGCCCACGGGCAGCACCGCCGGGGTGCCGCCCATCTCAGCGGCGCGAGCCCTTCGGGGTGGTCATGCGGGTGCCCGCCCAGTCCGCGGAGGCGCTCACGCTGGTGGTGGCGTGCAGGCCGGCGGTGGGCGCGCCCTCCTCGATCTCGTCCGCGGGCACGTGCCCGGGGCGGCCCTTCTTCGGCGTCAGCAGCCACACGATGCCGCCCTCGGCCAGGTTCGTCACCGAGTCCACCAGGGCGTCGACGAGGTCGCCCTCGCCGTCCCGGAACCAGCAGATGACGACGTCCGCCACCTCGTCGGCGTCCTCGTCGAGGAGTTCGCCCCCGATGGCGGACTCGACGGCGGCACGGAAGACCTCGTCGACCTCCTCGTCGTAGCCGAGCTCCTGCACCACCTGGCCGTGCTTGAAGCCCAGCTTGGCCACCGCGGTCTGATCAGCCGCAGGGTCCGCGGTCGCACCCACGAGTCCTCGCCCTTCGTCCTGGTCCCGACGCCGTCGGAACTCCCGTGTCTCCCGAGGGCCGTCGCCGGTGACGACCCGTCCGGTCAACGTAGTGCACTAGAAGATCCCACCACGGCGCAAGGTGCTGCGCCACCTCTCGCCCCGGTGGACGGCTGCCCGTGCGCCCGGACGGGTGGTCGGCGAGGGTGGAGCCCGTGGGACGGGTGACGACGAGGGTGCGGGTGCTCCGGCTGGACACCGACGCGGGTGCCGCCGCGCCCCGGGAGGACGCCCTGGCGGTGGAGGAGCCGCTCCAGGTGCGCGTGGCGGGCGAGGCCCTGACGGTCACGATGCGCACGCCCGGCGACGACTTCGACCTCGTCCTGGGCCTGCTGCACGCCGAGGGCCTGCTGCACACCGCGCAGGACGTGCGGGCGCTGCGGCACTGCACCGACACCGGCGAGGACGGCCTGCCCACCTACAACGTGGTGGACGTCACCCCCGCCCCCGGGTCGGTGCTGGCGGCGGGGGTCCCGGCGCGCACGTTCGCCACGACGTCCGCGTGCGGGGTGTGCGGCACGCAGAGCGTGGAGGACGTGCGGCGGCGCGGCCGCCACGACGTGGCCGCGGACCCGCTGGTCCTGCCCCCGGCGCTGGTGGCGCAGCTGCCGGGGCGGCTGCGGCAGGCGCAGAGCGCGTTCGAGCGGACCGGCGGGCTGCACGCCGCGGGGCTGTTCCGGGTGCAGGGCGCGGACGCGGAGGCGCTGTGCGTGCGGGAGGACGTGGGCCGGCACAACGCCGTGGACAAGGTCGTCGGCTGGGCGCTGCGGGAGGGGCGGCTGCCGCTGCGCGGGCACGTCCTGGTGGTCAGCGGGCGCGCCTCCTTCGAGCTGGTGCAGAAGGCGGCCCTGGCCGGCATCCCCGCGATGGTGGCCGTCTCGGCCCCGTCGTCGCTGGCGGTGTCCCTGGCGCGGGCGGCGGGCATGACGCTGCTGGGGTTCGTGCGACCCCCGTCGGCGAACGTCTACGCCGGGGCCCACCGCGTCCCCACCGGCTGAGGCGGCGGTCCGGGCGGGTGCGGCGGTCGTCCCCGGGTGCCTCAGCCGCGCAGGAACGACAGCCGCACCTGCCGCTCGGCGTTGTCGACGTTGGTGTCGACGAGGCACACGCTCTGCCAGGTGCCCAGGGCCAGGCGCCCGCCCAGGACCGGCACGGTGGCGGTGGGGGCCACCAGCGCGGGCAGCACGTGGTCGCGGCCGTGCCCGGGGGTGCCGTGGCGGTGCACCCAGCCCTTCCCGCCGGGCCCGGCGGCGGGGACGAGCTCGGCCAGCAGCCGCAGCAGGTCCTCGTCGCTGCCGGCCCCCGTCTCCAGGACGGCGACCCCGGCGGTGGCGTGCGGGACGAACACGTTGAGCAGGCCGTCACCGCCCCCGGAGACGAACGAGGAGCACTCCGCGGTCAGGTCGACGACGCGCTGTGAGCCTCCGGTGCGGACCTGAAGGACAGTCGTGAGCACAGCGGCCTAGCCTATGCGGGTGGCTCCCGCGGACCGCGGGGGCGCCGACCAGCGACAGCGGGAGGACCACGACCGTGGCCAGACGCGACGAAGCAGGCTCGAGGGGAGGCTCGGCCTCCCAGGGGCCGATCCTCAACGGCCTTCCGAGCCAGTTGCCGGACATCGACCCGGACGAGACGGCGGAGTGGCTCGCCTCCCTCGACGCCGTGGTGGACGAGCGCGGGCAGAACCGCGCCCGGTACCTGATGCTCCAGCTCCTGCAGCGTGCGCGGGAGCGGCAGGTCGGCGTCCCCAGCCTCACGGCGACCGACTACATCAACACCATCGGCCCGGAGCAGGAGCCCTGGTTCCCCGGTGACGAGGAGGTCGAGCGCCGCTACCGCGCCTGGATCCGCTGGAACGCCGCGATCATGGTGCACCGGGCGCAGCGCCCGGGCATCGGCGTCGGCGGGCACCTCTCCAGCTACGCCTCCTCGGCGACGCTGTACGAGGTGGGCTTCAACCACTTCTTCCGCGGCAAGGACCACGCCGGCGGCGGCGACCAGATCTTCATCCAGGGGCACGCCTCCCCCGGCGTGTACGCCCGCGCCTTCCTCGAGGGCCGCCTCTCCCAGGAGCAGCTGGACGGGTTCCGCCAGGAGGTCTCCCACCCCGGGGGCGGGCTCTCCTCCTACCCGCACCCGCGGCTGATGCCCGACTTCTGGGAGTTCCCCACCGTCTCGATGGGCCTGGGGCCGATCAACGCGATCTACCAGGCGCAGTTCAACAAGTACCTGCACAACCGCGGCCTGAAGGACACCTCCTCCCAGCACGTCTGGGCGTTCCTGGGCGACGGGGAGATGGACGAGCCGGAGGCCCGCGGCCTGGCGCACATCGCCGCCAACGACGAGCTCGACAACCTCACCTTCGTCGTCAACTGCAACCTGCAGCGCCTCGACGGCCCGGTCCGCGGCAACGGCAAGATCGTCCAGGAGCTGGAGGCGTTCTTCCGCGGCGCCGGCTGGAACGTCGTCAAGGTCGTGTGGGGCCGCGAGTGGGACCCGCTGCTGGCCGCCGACGCGCAGGGCGCGCTGGTGAACCTCATGAACCGCACCCCCGACGGGGACTACCAGACGTACCGGGCGGAGAACGGCGCCTTCATCCGCGAGCACTTCTTCGGCCGGGACGAGCGCACCGCCAAGCTGGTCGCGAACCTCACCGACGAGCAGATCTGGGGCCTCAAGCGCGGCGGCCACGACTACCGCAAGGTGTACGCGGCCTACCGCGCGGCGGCGGAGCACACGGGCCAGCCCACGGTGATCCTCGCCAAGACGATCAAGGGCTACGCCCTCGGCCCGCACTTCGCCGGCCGCAACGCCACCCACCAGATGAAGAAGCTGACGCTGGAGGACCTCAAGCTCCTGCGCGACAGCCTGCGCATCCCGATCTCCGACGCGGACCTGGAGCGCGACCCGTACCAGCCGCCGTACTACCACCCCGGCGACGGCGACGAGACGATCCAGTACCTGCGCAAGCGCCGCACCGACCTCGGCGGGGCCGTGCCGCAGCGCCGCGGGCAGGGCGGCACCCTGCACCTGCCGGGCGAGGAGTCCTACGCGGTCGTCAAGCGCGGCTCGGGCAAGCAGGAGATCGCCACCACCATGGCGTTCGTCCGCCTGCTCAAGGACCTCATGAAGGACAAGGAGTTCGGCACCCACGTCGTGCCGATCATCCCCGACGAGGCGCGCACGTTCGGGATGGACTCCCTCTTCCCGACGCTGAAGATCTACAACCCGCAGGGGCAGACGTACACCTCGGTCGACCGCGACCTGATGCTGGCGTACAAGGAGGCGACCGACGGGCGCATCCTGCACGTCGGCATCAACGAGGCGGGCGCCTCCGCGGCCTTCACGGCCGTCGGCTCCTCCTACGCCACCCACGCCCTGCCCATGGTGCCGATCTACATCTTCTACTCGATGTTCGGCTTCCAGCGGACGGGCGACGCCCTGTGGCTGGCCGGGGACCAGATGGTCCGCGGCTTCCTCATCGGCGCGACGGCCGGGCGCACCACCCTGACCGGTGAGGGCCTGCAGCACGGCGACGGGCACTCCCCGCTGCTGGCGTCGACGAACCCGGCGGTCGTCACCTACGACCCGGCGTACGGCTACGAGCTCGGGCACATCGTGCGCGACGGCCTGCGCCGGATGTACGGGGAGAACCCGGAGAACGTCTTCTACTACCTCACCGTCTACAACGAGCCGATGGTGCAGCCGGCGGAGCCGGCGGACGTGGACGTCGAGGGCATCCTCAAGGGGATGCACCGCATCTCGGTGGCCACCGGCGACGGGCCGCGGGTGCAGCTGCTCGCCTCGGGCGTCGGCGTGGCCTGGGCGCTGGAGGCCCAGCAGCTGCTGCGCGAGGACTGGGGCGTGGCCGCCGACGTGTGGTCGGTGACGTCGTGGAACGAGCTGCGCCGCGAGGCCGTCGAGTGCGAGGAGGAGGCCTTCCTCAACCCGGGCCGGGACGCGCGGGTGCCGTACGTGACGCGGCGCCTGCAGGAGACCCAGGGCCCCGTCATCGCGGTCAGCGACTACATGCGCGCGGTGCAGGACCAGATCCGCAACTGGGTGCCGAACGACTGGGCGTCCCTGGGCGCGGACGGCTTCGGCCTGTCCGACACCCGCGCGGCGGCGCGGCGGCACTTCCACATCGACGGCCCCTCGATCGTGGTGCGGGCGCTGGAGATGATCGCCAAGCGCGGCGAGGGCGACTGGCGCGCCCCGGGCCACGCGATCGAGAAGTACCAGCTGCACGACGTGCGCGCCGGCCGCTCCGGCAACGCCGGCGGCGAGTCCTGACCCGGCGCTGAGACGCAGGACGGGCCGGTCCCCCCGGGGGGACCGGCCCGTCCTGCGTGTGCGGGGTGTGCGTGCGGCGGGGAGGCGGTCCCGTTCAGCGCCGGGCCCGGTCCGCCTCGGCGATCAGGCGCTCCAGCTCCTGCTGCAGCGGCGCGACCCGGCCCTTGTCGGGGTGGTCGGACAGGGCTCTGAGGTGGCGGCGGGCCTCACCGAGGCGGCCGGAGTCGACGGCGGCGGCCACGAGGTGCCGGCCCGCCTCCACGTCGTGCTCGCGGGGGCGCCAGTGCCCCACCCCCAGGCTGAGTGCCTCGTCGGGCAGGCCCGCCTCCCGCAGGATGGCCAGCCCCTCCGCGAGGGCGCGGCCGGTGCTGTCGCGCTCGGCGGCGATGCCCAGGCGGCGCAGGGCCGCGTCGTGGTCGTCCCCGACGGAGAGCCGTGCCAGCTCCAGCAGCGGCCGCCACGCCCTCGGGCTCTGCGCCAGCTCCTCGGCCAGCGCCCACACGGCGTTGTCGGCGGCGCGCTGGGGGTCGCCGGTCTGCTCCGCCTCGTGCCCCTCCGCCGCGCGCCGGCGCACCGTCTCGGCCAGCTCGCCGAAGGCCTGCTCGTCGTTGGGGTCCTCGCGCAGCGCGTCCCGCAGGGTGGCCTCGGTGGCGCGGGACACGGCCGGTGCGGGGGCCCCGGGGGGCTCACCCCGCCGCTTCAGCCGGCTCAGCTCGCGCGTGCCGGGGGTCTGTGTGCCCGTGGCCGCGGTCTCGCCCTGCGGCGCGGACCTGCGGCGCAGGCGGTCGAGCAGTCCCATGCGTCCCCTTCCGTCGCCGTCGCCCCGCGGGAGCCGCGGCTGTGCGCGACGACGCTCTCGTCGGTACCTCTGCGGTGTCGTGCTCCGTCGGTGCGGTCGGTCGGTGCGGGTCGGTGGCTCGTGCGCGGCGGGTGGCCGACGCTCGGCACACTAGCCCAGGTGGGTGACAGCGGCCCCTCCCCTCCCGGCCGGGCCGGGCACCGCGCGGGGTGGGCCCGGGAGGGGCCGGCGGCCCGCACTACGCTGCCCGCCCGTGGACCCGGCCCGCACCTCGCTGTCGGAGGGGACCTTCCGCCGGCTCGAGGCCGCCCGCGGCGCGTTCGGCTCGGCGATCGCCTCCCGGATGGAGGAGTCCCTCCCCTGGTACCGGGCGCTGCCCCCCAGCGAGCGCTCCTGGGTGGCGCTGGTCGCGCAGGCCGGTTTCGCCTCCTTCATGCGCTGGCTGCGCGACCCCGAGGCGGTCCCGGTGGCCGGCACGGACGTCTTCGGCACCGCCCCCCGGGAGCTGACGCGCGCGGTGACCCTGGAGCAGACGGTGGAGCTGGTCCGCACCGCGATCACCGTGTGCGAGGAGGGTGTCGACGCGGTGGTGGACCCCGAGGACCTGCCGCGGGTGCGCGAGGCGCTGCTGCGCTACTCCCGGGAGGTGGCCTTCGGCGCGGCGGGGGTGTACGCGCGGGCCGCGGAGTCCCGGGGCGCGTGGGACGCGCGCCTGGAGGCCCTCGTCGTGGACGCGGTGCTGCGCGGGGACGCGGAGGAGACGGTGTCCTCCCGCGCGGTCGCCCTGGGCTGGCGGCTGGACGCGGCGGCCAGCGTCGTCGTGGGCACCGTCGCGCTCGGCGACGGCGGCGGCGCGGGGGACGAGGGGCGCCTGGTGCGGCGGGTGCGGCGCGTGGTGCGCGGCGCCGGCGGGGACTGCCTCATCGGGGTGCAGGGCGAGCGGCTGGTGGTGGTGCTGGGCGGCCCGGCCGACCCGCTGGCCGTGGCGGAGGAGCTGGCCGGCTCGGCGTTCGGCGGCGGGCCGGTGGTGGTGGGCCCACCGGTGGCGGCGCTGCCGCTGGCCGCCCGCTCGGCGCGCGCGGCGCTGGCGGGCATGGTGGCGGCGCGGGCCTGGCCGGGGGCGCCGCGCCCGGTGCTGGCGGACGACCTCCTGCCGGAGCGGGCGATGTCCGGTGACGTGGCCGCGCGCCGGGCGCTGGTGGACCGCGTGCACCGGCCGCTGGAGCAGGCGCAGGGGGCCCTGCTGGAGACGCTGACCGCGTACCTGGAGCACGGCTCGTCGCTGGAGGCCTGCGCACGGGCGCTGTTCGTGCACCCCAACACGGTTCGGTACCGGTTGCGGCGGGTGGGCGAGGTGTGCGGATGGACCCCGACGTCGCCGCGGGAGCGGTTCGTGCTGCAGACGGCGCTGGTGCTGGGCAGGCTCGCCGCGCCCCCGGCGCCGCGCGCCCCGGTCCGCTGAGGGCCCGCCGCGGGGCCCGCGGTGGGGCCGCCCGCCGCGCGGTGGGGCTGCGCCGGTCCCGGGTGTTTGTAGGATCCGCACAACCACGCGGCTGAAAACTCGTGAGCGTCGTGACCGCGTCGGCGCTCGTTGGCAGGGGAGATTGGGTCCGTGCTCGTCATCGTCTGCCCGGGACAGGGCTCGCAGGCCCCGGGCTTCCTCGCCCCGTGGCTGGAGCTGCCCGGCTCCGCCACCCGACTGGGATGGCTCTCCGCCGTCGCCGGTCTCGACCTCGTCGCGCACGGCACCACGTCCGACGCCGCGACGATCCGCGACACCGCCGTCGCGCAGCCGCTGATCGTGGCGAGCGGCCTGGCGGTCCTCGGGGAGCTCGTGGCGCCGGGCGCGCCGCTGCCGGCCGCCGTGACGAGCGGCCACTCCGTCGGGGAGATCACCGCCGCGGCCGCCGCGGGGGTCCTCACCCCCGAGCAGGCGGTCGTCCTGGTGCGCGAGCGGGGCCGGGCCATGGCCGCCGCGAGCGCGGTGACGCCCACCGGCATGAGCGCCGTCCTGGGGGGTGATCCGGCCGAGGTGGCCGGGGCCCTCGCCCGGCACGGGCTGACCGCGGCCAACGCCAACGGCGGCGGGCAGGTCGTGGCCGCGGGCACCGCCGAGGCGCTGGCGGCGCTGGCCGCGGACCCGCCCGCGAGGGCCCGGGTGGTGCCCCTGCAGGTGGCGGGCGCCTTCCACACCGAGCACATGGCTCCCGCGGTGGAGGTGCTCGCGGGGTACGCCGCCGCGCTCCGGCCGCAGCCGGCGCGCACCCCGGTGGTCTCCAACGCCGACGGGGCCGTCCTCACCGACGGCCCGGAGGTCCTGCGCCGCATCGTGGCGCAGGTCAGCCGCCCGGTGCGCTGGGACCTGTGCACAGAGCGCTTCGCGGAGCTGGGCGTCACGGCGCTGCTGGAGCTGCCGCCCGCGGGCACGCTGACCAACCTGGCCAAGCGCCAGCTGAAGGGTGTGGAGGTGCTGGCGCTGAAGACCCCCGACGACCTCGAGAGCGCCCGGGCGCTGATCGCCGAGCACGGCGCGGCCGTGCCCGGCGCGCAGGGCGCCACGGCCCCGGCGGGTGCCCTGTGAGCGGCCCCGTGCGCATCGGCACGACGCCGACCCGGCAGGCGCGCATCCTCGGCGTGGGCGCGCACCGCCCGCCGCGCGTGATCGGCAACGAGGAGGTGTGCACCTGGATCGACTCCTCCGACGAGTGGATCCGCCAGCGCACCGGCATCGTGACCCGCCGCTGGGCGGCACCGGACGTCGGCGTGGTGGAGATGTCCGAGGACGCCGCCGCCAAGGCCCTGGCCGCGGCGGGCCTGTCCGGGCAGGACCTCGACGCGGTCGTCCTGGCGACGGTCTCCTACCCGCTGCAGACCCCTGCGGCCGCGGCGGTCCTCGCGGACCGCCTCGGCGCGACCCCGGCGGCCGCGTTCGACGTCTCGGCCGGCTGCGCGGGCTTCTGCCACGGCGTGGCCCTGGCGGCGGACCTGGTGCGCGGCGGCACGGCCCGCAACGTGCTCGTGGTGGGCGTCGACAAGCTGTCCGACTTCACCGACATCCACGACCGCTCCACCGCGTTCCTCTTCGCCGACGGTGCGGGCGCGGTGGTGGTGGGCGCCTCCGACGAGGTGGGCATCGGCCCGACGGTGTGGGGTTCCGACGGCGGCCAGGCCGACGCGATCCGCTCGAAGGTGTCGTGGCTGGACCTGCGCCCGGGTGCCGCGGGCGCGGAGCAGGTGGCGGTGGAGGCGGCCGCCACCCCGCAGGCCGGCGAGGACCGGGCCGGGGCCGCGCCGTGGCCGTACCTGGAGCAGGCCGGGCAGACGGTGTTCCGCTGGGCGGTGTGGCAGATGGCGCCGGTGGCGCAGCGCGCGCTGGACGCGGCGGGGGTGCGGGCGGAGGACCTCGACGCCTTCATCCCGCACCAGGCGAACGCACGGATCATCGACGCGATGGTCAAGCAGCTGAAGCTGCCGGAGACGGTGCACGTCGCGCGGGACATCACCGACATGGGCAACACGTCGGCGGCGTCCGTGCCGCTGGCGATGGAGCGGGTCCTGGCGGACGGCGAGGCGCCCTCCGGCGGCCTGGCCCTGCTCATCGGCTACGGCGCCGGGCTGTCGTACGCGGCGCAGGTCGTCCGGCTGCCCTGACCGGCGCTGCGCGCGGCGCAGCAGCGGGCCCGCCGCGGCGGGCCCGGAACGAGCTCCTGGCCCGCGTCCCCGCGGGCCGGGCCCACGGCGGGACCACCACGGTCCGGCCAGCGACAGAAGGAGAGCGAATGGCCAGCGAGCAGGAGATCCTCAGCGGTCTCGCGGAGATCATCAACGAGGAGACCGGCCTGCCCACCGACAGCGTCGAGTCGCAGAAGTCCTTCACCGAGGACCTCGACATCGACTCCCTGTCGATGATGACCATCGTCGTGAACGCGGAGGAGAAGTTCGGCGTCCGCATCCCGGACGAGGACGTCAAGAACCTCAAGACCGTCGGCGACGCCGTCTCGTACATCTCCCAGGCCCAGGGCTGACCCGGTCCGGGGCCGGCACCGGGTGGTGGCGGCCCCGGCCTCCCCGCACCGGCGCCCGTGGGCGGCGCCCCCGCTGTGTCCCCCTCTCGCTGACCGCTCGTGAAGGAGTTGACCGACCATGACCGCAACCCCACGGCGCGTCGTCGTGACCGGGCTCGGCGCCACGACGCCCCTGGGTGGAGACGTGGCGTCCACCTGGGAGGCCGCGCTGGCGGGCCGCTCCGCGGCCCGGCCCATCGAGGCCGACTGGATGGAGCAGTACGACCTGCCGATCCGCTTCGCCGCGCAGGCCGCGCAGCCTGCGGTGGAGGTGCTGAACCGGCAGGAGACCAAGCGCCTGGACCCCTCGGCGCAGTTCTCGGTGATCGCCGCCCGCGAGGCGTGGCGGGACGCCGGCAGCCCCGAGGTGGAGAGCGACCGCCTCGGCTCGGTCATCGGCACCGGCATCGGCGGCATCTGGACCCTGCTGACGGCCTACGACACCCTGCGCGAGAAGGGCGCCCGGCGCGTCCTGCCCCTGACCGTGCCGATGCTCATGGCCAACAGCTCCACCGCGGCGGTGAGCCTGGAGTTCGGGGCGGGTGTGGGCGCCCACTCCCCCGTCAGCGCCTGCGCCTCGGGGGCGGAGGCCATCGCCTACGCCCTGGACATGATCCGCACCGGTCGCGCCGACGTCGTGATCGCGGGCGGCACGGAGGCGGCGATCCACCCGCTGCCCATCGCCTCCTTCGCCGCGATGCGGGCGATGTCGCAGCGCAACGAGGATCCGGAGCACGCCTCGCGGCCGTTCGACAGCTCCCGGGACGGTTTCGTGCTGGGCGAGGGCGCGGGCATCCTCGTGCTGGAGGCGGAGGAGCACGCCCGTGCCCGCGGGGCGCGCGTCCACGCCGAGCTGGTCTCGGCGGGGCTGTCCGCCGACGCCCACCACATCACCGCGCCGGAGCCCACCGGCGCCGGAGCCGCCCGCGCGCTGCGCGACGCCCTGCGCACCGGGGACCTGACCCCCGCCGACGTCGTGCACGTCAACGCGCACGCCACCTCGACCCCGATCGGCGACATCGCGGAGGTGCAGGGCCTGCGGGCCGGTCTCGGCGAGGCGCTGGACGGCGTGGCGGTCTCGGCCACGAAGTCGATGACCGGGCACCTGCTCGGCGCCGCCGGCGCGGTCGAGAGCGTCCTGACGGTGCTGGCCCTGCGCGAGCGGGTCGCACCGCCCACCATCAACATCGACGACCTGGACCCGGCGGTCACCCTGGACGTGGTCCGCAAGGACCCGCGCCCGCTGCCCGCCACGGGCGACCTCGTCGCCCTGAACAACGCGTTCGGCTTCGGCGGCCACAACGCGAGCCTGGCCTTCCGCACGGCGGGCTGATCGCGGGCGCACCGCGCCCCCCGGCAGGACGAGAGCCCCGCACCTCCCGACGAGGAGGAGCGGGGCTCTGGTCGTCGCGGGGCGCCCGGCTCAGCCGACCTGGTGCAGCCAGCGCACGTCCGCGCCGTCACCGGCGTAGCGGAAGGGCTCCAGCTCCGCGTCCCAGGGGTCGCCCATGGCCAGGGCGAGGGCGTCGCGGCAGCGCTGGGAGTCGCCGAGCTCGAGGGCGGCCCGGATGCGGTCCTCGGGGACGAGGACGTTGCCGTGGACGTCGGTGGTGGCGTGGAAGATGCCGAGGGCGGGGGTGTGGCTCCACCGGCTGCCGTCCACACCCGCGCTGGGCTCCTCGGTGACCTCGAAGCGCAGGTGCGCCCAGCCGCGCAGGGCAGAGGCCAGGCGCGCGCCGGTGCCGGCGGGTGCCTGCCAGATCAGCTCCGTGCGCTGGCAGCCCGGCGCGACCGGCTGCGGCGTCCAGTCGAGCACCACGCGCATGCCGAGGACACCGCTGGCGGCCCACTCGATGTGCGGGCACAGCGCACGCGGTGCGGAGTGCACGAAGAGCACGCCACGGGTCGTCGCACCGGACATGCGTTCCTCCTCTGCGTCGGTGTGAGGGCGCCTTCCCCAAAACGACCTCACCGCAGCGGACGGACCGGGTGCACGGTCGACGGTGTGACACGTATCTCGTTCGCCGGGCCATCATGCCGCACGGCCCAGTCGGGAACCAGCACCCCGGCGCGTCGTCGTTCCGGCGCGTCGCATCACCCTGCGCAGTCGGGTGGCTGCTCCCGGTGCACCTCCCGGGGTCGGCGGGGGTTCCTCAAGGGCGCAGGGGGTAACGCCGATGCAACGCGCGGGGGACCGCCGGGGAACGGGAGCAGACGTGGCAGAGCAGCACAGCGGCGCCGCCGCGCACGCCGCGGGCGAGGTCTCGGAGGTGATCCGGCCCGCCGCGGTGGTGCCCGAGGACGAGGCCCGCGCGATCCTCGCGGCGCTGGCCGACCGCGACGTGCACGCCGGCGGTACCTGGCAGGCCGAGCCGAGCCTGTGGACCCGCTTCGACCGCCAGTGGGACGCCCCCGCGGCACCGGGCGGCGCCGTGCCGGTGGGCCGCCTGCACGTGGCGTACGGCACGCCCACCCGCTACGAGGTCACCGTCTTCCGCGTGACGGTCACGGCGGCGGGCAGCGCGCTGGGCTGGTCGGTGGAGTCGCTGTGCGACGAGGCCCTCGGCTACGGGGGCCTGCGGCTGCAGGACTGCCCCCGCGCGGCGCTGACGCCCCCTCCCCCGCCGTTCCGCTTCTGATCCCCGCCCGCACGCCGGCCCCGCACCGGCGCCGGGCCGGGCCCGTGCGAGCATCGACGGGTGCCCCGTCCGAACGACGCACGACGTCACCACCGCCCCGTGCTGCGGGGCCCGGACGCCCTGGCCGACCTCGCCGGGGGTCTGGACCCCGCCGAGCGCGAGGAGGCCGCCCACGCCGTCGCGGCCGCCCTCGTGCACGGTGCCCGCTCCGCCGCCGACGCCGAGGTGACCCGCCGGATCGTCTCCCTCGCCGAGGACGAGGGCATCGACCTGCTCGCCTCGCTGTGGGCCGACGCCCCACCGGACTCCCTCGCGGGCGCCCTGTGGCGGCTGTACGCGCTGCGCACCTGGGTGCGCGCGGACGCCACCTCGGTGGCGCGGCAGTTCCACGAGGGTCGCAAGCGCGCACCGGTGCACGAGGTGGTCGCCGGCGTCGCCGACCCGCCGGGCCCGGCGGAGGTGGTCCAGCTCGTCGACGCCGTGCTGTCCGGGGTCGCCGGCGGGGACCTGGCCGTCACCTTCGAGCGCGCCGCCGCCTTCTGCCGCGTCCTGGCCGTGGGCCGCGCGCACCACGCCGACGAGGTGCCCGCCGCCACCCGCCGGGGCGACGGCGACGCGGGCCGGGGCGGACCGGACGCCGCGACGGCGCTGACGCGCTCGGCGGCGCGGCTGGTGCGCACCGCCGAGCAGCTGGAGGCCGCCGCGCGGCGCTGGCGGGAGGGCGACGAGGGCCGCTGAGCGGCGCGGAGGGGCGGGCCCGGCTCCCCGGTGGTTACACTGGGGGTGGCGTCGGGCCGCGGTAGCCCCGGGTCCCATTTGATGAAGCCGCTACGAGCGGCCGTGTGCCGAGAGGCGCTCCCGGTCCGGCGTCACCACCTCGTCCACGCGCAGGCGCCCGCCGCGCGTGGTCCTCCGCCCTCCACTACGGTCGGCGACCATGTCCACCGTCCCGAGGGTTCCCCTGAACAACGGCGTGGAGATGCCGCAGCTCGGCCTGGGCGTCTGGCAGGTGCCGGACGACGAGGCCACCGCAGCCGTCACCACCGCCCTGGAGGCGGGGTACCGCCTCGTCGACACCGCCGCGGTCTACGGCAACGAGGCCGGGGTCGGCCGCGCGCTGGCCGCCGCCGGCGTGCCGCGCGAGGAGCTCTTCGTCACCACCAAGCTCTGGAACGCCGAGCAGGGCGCCGAGCGGGCGCTGCGCGCCTTCGACGCCAGCCTGGAGCGCCTCGGCCTCGACCACGTCGACCTGTACCTCATCCACTGGCCCGTCCCGGCGCAGGACCTGTACGTGCAGACGTGGCGGGTGCTGGAGCGGATCTACGCCGACGGCCGGGCCCGGGCGATCGGCGTGTCCAACTTCGAGCCGCACCACCTGCGGCGCCTGCGCGCGGAGACCGACGTGGTGCCCGCCGTGAACCAGGTCGAGCTGCACCCCTACCTGCAGCAGCGTCCGCTGCGCGAGGAGTGCGGCCGGCTCGGTGTGGTGGCCGAGGCGTACAGCCCGCTGGCCTCGGGCGGGGACGTCCTCGGCGACCCGGTGATCGGCGCGATCGCCGCGGCGCACGGCGTGAGCCCGGCGCAGGTGGTGCTGCGCTGGCACCTGCAGCAGGGGCACGTGGTCATCCCGAAGTCGGTCACCCCGGAGCGCATCGCCGCGAACATCGACGTGTTCGGCTTCGAGCTCGACACCGCCGAGCTCGCCCAGCTCGCCGGGCTGGACCGCGACGGCCGCGTCGGCGCGCACCCGGACGAGATGAACTGGACGGGCTGAGCGCCCCGGGCCCCACCGGGCGCGGGCTGTGGCTGCGCAACGGGGGGCCGGTCGACGACGCGCAGGTGGCGTTCGCCGTGGCGCACTACCGGGTGGCGGTGCTCCAGCCGTGGGAGACGCACGTCCTGCACCGGCTCAAGGACGCCCGGCCGGACATGACGGTGCTGGCGTACAAGTGCCTGTCCTCCACGCGGGACTACGAGCCCGGGCCGGTGTTCACCTCGGGCGTCTCCCACGCCGAGGCGGAGGAGGCCGGGGGCGGCTGGTTCGCCCGGCGCCGCGACGGCAGCCGCGTGCAGTGGCGCTCCTACCCGGGGCACTGGCAGATGGCGGTGTGGGACGCGGCCTACCGGGAGCGGTGGTGCCGCAACGTGGTGGCGGAGGTCGCGGGTTCGCGCTGGGACGGCGTCCTGGCGGACAACGACGTCTTCGACGACTACTACGGCATCGACCCGCCGCTGGCGGGCGGGTACACGATGGCGGACGTGCGCGCCGGGCTGGAGGAGCTCGTGGCGCGCGCGGGCGCCGCGCTGAACGCGGTGGGCTCGCTGCTGGTCCCGAACATCGCCGAGTCCCGGCGCGAGCCCGGCCGCTGGCAGCGGCACGCCGCGTTCGGCGGTGGCCTGGAGGAGGTGTGGCTGGCGTGGGGACCGCGGGAGTTCCTCGACCCGCCCACGGCGCTGGCGCAGGCCCCGCAGGTCCCCGGCCCGGGCCTGACGCTGTTCCGCACGGCCACCGACGGCAGCGACACCCACCCGAACTTCCGCTACGGCCTGGCGGCGTTCTGGGTCTTCGGCGGCGGGGCGGGCGGGGCGATGACCGCCACCGGTCGCGACGAGCACTCGGGCACGCCGTGGGTCCCGGAGCTCGGCTGGGACCTGGGGGCGCCGCGGGAGGCACCCCGCCGGGAGGGGCCGTGCTGGGTGCGGGCGTTCTCCGGCGGCTGGGCGGCGGTGCACCTCGGGGACGGTGGCGCCGCGGCCGCGTGCCCGGTGCCGCCGGGTCTGCTGGACGCCGGGGACCGGCCAGCACCGCAGCGGGTGTGGCTGGCGCCGCACGAGGGAGTGCTCCTGCGCTCGGCAGGCCGGTGACGGCGGCCCGCGGACCGGCGCCCGGAAGATGTCAGGGCCCTGCGGTCTCGGCGCCCGGAGGTGTCAGGGCCCGGCGTGCGGGCCGGGGATCCTCGGCCTCGCGGCCCGTCGCAGGGCGGCCGCGCCGGGCGGGGTGCCGGACTCCCCCGCCGGGGCGGGCAGGAGCGTGCGGGGCGGCGCGGCACCGAGCCCGCCGAGCTCGCGGTACAGGCGGTTGTACGCGGCCATCGCGTCCCGCAGCTGGAAGAAGTCCCGCACGCGGCCCTGCGCCCGCCGCGCCATGCGGGCGTAGCCGGCGGGGTCGGCGAGGACCTCCTCCACCGCACCGGCCAGGGCGTCCGGCCGGCGCGGGGGGACGAGCACGCCGCACGGCCCCCAGGTGTGCCCGGCGGGGGTGGTGAGCGGGTCGGCCACGAGCTGGGCCATGCCGCCGACGTCGGTCCCCACGACGGGCACCCCGGCGCTCATGGCCTCCAGCACGACGACCGGCTGGCCCTCGTTGTGGCTGGAGACCACGAGCAGGTCCACGTCGCCGAGGGCGTCGCGGACGTCGACGGGACCGTGGAAGGTGACGTGCCGTGCGAGGCCGAGCTCCGCGGCCCGCGCGCGGCACAGCTGCGCGTGCGCGGGGTCGTGGTCGGTGGGCCCGAGGACGTCGAGGTGCACGTCGGTGCGCCCGCCGCGCAGGAGCAGGGCGAGCGCCTCGAGGAGGTCGGGCAGGCCTTTGATGGGCACGACCCGGCCGATGTGCGCCAGACGCCACGTCCGGTGCCCGTCGGGGTGCCCGTCCGGGTGCCCGTCGGTGCCCGCCTGTGCGGCGAGCAGACCCGGCAGGGCGTCGCGGCGGCGGGCGGCGGCGGCCGCGAAGTCCTCGACGACGACCCCGTTGGGGATGACGACGCTGCGCTCCAGCGGCGCCCCGAGGTCGGCGGCCTCGGTGACCGCGCCCGGGTACAGGTAGGTGACGGCCTCCGCGCTGGGGTAGCACAGGCGCCCCATCTCGATCCACCACGACATCCAGGCGCGCTGCCGCGGCGGCAGCGCCGGGTCGAGGTGGTCGCGCGCCGTGACGGGCAGCGCCAGGTCCCGTCCCCGCAGGGTGTTCACGGTGTCGCGGACGTAGAGGTTGTGCTCGGTGAGCAGGAACGTGCCGGCGTGCCGGCGGGCGGCGGCGGCGGCCAGCAGGGACGCGTAGCCGGTGGTGTGCGCGTGGTAGACGCGGGCGGGCGGGACGTCGGCGCCCAGGACCGCGTAGGACAGCGAGGAGAACTCCCGCAGCAGCCAGAACGTGTCGGTGAGGGAGAGGCCCAGCCCGGCGAGGCGGTCACGGGTGGCCGCCATGAACTCGCGCGTGCCGAGCAGCGCCCACAGGGGGTAGGAACGCTCGGTGGGGTCCATGCCCTCGTCGTGCAGCCGCCAGAACTCCGCGGGGTCCCCGGCGGCGATCGCGGCCAGGGCGTCGTAGAGGCGCCGGGCCAGCGCGGCGCGCCCGGAGCGCCGCATGCGCAGGTCCGCGGGGCGCAGGTCGAGGAACCCGGCGCGGTGCTCCTGCATGGACAGGAAGCGCCGCCGCACCCAGCGGACGTTGGGCGGGACGCCGTAGAGGTCCTCCGCCGGGCAGGTGGAGTCCCAGGTGAGGTGGGCGACGCCGAACGTCAGGTCGGGGTTGCTGCGGACGATGTCGTGCACCACGGCGGACACCCCGCCGCGCAGGTACGGGTAGGTGGACTCCAGCACGAGGGCGACGTCGACGGGCGGCTCGCCGCGGGGGGCGCCGGGCGGGGGGGACCCCGCGCCGGGGGCGCCGTCGTCGGGCACCTGCGCCTCCTCCTCCGCCCCGCGGCCTGCGCCGCTGTCCCTCACCGCGTCCCGTCGCACCGCCTTCCCCCGCACCGTGCTCCCCGTCTCACCAGGCGGTGGCGTGCCGCCAGAACAAGGTGTACTCGGCGTCCTGCCAGTGGCGCAGGCACAGGCGCACGGCGACGACGAGGACGGCGGCCTCCGCCAGCGCGATCCACGCATAGGCCGCGGGAGCGGTGGGGGCCAGCGCGAACGCCACGGCGCACACGGCCAGGTGCACGGCCCCGAGGAGCTGCGCGGTGCCCCGCTCACCGATGTAGTCGATCTTGTAGCAGAGCACGGAGAGCACCAGGAAGGCCCAGGACGCGACCGCCACGGCGGCGAGCAGCGGCAGCCACCCGGGTGCCAGCACGGCCACGGCGGCGACCTCGGCGGCGGTGAGCGCGGCCCCGGTGGCGGCGGTGCGCACCAGGGTTCCCCGCACCGTCGCGGACAGCTCCGCCGAGCGCACCGCGAGCACCCGGTACGGCTCGTGCTCCATCGCCTGCCGGACCCGCAGCACGGCGGCGTCGAAGGCCGGCGCCAGGCGCACGAAGTAGTGGTTGGTGGCCACCACGGTGGGCAGCAGCGCCACGAACACCACCGTCACGGGGAGCCGCCCGTCGGCGACGAGGAGGAACACGACCTTGTCCGCCCACAGCACGGCGCCGAGGAGCAGGCCGCGGAGCAGGTCGCGGGCGGTGTCGGCGAGCGGCGCCCGCTCGGCGTGCCGCAGGCGCGGCAGGTGCGGGCGCAGGGCCGGGGCCAGGGCCAGCAGGCCGGCCACCGGCGGCAGGAACCACGCGGTGGGCGCGGCGAGCAGCGCGGCGGCGTAGGCGGCCCAGGCCAGCGCCCAGCGGTCGCGGCGGCGGGTCACGTTCGTCAGGACGAGGGCCTGGGTGAAGGCGACGTGCAGGACGCAGAGGGTCAGGAAGGCCGCGGCGGCGCCCGCCGGCCAGCGCAGCACGAGGTGCACGGGGACGGCCAGGACGAGGACCGCGGCGAGGGACTGCAGGAACATCCAGGGCCACACCTCGCAGAACCTCTCCCCCAGCGCCCGGTGGTCCCCGCCCGGCAGGAGGGCACCGAGGCCGCGGTACAGGGGGGTGCACACGGCCTGGCTGAGCCAGGGGACGGTGAGCGAGGTGGCGAGGAGGAGGGCGGTGAGCGGCACCCCGCCGGCCTCCGCGGCCCCGATGCGCCAGGCGGCGAGGGGGAAGGCGACGGTGAGCATCGCGACCGGGGACAGGTGCAGCGCCAGGTCGCGCAACGACCCGAGCTCGCGAGGTGCCGACCCTGCGCCCACGTCCGCGCTCCCGTCTCCACCGTGGTGGGACCACCCACGTCGTGGGGACGGTCCCGGCCGGTTCCCGGTCCCGGACAGTACCGCAGCGCCGCCGCGGCGTCGGCGGAACACACGGGCAGGGCCCCGCGGACGGTGCCTGCGGGGCCCTGCCTCGTGCTCGGGGTGCGGTGCGCGTCAGGCCCTGGCGCTGGTGATGGTGAGCCGGTGGGTCTCCGAGTCGTACGAGAACCGGGTGCGGGCCCCGTCGGCCGGGACGGTGAAGGCGATGTTCGCGCCACCGGCCTGACCGCCGTCGCCGTAGCTCTCGTCCCACGACCGGCCCAGGGCGATCTTGGTCTCGTAGCTGCCCGCGGGGATGGCCGTGGTCACCCACGTGTAGGTGCCGTCGCCGTTGGGGTCCTGCAGCCACGGCCGCAGGCACTCCGGCGCCCAGTCCGCGGCGCAGCCGAGCTCGCTCTGGTGGGTTCCGGGGGCGGTGACGAGCTTGCCGTCGGAGGTGGTGGTGATCCAGTGCGTCTTGTGGTCGTAGACGAACGTGATCGGCCCGCCCGGGTGGTCCAGGGCGATGTTGCCGCCGTCCCGGGCCCCGCCCGCTCCGTAGTTCTCCGTCCAGGCCCGGTCGATCGCGGCCTTGTAGGAGTAGCTGCCGGCGGGCAGGTCGGCGGTGAGGGTCCACACCTGCGCCTGCGGGTCCAGGCGCATCTGCGCCTGCTCGCAGGTGGGCTCCCAGTCCGCGGCGCAGCCCAGCTCCGAGTCCACCGTGCCGGCGACCGCGACGGCGCCCGGCTGGGTCACGGGCGTCCCGTCGCCGCCCTCCTCGGGGCCGGCGGGCCTCTCGGTGCCGACGGTGGCGGACGTGCCGCTCGCGGCGAGGCGGCCGGAGTGGTCCTTCACGACGGCCCGGTACTCCAGCAACGTGCCGGGCGCGAACGCCGAGACGTCCTGGAAGACGCGGTAGGGGGCGTTGTCGTCGGTGCCGAGGACGGTCCACTCCTCGGTGCCGGCGGGACGGGCCGCGAACGTCACCTGGTTGAGGCCCCTGCCGGGCAGGTCGACGCCGATCTCGGCGCGCCCGCCGGTGGTGCCGAGCACCGCGGGGGTGGTGGAGGTGGGCACGGGTGCCGCCTTGGTCCTCGGCAGCGACCCGGTGGCCTTCCACACCACCGCAGACAGGGCGGGCACCTGCACGGTGACGCGCCCGTCCGCGCCGGTCCGCACGTCCTTCGTGCCCGCGGGCCAGACGGCCTTGAGGTTGCGCTCGCGGCCCTGCGCGGTGTCGAGGGTGACGGTGCGGGCCTGCTCGGAGTTGTTCACGGCGACGAGGTACTCCACGTCGTCGCGGTCGTCGATGCGGCTGAAGGCGTACACGCCCTCACCGGTGTCGGCGTGGCGGTGGATCTGCGCGCCGTCGGCGAGCGTGGGGTGCTTCTCGCGCAGCTCCGCCAGGTCCTTGATCCAGCGGTACATCGGGTGCTTGGTGTCGAAGTTGTAGCTCGCGGTGGTGGCGTCGGTGCCGATGAGGTCGTCGTCGTTGTACGTGGCGACCTTGGAGGGGAACATGTCCTGCCGCGCGTCCTGGTCCCCGCCGTCGCCGGTGAAGCCCTGCTCGTCGCCGTAGTAGACGACCGGCTGCCCGCGGGTCAGGTACATCAGGGAGTGCACGAGCTGGTCGCGCTCGAGCAGCTCCTCGCCGGTGGCGCCGCCGTCGGTGAGGAACCTGCCGATGCGGCCCATGTCGTGGTTGCCGAGGAACGTGGGCAGGGAGTACGCGTTGGAGTCGGCGTCGGTGTAGAGGTCGTCGTCGGCGAACAGGTCCCGCAGCTCCGTGGTGGGGCGGCCGTTGCCGAACCCCTGCGCGCGGTTCTGGAAGGGGAAGTCCAGGGCGCCCTGGAGCCGGCCCGTCGTGGTGAACTTCGACGTGTTGCGCGGGTTGGAGTCGAAGACCTCCGCGAAGGAGAAGAAGTCGGGGTTGCCCTTGGCGGCGGCGTGCTGCTCGATGGCGGGGGCGAACTCCTGCCAGAACTCCGTGTTGACGTGCTTGACGGTGTCGATGCGGAACCCGTCGATGCCGAAGTCGACCCACGCCTTGTAGATGTCGGCCATGCCGTCGACGACCTTCGGCTGCTCGGTGAACAGGTCGTCGAGGCCGAAGAAGTCGCCGTAGAGGTCGGACTCGCCGCCGTTGAAGAGGGCGTCGCCGCGGTTGTGGTAGAGCGTGGGGTCGTTGAGCCACTCGGGGACCTTGACCGTGGCGTCGCCGGGGTTCGGGAAGAACGGCGTGTACGGGAAGGACTTCTCCGCGTCGAGGGCGGGGAAGGTGTCCTTCCCGGCGAAGTCCCGGTCGTCGAAGGGGTTGCCCGCGGCGTCGCGGTACGGCTCCTTCGCCTTGGTCACGTAGGCGCCGGTGTTCTCGCGGTAGGCGATGACGTCGGCGGTGTGGTTGGTGATGATGTCGAAGAAGACCTTCATCCCCTTGCCGTGCGCCTCGTCCACGAGCTTCCTGAGGTCGTCGTTGGTCCCGAGGTGGGGGTCGATCTGGGTGAAGTCGGTGATCCAGTAGCCGTGGTATCCGGCGGAGACGTTCGAGCCGGTGCCCTGGACGGGCTTGTTCTTGAAGGACGGCGTCAGCCAGATCGCCGTGGTGCCCATGCCCTTGATGTAGTCCAGGCGGTCGGTGAGGCCCTTGAGGTCACCGCCGTGGTAGAAGCCCTTGGAGGTGGGGTCGAACCCGCTGGCGAGCCGGTCGCGGGCGTAGCCGCCGTAGTCGTTGGCGGCGGTGCCGTTCTCGAACCGGTCGGCCATGACGAAGTAGAACCGCTCGCGGGTGAGGTCCTCGCGCAGGGAGGCGCGGGCGAGCTTCCCGTCGGCCTCCTGCAGTCCCGGCTGGGCGGCGGCCGGCGCGACGGTGACGGTGTGGGTGGCGTGGTCGTAGGTGAACCGCAGCTTCGCCGGGGCCTGCAGCACGAGGGGGGCGTTGGCCGCTCCCCAGCCGTAGCTCTGCTCCCAGGACCCGTCGAGGCGGACCTTGTACTCGTGGGTGCCGGCGGGGACGTCGGCGACGAGCTGGAAGCGGGTGGGGCTGCCGGGCACGGGGGCCAGGTCGTTGCTGGTGCAGGCCTCGTCCCACGCCGTCGCGCAGCCGAGCGCGGGCTGCAGGGAGCCCATGAGGCTGACGCGGGCGGGCGCGGCGGAGTGGTCCGCGGCGGCGGGCGCGACGGGGGCGAGGGCGAGGGCCACCAGGGCGGTGGCCACGCCGGAGGAGCGCAGACGGGAACGGGTGGGGCGGGGGTGCACGGAGGTGCGCACGGCGATCCTCTCGACGGTGAGCGGCTGCGGCGAAGGTAACCCGCAGACGCCCTCCGCGGAAAGCCCCCTGCAAAGCTTGCAAGAACACGGCACCATCGCCCGTGCGCGGCGGGCTCGTCAGCGTCCCGCTCCCCCTTCGCGCACGACCTCGGCGACGCGTTCCAGCTGGAGGCGGGCGTTCCAGACGCCGATGTGGCGCCCCAGCCCCTCCACCTCGCACGGCGCGGGCTCCCTCCCGGGGTCCGCCGTCGCCGCGGGCGGTGCCTGCACCTGCGCGTACAGGCGGTCCAGCTCCTCCTCGAGCGCCGCGTCGGCGGCCTGCACCCGCTGCCGGACGGCGGGGCCGGAGAGCAGGGCCAGCCGGGCGCCGGCGGTGCGGTGGGCGACCTCGCGGTCGAAGGCCTCGCGCACGGCGGGGGTGCGGGGCAGGTCCGCGGCGCAGTGGTCGACCCGGGCGAGGGCGTCGAGGAGGGCGCCGCTGCGCCCGAGGTACTCGGCGGAGGCGCCGTGCAGCGCGGCCCGCTCCTGCTGACCGCGCTGCTGCACGAGGGAGACGGCGCCGGTGGCCGCCGCGAGCAGCGCGGCGGCCGCCGCCGCCACGAGCAGCGCCCGGTCCCCGCGCCGCAGGACCACCTCACCACGTTCGGGCGGGGGGTGGACCGTCACCTCGAAGCCGCGCCCGGGCCCGTCGTCGGGCTCCGTCCCCGGCTCCCGGCCCCCCTGGGTGGCCGACATGCCAGGAGGGTACGGCGCGCCGGGCCGCGCGCGAGGCGCCGAGCGGCCCGGCCGGTGCGGGCGGGGTCAGGCCACGGGCGAGGAGGCGCCGCGGACGAGAGCGTCGGAGGCCGCCGGCAGGGTGTCGAGCGGGCGGACGAAGCGGTGCACGGGCACCGGCGCCGGGCCGGGCGCGGGGGCGCTCACGTCGTCGCCGAGGAGCGTGCCGCGGTAGCGGTCGAGGTCGGGGTGGCGGCTGAGGAGGTACTCGCGCACCGCCTGCCGCCGCGCGCGGCGACGGCTGGGCGCGGGGACGTCGGGGTCGCCGGCGACCCTCCAGACGAGCGCGAGCAGGGCCAGCCTGCCGGGGGTCGCCGCGGGTCGCGGGTGTGTGTCGTCGTCCACCATGTCCACTCCATCGTCGGAAGTGGTCCGGACGCTACGGCTCCCCCTGCCGGCGCGGCGGGGCTTCGCGTCATCTGCCCGGGCGGCTCCACGAAACCTCCCCACCGGGGCCCGCGCGGGGGCTCAGCCCTCCACGAGGACGAGGATCGCGATGCCGATGACGGAGGCCAGGGCCACGATGCCGGACCACTGCTGGCGGGCGACGTCACCGGGCTTGGACGTGAGCAGGCCCCACAGCGAGATCCCCGCCAGGGCGCCCAGGATCACGAGCCCGGCCGTCGTCATGTTCGGCATGGTCGCGACCCTACCGACGCCCGCGGCGGCCCCGGGTTCCGCCCCTCACCCGGCGTGGCGTGCGCCTCTCCCCCGGTGGGCGACGGGAAACCGGGCACACCCCCACTTTCGATCACATTGTGTTGAAGATTGGTAACGATGAGAAACTTCTCCCGGCAAATGTGGCGCTGCGTCGGTGACAGGAGCACGCTATGCCAACACCTGGCCGGTGATCTTGCCCTGTACGGGCGAACGGCCGGCTCCACGGTGGGGACACGGACGACGACGACCGGACCAAGCCAGGAGGATCGGTGGAGCCCACGCGCGCACCGGAGCACCACGAAGCCACCAGCCAGTCACCACCCGCACGCCGCCGGGCGCTCGCCGCCGCGACGGCCCTGCTCGCCGCCTCGGGCCTCACCGCCTGCGGCGGCCAGGACGTCGGGACCGGCGTGCCGACGCTCACGTGGTACATCAACAACGCCTTCGACGCACCCATCGGCCAGCGCTGCTCCGACGAGGCGCAGGACTACGACATCCGCACCGTGCAGCTGCCCAACAACGCCGCCGGGCAGCGCGAGCAGATCCTGCGGCGCCTGGCCGCCAACGACACCTCGATGGACATCCTCAGCCTCGACCCGCCCTACATGGCGGAGCTGGCCGAGGCGGGCTTCCTGCGCCCCTTCACCGCCGAGGAGGAGCAGGAGTTCTCCGAGGACGTGCTGGAGGGCCCGCTGCGGCAGTCCCTGTACGAGGACACCATGTACAGCGCCCCCTTCTACGCCAACACCCAGCTCCTCTGGTACCGCAAGTCGGTCGCCCAGGAGGCCGGTCTGGACATGAGCGAGCCGGTCACCTGGGACCAGCTCATCGACGCCGCGGAGCAGACGGGGACGACCGTCGCGGTGCAGGGGCAGCGCAACGAGAGCCTCATGGTGTGGGTCAACGCGCTGGTGGAGTCCGCCGGCGGCACCATCCTCGACCCCGCAGCCGAGGGCGCCGAGGCCGACGCGGTCGGGGCGACCGTCGACAGCCCGGCCGGGCGCCGGGCGGCCGAGATCATCACGCGGATCGCGAGCTCGGACGCCGCGCCCGCGGCGCTGAGCACCGCGGCCGAGGAGACCTCGCGCGCCGCCTTCCAGGAGGACGACGGCGCCTTCATGGTGAACTGGCCCTACGTCTGGAACGCCATCGCCGCCGCGGAGGAGTCCGGCATCCTCCCCGCGGGGTGGCGCGAGGACGTCGCCTGGGCGACCTACCCCCGGGTGGAGGAGGACCTCCCCGCCGCCACGCCCATCGGCGGCGCCGGCCTCAGCATCGGGGCCTTCAGCCGCTACCAGGACCTCGCGGTGGACGCGGTGCGCTGCCTGCGCTCGGTGGAGAGCCAGAAGGAGCACATGCTGACCGGCGGCGAGCCCGGCTCCTCCGCCGCGGTCTTCGAGGACCCGGAGGTGCGCGAGCAGTTCCCCATGTGGGAAGCCATCCGGGCCGGCCTGGTCGAGGCGGCCCCCCGTCCCATCTCCCCGTACTACGGGGACGTGACCGGGGCCATCCAGCAGACCTACCACCCGCCGGGTGAGCTCTCGCCCGAGACGGCCCCCCGCGAGGCGGCCGAGCTCATCGAGGGCGTCCTGTCCAACGAGCAGCTCCTCTAGGAGGTCTGGTGAGCACCACGGTTCCCGCGGCCTCCGGCGAGGTCCACGACCAGGTCCAGGGCGCCCCCGGCAGGCGCCCGAAGGTGAGCGACCGCACGAGGCACGAGCGCCGTCTCGGCCTCCTCCTCGCCGGCCCCGCCCTCGTCCTGATGGTGGCCGTCACCGGCTACCCCATCCTCAACGCGATCTGGCTCTCGCTGTTCGACTACCGCCTCACGGCCCCCGACGCCCGGGAGTTCGTGTGGTTCCGCAACTACGCGATGATCCTCAGCGACGGCCTGTTCTGGCGGCAGTTCGGCGTCACCGCGGCCATCACCGTCGTGACCGTCGCGGTGGAGTTCGTCATCGGCTTCGCCCTCGCGATGGTCATGCACCGGGCGCTGTTCCTGCGGCGCACGCTGCGCACCGCGATCCTGATCCCCTACGGCATCATCACCGTCGTCTCCGCGTACGCCTGGCAGTACGCCTTCGCGCCGGCCTACGGCTTCGTCAACCCGCTCGTCGGGCTCGGGGACTACAACTGGTTCGGCGAGACGGTGCCCTCGCTCGTGGTGATCTGCCTGTCGGAGATCTGGAAGACCACGCCGTTCCTGTCGCTGCTGCTCCTGGCGGGGCTCGCGCAGATCCCGGAGGACTACCTGGAGGCCGCCAAGGTGGACGGCGCCACGGCCTGGCAGCGCTTCCGCCGCGTCATCATGCCGAACATGAAGGCAGCGATCATGGTCGCCCTGCTGTTCCGCACCCTCGACGCCTTCCGCATCTTCGACAACGTCTTCATCATGACGCAGGGCGCGCAGGGCACGGAGACCCTGTCGTTCCTCGCCTACCGGCAGACCATCTCCCGCGTCCAGATCGGGCTCGGCTCGGCGGTGAGCGTGATCCTCGCCGTCCTGGTGGTCCTCATCGCCGTGATGTTCGTGAAGGGCTTCAAGACCAACCTGTCGCAGAGGAAGGGCTGACCATGGCGACGCTCGAGAGAGAGGCGCCCGCGGCCCCGGTGCCACCGAAGGCCGCCAAGCGCGCTCCGTCGGGACAGCGCAGGAGCCAGGTGCTGTGGGCGCTGGGCTCGGCCCTGGTCATCGCCTACGCGCTGGTCCCGGTGCTGTGGATCATCTCGCTGTCCCTCAAGGCCGGCGACGACATCGGCAACAAGCGCTTCTGGCCGACCCAGTTCAGCCTGGAGAACTACCGGATCGTCCTGTCCTCCGACCTGTTCCTCACGGCGCTGCGCAACTCCGCGGGGATCGCGCTCATCGCCACGACGATCTCGGTGGTCATCGCCACCCTCGCGGCCTACGCCGTCGCGCGTCTGGAGTTCCCCGGCAAGCGCATCCTGCTGGGCACGGCGCTGGCGATCACGGTGTTCCCGATCATCTCCATCGCCACGCCGCTGTTCAACCTGTGGCGGAACATCGGCCTGTACGACACGTGGCTGGGCCTCATCATCCCCTACCTGTCCTTCTCCATCCCGCTGTCGGTGTACGTGCTGTCGGCGTTCTTCCGGGAGATCCCCTGGGAGATGGAGCAGGCCGCCCAGGTCGACGGCGCCACCGCCTGGCAGGCGTTCCGCAAGGTCATCGTCCCGCTGGCCGCACCGGGCGTGTTCACGGCGGCCATCCTGACGTTCTTCGCCATCTGGAACGACTTCGTCTTCGGCATCACCCTGACCTCCACCGAGGCCGCACGACCCGTGCCCGCGGCGCTGGCCTTCTTCAGCGGCGCGAGCCAGTTCTCCCAGCCGACCGCCCCCATCGCCGCGGCGTCGGTCCTGGTGACCATCCCTGTGATCATCCTCGTCCTGCTCTTCCAGCAGAAGATCGTGGCGGGGCTCACCAACGGCGCAGTGAAGGGCTGAACCCATGGCAGCGATCGACATCGACCACCTCGTCAAGGAGTACCCCAACGGGTTCCGGGGGGTGAACGACGTCAGCCTCAACATCGCCGACGGCGAGTTCGTGATCCTCGTCGGCCCCTCCGGGTGCGGGAAGTCGACCCTCCTGCGGATGATCGTCGGCCTGGAGGACATCACCGACGGAGAGCTGCGCATCGACGGCAGGCGCGTCAACGAGAAGGCGCCGCGCGACCGGAACCTCTCCATGGTGTTCCAGAACTACGCCCTCTACCCGCACCTGTCCGTCCGGGAGAACATCGCCTTCCCGCTGCGGCTGAAGAAGGGCGTGCCCGAGCGGGAGGTCCAGCAGCGCGTCGACGAGGCCGCCGGGCTGCTGGAGCTCGGTGAGCTGCTGGAGCGCAAGCCTGCGCAGCTCTCGGGCGGGCAGCGCCAGCGCGTCGCGATGGGCCGGGCCATCGTCCGGCAGGCCGACGCGTTCCTCTTCGACGAGCCGCTGTCCAACCTGGACGCCAAGCTCCGCGGCCAGATGCGCAGCGAGATCTCGCGCATGCAGCGGCGCCTGGGGACGACCACCGTGTACGTCACCCACGACCAGACCGAGGCCATGACCCTCGGGGACCGGGTGGCGGTGCTGCGCAAGGGCGTCCTGCAGCAGGTCGCCTCGCCGCGGGAGCTGTACGACCAGCCCGTCAACCTGTTCGTCGCGGGGTTCATCGGCTCGCCGCCGATGAACTTCCTGCCCGCCCGGGTGCACGGCGACGCCCTGGACACGCCCTTCGGGCAGATCCCCCTGACCGGGGAGCGCGCCGACGCGGTGGCCGGCCGGGACCTGCTGCTCGTGGGCATCCGCCCCGAGTACTTCGAGGACGCCTCCCTGGTGGACGACGCCAAGCGCCCCGCGGGCACCACGTTCCGGGCGCGCATCGACTTCACCGAGTGGCTCGGGGACGCCCAGTACGCCTACCTGCCCTTCGACGCCGAGCCGGAGGTCCGCGACCGGCTGCGGGAGCTGTCGCAGGAGCTGGACAGCGACCAGCTCCGGACCCAGGCCGTCGTGAAGATCGACGCGGCCAGCCGGATCCGGGAGGGCCGCGACGCCGACATGTGGGTCGACCTGCGCAAGCTGCACGTGTTCGACCCCCGCACCGGGGAGAACCTCACCCGGGACGCCGCGGCGGGTGCCGCGCTCACGCAGCAGCTCGCGGCGGAGCGCGAGGAGGAGATCGCCGAGACCCGCGGCAGGCTCCGGCGCGCCGACGCCCCCCAGGTCATCGACGTCCGCGACAGCGCGGGGTCGCGGCAGACGACGGGCGGCACCACCTGAGCGGCCGGCACCACGGGGGGTCGTGAGCGGGGGGGACCAGCACCGCCCGGCGCCGCACACGCGGAGCCGGGCGGTGCGCCGTCGTGCGCCGGCGGCCCCTCAGCGGCGGGGCGCCCAGCCCAGCGCCGGGCCGAGCCGGGTCGCGGTGTCGGTGAGGAGCTGCACGTAGTCCTCGTGGGCGAACCCGAACGGCAGCGCGAACACCGCCTCGCGCACCTCGCGGAACCCCGCGTGCGCGGACAGCGCCGCGGCGATCTCCCCGGACGTCCCCACCAGGTCGGGGGCGAACAGCAGGCGTGCCGGGCCCTGGGGCGACGTGGTGCGCGGCAGCCGTGCCGCGGCGTAGGCGGCGTACCGCTGCCGCTGCTCGGCCGTGGCGGTGTCCGTCGGCAGCACCACCAGCCCCTGCGAGGCGCGGGCCGCCTGCCCCGCCGGGTGCGCGGCCCGGAACTCCCGCAGCTGCGCGGCCTGGATCGCGGCGAAGTCCCACGGTCCCTCCCCGCCGGGTCCCTCCGCCTTCACGACGCTGGACGTCAGCAGGTTCAGGCCCTGCTCCCCCACCCAGCGGGCCGAGCGCAGGCTCGCGCCGCCGTACCAGACGCGCCCCGCCAGGCCCGGCGAGTGCGGCTGCACGCGCTCGGACCACGTCTCGATCCCCTCCGTGCCGGAGAACGTGCTCGCCGGCTCCCCGCGCAGCAGGGCCAGCAGCCGCAGCAGCCGCCCGTAGCCGAAGTCCTCCGCGTCCGCGGTCCCCGGGTACAGCGACGCCGCGACGTGTTCCAGGTGCACCGGCGGCCCGACGCTGAACCCCGGGTTGAGGCGGCCCCCGGACAGCACGTCCACCGTCGCGAGGTCCTCGGCGAGGCGCAGCGGGTTCTCCCACCCCAGCGGCGTCACCGCGGTGCCCAGCTCGATGCGCCGGGTGCGCTGGGTGGCCGCGGCCAGCACCGCCACCGGGGAGGAGATGCCGTGCTGCAGGTGCCGGTGCCGCACCCAGGCGCTGTCGAACCCCAGCCGCTCCCCCAGCTCGACCACGGCCAGCGTGCTCTCGTGACCCGGCCCCGGGTCCTGCGGGTCGAACGAGCCGATGGTCAGGAACCCGAGCTGCTCCAGCGCTTCCCCCGGCGACGGCATGCGCACCCCTCTCCCCGGCCGCAGGTCGGCTGCGGGCCGGCTCCAGCATCGCCGCCGCGGCG
Source organism: Kineococcus anabasis (assembly GCF_054590795.1). Lineage (NCBI taxonomy): Bacteria > Bacillati > Actinomycetota > Actinomycetes > Kineosporiales > Kineosporiaceae > Kineococcus > Kineococcus anabasis. The sequence goes on from NZ_BAAIHU010000006.1 coordinate 294,476, forward strand.
CGGCGGCGCGCGCGGGGGCGGCCGCGCCGGCATCCCCGGGGATCCAGGGCCCCGGACCCGCCCGGCTCAAGATCTCCGCGGGCCGTGTCGATGGCTCCAGCACGGCGCACCCTGCGCCCTGGGAGCGAGGACGCCGTGAAGCGCTGGGGACACCGCCGCGATGCAGTGCAGGCAGGGGGCACCTCGGTGCTGGAGGCGCAGGCGGACGTCGAGGCCGTCACCTCCGTCCTGGGCGCCCTGGCGACGGCGCGCACCTCCCGGGCCGCCGTCGGCGCAGCCCTGGACGCCGTGCGCAGCGCGTTCGGCTGGGCCTACGGCTCCTACTGGGCCACCGACGAGGACGCGAAGGTGCTGCGGTTCGCCCAGGAGTCCGGCGACGCCGGGCAGGAGTTCCGCACCGTCACCCTGGCCGCCTCCTTCGCCGAGGGCGTGGGCCTGTCCGGGCGGGCGTGGCGCTCCCGCGACCTCGTGTTCGTGCCCGACCTGGGCCAGGTCACCGACTGCGTGCGCGCACCCGCCGCCCAGCGCGTCGGGGTGAGGTCCGGGGTGTGCTTCCCCCTGCTGGAGGACGGGCGCGTCGTCGGCACGATGGACTTCTTCGCCACCGAGACCCTCAGCCCCTCCCCGCAGCGCCTCGCCGCCCTGCGCGCCGTGGGCCTCCTCGTCTCCCAGGCCCTCGCCCGCATCCGCGAGGCCGAGCGGCAGACCGCCGCCGCCCGCGACATCGCCGCCGTGAACAGCGTGCTGCGCGAGCTGGCCACGACCCGGACCGTGGACGAGGCGGCCTCCACCGCCCTAGACGCCATCCGCCGGGAGTTCGGCTGGGCCTACGGCTCCTACTGGGCGGTCGACCCGGCCGAGCGGGCGCTGAAGTTCGTCCTGGAGTCCGGCAGCGCCGGGCAGGAGTTCCGCCAGGTCACCCTGGCCGCCTCCTTCCGCGAGGGCGTCGGCCTCTCCGGGCGCGCCTGGCGCTCCCGCGACCTCGTGTTCGTCGCCGACCTGGCGCAGGTCACCGACTGCGTGCGCGCACCCGCCGCCCAGCGCGTCGGGGTGAGGTCCGGGGTGTGCCTCCCGCTGCTCGTGCAGGGTCAGGTCGTGGGCACCATGGACTTCTTCGCCACCGAGACCCTCACCCTGTCCGAGGGCCGCCGCGACGCGCTGCGCAACACCGCCTTCCTGGTCTCCCAGGCCATGGAGCGCGCCGCCGGGACCGCGCGCCTGGCCGACGCCGGGCACCAGCTCGTCGCCTCCATCGGCGAGGTGCAGGGCAACGTGGAGCAGGCCGCGGTCGTGGCCGGCGAGGCCCAGAACCTCACCGCGGCCGCCAACGACCTCGTCGCCCGCCTCGCGACGAGCAGCGCGGAGATCGGCAAGGTCGTCAAGGTCATCAACGGCATCGCCGAGCAGACGAACCTGCTCGCGCTCAACGCCACCATCGAGGCCGCCCGCGCCGGTGAGGCCGGCAAGGGCTTCGCGGTCGTGGCCAGCGAGGTCAAGGAACTGGCGCAGGAGACCGCGCGCGCCACCGGGGAGGTCGGCTCGCAGGTCGCCGCCATCCAGGCCGGCGCCGCCAGCATGGTCTCCGCGCTGGCCGACATCGACCACGTCGTGCAGCGCATCAACGGGATCCAGGACGTCATCCGCGAGGTCCTGCTCGAGCAGAGCACCGTCACCCGCGGGGTCCTGGGGAGCTGACGCCGCGAGGCGCCCGGGCCGCCGGGCGGCCGGGGCCGGGGCACGTCAGCCCCGGGCGGAGCCGCTCCCCCACAGGGGGTGGGTGCAGATCACGGTGACGACGACGGCGGCGCCCGCGACGAGGGGCAGCACCTCCGACCACGCCGGGCCCCGCCAGGCGAGGAGCCGGTGGAGGAGCCGGACCGCGACGAGCCCGCCGACGAGCACCGCCCACGCCAGGAGCGTCCAGCCGAGGAGCCACAGGATCACGAACGGGGCGTCGGCGCCGGGGTGCAGGTGCGCGACCGCGTCCGCCACGGCGAACAGCAGGGCCGCGGATGCGGCGAGGACGAGCGTGGCCACCGCCCCCACCCCGAGGTCCGACCGCCTCGCCGCCATGCGGCGAGGTTAGGCCCGGGGCCCCCGGCGCGGCAACGGAGCCGGCGTCAGCGCCTCGACAGCGTGACCGTCACGGTGACGTGGCCGAGCAGGTGCGCCGGCTCCCGGGAGGGGTCCGCACGGTGGTCGACGACAGGAGCCCGGACCTCGACCGTGCCCTCGCCGGCGCGCTCCACGAGGAACCGCCAGCCGTCGGAGGCGGCGCGGCACCCGGCCGACCCCTCGCCCCGCGGTTCACCGTCGAGGGTCACCCGCTCGAAGACCGGGCTGTCCGGGACGGTGCCGACCGGCTCCGCCCCCTCCAGGGGCCTCACCCACGGCGACGTGGCGGGGGTGTTCTCCTGGGCGATGGCGACGAGGACGAGTCCTCCCGCGACCAGTCGCGCGTGACCGGAGTGCACCTCCACGGGGTGTGTGTCGCCGCGCAGCGGATCGCCGGGCGAGCGGAAGTGCAGGCTCACGTCGAACACGCCGCGGGCGAAGGACTCCAGCTCGTCCGTGTCGGACGGTGGCGGGCCGTCCGGCGCGGCGGCCAGGGTCAGCAGCACCCGCAGACGCTCGTGGCCGGCGACCGGTTCGAGACGGGCGGTGGCGCGGACGCGGTAGCCGTCCGCCGCGTGCGGGGGCGGGGGCGGCGGGGCGTACCCGACGGAGTGCGCCCGCGCCTCGGCCATCGCCTGCCGGGTGCGGCGTGCCCGCTCGAACCGGCGGTGCCGCGTCCGCCGCCGGCGCACCTCGAGGCGTGCGCGGTTCGCCGGGGTGAGGGGTTCCAGCGTCAGCGGGGTGATGGCCGCGGCCACGTCGGTCGCCTCGGCGGTCGTGAGCGCAGCGGTCACCCTCGACCCCGCGTCGGCGAACTCCCCGAGGACGCGCCCGGCCGGATCGAGGACCCGCACCGCCCGCGCCCAGCCCGCGTAGACGCGCAGGGGCCGCCAGTGGAGTTCCTCGGCCGGGTCCAGTTCCGAGGGCGAGGTGCTGCGCTGCGGGCCGGATCGCACGTGCGGAACCCGGATGTCGACCTGCGCCCGCCGCACCTCGTCCGGCAGCTCCAGGCGGAAGTCGCTGAGCGCTTCCACGAGGACCCGGCCCGCGACCGGGCGCAGGACGTCGAGGACCGCCGCGCACACCCGCTGCGCGGTCGCCCGGGTGGCCGGCTCCTCCACCACCACGTACACGACCCGCCCACCGTCGACCGCCGGGTCCCGCGACACCGTCACCACGGGACCATGCTGGCGCGCCGTCGACCCCGGACGGAGACGAACGGCCGGGTCCCCGGGCCGGACGTGCCTCGCACGCCGGGCGCGGCGGCCGCCGCCAGGAGCCACCGCCTCGCGGAGATGCTGGTAGGGCGGGTGGGGCTCGAACCCACGACCGACGGATTATGAGTCCGCTGCTCTGACCGGCTGAGCTACCGCCCCACACCCGGCGCGGCCGGGCGACGAGGGCGACCCTACCCGCGCCGCCCCGCGCGGTGGTCCCCCCTCACGCCGCCTGCGGCAGCGGCTCCTGCGGGCAGTCCGAGAGCACGTCCACCATCGCGTCGCGCTCTGCGGCGGTGACCCACAGCTCGTAGCGCAGCTTCACCGCGACCTGGCGGGCGACGTAGAGGCAGCGGTTGCGCGGGGGCAGCCACGTCGCGGTGTCGCCGTCGCCCTTGGCCTGGTTGAGCGGGCCGTCCACGGCGAGCAGCTCCAGGGGGTCGTTGGCGAACGCCTCCCGCCGGGTGTCGTCCCACTGCTGGGCGCCCTTCTGCCAGGCGTCGGACAGCGCGACGACGTGGTCGACCTGCACGTCGTCGCTGGTGCCCTGGCCGCGGCGGAACTCGATGGTCCGCCCGCTGTACGGGTCGCGCAGGACGCCCTCCTGCACGATGCAGGGGTCGTCGGTGCGGGTGCGCACCTCGTCGAGGTCGCGGCGCAGGATGTCGTTGCGGGTGTCGCAGCCGTTGCCGTCGGTGTCGAGCCAGCCGCTGCCGAACTCCTCGCGGGAGTAGCCGGTGCGGGGGGCGCGGCCCTTGACGGTGAGCTGCCCGACGGCGGCCAGTGCGGTGCCCGGCTCGCCGCGGGGGGCCTCCTCGTCGCCGCCGTCGAGGAGGAGGAACACGAGGAAGCCGAGCAGGAGCGGCACGAGCACGGCGGGGAGCGCACCGCGCAGGCCCGTGCCGGCGCGGCGCGGGGTCCTGGAGCGGGGCACCACACCTCCTGGCCGGTCGGGACGCAGACGACACGGGGGGGGGGGGGGGGGGGGGNCCCCCCCCCCCCCCCCCCCCCCCCCCCGTGGAAGCTCCCGCCATTGGACTCGAACCAATAACCTGCCGGTTAACAGCCGGCTGCTCTGCCAATTGAGCTAGGCGGGATCACTGCACTCCCGCCGCCGGGTGGTTCCCCCGGCGGCCCGAGCACGTTCACCTTATCAGCCCAGCAGGAGGCGGGTGCATCCGCGCCGGGCCGTGCGCGACCCCGTGGCCGGCACCCGCGGTCAGGACCCGAGGCCCCGCTCCCGCCACGCCCGGCGCTGCGCCTCCAGCCGCATGAGCTCCGCGAACGCCTCGGTGTACGCCTCGGCGTCGGCGGCCGGGTCGAGGCGCTGCAGGCGCCGGCGCACGTCCGCGACGGCGCGGGTCAGCGCCTCCGCGGCGAGCGCGGCGACGACGGAGGTGGCCCAGCGCTCCAGCTGGTACGCGTCGTCCACGGGCAGGTCCGTGACGGCCAGCTCGTGGACGAGGGAGGCCACGGTCTCCCCCGCGTGCTCCAGCACCCGGTCCACCCAGTCCGAGCCGGCCGCGGGTGCCTCGCCCGTGCCGCCGGCCGCGGTGACGGCGTCGTGCACGGCGGCGTGGGCGGGCACCACGAACGTGCCGGTGGGCAGCTCGTCGAAGGAGCCCGCGACGAGCTGGGGGTGCTGCAGCGCGCACGCCAGGACCTGCTGCTCCAGCCGCACGACGGGGTCGCGCGGGTCCAGCCGGGTCACCGGGGCGCGGGAGGGGGCCGCGGCGGGAGCGGCGGGCTGCTCGCCGGCGGACGCGGAGCGGGCGGCCTGCGCGACCCGCTGGAGCACGAACCGCTCGTCCATGATCCCGAGCCAGCGGTCCAGCTGGACGGCGTAGCGCTGCCGCAGGCCGCTGTCGCGCACCTTCGCCACGATCGGGGCGGCGGCGTCCAGCGCGGCCAGGCGCCCCGCCTCGGAGTCCACGTCGTAGCGCGCCAGCGTCGAGCGGATCGCGAACTCGAACAGCGGCACGCGCCCGGCCACGAGGGAGGCGACGGCCGCGTCGCCCGCGGCCAGCCGCAGGTCGCACGGGTCCATGCCGCCCGGCTCGACGGCCACGTAGGTGCCGGTGGCGAAGCGCTGGTCCAGCTCGAAGGCCCGCAGGGCCGCCTTCTGCCCGGCCTCGTCGCCGTCGAAGGTGAACACGACCTCCGCGCCGGCCTCGGCGCCGAGGAGCCGGCGGGCGGTGCGCACGTGCTCCTCCCCGAACGCGGTGCCGCACGTCGCCACGGCGGTCGGCACCCCCGCGAGGTGGCACGCCATGACGTCGGTGTAGCCCTCCACGACGACGAGCTGGCGCCTGCGGGCGATCTCCTTGCGGGCGAGGTCGACGCCGTAGAGCACCTGGGACTTCTTGTAGACGGGCGTCTCGGGGCTGTTGAGGTACTTGGCCTCGATGCGGTCGTCGTCGAAGAGGCGGCGCGCCCCGAAACCGATGACGGCGCCGGTGACGTCGCGGATCGGCCACAGCAGGCGGCCGCGGAAGCGGTCGTAGAGGCGCCCGTGCTGGGAGCGGCCGGCGAGGCCGGAGGTGACGAGCTCGTCCTCGGTGAAGCCGCGGCCGCGCAGGTGCCGCAGCAGCACCTCCCCCTCGCGCGGGGCGAAACCCAGGCCGAAGCGGGCGGACTCCTCGCGGCTGAAGCCGCGCCCGGCGAGGAAGCGGCGGCCGGCGTCGGCGTCCCCGGCGCCCTGGAGCTGCTCGGAGTAGAACTCCGCCGCGACGCGGTGGGCCTCCAGCAGCCGCTGGCGCTGCCCGCCCGGCACCTGCGGGCGCTGGGCCCGCGCGCCGCCGTCGTCGAGGTAGCGCAGGGTGATGCCGGCGGTCGCGGCGAGGCGCTCCACGGCCTCCACGAAGGAGAGGCCCTCGACGCGCTGCACGAAGTTGATCGCGTCCCCGCCCTCCCCGCAGCCGAAGCAGTGCCAGCGGCCCACGTGCGGGCGGACGTTGAAGCTGGGGCTGCGCTCCTCGTGGAAGGGGCACAGGCCCTTCAGGGAGCCGACGCCCGCGGACTTCAGGGCGACGTGCGCACCGACGACCTCCTCGATGCGCACCGTGTCCTTGACGGCCGCCAGGTCGTCGGGGTGGATGCGGCCGGCCATGCCCGGATCCTAGGCGCCGCGCCGGACACGGCGGCCCGGTGGCCGGTGCCGGGCGGGTGCGTGGTCGGCCGGATCGCCCCCGGGACGGCCCCCGGGACGGCCCCCGGGACGGCCCCCGGCACGGTGGTACCCCCCGGCCCTCCCGGCGGCTAGGCTGGCGGATCTGCCGCACGGGATGCTCCGCGTCCCGTCCCCAGCGCCCGGCGTCGTCAGGAGACGTCCTTCCCGGGCGGGACGGTGTGCGGACGGTGCACCACGACAGCCACCCCGGACGGCACAGCCGCCCGGGAAGGCGAGGAGTTCCCCATGGACAAGTCCCCCCGCCAGAGCGCGGCGAAGAAGTCCGGCAAGAGCCTGAAGGAGAAGCGCGCCGTCAAGAAGGGCAAGTCGGCGGCGGCCACGGCGGCCAGCGCCACGCACGACGCCGTCCGCAAGCACTGACCCCACCGCGCGCCCGACCCCGTCCGGCGGGCCGCCGGACGGGGCTCAGGCCAGGCGGGCGTGCAGCGCCACCGCCGAGAGGTCCGTCAGGGACGCCACCTGGTCCACCACGACCCGCAGGCGTGCCGCGTCGTCACCGGCCGCGGCGAAGTCCTCCGCGAAGGGCGGCTCCAGCTCCGCCGGCGCGTGCCGCAGCAGCACCGCGACCAGCTCCAGCAGCAGCTCCCGCTGCCGGGCGTAGAGCGGCTGCCGCTCCAGCGCCACCATCACGAACACCGCCGCCACGCCCTTGAGCGCGGCCACCTCCACGGCGGTGGCGTGCGGCACCACGACGTCCGCGCCGTAGCGGGTCAGCCGGCCCGGCCCGTACCGCTCGCGGGTCGCGGTCTCCGCGGCGCGGGCGAAGCGGCCGATGAGCTGGCTCGTCATGTCCTTCAGCGCCGCCAGGTGCCGTCGCCCGCCTGGCACCTCCCCCGCCGGCTCCGCCGCCCAGAACGGCAGCGCCGCCAGCCGCAGCAGCGCCTCGTCGACCTCCTCGTCGCCGACCGCGGGCAGGTACCACTGTCGCACGAGCGCGGCGACCGTGCTGCGAGTCTCCCGCGAGCGCAGCCAGTCCAGCCGCACGTGGCCGGCGACCACGGCGTCCTCCACGTCGTGGACGCTGTAGGCCACGTCGTCGGCGAAGTCCATGACCTGCGCCTCCACGCAGCGCCTGCCCCGCGGGGCCCCGTCGCGCAGCCAGGCGAAGACGTCCCCGTCGTCGGCGTAGGCGCCGAACTTGCGGGTCGGGTGCGGGCCGGCGTCGCGGGTCCACGGGTACTTCGTCGCCGCGTCCAGGCTGGCCCGCGTCAGGTTCAGCCCCGCGCTGCGCCCGTCCGCGCAGATCACCTTGTGCTCCAGGCGGGCCAGCAGCCGCAGGGTCTGGGCGTTGCCCTCGAAACCGCCGATGTCGCGGGCCACCTCGGCCAGGGCCTGCTCGCCGTTGTGCCCGAACGGCGGGTGCCCCAGGTCGTGCGCGAGGCACGCGGTGTCCACCACGTCCGGGTCGCACCCGAGGGCTGCGCCCAGCTCCCGGCCGACCTGCGCGACCTCCAGGGAGTGCGTGAGCCGGTTGCGCACGAAGTCGTCGCTGCCCGGGCCCACCACCTGCGTCTTGGCCGCCAGCCGGCGCAGCGCCGCGGAGTGCAGGACGCGGGCGCGGTCGCGGGCGAAGGCGCTGCGGCCGTGGGTCTTGGGGGGCTCCGCCGCCCAGCGCTCGGTGTCCTGCGCCGAGTAGCCCGCCGCCGCGTCCGGCTCAGCCACCCGACACCGACAGCTCCGCCTGCCGGACGACCTCCAGCGCCGCGCCCGACAGCTCCCGGTCCTCCAGCCAGCCCTCCGGCAGCGCGACCCGCTGCGGGGATCCGGCGCGCCCGCGCGGTCCCTCGGCGGTGTCGCCGGGGTACGGCTGGTCGTGGTCGAGGCCGGCCAGCAGCTCCTCCAGCGCGGCGAGGGTGCCCACCAGGCCGAGGCGGGCGCGCAGGTCACCGCCGACGACGTAGCCCTTGAGGTACCAGGCGATGTGCTTGCGGATGTCGCGGCAGCCCTTGAGCTCGTCGCCGTAGTGCTCCGCGAGCAGCTGCGCGTGGCGGCGCAGCGCGTCGGCCACCTGTCCCATGCCCGGCCGGACCCGCTCGGGGCGCCCGGCGAAACCGGCCTCCAGGTCCGCGAACAGCCACGGCCTGCCCAGGCAGCCGCGGCCGACGACGACGCCGTCGCACCCGGTGCGCCGCACCATCTCCAGGGCGTCCTCGGCGCTCCAGATGTCGCCGTTGCCCAGCACGGGCACGCTGGTGACGGCGTCCTTCAGCCGGGCGATCGCGTCCCAGTCGGCCTGCCCGGAGTAGTGCTGCGCCGCGGTGCGCCCGTGCAGGGCGACGGCGGCCACCCCCTCGGCCTCCGCGGCGCGGCCGGCGTCGAGGTAGGTGAGGTGGTCCTCGTCGACGCCCTTGCGCATCTTCACGGTCACGGGGATGCCGGCGCGGGAGGCCTCGGTGACGGCGGCGCGCACGATCTGCGTGAAGAGGGCGGACTTCCACGGCAGGGCCGCGCCGCCGCCCTTGCGGGTGACCTTGGGCACGGGGCAGCCGAAGTTGAGGTCGACGTGGTCGGCGAGGTCCTCCTCGACGACCATCCGCACGGCCGCGCCCACGGTGAGCGGGTCCACGCCGTAGAGCTGCACGCTGCGGGGGCGCTCGTCGGGGTCGAAGGTGACCAGCCGCATGGACTCCGGCGTCCGCTCCACCAGGGCGCGGGAGGTGACCATCTCGCTGACGTAGTAGCCGCCGCCGTACTCCCGGCACAGCCGCCGGAAGGCGGCGTTGGTGATGCCGGCCATGGGGGCCAGCACGATGGGGCTGGCCGAGACGTGCGGGCCGATGCGCAGGGGCGCGAGGGCGGGGGCCTGCGCCGGGGTGGGAGGCGTGCTGGGGTGCAGGGGCGGGGCAGCGGTCACGTCACCATGATGACCGCTGCCCCGGACCCTCAGCGGAAGAGCTTCAGCGGGACGGCGTCCGCCATGGCCCGCATGCCCGCGTCGTTGGGGTGCAGGCCGTCCCCGGAGTCGTACCGGGGGGCGAGCCGGCGCGGGTTCGCCGGGTCGCGCAGCGCGGCGTCGAAGTCGATGACGGCGTCGTACTCCCCGCTGGTGCGGATCCAGTGGTTGACCTGCTGCCGGGCGGCCTCGTTCTCCGGGCTGGAGAAGCCGAGGTCGTCGCCCTCGAACGGCAGGATCGTGCCGCCGTAGGCCGCCATGCCCTGCTGGTGGGCGCGGGCGATGAGCTGGCGGTGGGCGTCGATGATCTCCTGGGCGGTGACCGTCTCCGACTCCGGCGCCACGGTCCCGGGGTGCCCGAGGTCGTTGACGCCGAGGAGGACGACGAGGTAGTCGGCGCCCGGCTGGGAGGCGACGTCCCGGTCGAAGCGGCGCAGGGCGCTCTCGCCGAAGAACGCGGCGAAGCCCTCGGCGGCCGACCCGGCGGGCGGGTTCGGGTCGTGCAGGAGCCGGTTGCCGGCGACGCCCTGGTTGAGGACCCCGCGCTCGGGGAGGTTGCGCGCCTTCCGCAGCCGCTCGGCGAGCAGGTCCGGCCAGCGGCGGTTCGCCCCGCGGGTGGTCTCCGCGCCGTTGGTGATGGAGTCCCCGAGCGCCACGATCGCGGCGGCGTCGTCGCGCTCCGGGGCCAGCACGCTGACGCCGGAGAGGAAGTACCACTGGCCCAGGGTCGAGGCGCCGGTGAGCTCCTGCGCGGCGGTGACGTTGCCCTTCGCGACCGCGTTGTCCTGGTAGGGGAAGGCGTGCAGGGTCGTGACGCGGGTGCTCTCGGGCAGGTGGATGCTCACGACGAGGTCGCCGCCGTCGGGCAGGGTCAGCTGGACGGGGTCGCTGAGCAGCGGCGCACCCGCCGGGACGGTCGTGGAGGTCCGCCCGCCGAAGGTGAGCCTGCGGTCGGTGCCCGGCTGGATGCCGGTGCCGGTGGAACCCTTGGCGCGCAGGGCGATGCGCGCCTCGCCGATGACCAGCGGGGCGTCGCCGAACTCGTTGGTGAAGCGCACCTGCAGGCTGTCGCCGCCGATGCTGGCGTGCAGCACCTGCCGGACGGTCTGGTCGCGCAGGGTGGTGACGCCGCCGGCGGGGACGGCGGTGGGGACGCTCGCCCAGGTGCCGATCCACTCCCCGCCGGTGACGGGGGCGTGCTTGGCGACGGGGACGGGGGCGGGCGCGGAGGTCGCCGCCTGGGCGCCGCCGAGGACGAGGCCCGCGGTGAGCAGGGCGGCGAGGCGGGTCCGCCCGCGCCGGGGGGTGGGGCTGGTCATGGTGGTGGTCCTCACGTCTCAGCCGCGGTGCGCGGGCTGGGTGAAGTGCCAGCCCTTCGCCTTGAACTCGGGGATGACGGTGGCGACGGCGTCGACCGTGCCGGAGCGGTTCGCGGGCCCGTCGTGCGCGAGGACCACCGCACGCGGCTGGATGGCGTCGCGCAGGTTCTGGGCGAGGACGTCCGGCGCCGGTGCCGGGTCCCAGTCGAAGATGAGCGACTGCCAGCCGAGGGGCTGCATGCCGAGGTCGGCCGCGACCTGCGGGCTGGCGCCCCAGGCGCCGAACGGGGCGCGGAAGTACGGGATCCTCGCCTTCGGCACGACGGAGCGGATCACGGCGTTGGTGGCCTCGAGGTCCGCGCGGACCTGCTCGGGCGTCCAGTCCGCGACGTTGTCGTGGTGCAGCGTGTGGTTGCACAGGGTGTGGCCCTCGGCGACGATCCGCCGCACGACGTCCGGGTACTCCAGGACCTGGTCGCCCACCACGCAGAACGTGGCCTTGACGTGGTTCTCGCGCAGCACGTCGAGCAGGCGCAGGGTGTCGGCGCCGTTGGGGCCGTCGTCGAAGGTGAGGGCGACGGCCTTCCCGCCAGCCTGGGTGCCGGTGACGACCTCGGCGTTCACGGCGCGGGCCTCGGCGGGCAGCGCGACGGCCGCGCCGGCGCCGGCGAGGGCGAGGACGGCCGCGGCGACCCGGCGCAGGGCGCGGGCGGGGCGGGGGGTGGTGGTGCGGGGCGCGGGGCCGGACTGCGGCACGGGCTACCTCCTCGTAGCGGACGGAGCGCGACAGTAGAACGGCCGCGGGCGTTACCGCAAGCTTTCGGAAACAATCCCGGAACCGGCGGGGCCCGGGCGTTCTACGATCTGCCCGTGCCACCGCCCCCCGGAACCGCGCGCGACACCGGGCCCGCCACGCTGGCCGCCGTGGCCGCCGCCTCGGGCGTCTCCACGGCCACCGTCTCCCGCGTCCTCAACGGCGTGGGGCAGGTGGCCCCGCGCACCCGCCGCCGCGTCGAGGACGCCCTCGCCGACGCCGGCTACGTGCGCCGGGGCGGTCAGCCGTCCGGCGGCGGTGCGTGGACGGCCCGGCCGCCCGGGCACGTCCTGCACGGCAGGCTCGACCTCGTCTTCGCCCGCCTGGACCGCATGTGGTCCCTGGAGGTCGTCAACGGCGTGCAGCGGGTGGCCGCCGCGCACGGCCTGCAGGTGGCGCTGACCGACGCCAGCCTTCGGCGCGAGGCGGGCGGCAGCTGGGTGGAGGACGTCCTCGCGCGCCGCCCCGTCGGCGTGGTGATCGTCTTCGGCCTGGACGACGAGGAGGAGCGGGACCGGCTGGGCTCCGCCGGCGTGCCGCACGTGGTGCTCGACCCGGTCCGCGAGCCCGTGCCCGCGGTGGCGTCGGTGGGCTCGACGAACTGGCAGGGCGGGCGGGCCGCCGCCGAGCACCTCCTGGCGCTGGGGCACCGGCGCACCGGGGTGGTCACCGGCCCGCCCGGCCGGCTGCCGAACCGGGCGCGCCTCGGCGGGTTCCGCTCCGCGCTCCTCGCCGCGGGGGTGCCCGAGGACGACGACTCCCTGCGGCCGGTGGCGCAAGGGGGCCTGGTCGCCCGGGGCGACTGGCGGGTCGAGGGCGGTCACGCCGCCGGCCGCCTCCTGCTGGGGCGCCCCGACCGCCCCACGGCCGTCTTCGCGGGCAGCGACCTGCAGGCGATGGGCCTCTACCAGGTCGCCGCGGAACTGGGGCTGCGCATCCCCGGGGACCTCAGCGTGGTCGGCTACGACGACCTGCCGGTGGCGGCGTGGATGGGCCCGCCGCTGACGACGGTGCGCCAGCCGCTGCTGGAGATGGGCGAGGCGGCGGCGCGGCTCGTGCTGGACCTGGCCGCGGACCACCCGCCGCCGAGCCTGCGGCTGGAGCTGGCCACGGACCTCGTGGTCCGCGCCAGCACCGCGCCCGCCGGGGGTGCCTGAGCGGTCTCAGCGCCGGCGCGGCACCCGCTCCGGCTGCGCCGAGCGCGGGACGCGGCGGATCCGCACCGGGCCCCGTGCGGTCGAGGGGTCCACCACCGCCCCGCCCTGCGTGATCTCCACCTCGCCGCCCGCCACCAGCCGGCGGGCCGCGGCGCGGGCGGGCTCCACCAGCTCCCGCCACTGCTCCCCGCCCACGGCGCGCGCCGCCTCCGAGGGGCAGATCGTCGCCTCCCGCGCCCGGGCGTCCAGCAGCGCCAGGACCACGCGCTCCAGCTCCAGGTCCCGCTCCCCGAGCCCGGAGCGGCGGCAGGCCGCGGAGCAGTACCGCACCGCGTCCCAGTCGCGCTCCCACCTGCGCCGCCACGTGATGGTCCGGCCGCACACGGCGCACGGCTTCGGCGGGGGCGTGCTCGCGCGTCCTGGCACCGCCGCATCCTCCCCCGGCCAGCCACCCCCGGCACCCGGGCGGCCGCGTCCTGCGCGCCCGCGCGCTCAGCCGAACGCGCGCACCCCCGTCACGGCCTGTCCCACCACCAGGGCGTGGATCTCGTCGGTGCCCTCGTAGGTGCGCACCGCCTCCAGGTTCGCCATGTGCCGCATCACGGGGAAGTCGCTCGTCACCCCGTCCCCGCCCAGCACCGTGCGCGCCGTGCGGCAGATGTCCAGCGCCTCCCGGACGTTGTTCAGCTTGCCCACGCTCACCTGCGCCGGGGTCAGCTCCCCCGCCTCGGCCAGCCGGCCCAGGTGCAGCGCCAGCAGCAGGCCCTTGGAGTACTCCACCGTCATGTCCGCGACCTTGGCCTGGGTGAGCTGCAGCTCCGCCAGCGCCTTCCCGAACACCCGCCGCCGCCGGGCGTGCCGCACCGCCGCCGCCAGGCACTCCCGCGCCGGGCCCAGCACCCCCCACACGATCCCGTAGCGGGCCTGCCCGAGACAGGCGAAGGGCGCGCGCAGCCCCAGCGCCCCCGGCAGCACCGCGCCGGCGGGCAGCCGCACCCCGTCGAGGAACACGTCGCACTGCACCGACGCGCGCAGGGAGAGCTTGTTGCCGATGTCGCGCACCGCCAGACCCGGTGTGCCCGTGGGGACGAGGAAACCCCGCACGCCGTCCTGCGCCCGCGCCCACACCACGGCGACGTCGGCCACGGACGCCAGGCCGGTCCAGCGCTTGGCGCCGTCGAGGACCCAGTCGCTGCCGTCGCGGCGGGCGGTCGTCGTCATCGCCGCGGGGTCGCTGCCGGCGCCCGGCTCGGTGAGGGCGAAACACCCCACGGCGCGCCCCGCCGCCAGCTCCGGCAGCCACCGCGAGCGCTGCTCCTCGCTGCCGAAGCGCGCGACGGCCGTCATCACCAGGGAACCCTGCACCGAGACGAAGGTGCGCCAGGCGGTGTCGCCCGCCTCCAGCTCCATGCACGCCAGCCCGTAGCTGACCGGACCGGCTCCCGCGCAGCCGTACCCGGACAGGTGCATGCCCAGGACACCGAGCCCGCCGAGCCGGCCCACGAGCTCGGCGCGGAAGTGGCGGTCCTCGAAGTCGGCGTCGGCCACGGGGGTGATGTGCTGCCCGACGAACTCCGCGACGCGGCGCTGCCAGCCGCGTTCGGCGTCCGTGAGCAGGCCGCCGGTAGCGAGCAGGTCCAGCCCGACCTGCTCGCCACCGGCGTCCACGGCCCCGCCCCCTCCCCCGCGGCTCAGCAGCCGGTGAGGCGGGCGCCGAGCCAGGCGGTGACCTGGCCCAGGGCCACCCGCTCCTGCTGCATCGTGTCGCGGGAGCGGATGGTCACCGCCTGGTCCTCCAGGGTGTCGAAGTCGACGGTGAGGCAGTACGGGGTGCCGATCTCGTCCTGGCGGCGGTAGCGGCGCCCGATGGCGCCGGCGTCGTCGAAGTCCACGTTCCAGCTGCGCCGCAGCTCCGCGGCGAGGTCCTTCGCCTTGGGGGAGAGCTGCTCGTTGCGGGAGAGCGGGAGCACGGCCGCCTTGACCGGGGCGAGGCGGTGGTCCAGGCGCAGGACGGTGCGCACGTCCACGCCGCCCTTGGTGTTGGGGGCCTCGTCCTCGGCGTAGGCGTCGACGAGGAACGTCATGAGGGAGCGCGTCAGGCCGGCCGCGGGCTCGATGACGTACGGGGTGTAGCGCTCGTTGGTCGCCGGGTCCAGGTACGTGAGGTTCGCGCCGGAGTGCTTGGAGTGCGTCGACAGGTCGAAGTCGGTGCGGTTGGCGATGCCCTCCAGCTCACCCCACTCCGAGCCGGAGAAGCCGAAGCGGTACTCGATGTCGACGGTCCGCTTGGAGTAGTGGGACAGCTTCTCCTGCGGGTGCTCGTAGAGGCGCAGGTTGTCCGCGGTCACGCCGAGGTCGACGTACCACTGCAGGCGGGTGTCGATCCAGTACTGGTGCCACTCCTCGTCCGTGCCGGGCTGGACGAAGAACTCCATCTCCATCTGCTCGAACTCGCGGGTGCGGAAGATGAAGTTGCCCGGGGTGATCTCGTTGCGGAAGCTCTTGCCGATCTGGCCGATGCCGAACGGCACCTTGCGGCGGGAGGCGCCCAGCACGTTGAGGAAGTTCACGAAGATGCCCTGCGCGGTCTCCGGGCGCAGGTAGGCCAGGCCGGACTCGTCCTCGGTGACGCCGAGGAACGTCTTGAGCAGGCCGTTGAACTGCTTGGGCTCGGTCCAGGCGCGGTTGCCGCAGTTCGGGCAGGGCACCTCGGCGAGCTGGACGGCGTCCGGGTCGGGGCGGCCCTTGCGCTCGGCGAACTCCTCCTGCAGGTGGTCCTCGCGGTAGCGGCGGTGGCAGGACTGGCACTCCACGAGGGGGTCGACGAAGGCGTCGATGTGGCCGGAGGCCTCCCACACCTGCCGGGGCAGGATGATGGAGGAGTCCAGGCCGACGACGTCCTCGCGGGACTGCACCACCGAGCGCCACCACTGGCGCTTGATGTTCTCCTTCAGCTCCACGCCCAGCGGGCCGTAGTCCCACGCGGACCGGGTGCCGCCGTAGATCTCCCCGCAGGGGAAGACGAAACCCCTGCGCTTGGCGAGGCTGGTGACGGCGTCGAGTCGGTTCTCGGACGAGGACTGCTTGGCCACGGTGGGCTCCATCCGGCTGGGTGTCGGCGGGCGTGCGGAGCCGGCACCGCACCTCGCGGCACCGGGCCGCCGTGCGCACCGCGGCGGGACGCGGCGGTGTGCACGGTGGCGGTGGACGAGGCTACGCCCTGCCCGCGCGCCGCGCCGGGGAGATCCCGGTACCCGCACGTCCCACCCGCACGGCGCAGACCCGCGGCGAGCGCGTCACGGGGCGAGCACGCTCGGGTTATCGTCTGACGCGGTGGGCCGGCCCACCGCTCCCACCGCCCGGAAGGACCCCCCGATGACCGTCCCGCAGCGCAGGTCGACCCGGCAGCGCTCGGCGGTCTCGGCGGTCCTCGACGAGGCCGAGGGGTTCCTCTCCGCGCAGGACCTGCACGCGCGGCTGCGCTCGCGCGGGGACGCGGTGGGCCTGGCGACGGTGTACCGCACGCTGCAGGCCCTCGCCGAGGACGGCGACGTGGACGTGCTGCGCACCGACGACGGCGAGGCGGTCTACCGGCGCTGCTCCAGCGGGCACCACCACCACCTGGTCTGCCGCCGCTGCGGGCGCACCGTGGAGGTCGAGGGCCCGGCCGTGGAGACGTGGGCGCGCCGGGTGGGCGCCGAGCACGGTTTCGTCGACGTCCAGCACGTCGTCGAGGTGTTCGGCATCTGCGCGGCCTGCGCCGCCCGGGACACCGCTGGGGACACCGCCCAGGACACCGGCCAGGACACCGCCGGGGACGGCGCGGCCGGCTGAGGAGCCGCGGCCGCCCCGGGAGGGCTCAGGCCCGGGCGCCGCCCGGGCCGCACGCCCCGGCGTCGAGCTCGTCGAGGTCCTCCTCCGGCACCAGGACCGGCCCGAGCCACGGGGTGAAACCGTCGTCGACCGACCACGCCGGGTCCGGTGCCCGCAGCTCCTCGGGGCGCACCAGCACGTCGGCGAAGGCCTGCCGCAGCCGGGCGGTGTCGTCGTCGACGCCCGTGACGACGAGGCGGGTGCCCGGCCGCCCGGAGCCCCAGGTGCCGAGGTCGCCGATGGAGAGCTGCCCGCCCGCACCGTCCCAGGCGCAGGCGGTGTCGGGGCGCCCCGGCAGCCAGAACACACCCCGCGCGCGCAGGCGGCCGGCGCCGAGGTCCTCGACGCGCTCCAGCAGCCGCCCCGGGTGCAGGGGGCGGGGGGAGGACAGCTCCAGCGTCCAGACGCCCTCGCGGTCCAGGGCGCCGGTGGGCCGGGCCCGCAGCAGGTCGCTGCGGCTGCCGGGGACCTCCCCGGCGTCGCGGCGGCGGGCCAGCAGCGCCGCGGAGGAGGCGGAGTGCAGCCCGAGGACGGGGATCCCGGGTCCGGCCAGGTGCGCCAGGACGGCGCGGGCGCGGGGGCCGGGGCCCGAGTCGCAGACGACGGCGTCGGCCTCCTGCAGCTGGCCGGCGAGCGCCTCCCCCACCGCGCGGCGGTCGTCCTCGGTGAGGCCGGCGCCGCGCTCGGCGAGCAGCTCGTCGCCGAACAGGTCCTCCAGGAGGGAGCCGGTGCCGACGACGCAGACGTGCCCGGTCACGGTGACCAGCCGCGACAGGGGCGTGCCGGTGTGCTCGGCCACCGCCAGGGCCTGCAGGGCGGTGACCGGCTCGGCGGAGACGGGCAGGGCCAGCACGACGCGCTCCCACCGGCCGCTGGCCGCGACCGCGGCGACGGTGGGCACGACGTCCTCGCGCAGCGCGCAGCCGAGGCAGGTGTGCTCCAGCGGGACGGCGACCCGCTCGACCAGGCCGCCGGTGTCGGAGACGGTGCGCCGCAGGCCGTCCGCGCGCCCGGGGCCGAGGTCGTAGCGCAGGACGACGGTGCCGGGCACGTCGCACAGCACCCCGGTGGTGGCGCTGTCGCGCAGGACGGCGTCCATCGACGTCACCACGGTCAGCGGCAGCGGGGCGAGCATGGGTCCTCCCTCAGATGTTGAGAACGTTTCTCATTCTGCCACGACGGTATCAGCCCTTCGCGCCCGAGCCGTACCGGCGCCGGAACCGCTCGACGCGACCCTCGGTGTCCATGACGCGGCTGGTGCCGGTCCAGAACGGGTGGCTGGCCGCGGAGATGTCCACGTCGACGACGGGGTAGGTGCGCCCGTCCTCCCACTCGACCTCCTCGCGGGCGGCCGCGGTCGAGCGCGTCAGGAACGACAGACCCCCGGAGCGGTCACGGAAGACGACGGGGCGGTAGTCGGGGTGGATGTCCTTCTTCACGGTGTCCTCCGGTGCGGTTTGTTGGGAATGGTTATCCATACTAGCGTGGTTCCCCGTCCCGCCCCCGGAGGAAGGTGCCCCGTGCCCGCCCGCTGCCAGGTGACCGGAGCCGTGCCCGGCTTCGGCAAGTCCGTCTCCCACTCCCACCGCCGCACCTCCCGCCGCTGGGACCCCAACGTCCAGCGCAAGCGCTACTTCGTGCCCAGCCTCGGCCGCACGATCTCCCTCGACGTCAGCGTGCGCGGCATCCGCACCATCGACCGGCGCGGCATCGAGGCCGTCGTCGCCGACCTGCTCGCACGCGGGGAGAGGATCTGATGGCCCGGTCCACCGAGGTCCGCCCCGTCGTCAAGCTGAGGTCCACCGCCGGGACGGGCTTCACCTACGTCACCCGCAAGAACCGGCGCAACGACCCCGACCGGCTCGTGCTGCGCAAGTACGACCCGCGCGCCCGGCGGCACGTCGACTTCCGGGAGGAACGCTGAACAGCACCGCGCCCACCCCGACGGTAGGAGTCCCGTGAACCGCACCGAGCTCGTCACCGCCCTGGCCACCCGCAGCGGCGTGCCGCAGGAACAGGCCGACGCCGTCCTGACCGCCCTCGACGACGTGCTCGTGGAGGCGGTGCGCACCGGCGACACCGTGCGCCTGCCCGGCCTGCTCACCCTGGAGCGGGTGGAGCGGGCGGCGCGCACCGGCCGCAACCCGCGCACGGGCGAGGAGCTGCAGATCCCCGCCTCCCGCGGTGCGCGGCTGACCGCCGGCTCCAGGCTCAAGCAGGCCGCCGCGTCCTGACGCGGGCCGCCCGACGGCCCTCCCCGGGAGCGGCCGCCGGGCACGAGCGCCGTCAGGGCGCCGTCAGCGCAGCACGCGCTCGATCGTGACGGCCGTCCCCGTCGCCGTGGACACCACCCGCACCTCCCCCACGGCCCGCATGAGCGCGGAGCCGCGGCCGCGGTCCATCGCGGAGCGGCGCTCCCGCCAGCTGCCGAAGTCCTGCACGGTGACGCGGACCCGGTCCGGGCCGACCCGCAGGTGGACCTCCACCTCCGGGCGGCTCGGCGCCAGGGCGTGCTCCACGGCGTTGTTGACCGCCTCGGAGACCGCCACGAGCAGCTCGTCGACCACGTCGTCCGCCACCCGCGCCGCCCCCAGCAGCCGGCGCAGGTCCCGGCGCGCCGCCGAGGGCGCGCGCAGCGTGGAGGGGTAGCGCAGCACCTCCTCCACGGGCAGCACCTCCCCCGCCGCCCGCTCCGGCGGGCCCTCGACGCGGCGCAGCAGCAGCACCGCGACGTCGTCGCCGCATCCCGCGGCCGCCGCGCCCTCCACCGCGCCCTCCACCGCGGCCAGCAGCGCCGTGACCACGTCGGCGGGGGCGCCGCCACCGGCCAGCAGCCGCCCACCGCGGCGCAGCAGCTCCGCCGTGCCGCGCTCGAGCTGCCGCTCGCGGTCCTCCACCAGCCCGTCGGTGTAGAGCAGCAGCGCCGCACCCGGCGGCAGGTGCGCGCGGGAGGTGCCCCTGGCCACGCCGAACCCGGCGCCCAGCGGTGGGTCGGCGGCCGGCACCTCCCCGCCCGGCCCGGCGCCCAGCCAGCCGGGGACGGCCCCCGGCACGTGCAGCAGCGGCGGCGGGTGACCGGCGCCGGCGTGCTCCACGCTCCCGTCCGCCCCGACGCACGCCACGAACGCGGTGCAGGTCACCGGCGTGCCCAGCAGCTCCAGCACCGACTCGGCGCGGTCCAGCACCTGCCCGGGCGCCAGCCCCGCGAGCAGGCACGTGCGCACCGCGGTCCGCAGCTGGGCCATGACGGTCGCGGCGTGCACCCCGCGGCCCTCCACGTCACCGATGACGACCGCCAGCCGCCCGTCCGGCAGGCGCACGGCGTCGTACCAGTCGCCGCCCACCGCGGGCCCCGCCTCCTCGTGCCGCGGGTCGCGGCCCGGGGCGGCGGGCAGGTACCGGGCGGCCAGCTCCAGGCCCTCCACCTCGGGCAGCCGCTCGGGCAGCAGGCTGCGCTGCAGGGCCAGGGCCACCTCGCGCCCGCGCTCCAGGCGCCAGGCCCCCTCCGCGAGGGCGGCGAGCAGGTGCGCCACGGGCCGCAGCAGCAGGCGCTCCTCCCGCGTGGGCCGCGCGGGCACCTCGACCTCCACGTCGCCCAGCACCCGCCCGTCCCGGCCGGTCACCGGCTCGGTCACCCGCACGGCGCCGGCGGCGCCCGCGGGCACGGCGCCGGCGGCGCCCACGGGGCCCGCGGGGTCACCCGGCTCCTGCGGGGAGGTGAACACCAGCGCCGGGCCGTCCCCGCCGTCCAGCCTCGCCGTGGCCCGCGAGCCGCGCAGCAGGACGCGCGCCTGCTCCACGACGAGACCGGCGGCCTCCGCCAGCGCGCGGCCGGAGGCGACGACCGCGGCGGTGTCCGCCAGCGCCGCCACGCGCGCCTCGTGGGAGGTGCGCAGGCGCGCCAGCCGGACCGTCGCGCGCAGCCGCGCCAGCAGGTCCGGCGCCGTGAACGGCTTGACGACGTAGTCGTCGGCCCCCGCCTCCAGCCCCTCCACCCCGGCCTCCTGCCCGGCGCGCGCCGACAGCAGCACCACCGGCAGGGTCTCCGTGGCCGGGTCCGAGCGCAGGGCGTGCACGAGCTGGAAACCGTCCAGCCCGGGCATCATCACGTCGCTGAGCACGACGTCGAGGCGGCGCGTGGCGATCGCCCGCAGCGCCTCCTCCCCGTCCGCGGCGGACTCCACGAGCCAGCCCTCGGCACGCAGGAGCCGCACGAGGTAGCCGCGCATGTCGGCGTTGTCGTCCACGACGAGGACCCGGACGGTGTCCTCGCGGCCCCGGGCGGGGTCCCGGGGCGCCGGGCGCTGCGGTCCCGGGCGCTGCGGTTCCGGACCCGCCGCGCCGGGCGCGGTTGCGGGAGCCGGGCCCCAGCCGGCGACCTCCTCCAGCGCCGCGTGCACCACCGGGGAGGCCGCGCGCGCCGCGCCGGGTGCCGCGGTGGGGACGGGCGCCGGGAGCGCGGGGGCCGGCAGCCGCACGGTGAACGTGGTGCCCTCGCCGGGCCTGCTGCGCACCCCGACGCCCCCGCCGTGCAGCCTCGTCAGCTCCGCCACCAGCGCCAGGCCGATCCCGGTGCCCTCGTGGCTGCGCGAGCGCGCGCCGTGGACCCGGGAGAACCGGTCGAACAGGCGGGGCTGCTCCTCCTGCGGGATGCCGATGCCGGTGTCCGCGACCTCCAGCACCACCCCGTCCCCGTCCGCGCGCAGCGACACCCGGATCGAGCCGACGAACGTGAACTTCAGCGCGTTGGACAGCAGGTTCACGACGATGCGCTCCCAGGAGTCCGGGTCCACGCTCACCGGGCCGGGCAGCGGCGGGCAGTCCACCTCCAGCGCCAGGTCCACCCGCTCCACGGCCGAGCGGAAGGCGGCGGCCAGGTCGGCGGTGAGGGCGGCCAGGTCCACCTCCTGCGGGGCCAGGTGCAGGCGCCCGGCCTCGATGCTGGAGAAGCGCAGCAGGTCGTCCACGAGCTTCGTCATCCGCGCGGCATTGCGCCGGGCCGTCTCCACGCGCTCGCGCTGCTGCGGGGACAGCGGGTCGCCGGCGTCCTCCAGGGCGTCGGCCAGCGGCGCCAGCATCAGCGTCAGCGGGGTGCGGAACTCGTGGCTGACGTTGGTGAAGAAGCTCGTCTTGACCCGGTCGAGCTCGGCGAGCGCCTCGGCGCGGGCGCGCTCCTCCTCGTGGGCCAGCGCGTTGCGCAGGGACACCGACACCTGCTGGGCGAGCAGCTCCAGGAACGAGGAGTAGGCGTCGTCCAGCTCGCGGCTGGCGCTGGTCCCGGCGAGCAGCACCCCCAGCGGCAGGTCCCGGTCGGCCGAGGGCACGGGCAGCGCGACGGCCGTGCGGACGGGGTCCCCGAAGGGCCCGCCCGGCACCCGCACCCGCTCCCCGACGCCGTCCAGCCGGACCCGCTGCCCGGCGGCCGCCCGCAGCAACCCCCACGGGTCCTGCGCGCCGGCCGACGCCCCCGGCGGTGCGGGCAGCGCCTGCGGCTGCAGGGGCAGCTCCTCCGGCAGCCCGCCGCCGTGCCCCGCGGAGACCCCCACCCGGCGCAGCACCGCGCCCTCGCGCAGGTACAGCGCCGCCAGCGGCACGTCGAGCGGCGCCGTCATGGCCGCCACCAGCGCGCTCGCGGTGGCCTGCACGCTGCGCTCGTCGCCCCCGACGGTGGACAGCTCCCGCAGCAGCCGCAGGCGCCGCTCGCCGACGACCTGCTCGGTCACCTCGCTGCACACGGTGAAGATGCCGGCGACCTCGCCGTCGTCGTCGCGGGCCGCGGCGTGGGAGACGCTGAAGTAGGCCTCCTCGCGGTAGCCGGAGCGCTCCAGGAGCAGCAGCAGGGAGGGGACCCAGCTCGCCACGCCCGTCGCGAGGGTCTCGTCGATGATCGGGCCGAGGGCGTCCCAGCCCTCCGCGAGGGTGACGCGGACGTCCTCCCCGAGCGCCGCGGGGTGCTTGTCCCCGATGAGCTGGGAGTAGGCGTCGTTGTAGACCTGGGTGAACCGCGGGCCCCAGAACAACAGCATCGGGTAGCGCGAGGACAGCACCAGGCGCACGGCGGAGCGCAGGCTCTGCGGCCAGGAGGCCACGGGGCCCACGGGGGTGGCGGCCCAGTCCAGGTCGGCCATGATGCGGCCGGTCTCGCCGCCGCCGGCGAACACCCCGGCCGACGTCCCGGCTCCGGACAACCGTCCTCCCCCACCCCGAACCCCGCTCCGAGGCGGCCCTCCCGCCTGCCCGAGATGGTGGCACGGGCGGGCGCCGGCGCACCCCGGGGAGCGGCCGACGGGGCGACGGTGTGCGCGCTGCGTCGCGGCGCGGCCACACCAGGTGGGGGCCCCCGTCACCCGTCCGGCCCCCGGCTTTGACCTGCCGCGCAGTACCGTCAGACTACGGACGCGGCCGCTCCCGGCCGGCCGGACCACGGCACGTCAGCACAGCGGTATCAGCGCCGATACCCGCGAGCAGCATCAGGGACGGTGCGGACCATGACCACGACCACGCCCGGGGACAGCAGGACCCAGACGCAGGCCACCGGGCCCGAGGGGATCCCGGCCCCCGACCACGCCCCGCACGACCTGCTCGCGCAGGCCGGGGTGCTCTCCGACGAGACCCACGCGGCGCTGCGCGCCTCCGTGCGCCGCCTCGGGGAGCTGCTCGGGGAGGCCCTGACGCGGCACGAGGGCGCGCACCTGCTGGAGCTGGTGGAGGACGTGCGCCGCCTGGCCCGCAACCGCGACGGCGGCGACGAGCTGGGCAGGCTGCTGTCCGGGGTCGACGACCACACGGCCATCGTGCTGGCCCGCGCCTTCACCGCGTACTTCCAGCTCGCCAACATCTCCGAGCAGCTGCACCGCGGGCAGGAGCTGACGCTGCGGACCGCCGGTGCGCTGCCCACCACCGTGGACCACATCGCCGCCGCGATCGGGTCGGGGGAGCTGGACCGGGAGTCCGCCCAGCGCATCGTGGACCGCGTGCAGCTGCGGCCGGTCTTCACCGCGCACCCCACGGAGTCCAGCCGCCGCTCGGTCCTGGACCTGCTGCTGCGCATCGCGGAGATCATCGAGTCGTCGGAGGACCCCCGGCAGCGCCCCGGCGACGCGGCGCGCGGGCAGCGCCGCCTGGCGGAGCTGGTGGACCTGCTGTGGCAGACCGACGAGCTGCGCGTGGAGCGCCCGCGCCCGGCGGACGAGGCGCGCTCGGCGCACTACTACCTCACGACCCTGGCCTCCTCGGTGCTGCCCGACCTGCTGGAGGACCTCGACCGGGAGCTGGGGCGCATCGGGCTGGAGCTGGGGCCGACCGCGCGGCCGCTGCGCTTCGGCAGCTGGGTCGGCGGCGACCGCGACGGCAACCCGAACATCACCCCGCAGGTGACGCTGGACGTGCTGCGCCTGCAGCACACCGCGGCGCTCGACGTGCTGCTGGCGGGGATCGACGACCTCATCAAGCAGCTCGCGTCGTCGGTGAAGATCGTCGACGTCAGCGAGGAGCTGCGCGAGAGCCTGGCGCGCGACGCGGAGCTGCTGCCCGCGGTGCACGCCGCGCACATCCGGCTCAACGTCGAGGAGCCGTACCGGCTGAAGCTGTCCTTCGTGAAGGCCCGCCTGGAGGCCACCGCGGCCCGGTTCGCCGCCGGCACCCCGCACTCCCCGGGCTGCGACTACGCCGACGTCTCGGGGCTGCTGGCCGACCTCGCGGTGATCTCGGAGTCGCTGCGCGCCGGGGACGGTGCCCTCATCGCCGACGGGCCGGTGGCCCGGCTCGTGCGCACCGCGCGCTCGGTGGGGTTGAGCCTGGCGACCCTGGACATCCGCGAGCACGCCGGGCGGCACCACGCCGCGCTGGCCGCCGCGTACGACCGCCTCGGGGAGCTGGACCGGCCCTACGCGGAGCTGGAGCGCCCCGAGCGCCTGCGGCTGCTGTCGCGGGAGCTGGCGGGCAACCGCCCCCTCATCGGCACCGCGGCGCACCGCTTCACGGGCACCGCCGCGGAGGTGGTGGAGCTGTTCGGCACCGTGCGCCACGTCGTGGACGTGTACGGCGAGGACGCGGTCGAGAGCTACATCGTGTCCATGACGCAGGGCATCGACGACCTGCTGGCCGTCGTGGTCCTGGGCCGCGAGGTGGGCCTGGTGGACCTGGGCCCGGACCCCGCGCAGGACAGCGCCCGGATCGGGTTCGTGCCGCTGTTCGAGACGGTGGCGGAGCTGGAGGCCGCGGAGCCGCTGCTGGAAGGGCTGCTGGCGGACCCGTCCTACCGGCGGGTCGTCGCGGCGCGCGGGAACGTGCAGGAGATCATGCTGGGGTACTCCGACTCCAGCAAGGACGCCGGGATCGCCGCCTCCCGCTGGCAGATCCACCGTGCGCAGCGCGCGCTGCGCGACGTCGCGCACCGGCACGGGGTGGTGCTGCGCCTCTTCCACGGCCGCGGCGGGTCGGTGGGGCGCGGCGGCGGCCCGACGGGTGAGGCGATCCTCGCCCAGCCCTACGGCAGCCTGGACGGGCCCATCAAGGTCACCGAGCAGGGCGAGGTGATCTCCGACAAGTACGTGCTGCCGCGCCTGGCCCGGCACAACCTGGAGGTCGCCGTCTCGGCGGTGCTGGAGGCCTCCACGCTGCACCGGCAGTCGCAGCTCTCGCGCGAGGTCCTCGACTCGTGGGACGAGACGATGGACCTCGTCGCCGCGAAGGGCCAGGAGGCCTACCGGGCGCTGGTGGGCGGCGAGAAGCTCATGCCGTTCTTCCTGGCGGCGACGCCCGTGGAGGAACTCGGCCACCTGAACATCGGCTCGCGGCCCTCCCGGCGCCCCGGCGGTGCCGGTGGGCTGGCGGACCTGCGCGCGATCCCGTGGGTGTTCGGCTGGACGCAGAGCCGCATCAACGTGCCGGGCTGGTTCGGCGTGGGCAGCGGCCTGGCCGCGGCCCGGGAGGCCATCGGCGGCGAGACGCTGGCGCAGATGTTCGCGCAGTGGCGCTTCTTCCGCAGCTTCATCTCCAACGTGCAGATGACGCTGGCCAAGACGGACCTCACGATCGCCGCGCGCTACGTCGACGCCCTGGTGGACCCGGCGGTGCGGGAGGTGTTCGACACCATCCGCGCCGAGCACGAGCGGACCGTGGCGGAGGTCCTGCTCATCACGGGCCAGGAGTCGCTGCTGGAGGCCGCGCCCCTGCTGCGCCGGACGCTGGAGCTGCGCGACGTGTACCTCGCGCCGCTGCACGCGCTGCAGGTGAACCTGCTGGCCCGCTCCCGCGCGGCCGGGGACGACCCGGACCCGGCGCTGCGCCGGGCGCTGCTGCTCACCATCAACGGCATCGCCGCCGGGATGCGCAACACGGGCTGAGGCACCGGCCGGGACACCGGCCCCGCACGCGACGGCGCCCGGACGGGGAACCCCCTCCGGGCGCCGTCGCGTGCGGACCGGGCGCGTCCCGCCCCGGTTTCGACGGGCGGGCCGCGGCGTCCCGGTCGATACTCGATCGCGGAAAGCGGCGAGGACGCACCCCGTCCCCGCCCACGCCGTCGAGGAAGGAGACGTCATGGTCACGCGTGTCGAGAAGTCGATCGTGGTGGACGTGCCGGTCAGCGTCGCGTACAACCAGTGGACGCAGTTCGAGGAGTTCCCCCACTTCATGAGCGGTGTGCAGAGCATCACCCAGCTCTCCGACACCCGCCAGGAGTGGGTCGCCGAGATCGCCGGTGTGCGCCGCCGCTGGGAGGCCCAGATCCTGGAGCAGGTCCCGGACCGCAAGGTCGCCTGGGCCGCCACGGAGGGCGCCACGAACGCCGGCGCGGTGACGTTCGAGGACCTCGGCGGGCAGACCCGCGTCAACCTCGAGCTGGAGTACGAGCCCGAGGGCCTGGTGGAGAAGGTCGGCGACTTCCTCAACGTCGTCGAACGTCAGGCGAGCGGTGACCTCGACCGCTTCAAGGCGTTCATCGAGGCCGAGGGCTACGCCACGGGCGCGTGGCGCGGCACCGTCGCCGAGGGCAGCACCCAGGGCGCGCCGGGTGTCGCGCACGCCGCCGCCTCCCTGGGCGACTCCGGCAGCGCGGGCGTCTCCGGCAAGGCCGTGGCCGCCGGTCTCGGGGTGGCCGCCGCGGCGGCCGCCGCGGCCCTGGCGGCGACGAAGAAGTCGGGTGAGTCCGGTGTCGAGGCCACCGACGTCCCGGCGACCACGGTGACCTCGCACACCGAGGTCCGCGAGGCCGGCGTCACCCCCGACGCGGCGGTCCGCGAGACCACGCCGGTCGCGCCGATGGGGACCACCGAGTCCCTCACCGGCTCCACGTCCGACGCCCTGGCCGACCCGGAGGCCGGCGCGGTGCACCTCACCGACGCCGAGGTCCGCGAGTCCGCCGGGCGCACCGACCGCCCGCTGGCCTGACGTCCTGATCGACTGACGCACGGCTGCGGCCGGCGCGGGGGTTCACCCCTCCGCGCCGGCCGTTCCGCCGTCCGCGGGCTGTTCGGCCACCGGCGTGTCGAGCGCACCGCCGTAGCGGCGGTCCCGGCTCGCGTAGACGGAGATCGCGTCCCACAGGGAGCGCCGGTCCACGTCCGGCCACAGCACGTCCGAGAACACCATCTCCGCGTACGCCGACTGCCACAGCAGGAAGTTGGACGTGCGCTGCTCCCCCGAGGAGCGCCAGAGCA
Organism: Kineococcus anabasis; assembly: GCF_054590795.1. Classification (NCBI taxonomy): domain Bacteria; kingdom Bacillati; phylum Actinomycetota; class Actinomycetes; order Kineosporiales; family Kineosporiaceae; genus Kineococcus; species Kineococcus anabasis. Next base: position 321,715 of record NZ_BAAIHU010000006.1, read on the forward strand.
GGTCCACGTCCGGCATGTCGGGCTCGTCGAGGAACCTCGCGATGGTGCGCTCGTCGATCCTCGCGGGGTCGAGGCGGCCCGCGGCGGCCTCGGCGGCGATCGCGCGCGTCGCGTCGACGATCTCCGCGCGGCCGCCGTAGTTCACGCACATCGTCAGCGTCAGCACGTCGTTGCCGCGGGTGAGTTCCTCCGCGGCCTCCAGTTCCGCGACGACGCTGCGCCACAACCGGGGCCGGCGGCCCGCCCAGCGCACGCGCACCCCCCAGGAGTGCATCTGGTCGCGGCGGCGGCGGATGACGTCCCGGTTGAAACCCATCAGGAAGCGCACCTCGTCGGGGCTGCGGCGCCAGTTCTCCGTGGAGAACGCGTACGCCGACAGGTGCTTCACGCCGATCTCGATGGCACCGGCCACCACGTCCAGCAGGGACGCCTCCCCCCGGCGGTGGCCCTCGTTGCGGGGCAGGCCGCGCTGGTTGGCCCAGCGGCCGTTGCCGTCCATGACGACCCCGACGTGGTTCGGGACCAGCCCGGCCGGGATCCGCGGGGGCCGCGCACCGGACGGGTGCGGCGGCGGGGGCTGGACCTCACGGGCCTGCGGGGCCGGGGCCCGCCGCCGGCCGAACCTCGTCCGGGGGGTGCTGTCGGTGCTGTCGCTCACCGCTCCACCCTCACACGCGTTCCACGTGGCGCAGGGAGCGGATCCCCCGTTCCAGGTGCCACTGCAGGTACGCCGCGACCAGCCCGCTGCCCTCCCTGCGGTGGCGGGGGTCGCTGGCGTCGGCGGCGGCCCAGTTGCCGGTCAGCAGCGCGGCGAGCAGCTCCAGCGTCCGCGGGTCCGGTGCCGCCGAGCCCGGCGGCCGGCACGAGGGGCACACCGCCCCGCCCAGGGCCACGGCGAACGCCCGCTGCGGGCCCGCGGCACCACAGCGGGCGCAGTCGACGAAACTGGCCGCGTACCCCGCCACCGCCAGGGAGCGCAGCAGGAACGCGTCGAGCACCAGGGCCGGGTCGTGCCGGCGCGCCGTCAGGGTGCGCAGCGCCCCCACCAGCAGCAGGTACTGCTGGGTGGCGGCCTCGCCCTCCGCCTCGGTGAACCGCTCCGCCGTCTCCAGCATCGCGCTGGCCGCGGTGTAGAGGGCGTAGTCGGCGACGATCACCTGCCCGTACGGGGCGAGCACCTCCACCTGCGTGACGATGTCGAGGTTGCGCCCGGAGTGCAGCTGCACGTCCACCGCGGTGAAGGGCTCCACACGCGCACCGAAGCGGGAGGAGGTGCGGCGCACGCCCTTGGCGACCGCGCGGACCCGGCCGTGGTGGCGGGTCAGCAGGGTGATGATGCGGTCGGCCTCGCCGAGCTTCTGCGCCCGCAGGACGACCGCCTCGTCGCGGTAGTAGCTCACGACGCCCTCCCGGCCCTCGCCGCGTGCCCCGGGTCGTGCCCGGCCCGGCGGGCGGCGGTGCACGCCGCGTCCGCCTCCGCCAGGGCGTCCGCCGCCGGGGCCCTGCGCCCCACACCCACGGTGACCGTCACGGCCAGGTCCGGCGCCAGCTCCGCCCACGGCTGCGCCGCCACCGCGGCCCGCACCCGCTCCGCGAGGAGCCCCGGGTCGGCGTCCGGCGCGGCCAGCAGCAGCACGAACTCGTCACCGCCGTAGCGGACCACCACGTCCCCCGGCCCGCACGCGCGGCGCAGGACGTCCGCGACGCGGCGCAGGACCTCGTCGCCCACCTCGTGGGAGAACCGCCCGTTGAGCCGGGCGAAGCGGTCCACGTCGGCGAACACCGCGGCGAAGCGGCGGTCGGCCCGCTCCAGCACCTGCAGCAGCAGGCGGCGGTTGCCCACCCCGGTGAGGGGGTCCTCCAGCGCCGCGCGCTCGCGCCGCTCGGCCTGCGCGGTCATCTCCCGCACCCGCATCCGGTCCTGCAGCGCCTCGAAGCGGCCCTGGCGGTCCGCCCACAGCCGCAGCAGCGACGCCCGCGCCAGCTCCGTCAGGGGCGCCACGACCGGGTGGTCGCCGTGCTCGGCGAGCGCGACGCGGGCGGTCGCCGACAGCGCCGTCTGCGCCCACACGTCCACGTGGGTGCGCCGCACCGTGCGGTTGACCCCCTCCAGCAGCTCCCGCGCCTCGGCGTGCCCGCCGCGCGCGGACACCGCCAGCGCCAGGCCGATGCGGGCGATCTGCGTCTCGGCGAGCTCCTCGCGCTGGCGGAAGCCGGCCATCGCGCCGCGCAGCTCGGCCTCGGCGAGCAGGCCGGCGCCCAGGCGCTCCAGGACGAAACCCTCGACGGCCCGGGCGCGCGCCTCCATCTCCGGGTAGCCGACGTCCCGGGCCAGGGACCGCATGCGCGCCGCCCTGGACAGCGCCTCGTGGTAGTGCCCGTGCGCCTCGTCGGCCCGGCCCACCAGCTCCAGCATCGCGCCCCACGACACCCGCAGGACCGCGGCCTCCTGGACCACGGTGAGCTGGATGCGCTGGGAGTACCCGGCCGCCGTCGAGACCGACATCATCAGCTCGTCCGCCGGCTCGAAGAGCACCAGCGCCCGCAGCGCCAGGGCCACCGCCATCGTCGCGGCCAGCCGGTTGTACCCGCCCCCGGCGGCGCCCGCCAGGAGCGTGCGCCCCTCGGCGAGGTGGTCCATCGCCAGCGTCGTCATCCCGAGGTCGACGCGGATCTCGGCCAGCAGCGCCAGGGCCTTGGCGCGCCACATCGTGTCGCCGTCGCCGTCCAGCCGGCGCAGCAGGAGCCCGGCGGCGTCGGCGGCCTCGGCGTGCCGGCCCAGCTGGTGCAGGGCGATGCCGCTGATGAACTGCAGGAACCGGGCGGTGCGCTCGTCCCCGGCGGCCTCGCACAGGAGCAGTCCCTCGCGCGCGGCCCGCACCGCCCGCTCGCTGAAACCGTCGAGGTAGAGGCCGTGCGCCCGCTCCGCCAGGGCGTCGAAGGGACCGAAGTCCCCCAGGGGCACCAGCACGCCGGGAGCGTCGGACACCGCGGCCCGCCCCCTTCCTGTCCCGGCGCCCAGGAGCGGGCGGTGCAGGTGATCGTAGTCGCCGCGTGCGACACCCGGGCCCCGCCGCCACGCGGGCGGCCGGGCCCGGGTGGCGGCGGGGCCCGGGCTCAGCGCAGGGCGCGGTTGACGGCCGAGACGATCGCCTTCAGCGACGCCGTCGTGATGTTGGGGTCGATGCCGGCGCCCCAGAGCACCCGTCCGTCCACGGCGCACTCGACGTACGCCGCGGCCTGCGCGTCCCCACCGGCGCTCATGGCGTGCTCGGCGTAGTCCAGCACCCGCACGTCCACCCCGCGCTCGGCCAGCGCCGCGCAGAACGCGGCGATCGGCCCGTTGCCGCGCGACGTCAGCGTCACCGCCTCACCGGTGTCGACGAGGTCCACCTCCAGGGTGTCCCCGCCCGGGCCGCTGGCGGTGCGGGTGCCCGCCAGGGCGAAGCGGCCCCACCGGGCCTGCGTGCTCGCCGCCGGCAGGTACTCGTCGGAGAAGATCTCGAACATGTGGGCCGGCGTGACCTCGCCGCCGCCGGCGTCGGTGCGCTCCTGCACCACGCGGCTGAACTCGATCTGCAGCCGGCGCGGCAGGTCCAGGGAGTACTCGGACTTCATCAGGTACGCCACGCCGCCCTTGCCGGACTGGCTGTTGACGCGGATCACGGCCTCGTAGCTGCGCCCGACGTCCTTGGGGTCGATCGGCAGGTACGGCACCGCCCACCCGTGCTCGTCGACGCCGTGGCCCGCGGCCGCCGCGTCGCGCTCCATCGCGTCGAAGCCCTTCTTGATGGCGTCCTGGTGCGAACCCGAGAACGCCGTGTACACCAGGTCCCCGCCGTAGGGGTGGCGCTCCGGCACGGCGAGCTGGTTGCAGTGCTCCACGGTGCGGCGGATCTCGTCGATGTCGGAGAAGTCGATCTGCGGGTCCACGCCCTGGCTGAACAGGTTGAGCCCCAGCGTCACCAGGCACACGTTGCCGGTGCGCTCGCCGTTGCCGAACAGGCAGCCCTCGATGCGGTCCCCGCCGGCGAGGTAACCCAGCTCCGCCGCCGCCACGGCGGTGCCGCGGTCGTTGTGCGGGTGCAGGGACAGGATGACGTCGGAGCGGTGCGCCAGGTTCCGCGACATCCACTCGATGGAGTCGGCGTAGACGTTCGGCGTCGCCATCTCCACCGTCGCCGGCAGGTTCACGATGACGTTGCGGTCCGGTGCCGGCTCGAACACGCCGAGGACCTCGTTGCAGATGCGCGCCGCGAACTCCAGCTCGGTGCCGGTGTAGGACTCCGGGGAGTACTCGTAGTAGATCTGCGTGCCCGGGACGGACTCCTCGAACTTGCGGCACAGCCGGGCGCCCTGCAGCGCGATGTCGACGATGCCGTCCTCGTCGCTGCCGAACACCACCCGCCGCTGCAGCACGGAGGTGGAGTTGTACAGGTGCACGATCGCCTGCTTCGCCCCGCGCAGGGACTCGTAGGTCCGCTCGATGAGGTGCTCGCGGGCCTGCGTCAGCACCTGGATCGTCACGTCGTCGGGGATCAGGTCCTGCTCGACCAGCAGGCGGACGAAGTCGAAGTCCGTCTGGCTGGCGGAGGGGAAACCGACCTCGATCTCCTTGTAGCCCATGCGCACGAGCAGCTGGAACATCCGCAGCTTGCGCTCGGCGTTCATCGGGTCGATCAGCGCCTGGTTCCCGTCGCGCAGGTCCACCGCGCACCAGCGCGGGGCCTTCTCGAGGCGCTTGTCCGGCCAGGTGCGGTCGGGCAGGTCGACGGCGATCTGCTCGTGGAACGGCCGGTAGCGGTGCACCGGCATGGGCGACGGCTTCTGGGTGTTGCGCACTTCCTCAGTCCTCCTCGATCACCCGCCACAGCGGCGGGTGGTGGTGCGGGCGCGGCCGGCGCACGTCGAGGTCCCGCGGCGGGATGACCGGCCTAGCTGGCCCCGCCGCGGCGGCGAAGGAGGAGGAGCTCCCGACCGACCACGCGTCCACCCTACGCGGCGGCGGCGCGGGGCGTCCACGCGGAGCCCCGCCCGCCGCGGCCCCGCACCGCCCCGCACCGGCCGCCGCGCGGAGGTGTCAGGGGGTCGCGGCGCGGCGTGCGGCGCGGCCGGCGACCGCGGTGGTGCCCGCCGCGACCGCGAGGCACAGCGGGGAGTACACCGCCAGGTCCAGCCGCTCGTACTCCCCCCGGCGGCGGGTGAGCAGGGAGCTCACCGCACCGGCCGCGCCGCGCAGGGCGAAGGCCGCGGCCACCGCCCGGGCCGCCGCGCGCACCGGGGCCCCGCCCGCCCCGGCGTCCGCGGCGCGCACGGCCGCGGCCGCCGCGGTCAGCCCGGCCGCCACCGCCCAGCACGCACCGGGCGGCGGTGGGGCCGAGCGCGAGCCGATGACCCGGTCCGCCCAGGAGCGGTCGTCGGTGCCGGGCCAGCGCCAGCCCAGCGCCCAGCCGCCGTGGACGGCGGCCAGCGCCAGCAGCACCGCGGGCACCGCGACGGCACCGGCGCGCGCCAGCTGCCCGTGCCCCCCGGGGCGGCCCGCCGGGGCGCCGCCGCGGACCTGCAGGTCGGCCTCGGTGAGCGCCCGCAGCCACAGCGGGGCGCTGCGGGGGGTGGCGACCGTGCCGGTGGCGGCCCGCTCGGCGTTGTCGAGGAGGTCCTCCACGACGGCGTGGTGCGCCACCCGCAGCAGCGGCGCCAGGGGCCGCATCCGCGGGGCGAGCTCCACCGACAGAGGCACGCTCACCGTGCTCGGACCGCCCGCGGGCCCCTCGACGGACACCGAGAACCCGCCGGTCAGGCCGCACGCCGGGTCGGCGGTGAAGTCCACGCGCCGGCCGGGCTCGTAGGCGGCGACGGTGTGCCGGATCGACCCGTGCGAGCCGCGGCTGCCCACCCGCAGGGGGCGCTCCACCTCCAGCACCGTGGCGGGCCACTGCGCGGCCGGCCACAGCCGGTCACCCGGCCCGCCGAGCCCGTCGACGAGCGGCGCGAGCCGTTCCGGGGGCGCCTGGACAACCCTGCTGTTGACGACGTCGATCCTCATGCCGCACTCCTCCCGGGTCTGCTTCCGTGGAGCAGACCATACAGGGGTGTACGGATTCCGTACAGGTGTGATCGGCCACCGTGCAGTACTGTTCGGGCGTGGCCCGGAGCACCCCGCGCAGGACCCTGACCCCCCAGGACTGGATCGACGCCGCCCAGCGCGCCCTCGCCGCCGGCGGCCCCGACTCCGTCGCCGTCGACCGGCTCGCCAAGGAGCTCGGCGCCACGCGCGGCAGCTTCTACTGGCACTTCACCGACCGCGCCGACCTGCTGCGCGACGCCCTCGCGCAGTGGGAGCAGCGCGACACCGAGGACGTCATCACCACCCTGGACGACCTGCCCGGCGCCCGCGAGCGCCTGGCCCTCCTCGTCCGGCACACCCTCACCGCCGCCGTGGACCCCCTGGAGGTCGCCCTGGTCGCGGCGGCGGGGCACCCGCTCGTGGCCCCGGCGCTGCACCGCGTCGTGACGCGCCGCCTGGAGGCGCTGGAGAGGATCTTCACCGAGCTGGGCCTCGACGCGGCCACCGCCCGGCAGCGCGCCTGGACGACCTACGCCGTCTACGTGGGGCACCACCAGCTCCTGCGCGGCGAGCTCGCGAGCGCCCCGCCCCAGCTCGCCGAGGCCGTGCTGGAGCTGCTCACCGCGCCCGGACCAGCGCCCGGACCAGCGCCCGAACCCGGAGATGGGCGCTGAGGAGCACCCCCACCACCGCCCGAACCCGGAGAAGGGCGGGCGATGACACCCCCCCACCGCCGAAACCCGGAGAAGGGCGGGCGACGACACCCCCCCACCGCCGAAACCCGGAGATGGGCGGGAACGGGGTGCGGGCGGAGCGGGCGCTAGAAGCCCAGGCGCGCCAGCTGTTTGGGGTCGCGCTGCCAGTCGGGGGCGACCTTCACCCGCAGGTCCAGGTGGATGCGGTTGCCCAGCAGCGCCTCGATGGAGCGCCGCGCCCGCGTCCCGACGTCCTTCAGCCGCGCGCCGCCGCGGCCGATCACGATGCCCTTCTGGCTCTCCCGCTCCACGAACAGGAACACCCGCACATCCAGCAGGGCGTCCTCGGGGCGCTGCCCGGGCAGGGGCTCGCGGGCCTCGATCTCCTCCACGACCACCGCCAGGGAGTGCGGCAGCTCGTCGCGCACACCCTCCAGGGCGGCCTCGCGGACGAGCTCGGCGATCATCACGTTCTCCGGCTCGTCGGTGAGCTCGCCCTCCGGGTACAGCCGCGGCCCCGGCGGCAGGTGGGAGATCAGCACACCCGCCACGACGTCCACCTGCTCCCCCGTCAGCGCCGAGGCCGGGACGACGTCCGCGAACCCGCCGAAGACCTCCTCCCCGAGCCGGGACACCGCCAGGAGCTGCTCCGCGACCTGCTGGCGCGAGGCCTTGTCGACCTTCGTGACGAGCGCGACCTTCACCGCGCGCGGCGCGGCGGCCAGGGTCTCGGCGATGAACCGGTCGCCCGGGCCGACCCGCTCGTCCGCCGGGACGCACAGGCCGATGACGTCGACCTCCGAGAGGGTCCCCACGACGAGGTCGTTGAGCCGCTGCCCGAGCAGGGTGCGGGGGCGGTGCACGCCGGGGGTGTCCACGAGGATCAGCTGGGCGTCCGGGCGGTGCACGACCCCGCGGATGGTGTGCCGCGTGGTCTGCGGGCGGCTGGAGGTGATCGCGACCTTCTGCCCGACCAGGGCGTTCGTCAGCGTCGACTTGCCCGCGTTCGGCCGCCCCACGAGGCAGGCGAAACCGGACCGGTGCGGGGGCTGCTCAGCCACGACGGGCCTCCTTCTCGGTGTGCCGCTCGCGCCGCGCGGTGCCGCGCCGGGTGTCCTCGGTGCCCTCGCGCCGGGGGTCCTCGGCGCGGTGCGCGCCGTGGGTGCCCTCCTCCTGCCCGTCCGGGCCCACCGGGTCCTCCTCGTCCTCCTCGAAGCGGTGCACGAGGATCGTCACGACCTGGTTGCGCCGGCCGCCGCGGCGGTCCGCCACCAGCTCCAGCCCGTGCGCGAGCGCGCGCGAGCCGGGGATCGGCACCTCGCCGAGGGCCTTGGCGAGCAGGCCGCCGACGGTGTCGACCTCCTCGTCCTCGATGTGCAGCTCGAACAGGTCCCCGAGCTCCTCCACGTGCAGGCGGGCGCTCACCCGGTAGCCGTCGTCGTCGAGCGGCTCCACCTCGGGCACGTTGCGGTCGTACTCGTCGGCGATGTCCCCGACGATCTCCTCCAGGACGTCCTCCATCGTGACGAGCCCGGCGGTGCCGCCGTACTCGTCCACGACGACCGCCACGTGCGTGGAGCCGCGCTGCATCTGCTTCATGAGGGTGTCCACCGGCAGGCTGTCCGGCACGAACACGGCGGGGCGGGCGATCTGCTCCACCGGGGTGGCGGGATCGGCCGGGGGGTGCCCGTGCAGGGCGCGCACGAGGTCCTTGAGGTAGGCGATGCCCAGGATGTCGTCGGTGCCGCCCTCGCCGACGACGGGGACCCGGGAGAAGCCGGAGCGCAGCAGGAGGGAGAGCACCTCCTCCAGGCCGGTGTCGCGCCGCACCGTCACCAGGTCGGTGCGCGGCACCATCACCTCGCGGGCCAGGGTGTCGCCCAGCTCGAAGACGGAGTGGATCATCTCGCGCTCGTCGGCCTCGATGAGGGAGGTCTCCCCCGCGATGTCCACCAGCTCGCGCAGCTCCGCCTCCGTGCCGAACGGCCCGTGCTGCATCGTCCCGCCAGGGGTGACCGCACCGCCGATGCGCACCAGGACACCGGCCAGCGGCCCCAGCCAGCGGGTCAGCGGGCCCAGCAGCGGCGCGGTCGCCAGCGCGACCTGCTCGGAGTGCAGCCGCCCGAGGGTGCGGGGCCCGACGCCGACGAGGATGAAGTCCACGACGCCCATGCCGAGGGCCGCCAGGAGCAGCACCTGCCACCAGGAGTCGGTCACCCCGGCCACGGCCACCGTCACCAGGACCGCCGCGCCGGTCTCCGCCATGACCCTGAGCAGGGTGGAGACGGTCAGGGTCGTGGCCGGCGTCTCCAGCACCGTCTCCAGCGCGTGCGCGCCCCGGCGCCCGTCGGCGACGAGCTCGCGGGCCCGGCGCCGGGGGGTGCTGGCGACGGCCGCCTCCGCGGCGGCGAGGGCGCCGGCGAGGACGACGAGCACGAACGCCGCGAGCAGCAGCGGGACGAGGGGGGCCCCCACGCCCGTCACCGGCCCGGCGGGCGGGCGGAGGAGCCCTCGGAACCGTGGCCCACGGTGGGCGTCGGGTCGCCGGGGCGCCCGATCGTCGCGAGGAACGTCAGCACGAGGCGGCGCTGCAGGCCGAACATCTCGGCCTTCTCCTCCGGCTCGGCGTGGTCGTAGCCCAGCAGGTGCAGGATGCCGTGCGTCGTCAGGAGCAGCACCTCGTCCGCGGTGGCGTGCCCCGCGGCGGCGGCCTGCCGCGCGGCGACCTGCGGGCAGATCACCACGTCGCCCAGCAGGCCGGGCGCGGACGTCTCGCCCTCGCGGCCCGGGCGCAGCTGGTCCATCGGGAAGGACATCACGTCGGTCGGGCCCGGCTCGTCCATCCACTGCACGTGCAGGCGCTCCATCGCCTCCTCGTCGACGAGGAGGACCGACAGCTCCGCCTGCGGGTGCACCCGCATCGCGTCGAGCACGTGCCGGGCCAGGGCGGCGATCTCCACCTGGTCCACGCCCCGCGCCTCGGCGAAACCGCTCTCGTCGGCGACCTCGACGCTCACCGGCGCCGGGCCCCGGCGCGGGAGCCCTCCCGCCCACCGGTGTCGCGGGCGTGCGGGCGCGACTCCTCCCAGCGGCCGTAGGCGTCGACGATGTCGCTGACGAGGCGGTGGCGCACCACGTCGGCGCTGCTCAGCAGGGAGAAGCTGACGTCCTCCACCCCGTCGAGGATCTGCTGCACCACGCGCAGGCCGGACTCGGTGCCGGTGGGCAGGTCGACCTGGGTGACGTCGCCGGTGACGACCATCTTGGAGCCGAAGCCCAGGCGCGTCAGGAACATCTTCATCTGCTCCGCCGAGGTGTTCTGCGCCTCGTCGAGGATGATGAACGCGTCGTTCAGGGTGCGCCCGCGCATGTACGCCAGGGGCGCGACCTCGATGGTCCCGGCGGCCATCAGCCGCGGGATCGACTCGGGGTCGATCATGTCGTGCAGCGCGTCGTACAGGGGCCGCAGGTACGGGTCGATCTTGTCGGTGAGCGTGCCGGGCAGGAAGCCGAGGCGCTCGCCGGCCTCCACCGCCGGGCGGGTCAGCACGATGCGGTTGACCTTCTTGCTCTGCAGGGCCTGCACGGCCTTGGCCATCGCCAGGTACGTCTTGCCCGTGCCGGCGGGGCCGATGCCGAAGACCACGGTGTGCTGGTCGATGGCCTCGACGTAGTGCTTCTGGTTCACCGTCTTGGGCCGGATGGTGCGCCCGCGGTTGGACAGGATGTTCAGGGTGAGGACCTCTGCGGGGCGGTCCTGCCCGACCCCCGCGGCCTGCGCGCGCAGCATGCCGACCGCCCGCTCGACCGCGTCCGGGGACAGGGCGCTGCCGGAGCCCAGCACGGCCGTCATCTCGTCGACCAGGCGCTCCACGAGGGCGATCTCCGCCGAGGCGCCGCTGAGGTTGATCTCGTTGCCCCGCACGTGGACGTCGACGCGCGGGAAGGAGTGCTCCAGCACGCGCAGCAGCTCGTCGCGCGCGCCGAGGAGGGCCAGCATGTCCACCTCGGGCGGGACGACGATCGTGTGCCGCACGGGGGTGGTGTGGGCGGGGGCGCCGCCGGCGGTGGCCGCGGGGGCCTGGGTGCCGGGGGTGCCGCTGGGGGTGGTCTCTGAACTGGCCATGGTCGCCCGGGTGGGCCCTTCGCCTCCGTCGACGCCGTGCTGGGACCCTCCGATGGTACCGAGGGGATCCGACGGCGGCTCGCGCGCGGCCGTGCGCCACAGTGTGGCCATGACGACAGCGGCGGGTGGACAGCGGGACACGGCCCCGACCGGGCGCACGCCGGGGCACCTGGCTGCGGTGCTGGGGCGCGGGCCGGTGGGCCCGGCGACGGCGGTGCTGGCGGCGGACGACCTGGGCCTGGGCCGCGGCGACGGGTGCTTCGAGACGCTGCGCGTCCTCGTGACCGGGGAGGGCAGGTGGGTCCACGGCTGGGAGGCGCACCTGGACCGCTTCGAGCGCTCCGCCGCGGCCATGGAGCTGCCGCCGGTGGACCGCTTCGCGTGGGCCGCGCTGGCCGAGCAGCTGCTGGCGGCCGCCGCGCCCGGGGAGTCCGCGCTGAAGCTGGTGCTGACCCGCGGGCTGCCCGGTGCGGGGGTGCCCACCGGGGTGGCCACGCTCACGCCGCTGCCGGCCTCCGTCGCCGTGCAGCGCCGCGACGGCATCTCGGTGGTGACCCTCTCGCGCGGCACGCCCGTCGACGCGCACGCGCAGACGCCGTGGCTGCTGGGCGGGGTGAAGACCCTCTCGTACGCGGTGCACACGGCGGCGGTGCGGGAGGCCGCGCGGCGCGGCGCGGACGACGCCCTGTTCGTCTCCACGGACGGCTACGCGCTGGAGGGGCCCACCTCCACGCTGCTGTGGTGGGCGGACGGCACCCTGCGCACCACCCCGACCGGGGCGACGGGCATCCTCGCCGGCACGACCCAGGAGGCCCTGTTCGCCGCGGCCGCGGAGGCGGGTGTCGACGTGGAGCCCGCCCTGGTGCGGGTGCCGGAGCTGCTGGCCGCCGGGGCGGTGTGGTTCGCCTCCAGCGTGCGCGGCGTCGTCGAGGTGGCCTCCCTCGACGGGCGCCCCCTGGCGCGCTCGGCGGAGCTGACGGCGCGCTGGCGGGAGCTGGCGGGGTTCTGACGCGCGCTCAGGCGTCGAGCACCGCGCGCAGCGGCGCGGCGGCCTTGAGCAGCATCTCCTCGAACTCCTCCACCGGGTCGGAGTCGAGCACGACGGCCCCGCCGGCGCCGACCCGCCACGCCGCCCCGTCGCGCACCAGGGTGCGGATGACGACGGCGAGGTCGGCCGCGCCCGTGCAGGACAGGTAGCCCAGCGCACCGGAGTACACCCCGCGCGGGCGCTGCTCCAGGGCGTCGACGATCTCCATCGTGCGCTCCTTGGGCGCCCCGGTCATGGAGCCCGGCGGGAAGCAGGCGCGGACGGCGTCCAGGGCACCGGCCCCGGGCCGCAGCCGCCCGGTGACCGTCGAGACGAGCTGGTGGACGGTGGCGTACGTCTCCGTCGCCATGAGCGCGGGCACCGCGACCGAGCCCACCTCGCACACCCGGCCCAGGTCGTTGCGCAGCAGGTCCACGATCATGAGGTTCTCGGCGCGGGTCTTGGCGCTGCCCGCCAGCTCCGCCCGCAGCCGCTCGTCCTCCTCCGGCGTGGCGCCGCGCGGCGCGGTGCCCTTGATCGGCGCGGCGGCCACCTCCCCGGCGGCGGTGACGGTGAGGAAGCGCTCCGGGGAGGAGCAGGCGACCTCCACGTCGTCGCAGCGCAGGTAGGCCGCGTACGGCGCGGGGTTGGCCCGCCGCAGCCGCCGGTACGTCGCCAGGCCGTCGCCGGGGCCGGTGCCCCGGGCGGGCACGACGGCCTCGGCGGTCAGGCAGACCTCGTAGCTCTCCCCCGCCAGCAGCGCCTCGCGCGCGGCGGCGACGTCGGCGAGGTAGCCGGCGCGGTCCCGGCGCAGCCACGGCTCGGCGTCGACGTGCCCGGGCAGCCCCTCCGGCGGCACGCCCTGCGCAGCGGTTCCCCGCGGCAGGCCCTCCAGCACCGCGCAGGTGGCCCGCAGCCACTCCTGCGCCGCGTCCGGTTCCCCGGCCGGGGCGAGCGCGACGGCGTAGGTGAGCTCCCGGGCGTGGTCCACGGCGACGAAGCGGTCGGCGAACATCCACAGCGCGTCCGGGGTGGCGGCGGCGCGCCCGGTGCCGGAGCCGAACTCGTAGCCGAGAAAGCCCACGTACCCCCCGGCCAGCTCGAACGGCAGCCCGTCGGGAGGTGGGACGCGGCGCGCGGCGAGCCGGCGGCCGAGGTCGGCCAGCACCTCCGCCGGGTCGCCGCCCGGCTCCGCGCGCACGACGTCGGCGAGCGGGCCGTCCGCGGTGCCGAGGAAGGAGAAGCGCCCCCGGCCGGTGGCGGCGGAGGCGGAGTCCAGCCAGAAGGCGCGCGGGGAGCCGGCGCACAGCCGCACGAACGCCGCCTCGGTGTCCACCGCCGTCGGCAGGACCCGCACGTGCACGGCCGCGCCGTCCGCCACGGGTACGGGCGCGGGCAGGGGACGCGGGGCGGGTCGCCGGGCCGGGCGCGCCGGGACGCCCGCCAGACCGGTGAACGCCCGCAGCAGGTCCGCCCCGTGGGCTGAGGCGATCGACTCGGGGTGGAACTGCACCCCCCACAGCGGCCGCGTGCGGTGCCGCAGGGCCATGACGACCCCGTCGGAGGCCCACGCCACCGCCTCCAGCGACGGCGGCAGGGGCTCGGGCACGCACAGGGAGTGGTAGCGGACCGCCTCGAAGTCCTGCGGCAGGCCCGCGAAGAGCCCCGCGCCGCTGTGCCGGATGCGGTCGACGAAGCCGTGCCGGGCCCGCGGGGCGCGCACGACCGGCGCCCCCTCCCCCAGCGCCAGGCCCTGGTGACCCAGGCACACGCCGAGGACGGGGACGCGGGCGGCGGCCAGCACCGCGGCGGAGAGGCCGAAGTCGCGGCGGACGCCGGGGTGCCCGGGCCCCGGGGAGATCACCACCGCGGCGAAGGTGGCGAGGTCGGCGGGGTCCAGGCGCGGGTCGTCGTTGCGCAGCACGACCGGCTCGGTGCCCGTCACCTCCGCCAGGAGCTGGAAGAGGTTGTACGTGTACGAGTCGTGGTTGTCGACGAGGAGCACCCGCCCCGTGCCCGTCATGCCCGTGCCCTCGCCATGCCGCCGCCGTCCTGTCGGCACCATCGTCCCAGGTCCGCCGCCCCGCGCCGCCACCCAGCCCGCCACCCAGCCCGCCACCCAGCCCGCCACCCAGCCCGGGGGGCGCTGCTCCGCGCCCGTCCCCCGCACGGGCGCACCCACCCCCGCTCAAGTCGCCGTGCGTGACTGCCGATGGAACCTCGTCAGGTCCGCCAGGACCGCCGGCGCAGGCAGTGGGAGGACATGGCATGGAGGTCTCCGCGGCGAACCCGTCCGGGGTGAACCCCGCCGCGATGGGTGCGGCGTCCGGGGGCGGCGCACCGGTCGGCGGGGGCGCCCGTGCCGGCACCTCGACGTCGTCGGCGTCCCTGCGCACCCGCAAGCTCGGCGGGCCGGACTCCCAGAGCCTGTACCGCTTCCTCACCGCCTCCGACCGCGACCTCATCGAGTACGCGACCGGGGAGGACCTCGACGCCGACCCCGAGGAGCGCGGCCGCGCCCTCAGCTCCTTCGCGGCCCACATCGCCCGCGACCGCGAGGCCAGCCGGCTCAAGCCCAACCAGGAGCTGACGGCCCGCTACCTGTGGGAGGCCTCCCGGCAGTACGTCGAGGCCGGCATGGAGGAGAGCAACCCGTTCTCCGGGGAGGTCATGGAACGCGCGCTGGCCTACCTCAGCGCCAACTCCGCCGGCCTCTGCGACGTCACCGTCTGAGCCGCTCCCCCACCCGGCGGCGCGGCCCCGCGCCCGCTCACCCCTCCGTGCCGGCCTCGGCCCACACGGTGCGGTCCACCGGCTCCAGCTCCGTCGGCTGCACGCTCGTGGAGGGGAAGTCGTCGAGCGTCCCGGAGTTCTGCCGGTCCCAGTCGTGGAACGTCAGGTCGCTCTGCAGGTACACGGCCAGCAGCCTGGTGAGGGCCACCAGCCCGTCGATGTGGGTGCGCTCGTGGCCGTGGCTGGACTCCACCCCGAAACCCAGCAGCGCGGCGCGCGCCTCCACCCCGGCCTCCAGCGCGGGCGCGACGTCCGAGCGGTAGTGCCGGTACACGTCGCGGCGCACCGGGATCCGGTGCTCGTCGGCCAGGGCGTGCAGGCGGCGGGAGAGGTGGAAGTCGAACGGCCCCGTCATGTCCATCATGCCGATGTTCGCCGTCTCCTCCCGGGAGGACTGCCCCGGCGCCACGACGGCGTTGTCCACGGCGACCATCTCCCCCAGGTGCGGGGACAGCCCGTGGGTGGCGCCGAAGCCGACCTCCTCCCCGATGGTGACGAGGAACTGCGCCGCGACCGCCAGCTCCACCTGCGCGTCGGTGAGCGCCTTCAGCGCCGTCAGGCACACCGCCAGGCCGGCCTTGTCGTCGAGGTGGCGGGACTTCACGTACCCGCCGCGGGTGATCTGCGGGCTGGCGTCGAGGGCCACGAAGTCGCCGACCTGCAGGCCCAGGGCCACCAGGTCGCGGGCGCTCTCCACCGGCTCGTCCACGCGCACCTCGACCTGGTCCCAGCCGACGCCCTGGGTGTCGACCTCGTCGCCGTAGGTGTGCCCGCTGCTCTTCAGCGGCAGCACCGTGCCCGTGTACACGCGCTCGTGGTGGTCCGTGAAGATCGTCACGTGGGCGCCCTCGGAGAAGCGGGCGCTGTGGCTGCCGACCGGCACGACCTCCAGGCGGCCGTTGTCCTGCAACCGCTTCACCATGCAGCCGATGGTGTCGGCGTGGACCATGAGCGCGCGCCGCACCACCCCGGAACCCCCCTGCAGGGTGGCGCGCAGCATCCCCCGGCGGGTCAGGTCGAACGGCAGGCCCATCTCCGTGATGCGCTCGCCCACGTACTGCATGATCGCGTCCGTGCGGCCGGAGGGGCTGGGCGTGCGCAGCAGCTCCAGCAGCACCGTCTGCAGGTACTCCAGGTCCACGGGGACGTCCACCGTGCCGCTGCCCGCGCCCGTCCCCGCCGGTCCGTCCAGACGCTGCTGCTGTGCCACCGAGCCGCTCCTCCCGCCGTGGGAGGCCCTGGCGGCCCCCCGTGGTCCTGCGCACCGATCCTCGCGCACCCCCGCACCGGGTGACCTGCCGGGCAGGACCCGCCCGCGCCTCAGGCGGCGGCCCGGGCGGCCGATGGGGGGGCGGCGGGGACGGCACGGCGGGGACGGGGCGGGCGCATGGGCGGGAGCCGGGTGGACGGGGAGGCGGAGCGTCTCGCGGCGCTGCTGTCCTACGAACTGCTGGACACCCCTCCCGAGCACGACTTCGACGACATCGCCACCCTGGCCGCTGAGATCGCCGGCACCCCCATCGCCCTGGTCAGCCTGGTCGACTCCGAGCGGCAGTGGTTCAAGGCGCGCGTCGGGCTGGACGTGTGCGAGACACCGCGCGAGGCGTCGTTCTGCGCCCGCACCATCGAGCAGGACGGCCTCTTCGTCGTCCCCGACGCCACCCGCGACCCCCGCTTCGCGGCCAGTCCCCTCGTCACCGGCGAGCCGCACGTGCGCTTCTACGCCGGTGCACCCCTGGTGTCCCCAGCGGGTCACGCCCTCGGCAGCCTGTGCGTGCTGGACCACACCCCGCGGGAGCTCACCGGCGCCCAGCGGCGGGCGCTGCTGACCCTGGCCCGGCACGTCGTCACCCACGTCGAGCTGCGCCAGTACCACCGCGCCGTCGAGGCGGCCAACGAGCGGCTGCTCGACGCCGACCGCCTCAAGGAGGAGTTCCTCGCCCGCATCACCCACGAGATCCGCACGCCCATGACGTCGATCGAGGGCTACCTGGAGATGCTGGGCGACGGGGGCCTGGACCCGCACGCCACCGCCACCGCCGTCGACGCGATCCGCCGCAACACCGCCCGCCTGCGCGCGCTCGTGGACGACATGCTGCTCGCCGCCCAGCTGTCCACGACCGGCGTGCGGCTGCACCTCGAGCCGGTCGACGTGGGCTCGCTGGTCCACGCCGCCGTCGCGCAGAACGCCGGGGTCGCCGGCTGCCGGGGCCTGACGATCACGGCGGAGGTCGGGGCCCTGGACCTCGTCACGGGCGACCGCACGCGGCTCGCGCAGACGCTGGACCGGCTGGTGCTGAACGCCGTGAAGTTCACCCCGTCCGGGAGCATCACCGTGCGCGCCCACCGCGAGAGCGGGTGCGTCGTCCTGGAGGTGTCGGACACCGGGATCGGGATCCCCGCCGAGGAGCAGGCGGCGGCGCTGCGCCCGTTCGGCCGGGGCCGGCAGGCGGAGGCGCGCGAGCAGCAGGGCGCCGGTCTGGGCCTGGCGATCGTCAACGCGGTCGTCGTCGCCCACCACGGCGTCCTCGGCATCGACAGCGAACCCGGCCGGGGCACCACGGTGCGCGTCACCCTGCCGGCCCGCCCGTCCGCGCAGGCGCAGGAACCCTCGCCGAGCGCAGCGCGAGTTCCGCTCGCCGGCGCCCGCTGAGCCGCCGGCCCGCGCGAAGCGCCGGCCCGCGCACACCGCCGGCCCGCGCGACCGGGGGGCGTGGACCCCCGGCGCCGCGGGCGGGACCCGCTCGCCCCTCAGGACACCGGCGCCCGCCGGGTCTCGGGGAACAGCAGGTCCACGAAACGCTGCGCGGTCGGGCGCGGCTCGTGGTTGGCCAGCCCGGGGCGCTCGTTCGCCTCGATGATGACGTAATCGCCGCCCGTGACGTCGGGCACGAGGAAGTCCAGGCCGGTCACGGGGATGCCGATCGCCCCCGCCGCCCGCACCGCCGCGTCGGCGATCCTCGGGTGCAGGACGTCCGTGACGTCCTCCAGGGTCCCGCCGGTGTGCAGGTTCGCGGTGCGCCGCACCTGCAGCACCCGCCCGCGCGGCAGGACGTCGTCGAGGGAGTGGCCGGCGTCCGCGACGACCGCCTCCGTCGTGGCGTCCAGCGGGATGCTGGACTCCCCGCGGGTGGCGGCCTGGCGCCGGCGGCTCTGCCGCTCCACGAGCACGCGGACCGGGTCCGTGCCGTTGCCGACGACCGCGGCGGGGCGGCGCACCGCCGCGGCCACCACCTCGGAGTCGATGACGAGCACCCGCAGGTCCTCGCCCGCCACGAGCTCCTCCACCAGCACGTCCGGGCAGAAGCGCGCCGCGGCGGCCACCGCCGCGGGCAGCGCGGCCGCGGCCACCCCCACGCTGATGCCCTTGCCCTGCTCCCCGCGCGCGGGTTTCACCACCACCGGGCCCGTCTGCGCGGCCAGCTCCGCGGCGCGCCGCAGCCCCTCGGCGTCGTCCGCGCACAGCTCCACCCCGCGCGGCACGCGCAGGCCCGCGCGGGCCAGCACCCGGCGGGTGACGCGCTTGTCGTCGCAGCGGCTCATCGCCACCGCGCTCGTCAGCTCCGAGAGCGACTCGCGGGTGAGCACCCGCCGCCCCCCGTGCGACAGGCGCATCTCCCCCGAGGGCGCGTCCGTGACCTGCACGCGGACCCCCCGGCGCAGCGCCTCGTCGGCGATGATCCGCGCGTACGGGTTCAGCTCGTCCAGCCCGTCCGGGCCGGGCGAGTACAGGCGGCGGTTGATGGGGTTCTTGCGCTTGACGGCCACCGGCGGGACCGGGGCGAAACCCAGCCTGCGGTACAGGGAGATCGCGGCGGTGTTGTCGTGCAGCACCGACAGGTCCAGGTGTGCGCGCCCGCGCCCGATGTAGCGCTCCGCCAGGACGCGCACGAGCGCCTCCCCCACCCCCGGGAGGGCGGCCTGCGGGTCGGCGGCCAGGCACCACAGGCTCGCGCCGTTGTCGGGGTCGTCGAAGGCCAGGACGTGGTCGACGCCGGTGACGGTGCCGACGACGGCCTGCGTGCGGGTGTCCAGCGCCACGAGGTACGTGTACGTGCGGGTGCGGTGGTTGGCCCACATCACGTCCACGTCGGAGCTGACCATGCCGCAGGAGACGTAGATGCGGTTGACCTCCTCCAGCTCCTGGCGGGAGCGCACCATGCGGACGAACACGTCGTGGTTGGGGTCGCGCGGCGGGCGGTACTGCGCCAGGGACAGCCGGAACGTGTACGAGGGGTCCACGAACAGCTCGTGCGGGGCGAGCCCCACCAGGACCTGCGGGTCGTGGACGTACACGGCGATGTCGCGCTCACCGGCCTCCTCGGCGCGCAGGGCGTCGACGACGCGGCGGGAGTCGGCGAACGTCTGGCCGAACACCAGCCGCCCCCAGCCCATGTCCAGCACGACGTCCCGGGCCATGCCGCGCACGAGGTGCTCCGGCGGCCGCCGCCACGAACGGGTGGAGATCCCGGGGTGCTCCGCGGAGCGGCGGCGCAGACCCGCCACGGCCGCCCGGCGCCTGCTCGTCATCGCCGGCCCCTCAGCCGATCCC
The DNA here is from genome assembly GCF_054590795.1 of Kineococcus anabasis. Lineage (NCBI taxonomy): Bacteria > Bacillati > Actinomycetota > Actinomycetes > Kineosporiales > Kineosporiaceae > Kineococcus > Kineococcus anabasis. The sequence continues at coordinate 340,975 of NZ_BAAIHU010000006.1, forward strand.
GTGCTGCTGCAGCCACAGCTCCAGCAGCCCCAGCTGCCAGAGCTTGTTGCCGCGCAACGGGGTCAGCTCGGCGTTGGGCTCGCGCAGCAGGCCCTCGACGTACTCCGGCCGGAACAGCCCGCGCCGCCGCGCGGCCGGGTCCGAGAGCGCGTCGCGCACCAGGCCCAGGACCTTGCCCTCCAGGTGCGTGATCGCGGGGACGGGGAAGTACCCCTTGGGCCGGTCGATGACCTCCGCGGGGATGACGCGCCGGCCGACGCGCTTGAGGACGCCCTTGCCGCCCTCGGCGAGCTTCAGCTCCGGCGGGACGGCCGCCGCCAGCTCCACCAGCTCGTGGTCGAGGAACGGCACGCGGGCCTCCAGGCCCCAGCCCATCGTGGTGTTGTCCACGCGCTTGACGGGGTCGTCGACGAGCATGACCTGGGTGTCCAGGCGCAGCGCGGCGTCCACGGCGGTCTCCGCGGTGGCGCGGGCGAAGTGCTCGGCCACGAACCGGCGCGAGGGGTCCTCCGCGAGCATCCACGCCGGCGAGAGCACCTGCGCCATCTGCGCGTGGTCGCGGTCGAAGAACGCGCGCGCGTAGGCGTCCACCGCCTCCTCGCGTCCCGCCCCGGCCAGCGGCGGGTACCAGTGGTACCCGGCGAACACCTCGTCGGCGCCCTGCCCGGACTGCACGACGGAGATGCTGCGCGAGACGTGCTGGGAGAGCAGGTCGAAGGCGACGACGTCGTGGCTGACCATCGGCTCGTGCATGACGCCCACGGCGTGCGGCAGCGCCGCGACGAGCTCGTCGGAGGTGACGCGGATGCGGTGGTGGTCGGTCCCGTAGCGCTCGGCGATGACGTCGGAGTACGCGAACTCGTCGCCCTCGCGGCCGCCGGCGGACTCGAACCCGATGCTGAACGTCGCCAGGCCGGACTGCCCCTGCTCGGCGAGCAGGCCGACGACCAGGCTGGAGTCCAGGCCGCCGGACAGCAGCACCCCCACGGGCACGTCGGCGACCATGCGCCGGCGCACCGCGGTGCGCAGGGAGTCCAGGACGGCGTCCTCCCAGTCGCGCGGGGAGAAACCCGCGAACTCCGCGCGGCGGGTGTACGGCGGGTCCCAGTACCGGTGCTCCCGGCTGGTGCCGTCCGCCTCCACGACCCGCACCGTCGCCGGCGGCAGCTTCCGCACGCCCTGCAGGATGGTCAGCGGCGCGGGCACCACCGCGTGCCAGGACAGGTAGTGGTGCAGCGCGACCGGGTCGACGGTGGTGTCCACGTCACCGGCGGCGACCAGCGCGGGCAGCGAGGAGGCGAACCGCAGCCGCCCCGGCGTCTCGGCCAGGTACAGGGGCTTGACGCCGAGCCGGTCGCGCACGAGCACGGTGCGGCCGGAGTCGCGCTCGTGCAGGACGACCGCGAACATCCCGACGAGGTGGTCCACGAAGTCCTCGCCCCAGCGGTGGTACGCCTTGAGGACGACCTCGGTGTCGCTGTGGCCCGCGAAGCGGTAGCCGTACCCGGTGAGCTCGGCCTGCAGCTCCCGGTAGTTGTAGACGCAGCCGTTGAAGACGGCGGTCAGGCCCAGCTCGAGGTCGTGCATGGGCTGGGCGCCGCACTCCGACAGGTCGATGACGGAGAGCCGCCGGTGCCCGAACGCGACACGGCCCTGCGCCCACGTGCCCTGCCCGTCGGGGCCGCGCGGTGCCAGGACCTCGCCCATCCGCTGCACCGCGGAGACGTCGGCAGCCCGCCCGTCGAAGGTGATCTCGCCGCACAGTCCGCACATGGCTCTCATCCAACACGCGCCGGGGAGCGCCCGCACCCACGGGGCGCCCACGTCACAGAGGGTTCACACAACACCCGGCGCAGGACCCACGGGTGAAACCTGCGTCACATCTCGGTGAACGCGAGTCCCTCGCCGCCGAGGACGTGCGCGTGCACGTGGAACACCGTCTGCCCCGCGCGCTCACCGGTGTTGAAGACGAGGCGGAAGTGGCCCCCGCACTCCTCCTCGGCGATGCGCCGGGCCACCGCCACGAGGTGCGCGAGGGTCTGCGGGGCGGCCTCCGCGAGGGCCGCCACGTCCGGGTACCGCTCGCGCGGCACGACGAGCACGTGCGTCGGGGCCTTGGGCGCGATGTCGCGGAACGCCACGACGAGGTCGTCGGCGTGCACGACGTCGGCCGGGATCTCCCCGGCGATGATCCGCAGGAACAGGTCCTCCTCGCGCGGCGCGTCGCTCATGCCGCCACGCTACCGGCGCGCCGCCCGCACGGCCCCGGACGCCCCCCGTGGCCCGCTCTCCCGGCCGGCCGGTTGGATGAGGCGGGTGCCGCTGTCAACCTCACCCGCCTCCCGCACGTGCAACACGTGTGAGCACCACCAGCACCGGCCCGCGCGCCCCGGGCGGCACCCCCGTGGGTGAGCGCACGCCGGCCGCGCGCACCGGCCCGCGCGGCTGGCGGGTCCTGCGCGGGCTGCGCGAGGCCCCCGCCGGCGCACCGCCCGGCCCCGCCGCCCCCGCCGGCGACCTCGTCCCCCCGCAGCAGGACGACCCGCGCACCTGGGACGCCGACGACGCGGTCACCGCCCTCTACACGGCGCACTGGCGGCGCCTCGTCGGGCTCGCGGCCCTCCTGCTGCACGACCGGGGCAGCGCCGAAGAGGTCGTGCAGGACGCCTTCGTGGCGCTGCACGGGCGGTGGCGCCGCCTGGAGGACCCCGACGCCGCGCTGGCCTACCTGCGCCAGATCGTGGTCAACCGCGCCCGCGACGTGCTGCGCCACCGCGAGGTCGCCGACCGCCGACGCCCCCTGCCCGACCCCGAGCCGGAGGGACCGGAGGAGCTGGCGGTGCGCTCGGAGCAGCACCGGCACGTCCTCGCCGCGCTCGGCGGGCTGCCGCTGCGCCAGCGCGAGGTCCTGGTGCTGCGGTACTCCGCCGACCTGTCCGAGGCCGACATCGCCGCCGCCCTGGGCATCAGCCGGGGCGCCGTGAAGACCCACGCCTCCCGGGGCGTGGCCGCGCTGCGCACCGCCCTCGGGGCGCAGCCACCCACCACCCCCTCCCCGGGTTCCCCGGGCAGGCCCGAGCGCGAGGAGCAGCCGTGAGCGACGCACGTCCCGACGGGTACCGCGGCCCGGGGCAGGACGCCGGGGGCCCGCCGTCCCCGGCCGCGGTGCCCGCACCGCAGGAGGACCCCACCGCGGCGCTGCTGCGCGAGGCGATGGCCGCGCACACCGACGCCCTGCGCCCGGCCGAGCGCCTCGGCGTCATCCGCGCCGAGGCCGCGCGCCGGCACCGCCGCACCCGCCTGACGGCCCTGGCCGGGATCGCGGCGGCCGCCGTGGTCGCCACCGGCACCGCGATCGCCGTCACCGGGCAGGACGGCCCGGGCGACCCGGCCGGCGGGCGCGACGTCGGCGTCGGCGTGGCGGCACCGGCGCAGCCCTCGCAGGGCGCGCCGCCGCCCACGACCTCCGCGCCCGGTCCCTCCGCGGGCGGCTCCGGCGGGACCGCGCCGCCGGCCCCACCCGCCCCCGCCGCCACCTCCCCGGCGCCCCCGCGCGCCTCCGCCCCGGCCGCCGGCGCCCCCGCGGCCGGCCCGGCCGTCGCCGCCGGGGACACCGTCCCCGTGTACTGGCTCGGCACCGGCGCGGACGGCGCGGCGGGCCCCGCGCTGTTCCGGGAGTACCTGCCCGCCTCCGGCGCCGCCGACGCCCCCACCGAGGCGCTGCGGCTCATGCTCGCCGGCGAGGCCCTCGACCCGGACTACTCCACGCCGTGGCGGCCGGACCCCGCCGCGCGGGTCGAGGTGGGCGCCGACCTCATCACGGTCGACGTCGCCGCCGCCGCCCTGTCGAACCGCGACGTCGGCAGCCGCGCCGCGGAGCTCGCCGTGCAGCAGCTCGTGCACACCGTGACCGCCGCCGCCGGGGAGAACCTGCCCGTGCGCGTCCTCGTCGACGGCCGCCCCGGCGCGGAGGCGTGGGGCGCGGTCAGCTTCGCGCAGCCCACCGCCCGCAGCGCCCCGCAGGACGTGCAGGCGCCGGTGTGGATCACCAGCCTGGCCCACGGCGCCGTCGTCGACGCCGGCCGCCTCACCGTCGAGGGCATCGGCACGGGGTTCGAGGCGACCCTCAACTACACCGTCCACGACGCCGGGGGCGAGGTCGTCGCGGAGGGCTTCACCGAGGCCGGCGCCAACGGGGAGTTCGGCCCGTTCTCCTTCGGCGTGGACGTGACCCCCGGCGAGCACACCCTGTCGGTGTTCGGGCCCGACATGTCCGACGGGGAGGGCCCCCCGCCGCTGCCGGACACCAAGCGCTTCAGCGTGCGCTGAGGCGGCGCGCCGGGCCGGTCCCGGGGGCGCACGACCCCCGGGACCGCCTGCTCAGCGCCCGACGATGCGCTCGCGCAGCTTGGAGAAGACGCCCTGGTGGGAGGGGGACAGCCGCCCGGCGGGGCGGGCCTCCCCGCGCAGCTCCGCCAGCCGCCGCAGCAGCTCCTCCTGCTCCGCGTCCAAATTCCGCGGCGTCACCACGTCCAGGTGCACGAGCAGGTCACCGCGGCCGGCCGAGCGCAGGTGCTCGGTGCCGCGGCCGCGCAGCGTCACCGTCTCCCCCGACTGCGAGCCGGGCCGCACCTCGATCTCGACCCCGTCGCCCTCCAGGGTCTCCAGGGTGATGACGGTGCCCAGTGCGGCGGCGGTCATCGGCACCTCCAGCGTGCAGTGCAGGTCGTCGCCGCGGCGCTGGAACGTCGCGTGCTGGCGCTCGGCGATCTCCACGTACAGGTCGCCCGCGGGACCGCCCGCCGTGCCCACCTCGCCCTGCGCGGCGAGCTGGATGCGGGTGCCGGTGCTGACGCCCGCGGGGATGCGGATCGTCAGGGGCCGGCGGGAGCGGACGCGGCCCTCGCCCGAGCACTCCAGGCACGGCGCGGGCAGCACCGTGCCGAAGCCGCGGCACGTGGGGCACGGCTGCGCCGTCATGACCTGCCCGAGCAGCGAGCGCACCACCCGCTGCACCTGCCCGCGCCCGCCGCAGATGTCGCAGGTGGCCGGCTCGGTCCCCGGCTGGCAGCACGTCCCGCGGCACGTCGGGCACAGCACCGCGGTGTCCACGGTGATCTCCTTGGTGCCGCCGAACGCCGCCTCGGCCAGGTCCACCTCCACGCGGATGAGGGCGTCCTGCCCGCGCTGGGTGCGGCTGACGGGCCCGCGCCCGGAGGTGGCGCCGCCGCCGAAGAAGGCGTCCATGATGTCGCTGAAGCCGAACCCCGGGCCGAACCCCGCACCACCCGGCTGGGTGCCGCCGCGGTCGTACAGCTCGCGCTTCTCGGGGTTGGACAGCGTGTCGTAGGCCTGGGAGACCTCCTTGAACCGCTCCCCGGCCGCCGGGTCGTCCGTGACGTCCGGGTGCAGCTTCCGCGCGAGCTTGCGGTACGCCCGCTTGATCTCCTCCTGCGACGCGCTGCGCGCGACACCGAGGACCTCGTAGTAGTCGCTCACGGGTGGCACCGTCTCCTCATCGTCTCGCTGTGCGGGGGTTCGTCGCACGGGGTCCGGCCGGGCGGGCCGCCCCCGCCTCCGCGCGCAGCCGGGTCACTGCGCGAGGATCCGGGACACGTAGCGGGCGACGGAGCGCACCGCCGCCATGGTCGTGGGGTAGTCCATCCTGGTCGGGCCGAGGACGCCGAGCCGGGCCAGCACCTGTCCCTCGCCGTACCCGCTGGTGACGACCGACGTCTCCGGCAGGCCCAGGCCCAGGTTCTCCGAGCCGATCCGGACGCTCAGCCCGCCCGGGGCCACCTCGTCGTCGGCCATCTCCTGCACCAGCCGCAGCAGCACGACGTGCTCCTCCAGCGCGTCCAGCACCGAGCCGAGCGAGGCGGGGAAGTCGGTGCCGCTGCGCACGAGGTTGGCCGTGCCCGCGATGACGACCCGCTCCTCCAGCGCGGCGGTCAGGCCGTCGGCGAGCGCCGCGAGCACCTCGTCGGCGGCGGCCCGCTGCGGCGGGGGCACCGCGTCCGCCACACCGGGCAGCAGGTCCCGCGCCTCGGCGACGCGCCGGCCGGCCAGGGTGCCGTTGAGCCGCGCGCGCAGGTCCGCCAGCAGCGGGGGCAGCTCCTCGTCCGCCAGGTGCGAGCGCAGGGTGACCACGCGCTGCTCCACCCGGCCGGTGTCGGTGATGAGCACCATCAGGGCGGAGCGGCCCCCGACGTGCAGGACCTCCACGTGCCGCACGCCCGCGCGCGAGAGCGAGGGGTACTGCACCACGGCGGCCTGCCGGGTGATCTGCGCCAGCAGCCGCACGGTGCGGTCGACGATGTCGTCGAGGTCCGCGGCGCCGTCGAGGAAGGCCTGGATGGCCCGCTTCTCCGCCGCCGACATCGGCTTGACGGTGGCGAGGCGGTCCACGAACAGGCGGTACCCCTTGTCCGTGGGCACGCGCCCGGCGCTGGTGTGGGGCTGGGTGATGTACCCCTCCTCCTCCAGCACGGCCATGTCGTTGCGGATCGTCGCCGGGGACACGCCGAGCTGGTAGCGCTCGACGAGGTGCTTGGACCCCACCGGCTCCCGCGTGCTGACGTAGTCCTCGACGATGGCACGCAGCACGGCCAGCCTGCGCTCGTCGCTCATGCCCCACCTCCGCCTCTTGGCACTCACGTCCCGTGAGTGCCAAGTCTAGGCTCCGCCGGGACATCCGCCCTCCCGCACGACCCGACGCGCCGGTGAGCCTGCGCGTCCCCGCGGCGCGTCACGGCTAGCGTGCCGCGGCGTGAGCCCCTCCGACAGGTCGAGCCCCTCCGACAGGTACGGGAGCGACGTGCTCTCGCGCGACCCCCACCCGCGCCGCCCCGCCAGCCGCGAGGAGCCCGCCGAGGCGGGTCTCGTCGTGGAGGACGTGGAGACCGGCTGGGTGGGCGCCGTCGTGCGGGTGGAGAAGAGCGGCGGCGTGCACGTGGTGGTCCTGGAGGACGCCCGCGGGCGCACCCGCACCTTCCCCCTCGGGCCCGGCTTCTGGGTGGACGGGCAGCCGGTGCGCCTCGTCGCCCCGCGCGGCCCCGCCCGGCCGCAGGCGGCGACCCGCACCGCGAGCGGCTCGGTGGCGGTGCGCACCGCCGCCCGCACCGCCCGGGCCTCGCGCGTCCTCGTCGAGGGCCGGCACGACGCGGAGCTGGTGGAGAGGGTCTGGGGCGACGACCTGCGCGTCGAGGGCGTCGTGGTGGAGATGCTCGACGGGGTGGACGACCTCGCCGCAGTCGTGCGGGACTTCCGCCCCGGGCCCGGCCGCCGCCTCGGCGTGCTGGTGGACCACCTCGTCCCCGGCAGCAAGGAGTCCAGGATCGTGGCGGGCGTGCGGCACCCGCACGTCCTCGTGGTGGGCCACCCCTTCGTCGACGTGTGGCAGGCGGTGCGCCCCCAGCGCCTCGGGTGGGAGCGCTGGCCGGTCATCCCGCGGGGCACGTCGTGGAAGCACGGGGTCCTCGCGGAGCTGGGCTGGCCGCACGCGACGCAGGCGGACGTGGCGCACGGCTGGAAGCGGATCCTCGGCACGGTGCGCGACTACACCGACCTGGAGCCCGCGCTCCTGGGCCGGGTCGAGGAGCTGGTCGACTTCGTCACCGCGGACGCGGCCGACGCCTGAGAGCATGTGCGCGGCTGTGCGCGGCTGTGCGCGGCTGCGCGCACCGACCCGCACCGACCCGCACCGGCCCGCACCGGCCCGGGCCGGCCAGCACCCGAGGAGGACCCGTGTCCGAGATCCCCCCGCCGCCGGGTCACCCGCTGCCGCACGGCGCGCCCCCGCCCGCGCCCTCCGGCCACGGGCACCTGCTGAGCCCGCCGGAGCAGCGGACCTGGGGGATGGTGGCGCACGTCCTGGGCATCGCCTCGTGGGGTCTGGGCCTGCCGTTCCTCGGCCCGCTGGTGGTGTACCTGGTGTACCGGGACCGGGGCGCGTTCGTGCGCGGCCACGCGGCCGAGGCGCTCAACGCGGCGATCTCCACGCTGCTGTACACGGTCGCGCTGGCCCTGGTGCTGTTCGCCGCCGGGTTCGTGACCTTCGGCCTGGCCTTCCTCCTCTGGTGGGTGCTGGCGCTGCCCGCGGTGGGGGTCCTGGTCTGCGGCATCCTCGGGGCGGTCGCCGCGAGCTCCGGGCGCGCGTACCGCTACCCCCTCGTGCTGCGCCTGGTGCACTGAGCGGACTCACTCCCGGTGCGCTCCCGTCACCCAGCGCAAGGTGACGGGGCGGAGGCGGGAACGCGGGGCGGAGTGACCCCGGCCGGGGGGCGCGCCCGCCTAGCGTCGGGAGGAGTCCTCCCCGGCGAACGGAGCCCCATGCCCCATCGACACCTCCCGGCGGTCCGGCGATGAGGTCGCTGTGGCACGACGGGACGGCCGCCGTCCCCGCCCAGCTCCCCCGCGAGCTGCCCACCGGTGCACCCGCCCCCGGCGCCCTGCGCTCCCCCGCACCGGCCGGCCTGGGGCCCGGCTCGGTGCACCGCGTGGCGGGCGTCCACCTCGACGGCCTCACGGCCGGTGCGCACCACGTCGCCGCCGCCTCCGTCGTGGGCGAGGCCCGCGCCGCCGCCGGCGTCGCCCGGCAGGACGCCTACGACGTCGCCCTCGACCCCCGGGGGCGGATCGTCGTGGCCGTCGCCGACGGCACCGGCGCCCGGCCGCACTCCCACCTCGGCGCCCGCATGTTCTGCGAGCAGGTCACCTTCCTCGCCCAGGAACGGCCCGGGCTCGGCGCCGCGAACCTCCTGCGGGCCGCGGCCGCCGCGGTCGGCGCCTCCGTGCACGCCCGGTACGGGCTCCCCCCGGCGGCCGTCCGCTTCACCGCCGCCGTCGCGGTCGTCGACGGCACCGGCCGCGACCTCGCCCGCGTCGGCGGCGTCACCGCCTTCGTCCTGACCCCGGGCGGGCCGCGCGAGCTGTTCGGCGGCACCGGGCCGCTCTGCGAGCCGGGCGCGCACCTGCCGGCGCCCGGTGACGACAGCCTCGACGTGCCGGTGGAGACGGCGTCCTCCACCGGCCCCGGAACCCTGGCCGTCGTCACCGACGGGCTGGCCTGCGACCTGCGCCGCCCCTCGCCGGTGCGGGCGTGGCTGGAGACGGCGTGGGCCTCCCCCGTCGGCCCCTGGGCGATGGGCGACTCGCTGCGCTACCGCTGCGAGCGCTCCACCGACGACCGCACCGCCGTGCTCGTCTGGTACGACCGCGACCCCGCGCGCAGCGGTCCGGTCCCGGCGCCCGAGCGCCCCTGACGGGCCGCACCGACCGCCACCGCCCGGGCCGCCGGGTGGTCAGGCGGTCAGGCGCGGTGGACCTCGACGAAGTGCTCCACGACGGGGAAGGGCTCGTAGAAGGGGTGCAGCAGCTCCCGCCACGTCCGGTAGCGGTCCGAGCCGCGGAAACCCTCCGTGTGGTCCTCCAGGCGGTCCCACTCCACGAGGAGCAGGTAGGTGTCCGGCCGCTCCAGGCAGCAGGAGAGGGTCAGGCGCCGGAAACCGGGCGAGGCGGCGATGAGCGGCCTCGCCCGCCCGAACGCCTCCTCGAAGCGCTCCGACTCCCCGGGCCTGACGTTGAGGACCGCGTGCTCCAGGATCACCGCGGCAGTCTCCCAGCCGCAGCGGGCGCCGCGAGGGCCCGCCTGCCCGGGGCGCCGGCGGCCCCTAGTCCGCGAGCAGGCGGTGCACCACCGCGTCGGCGAGCAGGCGCCCGGTGCGGGTCAGCACCACCGCCCCCTGCGGCCCGCCGGCCACCTCGACGAGACCGTCCGCGACGAGCCCCGCCACCGCCGCCGCCCCCTCGGGGCGCAGCCGCGCCAGCGGCAGCCCCTCCGCGAGGCGGCTGCGCAGCAGGACGTCCTCGACGTAGCGGTCCCGCTCCCCCAGCACCTCCCGGGCGTGCGCGGGCGAGCGCCCCGCCGCCAGGCGCTGCGCGTACGCCGCGGGGTGCTTCACGTTCCACCAGCGCACCCCGCCGACGTGGCTGTGCGCGCCCGGCCCGATCCCCCACCAGTCCCCGCCGCGCCAGTACGCCACGTTGTGCCGGCAGGCGTGCTCCGGCCCGCGGGCCCAGTTGCTCACCTCGTACCAGCCGTACCCGGCGCCGCCGAGGACGTCGTCGGCGACCTCGTACTTCACCGCCTGGTCGTCGTCGTCGGGGGCGGGCACCACCCCGCGGCGCACCTGCCCGGCCAGCCGGGTGCCCTCCTCCACGATGAGCGCGTAGGCGGAGACGTGGTCCGGAGCGCAGGCCAGGGCGGCGTCCAGGCTGCGCCGCCAGTCGTCCACGCCCTCCCCGGGCGTGCCGTAGATGAGGTCCAGGCTCACGTCGAGCCCGGCCTGCCGGGCCCACGCCACCGCGCGCGGCACCCGCTCGGGGTCGTGGGTGCGCTCCAGCACCGCGAGCACCGAGGGCACCGCCGACTGCATCCCGAAGGACACCCGGGTGAACCCCGCCTCCCGCAGCGCGGCGAGCCCCCCGGGGGTCACCGAGTCCGGGTTCGCCTCCGTCGTCACCTCCGCCCCGGGCTCCAGGCCGAACGTGCCGCGCACGGCGTCCAGCAGGGCGGCGAGGTCGGCCGGCGGCAGCAGCGTGGGCGTGCCGCCTCCGACGAACACCGTCGAGGCCGGGCGCGCGGCGCTGCCGAGGACCTTCCCGGCGAGCTCCACCTCCAGCGCGGCGGTCGCGGCGTAGGAGGCCTGGGAGGCACCGCCCCCGAGCTCGGTCGCGGTGTAGGTGTTGAAGTCGCAGTAGCCGCAGCGCACCGCGCAGAACGGCACGTGCAGGTACACCCCGAAGGTGCGGGCCGGCGCCCCCTCCAGGGCGGCGGGGGGCAGCGAGCCGTCCTCGGGGGCGGGGTCGCCGTCGGGCAGGGTGCTGGGCACGTGCTCCAGTGTCACCCGTGGCGGGCACCGCCGGTGCCACCCGTGGCGAACACCGGCGGTGCCACCGCACCTGTCACCCACACGGCCGGGGGCGGGGCGCGGGAGGCGGTTGGAGTGGCCGGGAGACGGTGGGAGGTCCACCCTGTGATCACCCCGGGCGCCCGCCCGCGGAGGTGGACCGTCGCGGCCGTGTCGGCGGGCGCGACCGCAGGAGGAGGCACCATGGCACGCTCCGGTTCGTCGGGCTCAGATCCCCGGAACCTCGCCCGCAGCGCCGGGAACCAGGCCACGGCGACCGCCCGCAGGCACGAGGGCACGATCCGCAAGGTCGGCCGGTTCGGCGTGGCGGCGGAGGGCGTGGTCTACCTGCTCGTGGCGTGGCTGGCCCTGCAGATCGCCCTGGGCTCGGGTGGGGCCAGCGCGGACTCCTCGGGCGCGCTGGGCACCGTCGCCCGCTCCCCGTTCGGCCCGTTCCTGCTGGTCGTGCTCGCCGTCGGCTTCATCGCCCTGTTCGCGTGGCAGGCCCTGGAGGCGGCCTTCGGCTCGGACACGAAGCACCGGGTGAAGGCGGCCGCGAAGGGGTTGCTGGCGCTGCTCCTGGCGATCTCGTGCATCCGCCTGCTCACCGGTGCCGGCGCGAGCACCGGCCAGCAGCAGCAGACGCTGACCCAGCGCATCCTCGACGCCCCCGGCGGGGCCGTCCTCGTCGTGCTGATCGGCGTGGCGATCGTGGCCATCGGCGTCCGCACCGTGCAGCGCGGGCTGCAGCACCGCTTCGAGGAGAAGATCTCCGGTTCCCTCAGCCCCGGCCTGCGCAAGCTCGGCACCGCCGGCTGGGTGGCCCGCGGGGTGGCCTTCGCCGTGATCGGCGTACTCGTCGCGTACGCCGCGACCGGTGACACCGCCAAGTCCCGCGGCCTCGACGCGGCGTTCCGGGAGATCGCCGCGCAGCCGTTCGGGCAGATCCTGCTGGTGCTGGTGGCCCTGGGCATCGCCGCCTACGGCGCTTTCCAGATCCTCACGTCCCAGCGGCGCACCAAGGCCTGAGCGCCACGACGCACGAGGCCCGCGCCCCGGTGGGGGGCGCGGGCCTCGTGCGTGTGCGTCAGCCGCGGGTGCCCAGCGCCTGCGTGAGGTCCTCCAGCAGGTCCTCCACGTCCTCCAGGCCCACCGACATCCGCACGACGCCGTCGCTGAGCCCGATGGCCGCCCGGCCCTCCTCGCCCAGCCTGCGGTGGGTGGTGGTGGCCGGGTGGGTGATGAGCGTCTTGGCGTCGCCCAGGTTGTTGGAGATGTCCACCACGCGCAGCGCGTCGAGCACCTCGAAGGCGCGCTCCTTGGCGCGCCCCTCGGGGGCGTCCAGCTCGAAGGTGAGGATGGTGCCGCCGTTGGACATCTGCCGCTTCGCCAGGTCGAACTGCGGGTGCGACTCCAGCATCGGGTAGCGCACCCACCGCACCTGCGGCTGCTCCTGCAGCCAGCGGCCGATGCGCAGCGCCGAGGCGGCGGAGTGCCGCACCCGCAGCCCCAGCGTCTCCAGGCCCTTGGTCAGCGTCCACGCGTTGAACGCCCCCAGGCCCGGGCCGGTGTGCCGCATGAGCTCGCGCACGGGCCCGTCGATGTAGTCGGCGCGCCCGAGGACCGCCCCGCCCAGCACCCGGCCCTGCCCGTCGATGTGCTTGGTGGCGGAGTACACCACCACGTCGGCCCCCAGCGGGATCGACTGCTGCGCGACGGGGCTGACGAAGGCGTTGTCCACGACGACCTGCGCCCCGGCGGCGTGGGCCATCGTGGAGACCGCCTCGATGTCCACGAGGGTCTGCATGGGGTTGGCGGGCGTCTCGAAGAACACCGCCTGCGCCGGCCTCGACAGCGCCCGCTCCCACTGGTCGAGGTCCTCGCCGTCGACGAACTCGGTCTCCACCCCCCAGCGGGGCAGGATCTCGTCGCAGATGACGTAGCAGGAACCGAACAGGCTGCGGGCCGCGACGAGGCGGTCCCCCGAGGCGAGCAGCGCCGCCAGGGCGTTGAACACCGCCGCCATGCCGCTGGCCGTGCCGAAGCACGCCTCGGCGCCCTCGATCTGCCGCAGCCGCTCCTCGAACACCGACACCGTCGGGTTGCCGTAGCGGGAGTAGATGAAGTGGTCGTCCTCGCCCTTGAACGCCGCCTCCGCCGTGGCCGCCGAGGGGTACACGAAACCGGAGGTCAGGTACAGCGCCTCGGCGGTCTCCTCGAACTCCGAGCGGGCCAGGCCGCCGCGCACGCCGATGGTGTCGGGGCGCAGGTGCGGGGTGCCGCCCCGCATGCCCTCCGGGCCGCGGCTCACGACTGCCGCCAGGGCAGCCCGGCCGCGCGCCACCCGGCGCCGCCGCGGTGGCCGTGCTCGTCGAGGGCGCCCTCGAAACCGTCGAGGACGTTGAAGGCCTTCGGCGCGCCGGCGGCGGCGAGGGCCTCGGCGGCGGCGACGGAGCGCACCCCCGAGCGGCACAGCAGCACCACGGGGGCACCGGCCTCGGGGCGCACCCCGGCGGCGGCGAGGTCCGCGACGAACGTGCCGGCGGGGTCGGGCAGGTTCCCGCGCCACGACACGAACACCGCCTGCCCACCCAGCGCGGAGACGTCGGGCACGCCGACGAACTGCCACTCCGGCTCCGAGCGCACGTCCACCAGGACGGCGTCGGGGTCGGAGCGCAGCAGCTCGAAGGCCGCCTCCGGGGTGAGGTCACCGGCGTAGCTCAACTGCTCGTCCTCCATCTCGTCCCGGGTGGAGCACCCGCACCCGCGCACGGCGGGGGGTTGCTGCGGCGTCGTGGAGCCGGGTCTCTCGGCCGCTCTGGATGGGCTGGGCGCGCTCGGCGCGTCCTGGCGAAGTCTCGCACGGCGGCACCTGCGCCCGCGCCGCTGCCGCGCACCCGCCTCCCGGGTGCCGCCTTGACAGCGGCGGCCGGTGCCGTGGCAGTCTTCGGGCAGGTCATGAGCGCCAGCGCGAAGCCCCGGCTCGCTGGCCGGCAACCCTCCCTCCGCGGCGGGGTGCCCCGGGTGACGACCCGGCCGGTGCCGTGGTGGCACCGGCAAGCGCGGACCGGTCCCCTCCCGGTCCGGTGACCGGAGAGGCTCCACCGTGCCCGTCCTCACCCCTGCCCGTCCCACCGTCGCCGGCGACGTCGCGCCGCTGCTGCCCGTCGTCGGCGCGGACGTGCGCGTGCCGCTGGTCACCGGCGGCACCGCCCGCTACGCGAACCTCGACAACGCCGCGAGCACCCCCGCCCTGACCGCGGTCGCCGAGTGCGTGGCCGCGGTGCTGCCCACCTACGCCAGCGTGCACCGCGGCGCGGGGTGGCTCTCGCAGCTCACCACCTCCCTGCACGAGCGCTCCCGGCGCACGGTCGCGCGGTTCTGCGGCGCGCGGGCGGAGGACCTCGTGGTGTTCACCCGCAGCACCACCGACGCGGTGGACCTGCTCTCCCGCTGCGTGCCGCAGGACGCGGCGGTGCTGGTCTGCGACCTGGAGCACCACGCGAACCTGCTGCCGTGGCGGCGGCGCGGGGCCACGGTGCTGCCGTGCGCGCAGACGCTGGACGCCACGGTGGAGGCGCTGCTGGCGGAGCTGGCCCGGCGCCCCTACGCGCTGCTCGCGGTGACCGGCGCCTCCAACGTCACCGGGCAGGTGCTGCCGCTGGAGCGGATCGTGCCCGCCGCGCACGCCGCCGGGACGCGGGTGCTCGTCGACGGGGCGCAACTGGTGCCGCACCGGGGGCTGGACCTGGCGGCGTCGGGCGTGGACTGGGTGGTGTTCTCCGGGCACAAGCTGTACGCGCCGTTCGGGGCGGGGGCGCTGGTGGGCCGCCGCGACTGGCTGGACGCCGCGGAGCCGTACCTGGCCGGGGGCGGCGCGACCCTCGAGGTCGGCCCGGAGGCGGAGGAGGTGCGCTGGGCCACCGGGGCGCAGCGGCACGAGGCGGGCTCCCCCAACGTGCTGGGCGCCGCGGCCCTGGCGCGGGCCTGCGAGGTGCTCGCCGCCCTGCCCGCCGGGGCGCTGCGTGCGCACGAGGACGCGCTGCGCGGGCGGCTCGTGCGGGGCCTGGTCGCCGTGCCCGGGGTGCGGATCGCGGAGCTGCCCGCCGCGGCGGCCGACGCGGTGGGCGTGGTGACCTTCACGGTGCGGGGGTTCCCCGCGGGGCTGGTGGCGGCGTACCTGTCGGCCGAGCACGGCATCGGGGTGCGCGACGGGCGCTTCTGCGCGCACCCCCTGGCCGCGCGCCTCGGCCTGGTGGACGGCGGCGTGCGGGTCAGCACGGGCGCCGGTTCCTCCTCGCGGGACGTCGACCGGCTGCTGGGGGCCCTGCGGCGGCTGGTGGCGCAGGGGCCGTCGTGGCGCTACGCGCCGGTGGCGGGTCGGTGGGCCCCCGTGGGGGACCCCCGGCCCGCGCCCGGCGGGTCCGCCGGCGGCTGCGGGGCGGACCCGCCCTCCTGAGGTCCCGGTGCCGGGAGGCGGCTCAGAACCGGGGGTCGTGGACCGCCTCGAAGATGCCGGGGCCGATCTCGGTGATCGTCCAGACGCGGGTGTCCTTGCCCACGACGGAGTCCTTCTCGTAGAGGCACACGTCGCTCCCGACGCGGGTCGCGACGCCCTGCGCGACGTGCGGCACGCCGCCGTGCTCCAGGGTGACGCTGACGAGCGCACCGGGGGCGGGCAGGAAGTCGTCGAGGGACGTGGGTGCCGAGCCGTCGACCTCGTGCACGGCGTAGGCGGTTCCGGAGACGATGGGTTCACGGGCTGGAGAGGACAAGCGGGCCTCCTCGGGCCGGAAGGCGTGGGCGGGAGCTCCGGCCGGTCACCGCTGCGGTGACCGGCCGGGCCCCAGCATGGCCCAGGTGTGGGCGCAGCGGAACCGCACCCCCACCCGGCAGGGCGATCCGCCCCGGATCGCTACTTCTTCCCCGCCTTGTCCCCGGCGGTCTCGGCGTCGGAGGACAGCGCGGCGATGAAGGCCTCCTGCGGGACCTCCACCCGGCCGACCATCTTCATCCGCTTCTTGCCCTCCTTCTGCTTCTCCAGCAGCTTGCGCTTGCGGGTGATGTCACCGCCGTAGCACTTGGCGAGGACGTCCTTGCGGATGGCGCGGACGTTCTCGCGGGCGATGATGCGCGCCCCGATGGCGGCCTGGATGGGCACCTCGAACTGCTGGCGCGGGATGAGGTCCTTGAGCTTGCCGGCCATCATCACGCCGTAGGCGTACGCCTTGTCCCTGTGGACGATCGCGGAGAAGGCGTCGACCTGCTCCCCCTGCAGGAGGATGTCGACCTTGACCAGGTCCGCCGCCTGCTCGCCGTCCACGTCGTAGTCCAGGGAGGCGTAGCCGCGGGTGCGGGACTTGAGGTTGTCGAAGAAGTCGAACACGATCTCCGCCAGCGGCAGCCGGTACCGCAGCTCCACGCGGTTCTCGGACAGGTAGTCCATGCCCTGCATCTCGCCGCGGCGCTCCTGGCACAGGTCCATGATCGTGCCGATGTAGTCCTTGGGCGCCAGGACCGTGGCGCGCACCACGGGCTCGCGGATCTCGGCGACCTTGCCGCCGGGGAACTCCGAGGGGTTGGTGACGGTGACGACCTTGCGGTCCTCCATCGTCACCTCGTACACGACGGAGGGGGCGGTGGAGATGAGGTCGAGGTTGAACTCCCGCTCCAGGCGCTCGCGGACGATCTCCAGGTGCAGCAGGCCGAGGAAGCCGATGCGGAAGCCGAAGCCGAGGGCCGCGGAGGTCTCCGGCTCGTACACCAGCGCCGCGTCGTTGAGCTTGAGCTTGTCCAGGGCGTCGCGCAGCAGCGGGTAGTCCGAGCCGTCGATCGGGTACAGCCCGGAGAACACCATGGGCTTGGGGTCGCGGTAGCCGCCGAGGGCCTGCGAGGCGGGCTTGGCGGCGTTGGTGACGGTGTCGCCGACCTTGGACTGCCGCACGTCCTTCACGCCGGTGATGAGGTAGCCGACCTCCCCGACCCCGAGACCGTCGGAGGGCACCGGCTCGGGGGAGCTGACGCCGATCTCCAGCAGCTCGTGGGTGGCCTTGGTGGACATCATCACGATGCGCTCGCGGGGGGAGAGCTTGCCGTCGATGACGCGCACGTAGGTGACGACGCCGCGGTAGGTGTCGTACACCGAGTCGAAGATCATGGCGCGGGCCGGGGCGGTGGGGTCCCCGACGGGGGCGGGCAGCTGCCGGACGATCTCGTCGAGCAGGTGCTCCACGCCGACCCCGGTCTTGCCGGAGACGCGCAGGCAGTCCTCGGGCTCGCAGCCGATGAGCCCGGCGAGCTCCTCGGCGAAGAGCTCCGGCTGCGCGGCGGGCAGGTCGATCTTGTTGAGCACCGGGATGACGGTGAGGTCGTTCTCCATGGCCAGGTAGAGGTTGGCCAGGGTCTGCGCCTCGATGCCCTGCGCCGCGTCCACGAGGAGCACCGCGCCCTCGCAGGCGGCGAGGGAGCGGGAGACCTCGTAGGTGAAGTCCACGTGCCCGGGGGTGTCGATCATGTTGAGGCAGTGGGTCGTGCCGTCCAGCTCCCACGGCATCCGCACGGCCTGCGACTTGATGGTGATGCCACGCTCGCGCTCGATGTCCATGCGGTCCAGGTACTGCGCCCGCATGGCGCGCTCGTCGACGACGCCGGTCAGCTGCAGCATGCGGTCGGCGAGCGTGGACTTGCCGTGGTCGATGTGGGCGATGATGCAGAAGTTGCGGATGAGCTCCGGAGGGGTCGCCGCCGGGGCCAGGGCCTTCATCGCTCTCGGGGACACGCTCGTCGGGACCTCTCGTCGGGCTCTTCCGTTCCGCACCCCGGAACGGGCCGGCGCCACCGCACCGGGACCGGGGCGCCGAGGACGGGGCACCGGCTCCGCGGCGGCACCCGCCACAGGGCGGGGACCATCGTCGCACGAGCGGCACCCGCCACGGCGAGCACCACGCGTGCACCCCCTGTGACCTGCGGTGATACCGCTGCGCCGACACCCGGGCGGGTGCACACACCCGGCCCGCGGGGCCGTACCGTGACCGCCATGCAGGTGGACAGCCAGGCCGGGACCGGAGCCCTCATCGAGGCGAGCGCCGAGGTCGCCCGCCACCTCATGCGCGGCGGCGCCACGCCGTCGGAGGCCCTGAACCTGCTCGGGCCCGCGCTGCTCGTCTCCCAGCACGGCGAGGACGGGCTGCGCCTGCTCGGCCTCGGGGAGCGCTCCACCCGCCAGCGCATGGCCCGCATCAAGGAGCTCATCGCCGCCGCCAACGCCCTCGACGAGGACGGCGACGACGCCGTGCCGGCGCTGCCGGGGTTCAGGCGAGGCGCGTGAGACGCACCCGCGCCTGCACCGTGGAGGGCGGGCCCGAGTACAGCCCGTGCAGCGGGGTCACGTCCCCGTAGTCCCGCGCCCGCGCCACCACCACGTGCCGCTCGCCCACCGGCACACCGTTCGTCGGGTCCCACCCGCACCAGGCACCCGTGAAGAAGTCCACCCAGGCGTGGCTCTCCCCCGTGACCTCCGCGCCGACCTCCGGCTCCGGCGAGGGGTGCAGGTACCCCGAGACGTACCGGGCGGGGATCCCCGCCGAGCGCAGCGCCGCGCACGCCAGGTGCGCGATGTCCTGGCACACCCCCCGCCGCTGCTCCCACGACTCCGCGGCCGTGGCGTTCACCCCCGTCGCCCCGGGCACGTACGCCACCTCCTCCCGCAGCCACCCGCACAGCTCTAGCGCCGCCTCGTGCGGCCCGAGGCGTCCCGCCAGCTCCGCGGCGCGCTCCGCCACCTCCGGCGGTGCCTCCGTGCGCGACGTCGCCCGCAGCTGCTCCACGTACCGGTCCCGCACCGCCTCCGCGGCCAGGTCCGCCCAGCCGGCACCGCCGTCGGGCGGGGTGCCCTCCACCCGCTCCGTCTCCACCAGCGCGCTCGCCGTGGCCACCAGCTCCGCGTGCGGGGTGTGCACGTCGAACGCGCTGACGTGCGTGCCCCAGTAGTCCCAGTAGCGCAGCACCGACGCCGGCTGCGAGACGGAGAACCGCGCGTCCAGCGCCGTCTGGTCCGGCGTCGTCAGCGGCGTCATCCGCGCCTCGTTGTACGAGGCGGTGGCCGTGCCGGAGTACCGCAGCGTCGTGACGTGCTCGACCCGCAACCGCATCACGCGTCCGCCTCCACCCAGCTCGTGGCGCCCACCAGCGGGAAGAAGCGGCGCCCCACCGCCTCCGACGCCGCCGAGCACGCCTCCTGCACCCGCGCCATGGAGCGCGGCAGGTCCGGCAGCAGGTCGTCCGGTCGCCCGTACTCCAGCTCCGTGCGCACCCGCCCCAGGATCCGGCGGGCGTCGTCCACCGGCGTCTCCGCGCCCCTGCCCGCACCCCTGCCCGCACCGCGCACCGGGGTCGGGTCCAGGGCCGCCAGGCACTCCTCCGCCGTGACCAGCGCGTGCAGCACCGAGCGCGGGAAGGAGGCGTCCAGCAGCAGGAACTCCGCCGCCTGGGCCTCCCCCGCCGCGCCCGGTGTGCTGCCGGAGTAGGTGCGCAGGAACGCCTCGTACGCCCCGCAGGAGCGCAGCATCGTCGGCCACGTCGGGCCCGCCGCCCCCGCGCCGCCGGAGGAGAGCAGCCGCGCCGTCATGTCGGCCCGCTCCAGCGAGCGGCCCAGCACCAGGAACAGCCAGCACTCGTCCCGGCTCATCGTGGAGTCCACCAGCCCCGACACCACCGCGGCCCGCTCCCGCACCCAGCTGCAGTACCGGTGCGGGCCCACCGTCGTCCAGCGCCCCGACGCGATCGACAGCCACGTCGTGTTCAGCCCTTCCCACACCTCCGAGGAGACCGTCTCGCGCGCCCGCCGGGCGTTCTCCCGCGCCGCCGCGACCGCACCGGCGATGGAGCTCGTGCTCGCCGGGTCGTGCGCCAGCGCCGCCACCAGCGAGGCCCGGCCAGGCCGCTCCGGCTCCTCCGGCAGGCCCATCACCCGGCGCAGCGCCCGGCAGACCGCCGACTCGTCCAGCCACGGGTCGTCCAGGCTGCGCTCGACGTGGACGTCCAGGATGCGGGCGGTGTCGTCGGCCCGCTCCACGTAGCGCCCGATCCAGAACAGCGACTCCGCGATGCGGCTCAGCACGTGCGACCTCCCCCGCTCCCCGCCGCCGGCCCGTGCGCCCGGCGGCTCACTGCTGCTCCTGCTGCCCGGCCGCGGGCCCGGCGTCGGGCACCCGCGCCCGCAGCTGCGGGCGCACCGTCGGCGGCGGGTCGTCGTCGACGGCCTCCGCCTCCGGCGCGGCCAGCACCCACGTGTCCTTCGAGCCGCCGCCGCGGCTGGAGTTCACCACCAGCGACCCCTCCTGCAGCGCCACCCGCGTCAGGCCGCCCGGCAGCACCCACACCCGCTCCCCGTCGTTCACCGCGAACGGCCGCAGGTCCACGTGCCGCGGCTGGAGCTGCTCGCCCACCAGGGTCGGCACCGTCGAGAGCGCCACGACCGGCTGCGCGATCCAGCCGCGCGGGTCCGCCAGGATCCGCTCCCGCGCACCCGCCAGCTCCGCCCGCGAGGCGTCCGGGCCCACCACGATGCCCTTGCCGCCGGAGCCGTCGACCGGTTTCACGACGAGCTCGGCCAGCCGGTCCAGCGCCTCCTCGCGCGCCGCCGGGTCCTCCAGCCGCAGCGTCTCCACGTTCGCCAGCACCGGCTCCTCGCCCAGGAAGTAGCGCACGAGGTCCGGCACGTACGTGTGGAGCAGCTTGTCGTCGGCCACCCCGTTGCCCACGGCGTTGGCGATCGTCACGTTGCCGGCGCGGGCGACGTTGAGCAGGCCCGCGCAGCCCACCACGGAGTCCTTGCGGAAGTGCAGCGGGTCCAGGAAGTCGTCGTCGACGCGGCGGTAGACCACGTCCACCCGCCGCTCCCCCGCCGTGGTGCGCATGAGCACCCGCTCACCGCGGCAGAGCAGGTCGCGGCCCTCCACGAGCTCCACCCCCATCGAGCGGGCCAGCAGGGAGTGCTCGAAGTAGGCGCTGTTGTGGACCCCCGGCGTCAGGACGACGACCGTCGGGTCCACCACCCCGGCGGGGGCCGCCGCCCGCAGCGCCTCCAGCAGCCGCTGCGGGTAGGAGCGCACCGGGCGGATGCGGTGCGAGGCGAAGGCCTCGGGCAGCGCCTGCGCCATGGCCTGCCGGTTCTCCAGCACGTAGCTGACCCCGCTGGGCACCCGCACGTTGTCCTCCAGCACCCGGTAGCGCCCGTCCTCGTCGAGGACGAGATCGGTGCCCGAGACGTGCACGCGCACCCCGTTGGCCGGCTCGATCCCCGCGGCCGCCCGGGTGAAGTGGCTGCTGGAGGCCACCACGCGCCGGGGCACCACCCCGTCGCGCAGGGCCCGCTGCCCGCCGTAGGCGTCGGCGAGGAAGGCCTCCAGCGCCCGCACGCGCTGCGTGACCCCCCGCTCGACCTCCGCCCACGTCCCGGCGTCCACGATCCGCGGCACCACGTCCAGCGGGAAGGGCTGCTCCTCCCCGGCGTGGTCGAACGTCACGCCGCGGTCGAGGAAGGTGCTCGCGAGCAGGTCCGCGCGGGCGCACAGCTCGTGCAGCGGCATGTCCAGCAGCGCGGAGTGCAGGGCGGACCACGCCGCGCGCGGCAGGCCGGGTGCCTCGAACATCTCGTCCCGCGCGCGGTGGCCCACGGCGCTGCGGGAGGTGCCGTAGGCGTCGAAGAGGTCGGCCATGCGCCGGACGCTACGGACGTCACGTGTCGCGCACGTGTCGCACGCGTTCCCGCCGTGTTCCGCCCGTGTTCCGGGCGGGCCGGGCGACCTCGCCCCTGCTGGTAGTGTTGAGCTGCTCCTTCGCCCGTCGCAGACCACTCGTGGTGGCGGAGGTTCCGGTTCCCGCCGCCACCCGGTACCCCACGCCGGAGGTCCCCGGTGGGCCGACCGCCCTCTTCGACCGGTCCCTCAGAGAGAAAGACGTCTCGTGGCGAACATCAAGTCCCAGATCAAGCGCATCGTGACCGCCGAGAAGGCGCGCCTGCGCAACAAGGCCGTCAAGTCCGAGCTGCGCACCGCCGTCCGCGCCTTCCAGGCGGCGGCCAAGAGCGGCGACGGCGAGGCCGCGGCGCAGGCCCTGCGCCACGCCAGCCGCAAGCTCGACAAGGCCGTCAGCAAGGGCGTCATCCACAAGAACCAGGCCGCCAACCGCAAGTCCTCCCTGGCGAAGCAGGCCGCCGCTCTCTGAGCCGCGAACGCCCTCGACGAGGCCGGTCCCCCTCCCGGGGGGACCGGCCTCGTCGCGTCGGGCCGCCCGCGCGGCCGGGGAACGCGCCGCGGCCGGGCGGTCCGGGCCGCCCGGCCGCCCGGGTCCTCAGCGGCCGCGGGCCAGCGCCACCCGCGTCACCACCCGCTCCAGGGCGTAGTCCGCGTCCGGGCCACCGCCCTTGACCGCCACGTCGGCCTCGGCCACCGCGCAGATCGCCTCCCCCAGCGCGTCCAGGGACCACGAGCGCAGGTCCCGCTGGGCCCGCTCCACCAGCCACGGCGCCATGCCGAGGTCGCGCGCCACGTCCGCGGAGCGCCCCCGCCCGGCGGAGGCCACCTTCGCCAGGCTCCGCAGCTTCGAGGCCAGCGCCGCCACGACCAGCACCGGCGCCACGCCCGTCGCGGTGGCGTGCCGCACCCTGGCCAGGGCCGCGCCCACGTCGCCCTCCAGCGTCGTGTCGGCCACGTCGAAGCCCGTGGCCTCCACCCGGCCGCCGTGGTAGCGGCGGACGTCCTCCACGGTGATAGTGCCGTCGGTGTCCACGCAGAGCTGGTCGCAGGCCGCGGCCAGCTCCCCCAGGTCGTTGCCGAGGGCCTGCACGAGCGCACGCGCGGCGTCGGCGTCCATGCGCCGGCGCGCGCGGCGCATCGCGGCCAGCACGAACTCCACCTTCTCCGCGTCACGCTTGTACGGCTGGCAGGACACCTCCACCGCGTCCCCGCACGTGCGGGCGGCGTCGAGGACCTTCTTCGCGCGGTTGCCGCCCCGGTGCCGCACGACGAGGACCGTGCCGGGCGAGGGGTCCGCCAGGTACGCCGGCACGTCCGCCACGAAGGCCTCGGAGGCGGCCTCGGCGCCGTCCACCACCACCACGGAGCGCTCGTCGAACAGCGAGGGGCTCGCCCACGTCGCGAGCTGACCCGCCTGGTAGGAGGCCGCGGCCACGTCGGTGCGCTCCAGGTCGGGGTGCTCCGCGCGCAGCCTCGTCAGCAGCGAGCCCAGCGCGATGTCGGCGAGGTGGTCCTCGGAGCCGACGAGCAGGACGACGGCGGCGGGGGGCACGTCGTGCGGGTCGGCCGCCGTCGCGGCGACGGCACGGCCCGGCGCGGCGCGGGGCGCGGCGGCACGGGCGGGGCGGGGGGCGGCGGCGCGGGGCACCGGCACAGCGTGCCATCAGGGGCGGACGTGCCGGGTCCCGCCCGCGGTGCGCCCCCGCAGCCGCCGGCGCACGCCGGGCACCGCGGCCAGCGCGACCAGGGACGCCACCGTGGTCGCGGCCAGCAGTGCCGCGCCCGCCGCGCCGCCCGGCAGCGGCACGACGGTGGGCACCCGGGCCGCGACCCGGGCCAGCGCCGCGATCCACCACGTCGCCAGGCCCGCCACCCGGGCCAGCGCCGCCGCGCCGCCCTCCCACCAGGGCGCCACCACGGCCACCAGCAGCCCCAGCACGGTCGCCGGGGCCACCGCCGGGGCCGCGAGCGCGTTGACCGGCACGGCCAGCAGGTTCGTCTCCGGCCGCAGCAGCACCGCGAGAGGACCCACGGCGGCCTGCGCGGCGGCCGGCACCGCCAGCGACGCCGCGAGCCAGCGCGGCAGGCCCCGCTCCCGCAGCCACTCCGTCCAGCCCCCGGCCAGCAGCACGAGGGCCGCCGTCGCCAGCACCGACAGCGCAAACCCGAACTCCCGCGCCAGCCACGGGTCGGCGGCGAGCAGGACCACCACGGCCGCCAGCAGCGGCGCCGTCCCCCGCCCGGGCCGCCCCGCCGCGAGCCCCACGAGCCCCACGGCGCCCATCACGGCCGCCCGCAGCACGCTGGGCTCGGGCCGGGCCAGCACCACGAAGCCCGCGAGCACCGCCCCCGCGGCGGCGAGGCGCGCCCGGCGGCCCAGACCCACCGCGGAGGCCGCGAGCAGCGCCGCCCCGCACACCAGCGTGGTGTTGCTGCCGCTCACCGCGGTCAGGTGGGCCAGGCCCACCGAGCGCATGTCGTCCTCCAGCCCGGCGGGCAGGACGCTGGTGTCCCCCACCACCAGGGCGGGCAGCAGCCCACCCGCGTCCGGCGGCAACCCCGCGCTGGCGGCGCGCAGGCCCTCCCGCAGCCGTTCCGCGGCCTCGTGGACGGGCCCGGCCGGTCCCCGCGGCGCGGGGTGCGGGCGGGCGCGCAGCACCGCCACGGCCCGCCCGCCCGGCTCCGCGGGGCGCAGCCGCCCCACCGCCTCGTAGCGCCGGCCGGGGCGCACGCCCTGCCAGGAGGGGTCCGCCAGCACCAGCACGGGGGAGGCGGCCGGCGCGGCGCGCCCGCCCGCCGGCCGCCCGGGCCGCCCGGCCTGCTCGACCCGCCCGACCTGCTCGACCCGCTCGACGTGGGCCAGGACGAGGACCCCGTCCGGGCGCCCCGGCTGCCGGGCGGGCAGGCGCCGGGGGTCGCTGCGCACGAGCAGGCCCACCCGCACGGTCTGCTCCTCGGCCGCCCAGCGCGGCACGGGCCCGGCCCGCGCCAGGGCCTCCTGCGCCGCCGTGGACACCAGGACCAGCACGACGACCGCGCTCGCCAGCGCCGCCGCCGCGAGCACCGCTCCCGGCGGCGCACCCCGGCCCGGCCCGCCCCGGCGCCCTCCGCCGCGGACCCACCCGGCCACGAGGAGGGCCGGGAGCACGACGCCCACCACGACCAGGGCCCCCGGCAGGACCTCAGCCGCCCGGGAGGCGTGCCCCGTTGCCCACCAGGCGGCTCCCCAGGCGGCCGCAGCGGCGGGCAGGAGCCGCAGGTCCAGCGGAGCCGGTAGGAGCCGCAGGTCCGGCGGAGCGGGCGCGAGCCGCGTGCCCGGCGCGGCGGGCGTGCCGGTGCCCCGCTCGCTCACGCGCGCACCAGGGGTCCCAGGTCGGCCAGCAGCTTCGGCCCGATGCCCTCCACGTCGCCGAGCTGGCCGGGGTCCGTGAAGCGGCCGTGCTGCTGCCGCCAGGCCACGATGCGGGCGGCGAGGACCGGCCCCACACCGGGCAGCGCGTCGAGGTCCGCCTCGGTGGCGGTGTTGAGGTCCACCGGTGCACCCGGTGCCTCCCCGGCCCCGCCCGCTGCGCTCCGGGCCGGTGCCGGGACGGGGGCGGCGGCCTCCCCGGGGGCCGGGACGCGGACCTGCTCGCCGTCGCCGAGCACCCGCGCGAGGTTGAGGCCGCCGAGGTCCGCGCCGGGGACGGCGCCCCCGGCGGCGGCGAGGGCGTCCGTGACGCGGCTGCCCGCCGCCAGCCGCACCACGCCGGGGTGCGCCACCCGCCCGACGACGTGCACGACGACACCGGGAGCGGCGGGGGCGGGTCCGGCGCCGGGCAGCGGGGGCACCGCGACCCGTCTGCCCGGCGCCGCCGGCGGTGTGTCCCCGCCGGCGGCGGCCGGCGGGGTGCCGGGCTCGGCGCCACCCGTCGGTGCAGTCCCCGCCGGAGCGGTCCCCGTCGGTGCAGGAGCCGGCCCGGAGGTGACGTGCACCGGCTCCCCCGCTGCCGGGGGCGCGTCCGCGGGCCAGGCGTGCCCCGTCCGCAGCAGGATGGCTCCCGCGGCGAGGGCGGCGGTGAGCACCGCACCCACCGCCGCCACCGGGGTCGGGTGCCACCGCGCCGCCCGCAGACCGGGGGGCAGCCGGTCGGCGACGCGCTGGGCGAGCTCCACGTGCAGCGGCGGCGGGCCCGCCCGGTGCCGCGCCCGCGGCCCGGGCGGGGTGCCGTCCAGCGACGCGGTGCCGTCCAGCGGCTCCTCCGGGTCCGGCGCGCCGCCGCCCGCCGCGCGCAGCTGCCGGCGGGCGAGGGCCCGCGCCGCCACCACGGCCCCGCGCTCGGCGTCGCCGCCCGGGACGGCGGCGCGCAGGCGCTGCGAGGCGGTGGGGTCGGACGGCACCCGCGGGACGCTAGGGCGCCGTCC
>NZ_BAAIHU010000006.1:367055-451026 GCF_054590795.1 Kineococcus anabasis
CCCCCCGGCCCCACCGCGCGGGCGGGATGTGGACCGGCCCTCCCGCCGCGGGCCTGTGGACGCTGGGACACCCGCTCCCGGCGCCCGCGGGCGTCAGGCGGGGACGATGTTCACGAGCCTCGGCGCCCGCACGACCACCGTGCGCAGGTCCCGCCCGGCCAGGGCGGCCTGCACCTTCGCGCTGGCCAGCGCCAGCGCGCGCAGCTCGTCCTGGTCGATGCCCGGGGGCACCTCCAGGCGGTCGCGGACCTTGCCCTGCACCTGCACGACGCAGGTGACGGTCTGCTCGACCAGCAGCGCGGGGTCCACCGCGGGCCACCCCGCACGCGCCACCGACGGCTCGTGGCCGAGCTGCGCCCACATGTCCTCCGCCGTGTACGGCGCGAACAGGCTCAGCACCACCGCCACGGCCTCCACGGCCTCGCGCACCGCGGGGTCCGCGGGGCCGACCGAGGGGTCGTCCAACGCCTTGCGGGTGGCGTTCACCAGCTCCATCAGGCGGGCGACGAGCACGTTGAACCGGAAGGACTCCACGAGCTGCTGCCCGTCGTGCAGCGTGCGGTGGGTGAGGGCCCGCAGCGCCGCGCTGCCCACCGCGGGGTCCGCGCCGGGCTCGGAGGTCACGTCCCGCGCCAGGCGCCACGCGCGGGCCAGGAACTTCGCGGAACCGGCCGGGGAGACGTCGGCCCAGTCGATGTCGTCCTCCGGCGGGCCGGCGAACGCCATCGTCAGGCGGATCGCGTCGACGCCGTGCTCGTCGAGCTGCTCTGACAGCCGCACCAGGTTCCCCCGCGACTTGCTCATCGCCGAGCCGCCCATGAGGACCATGCCCTGGTTCAGCAGGCGCGAGAACGGCTCGGTGAACGACACCATGCCCAGGTCGAACAGCACCTTGGTGAAGAACCGGCTGTACAGCAGGTGCAGGATCGCGTGCGTCACGCCGCCCACGTACTGCCCCACGGGCATCCAGCGCTCCGCCTCGGCGGCGTCGAAGGGCACGTCGTCGCGCTGCGGGGAGCAGAACCTCAGGTAGTACCAGGAGGAGTCGACGAACGTGTCCATCGTGTCGGTGTCCCGGGTCGCGGGGCCCCCGCAGGACGGGCAGTCGACGTTCACCCAGTCCGTCGCCGCACCCAGCGGGGAGGAACCCTTGGGCTTGAGGTCCAGCCCCTCCGCCGGCGGCAGCTCCACGGGGAGCTGGTCGTCGGGGACGCGGACCTCCCCGCAGGCCCCGCAGTGCACGATGGGGATGGGCGTGCCCCAGTACCGCTGCCGGGAGATCAGCCAGTCCCGCAGGCGGTAGTTCGTCGCCGCGGAGCCGGAACCCCGCGAGCCCAGCTCCTCCACCATGCGCGCGATGGCGTCCGCCTTGGCCAGGCCGTTGAGCGGGCCGGAGTTCACCAGCACGCCGTCCCCGGAGGTCGCCACGCCCGACTCCGCTGGGTCCGGCAGCGGCGCCCCGTCGGCGTCGCGCACGTCGACGACCACCCGCACCGGCAGGTCGTGGGCGCGCGCGAAGTCCAGGTCGCGCTGGTCGTGGGCGGGCACGGCCATGATGGCGCCGTGGCCGTAGTCGGCCAGGACGTAGTCGGCCGCCCACACCGGCAGCGGCTCGCCGGTGGCCGGGTTCACGGCGTACCGGTGCAGGAACACGCCGGTCTTGGGCCGGTCGGTGGCCAGCCGGTCGATGTCGCTGGTAGCGCGGACCCGCTCCACGTACGCCGCGAACTCCTCCCGCACGGCGGCGGGCGCGTCGGCCGCCAGTTCCGCGGCCAGGTCGGAGTCGGCGGCCACGACGAAGAACGTCGCGCCGTACAGGGTGTCCGGGCGCGTCGTGTAGACGGTCACCGGCTCCTCGCGGCCCTCGACGCGGAACCGCACGTCGGCACCGGTGGAGCGGCCGATCCAGTTGCGCTGCATGGACAGGACCTTGTCCGGCCAGCTGCCCTCCAGCTGCGCCATGTCGTCCAGCAGCCGGTCGGCGTAGTCGGTGATCCGCAGGTACCACTGCGTCAGCTTCTTCTTCGTGACGGGCGTGTCGCACCGCTCGCACAGGCCGTCGACGACCTGCTCGTTCGCCAGCACCGTCTGGTCGTTGGGGCACCAGTTCACGAGGCTGGGGCGGCGGTAGGCCAGGCCCTTCTCGTGCATGCGCAGGAACAGCCACTGGTTCCAGCGGTAGTACTCCGGGTCGCACGTGACCAGG
This sequence comes from Kineococcus anabasis, assembly GCF_054590795.1. Taxonomy (NCBI): domain Bacteria; kingdom Bacillati; phylum Actinomycetota; class Actinomycetes; order Kineosporiales; family Kineosporiaceae; genus Kineococcus; species Kineococcus anabasis. The sequence goes on from NZ_BAAIHU010000006.1 coordinate 369,262, forward strand.
ACGCGGTCCCAGTCGAAGGAGCAGGCGTAGCGGCGCATCGACGCGCGCTGCTGGGCGATGTTGTCGTGGGTCCAGCCGCGCGGGTCCAGGCCCCGCTGGATGGCGGCGTTCTCCGCGGGCAGGCCGAACGCGTCCCAGCCGATGGGGTGCAGCACGTCGAAACCGCGCTGCACCCAGTACCGCGCGACGACGTCGCCGAGGGCGTAGGCCTCCGCGTGACCCATGTGCAGGTCACCGGAGGGGTAGGGGAACATGTCGAGGACGTACTTCTTGGGCCGCTCGTCGCCGGGTGCGCCGCTGCGGAACGGCGCGAGGTCGTCCCAGACGGGCAGCCAGCGCTCCTGGACGGCGTGCGCGTCGTAGCGCCCGGTCTCCTCGCCACCCGGCGCGTGGCCGGGGCTGTCCTGCGTCTGCGTCATGTCGTCCTCCCGCGCTGCGCACCGGCCCGGGGCACCGGGGCGGTCCTGCGGCGGCGTTCCGCCCCCGGACATGAAGAAACCCCTCCACGTGGAGGGGTCGCCGCGCTGACTCGTCGGTCAGCGCGGCCCGGGAAGGGAACGGTTCCGCCGCACCCGGTCAGCTTAGCCGACGGAGCGCGGCGGGCCCCGGCCCGCGCGGTGCGGGCCGGGGCCCCGGGGGACGTGCGCTCAGAGCGGCCCGCGGTCCACGCGGCGCCTGCCCCAGGCGGTGCCGGTGGCGCTGGCCCGCAGGGCGCGGCGCTGCGCGAGGGCGCGCTCGGCCCGCCCGAGCAGCTCCGGCACCTCCCCGTCGTCCCAGGGGGCGAGGACGGCCGCGCCGACGTCGACGGCGTCGCTCCCCGGCGCGCTCGCGACCCCCCCGGGCGCCTCGCCGCGGCCCGCGGCCAGCCCGGCCCGCACCCGGCGCTCCAGCTCCTGCGCGTGCAGGCCCGTGCCGGGGCCCACGACGAGGAAGCGGCCCTCCCCGTCGCAGCCCACGACGTCGGCGGCGCGGGTCGCGGCGCGCAGGGCGGCGGCCACCCCGGCGAGCCGGTCCCCACCGCCCCCGGGGGCCACCTCCACGACGCAGCAGTGCAGGGCACCGCCGGAGCGGCGCGCGGACTCCAGCAGGTGCCGGCCCACGAGGAGGACGCCGTGCCGGTTCAGCAGGCCGCTGGCGTCGTCGACGACACCGCCGTCGCGGGACTCCTCCAGCGCCGCCGCGAGGTCGCTGACCATCTGGCGGGCGCTGTCGCGGGAGCGCAGCGCGCCGTGCAGGACCACGGCCAGCACGACGACGGCGACGGCGAGCAGCACGGGCACGACGGTGGAGGGCAGGGCGGCCGGGGCGGTGCCGGCCACCACGCCGAGCGTGGTGATCCCCGCCGCGGGGGCGAGGACGAGGGCGACCTGGCGGCGCGCCGGGCTCACCCGGGGGGCCGGCCCGGACTGCTCGCCCACCCTGGACGGGAATCGGGATGTCTGCACCGAGGTGGCATCGGGTGCGCGGGGGGTGCCCTTGATGCGGCGACCGAGTGACACGGCACGCGAAGAGGGCGGCCCGCCGGTGCGGACCGCCCTCTTGAGGGTGGAGCTGAGGGGATTCGAACCCCTGACCCCCTCCATGCCATGGAGGTGCGCTACCAGCTGCGCCACAGCCCCTTAACGGGTCATCTGTTCTGCCGTCACGCGCTCGTTGCCCGCGGCGACGTGGTCGAGCATAGACCACCGGCCACCCGGACGGCGAACCGCCCCGCCCCGCGGCGGTGTCCGCCCGGGCGCCCCGGAGCGGCGTTCAGCCCTCGGCGCCCTCGCCCGCGCCGGGCGGGCCGACGTTGAACTCGCTGAGCACCCACCCCGCCCGCCGGCGCACCAGCACCGTCCAGTGGGCGTTGGAGAAGCCCGAGAAGGCGTTCCAGTGCGCCAGCGGCACACCGAGCAGCCGCAGCAGCGCACCCTTGAGGCCGGCGCCGTGACCGGCCACCACGAGCAGGGCGCCGGCGGGCGCGGCGTCCGCGTGCCGCTGCACCGCGCCGGCCACGCGGTCGGCGGACTCGGCGCGCCGCTCCGCGCCGTCGAGGCGCACGTCCTCACCGCGGCGCCAGGCGGCGTGCTCCTGCGGCCAGCCGGCCTCGATGTCCTGGCCGGTCAGCCCCTGCCAGGGACCGAAGTGCCGCTCGCGCAGCGCGGGGTCGAGGCCGAGCGGCAGGGCGGTCAGGTCCGTCAGCGCCCGGGCGGTGTCCGCCGCGCGCCGCAGGTCGGAGGACACCACCGCGGTGGGCCGCAGCAGCGCCAGCGCCGCCGCCGAGGCGGTCACCTGCCGCTGGCCGACGGCGTCGAGGTCGACGTCGAGCTGGCCCTGGATGCGCCGTTCGGCGTTGAACGGGGTGCGGCCGTGACGCCACAGGACGAGCGTGTCCGCCCCGGGCACGCCTCAGGCGTCCGCGGTGTCGCCGGCCGCACCGTGCGCGGCCACCTCGGCGGGCACGGGGGTCGGCAGCCCGATGGGCGGGCAGTCCTTCCACAGCCGCTCCAGCGAGTAGTACTCCCGCTCCTCGGCGTGCTGCACGTGGACGACCAGGTCGAGGAAGTCCAGCAGGACCCAGCGGCCCTCCCGCTCCCCCTCGCGCCGGACCGGCTTGACGCCCAGCGGGAGCAGCCGCTCCTCCACCGCCTCGGCGATGGCGCGCACCTGCCGCTCGTTGGGCGCGGAGGCCAGCAGGAAGGCGTCGGTGATGTAGAGCTGGTCCGACACGTCGAGGGCGACGACGTCGGTGGCGAGCTTGTCGGTGGCGGCGGCAGCGGCCTGCTGGACCAGCTCGAGCGCGCGCTCGGATGCGGGCACGGAACTCCTCGGCGCCGGTCCCCTCGGGGACCGGACGGACACGCCCCTCGGGGCACGGTGGACACGGTCCGTGCCAGTCTCCCACGGCTGGGACCCCGCACCCGGCCGCTTCCTACCCGCGGGGCAGCGGAGCGCTGTACAGCCCGTGCTTGGTGATGTGCTGCACCACCCCGTCGGGCACGAGGTACCAGACGGGCAGCCCCTGGTGGACGCGGCGGCGGCAGTCCGTGGAGGAGATCGCCAGGGCCGGCACCTCCATCAGGCTGACGCCCTCGGCGGGCAGCCCGTGGTCCGACAGGTGGTGCCCCGGGCGCGTGACGCCCACGAAGTGGGCGAGGTCCCACAGCTCCTCGGCGTCCTTCCACGACAGGATCTGCGCGAGGGCGTCGGCGCCCGTGATGAAGAACAGCTCCGCGCCGGGGCGGCCCGCGGCGAGCTCGCGCAGGGTGTCGATCGTGTACGTCTCGCCCTCGCGGTCGATGTCGATGCGGCTGACCGTGAACTGCGGGTTCGACGCCGTGGCGATCACCGTCATGAGGTAGCGGTGCTCCGCGGGCGCGATGTCCTCGCGCGTCTTCTGCCACGGCCTGCCAGTGGGCACGAACACGACCTCGTCGAGGTCGTAGCGCGCGGCGACCTCGCTCGCGGCGACGAGGTGGCCGTGGTGGATGGGGTCGAAGGTGCCGCCCATCACCCCCAGGCGCAGGCGGCGGGGGGCGCCGACGACCCCGACGGCCTCGGCCGTGAGGGTCAGTGCCGCGACCCCATGTTGCGGAAGCCGAACGTGATGAGCAGCAGCGACATCAGGATGCAGAAGGTCACGATGCCGAACGCCAGCGGCGGCATGGGCAGCTCGCGGGCGGCCTCGGCGATCTGGGCGTTCTCCGTCGCGGTCAGCGCGTACTGCGCCAGCGCCTGGATGGACATGGCGGCGGTTCCCCTCACGTCTGTCGCGGCCCGCCCGGAGCCGGGCGTGGGTCCAGTCTGTCACGGCCCGGCGGCGGACTCCCCGCCGGGACCGCGCGCGTCACCAGGCGGCGATGTCGCCCACCGGCGACAGCGGTTGCGCCTGCCCGTCCGCCCGGCGGCGGGAGCGGCCCGGGTCGCCCACCACCTGGGTCAGGCGGTGCTCCAGCGTGCCGCGGTCCACGACCTCCATGCCGACGAGCCGCCAGTCGGGCAGCCCGGCGCTCGGCCGGTGCTCGCCCCACAGCCGCAGCGCCATGGCGGCGGCGTCCTCCAGGCTCTCCGCCTCGTCCCAGTAGCGCAGCTCGGCGCGCTCGGGGCTGTAGCGGACGGTCGACAGGAACGGGCGCTCGGCCAGCAGCCGCTCCAGCGACGCCCGCAGCCCCGCCACGTCCACCGGCTCACCGGCGAGCGTCAGCGTCACCGACCACAGCTGCACGTCGCTCATGCGGTCCCCGCCCTCCGTCGCGTGCTCACCGCGACACCGCGTCGCCGTCCGGCAGGAGCACGAGGTGGTCGCGGTGCACGACCTCGCGCTCGTAGCCGGAGCCCAGCCGCCGCGCGAGCTCGCGGGTGCTGCACCCCAGCATCCCCGGCAGCTCCTCCGACGAGTAGTTCACCAGCCCGCGGGCCAGGGCGTGGCCGTTTCCGCCGACCAGGTCCACCGGGTCACCCGCCCGGAAGTCCCCCTGCACGGTGGTGACCCCGGCGGGCAGCAGCGAGGAGCGGCCGGTGCGCACGGCGCGCACGGCCCCGTCGTCCAGGACGAGCCGGCCGGCCGGCGCCGCGGCGTGCGCCAGCCACAGCATGCGCGAGCTGGGGCGGCGCCCGCGGCCGCCGCCGTGCACGGCGAACCAGGTGCCGACGTCCGCGCCGGCCAGGGCCTCGGCGGCCAGCGGGGCGGACGTGACGAGGGCGGGGACCCCGGCGGAGACGGCCAGGGAGGCGGCCTCCACCTTCGTCGTCATGCCGCCCGTGCCGACGCCGCTACCGCTGCTGCCGATGCGCACCCCGCGGAGGTCCTCGGGGGTGCGGACCTCGGGGATGCGGCGGGCGCCGGGGCGCTGCGGGGGCGCGTCGTACAGCGCGTCCACGTCCGAGAGCAGCACCAGGGCGTCGGCCCGCACGAGGTGCGCCACGAGGGCGGCGAGGCGGTCGTTGTCGCCGAAGCGGATCTCGTGGGTGGCGACGGTGTCGTTCTCGTTGACGACCGGCAGCACCCCGAGGGCCAGCAGCCGCTCCAGCGTGCGCCGCGCGTTGGCGTAGTGGCTGCGGCGCGCCACGTCGTCGGCGGTGAGGAGCACCTGACCCACGGTCAGGCCCGCCAGCGCGAAGGCGGCGGTGTAGCGGGCCAGCAGCAGGCCCTGCCCGACGCTGGCGGCGGCCTGCTGGCTGGCGAGGTCGCGGGGGCGGCGGTCCATGCCCAGCGGGGCGAGACCGGCGGCGATGGCACCGGAGGAGACGAGCACGACCTCCCCGCCCGCGGCGCGGCGGGCGGCCAGGACCGCGACGAGCGCCTCCAGACGGGGCGCGTCGAGGCCACCGGTGGCCGTGGTGAGGGAGGAGGAACCCACCTTCACCACGACGCGCCGGGCGGTGGCGAGCTGCTCGCGCCCCGCCTCGGACCCGGCACGCTCGGTGCCGGCGCTCACTCCCGCCCGTCCGCGACCTCGACCCCGCCCGCCTCCTCGGGACCGCCCGCCTCCCCGGGACCGCCGCCGGGCGTCGCCCCCACGTCGGGGGCCGCCCAGTGCCCGGCGCGGCGCTCGGCGTCCAGCTCGGCGCGGGCCGCGGCCTTGGAGGCCCGCCGCTCCCGCTCCTGCTCCCGCTTGGCGGCGCGGGTGGGACGGACGGACTCCTCCAGGCGCAGGTCGCTGCCCCGCTGGCCGAGGACCCCTGCACCCGACACCAGGGTGGGCTCCCAGTCGAAGACGACGGCGTCGGGCCCGCCGCCGATGACGACCTCCGCGCCGGCGACGGCGCCCGCCTCGAACAGCGCCTCCTCCACGCCCGCCCGCGCGAGCCTGTCGGCGAGGTAGCCGACGGCCTCGTCGTTGGAGAAGTCGGTCTGGCGGACCCAGCGCTCGGGCTTGCCGCCGAGCACCACGAAGCGCTCGCCGTCCTCGGTCTCCTGGCGGGTGACGGTGAACCCCTCGTCGTCCACCGCCCTGGGTCGCAGCACGACCCGGGTGGGCTCGGGCGGCGGGGCGGCGGCGCGCGCCTTCGCCACCAGGTCGGCCATCGCGAACGTCAGCTCCCGCAGGCCGGCGTGGGAGACGGCGGAGACCACGTACACCGGCGCGCCGGTGGTCTCCAGCTCCGCGCGGACGATGTCGGCCATGTCGCGGGCGTCGGGGACGTCGGCCTTGTTGATGGCGATGATGCGGGGGCGGTCCCCGAGGGGGATGCCGCCCTCCCCCACGCTGTAGGCGGCCAGCTCCTCCTCGATGACGCGCAGGTCGCTGACGGGGTCGCGGTCGCTCTCCAGCGAGGCCCCGTCGAGGACGTGGACGAGGACGGAGCAGCGCTCGACGTGGCGGAGGAACTCCAGCCCGAGCCCGCGGCCCTGGCTGGCCCCGGGGATGAGCCCGGGGACGTCGGCGACGGTGAAGCGCACGTCGCCGGCCTCGACGACGCCGAGGTTCGGCACGAGGGTGGTGAACGGGTAGTCGGCGATCTTGGGCCGGGCCGCGGAGATCGCGGCGATGAGGCTGGACTTGCCGGCGCTGGGGTAGCCGACGAGGGCGACGTCGGCGACCGTCTTGAGCTCCAGGACGACGTCGCGGCTCTCGCCCGGCTCGCCCAGCAGCGCGAAGCCGGGGGCCTTGCGGCGCGGGGAGGCCAGCGCCGCGTTGCCGAGGCCGCCGCGGCCGCCCTCCGCGATGACGAACCGGGTGCCGACACCGATCATGTCGGCGAGCAGCTCGCCGCCCGCGGTGCGCACGACGGTGCCCTCCGGGACCGGCACGACGATGTCGTCGCCGTCGGCGCCGTTGCGGTGGCTGCCGTGGCCGGGCCGGCCGCTGCCAGCGCGCCGGTGCGGGCGGTGGTGGTGCTCCAGCAGCGTCGTGGTCTGCGGGTCGACCTCCAGCGTCACGCTGCCGCCCCGGCCGCCGTTGCCGCCGTCGGGCCCGCCGAGGGGCTTGAACTTCTCGCGGTGCACGGAGGCGCAGCCGTGCCCCCCGTCACCGCCGGCGACGTGCAGGACGACGCGGTCGACGAAGGACGTCATGGTGTTCTCCTGGTGCGCTGTGCGGGGGTTCCGCGGGATGGGGTCCGGCACGACGAAGGGGCGGACCGGTGGACCGGCCCGCCCCTCCCCGTCCTGCGACGGACGTCATGCGTGCAGAGGTGTCACTCGCCCGCGGCGACGATGTTGACGACCTTGCGACCGCGGCGGGTGCCGAACTGCACGGCTCCGGCCACGAGGGCGAACAGGGTGTCGTCGCCGCCGCGTCCCACACCGTCGCCGGGGTGGAAGTGCGTGCCGCGCTGCCGGACGAGGATCTCGCCGGCGTTGACCGCCTGACCGCCGAAGCGCTTCACGCCGAGGCGCTGAGCGTTGGAGTCACGACCGTTGCGCGAGGAGCTCGCGCCCTTCTTGTGTGCCATGGGACTGTCGTCACTCCCCGATGCCGGTGACCTTGACGCGGGTCAGCTTGGCCCGGTGGCCCTGCCGCTTGCGGTACCCGGTCTTGTTCTTGTACTTGAGAATGGTGATCTTGGGGCCCTTGGTCTCCTCGACCACCTCGGCGCGCACCTTCACGCCGGACAGCGCCGACGCGTCGGTGGTCACCGTGGTGCCGTCGACGAGGAGCAGGGGCTGCAGCTCGATGGTCGCGCCCTTCTCACCCGACACGCGGTCGATGATCAGCATGTCGCCGACCGAGACCTTCTCCTGCCGGCCACCGGCGCGGACGATCGCGTACACAACGGACCCGTTTCTCTCGACGAACTCTCTGGTGGTGCGGGGCCCAGCTGGCCCGGCCCGCCGCGATCACGGCTGGCACACAACGGCTGGACGGATGGGCACGAGCACACGCGCCAGGGGACAACACTACGGATGCGGCGGGAGCCGGGTCAAACCGGCCCCTCACCGGGAGTTCGCCCCGCCGCCACCGGGAGGACCGGTGGCGGCGGGGCGCCCCTCACAGCGCCGGCAGCGGGCCGGGGCGTGGTACGGGCCGCGGGGCTCCGGCGGCGTCGTCACCGGCCGTCTCCTCCGCCGCGGGCGCCTCCACGACGCCCACCGCCGCGCGCCCGCCACCCGCCGCGCCGGAGCGGCCGCGCCGCCCGCCGCCGGAGGACGCCGGGCCCGCGGCCGGCGCGGGGCCGGGCACCTGCGCGGCACGCTTCTCCACCGGCTCGTCGTGGATGACCACCCCGCGGCCGGCGCACGCCTCGCACGTCTCGCTGAACGCCTCCAGCAGGCCCTGCCCGGCCCGCTTGCGCGTCATCTGGACCAGGCCCAGGGACGTCACCTCCGCCACCTGGTGCTTCGTGCGGTCCCGCCCGAGGCACTCGGTGAGCCGGCGCAGGACCAGGTCGCGGTTGGACTCCAGGACCATGTCGATGAAGTCGATGACGATGATCCCGCCGACGTCGCGCAGCCGGAGCTGGCGGACGATCTCCTCCGCCGCCTCGAGGTTGTTCCGGGTGACCGTCTCCTCGAGGTTCCCGCCGGCGCCGATGAACTTGCCGGTGTTGACGTCGACGACCGTCATGGCCTCGGTGCGGTCGATGACGAGGGAGCCGCCGGAGGGCAGGTAGACCTTGCGGTCCAGCGCCTTGGCGAGCTGCTCGTCGATGCGGTGGGCCGCGAACACGTCCTCGGTGGAGTCCCAGGCCCGCACCCGCGGCAGCAGGTCCGGGGCGACGGAGGCCACGTAGTCGTGCACCGTGCGCCAGGCCTGGCCGCCGGAGACGATGAGCTCGCTGAAGTCCTCGTTGAAGACGTCCCGCACGACCCGCACGGTGAGGTCGGGCTCGCCGTGCAGCAGGGACGGGGCGCTGCCGGAGGCCTTGGCCTGGATCTCCTCCCAGCGGGCCTTCAGGCGCTCGACGTCCGCCGCCAGCTCCTCCTCGCTGATGCCCTCCGCGGCGGTGCGGACGATGACGCCGGCGCCCTCGGGCACCACCTTCTTCAGGACCTTCTTCAGCCGCGCCCGCTCGGTGTCGGGCAGCTTGCGGCTGATACCCGTCATCGAGCCCCGCGGCACGTAGACCAGGTAGCGGCCGGGCAGCGAGATCTGGCTGGTCAGGCGTGCACCCTTGTGCCCCACGGGGTCCTTGGTGACCTGGACGAGGACGCTGTCGCCGGACTTCAGCGCCACCTCGATCCGCTTGGGCTGGCCCTCCAGCCCCGCCGCGTCCCAGTTCACCTCGCCCGCGTACAGCACGGCGTTGCGGCCCTTGCCGACGTCGACGAAGGCGGCCTCCATGCTGGGCAGCACGTTCTGCACCCGGCCGAGGTAGACGTTGCCGACCATGCCGGCCTGCTGCTGGCGCGCGACGTAGTGCTCGACGAGCAGCCCGTCCTCCAGCACCCCGATCTGGGTGCGCCCCTCGCGCTCGCGGACGACCATGACCCGCTCGACGCTCTCGCGGCGCGCGAGGAACTCGGCCTCGGTGAGGATCGTGCGGCGGCGCCCGGCCTCGCGGCCCTCCCGGCGGCGCTGCTTCTTGGCCTCCAGCCGCGTGGAGCCCTTCAGCCCGGTGATCTCGTCCTCACCGGTGCGGGCGGCGCTGCGGCGGGGCTCGCGGACCCGCACGACGGTGTTCGGCGGGTCGTCGGGGGCCGGCTCGTCACCGGCGTCGCTGCCGCTGCGGCGACGACGGCGACGGCGGCGGCGGCTCGAGCCGGCCTCGGCGGTGTCCCCCTCGCCGTCCGCGTCGTCCTCGTCGTCCTCGTCCGCACCGGTCCCCGCGTCGGCCGTCGCGTCGGCCGTCGCGTCCGCGCCAGGGTCGGCACCGGGGTCCGCACCGGGGTCGGTGGCGTCGGCACCGGAGCGGGAGCGGCCGCGGCGGCGCCGGCGGCTGCCCCGGCCGGCGCCGTCCTCGGCGCCGGCGACCACCTCGTCGGGGGTCTCCTCGTCGCTCTCGTCGTCGCCCTCGGCACCGGCGGGCTCGTCGTCCTCGCCCACCGGCTCCTCGGAGCCGTCCTCGTCACGCTGGCGGCTGCGCCGGCCGCGGCCACCGCGGCGGCGCCGGCGGCGGGGCGAGTCCTCGGCGTCGTCGGCGTCGTCCACGTCGGCGCCGTCCTCGGCACCGGTCGCCTCGTCGTCCTCGTCGTCGTCGGGGCTCTCCTCGCGCACGAGCACCGGCGGCCCGGCGGGCGAGGACGCCCGGCGGCTGCGGCGGGGGGTGGCGTCCGGCTCCGGGGCCTGGAAGAACAGCGCGGTGGCGCGGGCGGCCGGCGGCAGGTCCGCGAGGGCGTCCTCCTCGTCGGCGTCCGCGCCGGCGGAGCGGGCCCCGGCGTCGCCGGTGGTGGCGAGCGCCGCGAGGGCCTCGGCCACCTCGGCCGCGATCTCCGGCTGCACGCTGGTGGGGAGCCCGGCGCCCGTGGCGACGTCGGCGCGCACGTCAGGCCGGGTGGAGTCGGCGGCCGACGCCGCCGCGTCCGTCGCCGCGGAGGCCGCGACCTCGGCGTCGAGGTCGCCGGCCTGGTCGGCCTCCACGACTGGGGCCTCGGTGGCGACGGCAGGGACCTGGGCCTCCGCCGTGGGGGTCTCCGCCGGGACGGGAGCGGCGACCTTGCGGGTTGCGCGGCGTGCGCGGGTCCGGGGCCGCGTGACGGTGGCCGCCTCGACCTGCGGGGCGTCCGCGGGGACGTCGGTCCCGACGACCGCACCGGGCGCCTGCTCGGGCGCCTGCTCGGGCGCCTGCTCGGGCGCCTGCTCCAGTGCCTGCTCCAGTGCCTGCTCCGGTGCCTGCTCCGGCGATGCCGCGGGAGCGGTCCCGGCCTGCTCCACCACGGGGGCGGAGGTCTTCTTCGTGGCCCGCCGCGGCCGGCGCTTCACGGCCGCCTCGGCGGTCACCGGGGTCTCGGCGGCCGGCTCGGGGACCGCCGGGACCTCGGCGGGAACCGGCAGCTCAGCGGCCGGCAACTCGGCGGGCGGGGCCTCGGCGGTCACCGGGCCGTCCTGCGGCGCGGCGGCCGTCACCCCGGCCTCCACGGTGGACGCCGGAGCCGGGGCCGGGGCGTCCACGGGCGGGCCGGCGGGGCGGCTGGCGGCGCGGCGCCGGCGGGGCCGGGTCGTCGTCTCGGGCGGGGTGCCGGCGTCGGCGGGCGGGGGGCTGTCGTAGCCCGTGCCCGGCTGGTCGCCCTGCGTCTCGTCCTGTGTGTCGTCCTGCATGGTCGCGGGCTCTCCTGTGCCCCGGCCGGTGACGACACCGGGAGCCGTCGCCGGACGTGGCGTGCTCGTTCCTGTCGTCGGGCGGGTCGTCCCGCACCCGACGGAAGTCGTGTGGCTACCCGGTGGGGGCTCGCGGCCGGTGCCGCGTCGCCCCAACCGGGCCGGGGACGGCGGTCCGTGGTCGACAACCCCACTCCCCGCGCCGCCTCTCCGCCCCCGCGCCGGCCGGTGCCGCGGATGGCGGCGGCGGCGCGGAACCGGGCGTCGTGCACGGCACGGCGTTCGCGTCCTCGGGCCGCCCGCCCGGTGAAGTGCACGGACAGCCGTTCGCAGTCTCTCACAGGGACCCCGACGTCACCTGCAGCGACGGCGGGGGCCGGCACGAGGTCCTCCCCGAGCCCGCCCCGGCAGTCGTGCGGACCGGTGGCCCGCGTGCGGGGCGGCCGGGCCCCGCCACGGTGCCCGCCGGATGTCTGGCCTCCGCGACGGCGGGAGCGCTAGGGTTCGGCCGAGACCATCCAGAGCGGCTGAGAGACCTGGCTCGACGACGCCGCAGCAACCCCCCGGCCTCCGGACGAGGGTGCTACCGCCAGGACCGATGGGAGACGGGCATGCTCGACCGCGACGACCTCCGCGGGTACGTGGACGCGCCGCGCATCCGGCGCCGGCACATCGACCTGGGCCGCGTCCACGCCTCCACCTGTCCCTCCGGCTGACCCCGCACCCGCCGCGGCACGACCGCTCCCGCCGGAGCATCGCCCCCGGGTGCACCACCGGTGCCGCCCCCGGGCGGTCGCCTCCCGCCGGAGACCCCTGTGCCGCCCTCCCCGCCGTCCGCGAACCCGCCCGTCGTCCCCGCGTCCCCACCGCCGCGCACCGTCTGCGTCGTCGGCGCAGGCCCCCGCGCCCCGGGACCGCCCGGACTGCCCGGCCCCGTCCCGCTCGTGGTGCACGTCGGCTCGCGACGCGGGGTGCCGTACCGCCCGGAGCTCGGGGACGACGTGGCCGGCATCCGTCCCGCACCCCCACGCCGCCCGACCGTCGCCACGGCACGGGCCCGGGCGAGGGCCGCGGGGCCGGGCAGCCCCCACACCGTCCCCGCCGGCGCGCTCGCCGGCGCGCGGGAACCGGGCGCTGTGCACACCGCGGAACCGGACGGTGCCTGATGGGGACCCGGGGCATCACCGTCACGATCAGCGTGGACGACGACCACCCGGCGACGGCGGCCGAGCTGTTCGCCCTGGCGGACCACCTCACGGAGGCCGCCGCGGAACTCCTGCCCGGCTCCGCGACCCGGCTCGTCGTCCGCACGACCCCCGCAGCGCCCGGGGCAGAACCACCCGCGGAACTCCCGCCCCGGCCCGCCCCGCGCCTGCCCCGCCGCCACCGGCGCCGCCTCGACGTGGCGTGAGCCTCGCGCGCCCTGCGTCCCGCGCCGCACCGTGCCGTTCCGTTCCGTTCCGTGTGCCGCCCGCGACCCGGAAACCGCGGGTCCACCGGGCGCGGGCGGTCCCGGCCCGGGACGACGGAACCCCTCCACCCGGTGGGTGGAGGGGTTCCGTGCGCCGGCGCCGGCCGCCGGTCGGCAGGAGGTCAGCGGCCGGGGACGCTGCCGCGCTCGGAACCGGTGACGATCGGCACGCGCACCGCGTTGCCCCACTCGGTCCAGGAGCCGTCGTAGTTGCGCACGTTCTGCAGGCCCAGCAGGTGCTTCAGCACGAACCAGGTGTGCGAGGAGCGCTCACCGATGCGGCAGTAGGCGATCGTCTCGGTCTCCGGGGTCAGCCCGGCCTCCTGGAAGTAGATCGCCTCCAGCTCCGCGCGCGGCTTGAACGTGCCGTCCTCGGCGGCCGCGCGGGCCCACGGCACGCTCGCGGCGCCGGGGATGTGCCCGCCGCGCAGGGTGCCCTCCTGCGGGTAGTCGGGCATGTGGGTGCGCTCGCCGGTGTACTCCTGCGGGGAGCGCACGTCGATGAGGGCGCCGCCGAGGTGGGCGAGCACGTCCTCCTTGAACGCGCGGATGGCCTCGTCGTTCCGCTCCACCACGGGGTACTCGGCGGCCTCGCGCTCGGGGACCTCGCGGGTGTACTCGCGGCCCTCGGCCTCCCACTTGGTGCGGCCGCCGTCGAGCAGGCGGACGTCCTCGTGGCCGAAGAGGGTGAAAACCCACAGCGCGTACGCGGCCCACCAGTTGTTCTTGTCGCCGTAGAAGACGACGGTGTCGGTGCGCTTGATGCCCTTGCGGGAGAGCAGCTCCGCGAACTTCTCGGAGTCGAGGTAGTCGCGGGTGACGGGATCGTTGAGCTCGGTGTGCCAGTCGACCTTCACGGCGCCGGGGATGTGCCCGGTGTCGTAGAGCAGGACGTCCTCGTCGCTCTCGACCACGACGAGGCCCTCGCTGCCCAGCCGCTCGGCCAGCCAGCCCGTGCTCACGAGGCGCCCGGGGTTCGCGTACTCGGCGAACCTCGGCTCGCTGGTGTCGGCCGGGTGGGCGGTGGCGCGGTCGTCGGTCTGCGTCATGCGGATCTCCTCGTGCGGGTGGGTTCTTCGGGTGGGCGGGTCGTGGGGCACCGCCGGCACCGGGCACGGCCGCCGGGGCGGCCCGGACCGGTGCGGGTGCGGGTGGTGGGGACGGCTCAGCGCGGACAGGCGGTGGTGACGCTGCGGCACAGGTCGACGTGCCGGCGCCTGCGCAGGGGCAGCACGCCGCGCCCCGTCAGCGGCCCGTCCATGGTTCCCTCCATCGTCCCCGGCAGGAGCACCCTCACCCGTTGCCGGGGGGTTGCTGCGGCGTCGTCGAGCCAGGACTCTCGGCCGCTCTTGATGGTTGTCGGGCCTGAGGTTAGGGCGTGGGGTACCGGTGCTGTCAACCGGGCCTCCCCCCGCCGGCCCCGCGCCGCGGCGGGGGCCCTCAGGCGCGGCGCCTGCCGACGAGCTGCCAGGAGCGGGCGGTGCGCAGGTACGGCTCCCGGTCGCACGCCTGCAGCTCCAGGCGCTCCAGGTCCCGGTAGAAGCCGTGCTCGGCCTTGCGGCTGTCGTCGTCGACGAGGTCGGTGAAGCAGCGGATGCCGAAGCGGAAGTCCACGCTGCAGCCGGCCGCGCCCAGCGCCTCCTCGGCCAGCTCGGGCGGGACCCGCTGCACCTCCCGGTCGAGCACCGGGTCGTGCGCGGCGGAGGCGTCGAGCAGGTGCAGCGCGCCGGGCAGGTCGTGCCGGCGCACCACGGCGGCCAGGACGTCACCGGCGGGGTTGGAGGCCAGCAGCGAGACGCAGCCGCCCCGGCGCACCGACCGCACGAGGGTGGCCACGTCGGCGTGCACCTGCTCCTGCCCGCCGGGGCGGTGCTGGAGCACGTCGTGGCACAGGACCAGGTCGAAGGAGCCCGAGCCGCCCTCGCGCCGGGACGTGAGCGCGGCCAGCGCCGTGAGGTCCTCCAGGTCGGCGTCCACGGTGCGCACCCGCCCGGCCACCCCCGCCGCGGCGGCCGCCGCCCGGGCGCGCTCCAGCAGCACCGGCGAGGTGTCCAGGACCGTCACGAGGTGGCCGCGCCGGGCCAGCGGCACCGAGTCGCTGCCGTCGCCGCCCCCGGCGTCGAGGACCCGCAGGGGACGGCCGGAGATCGTGCGGCAGACCTTCTCCAGGGTGTGGTCGACGATGCGGTAGCGCAGCCGGCCCCACGGGGCGCCCGACCACCCCTCCCAGCCGGCGATGTCCTCCACGAGCGAGGAGGCGAGGACGCCCTCGCCCGGCGCGCCGCCGCGCCCCTGCTCCGGCACCGCGCCCTCCCCGTACCCGCCGTCCGGGCCCCGCGGCCCCCGCCGCGGGACCCGCGGCCGCCTCCAGGGTAGGCGGACGACGCCGGCTCAGGCGGTGAGCGGAAGGGGCACCTCCTGCCCGGCGACGGCTCCCGCGGGCGCGTCGCCGGACGGGGCGGCGCGCTCGGGGTCCCGCTGCGGCAGCGTGAACCGCACGGTGGTACCACCGCCGGGCGTCCCCTCCACCCAGATGCGCCCGCCGTGACGCTCCACGATCCGCTGGCAGGTGGCCAGGCCGATGCCGTGACCGGTGCGGGCCGCGGGGTCGACCTGCGCGAACATCCCGAACACGTGGGCCCGCAGTTCCTCGGGGATGCCGACGCCGTTGTCGGTGACGGAGAACGTCCAGCCGTCGGCGGACGGTTCCGCGCTCAGCGCGACCAGGCAGGGGCGTCCGGGCGCGCGGTACTTCACGGCGTTGCCGATGAGGTTCTGCAGCAGCTGCCGCAGCAGCACCGGGTCGCACCACAGCGTGGGCAGCGGGCCGGCGGCGACCCGGGCGCGCGCGGCCACGACGGGCGCGCGCAGGTCCAGCAGCGCCTGGTCGAACACGTCCCGCACGTCGGTGGCCTCGCGGGCGCCGGAGCTCCCGCCGGCCTTGGCGTGCGCGAGCAGCGCGGAGATCAGGTCCTTCATCCGGCCGGTGCCCTTCAGGGCGGTCCCGACCCAGTCGCGGCCCTGCGCGCCCAGCTCCTCCCCGTAGGTCTCACCGATCATCTCCAGGTAGCCGGCGACGACGGTGAGCGGGGAGTTCAGGTCGTGGCTGGCGACGCCGGCGAAGTGCGCGAGGTCGGCGTTGGAGCGCTCCAGCTCCGCCACGGCGGACGTGAGCTGGGCGGAGCGCTCGGCGAGCTCGGCGGCGGTGGCCTCCAGCTCCCGCTGCCGGGCGCGCGCGGCGGTGACGTCGGTCATGGCGACGACCGCGCCGAGGAGGGTGCCGTCCGCGCGGTGCATGGCGCGGCCGGAACAGACGACGACGACGGCCTCGCGGCCGACGGGGGCGAGGACGATCTCGGCGCCGTGCACGGACCCCTCGCGCAGGGCCCGGGTCAGCGGGACGTCCTCCTCCCGCAGCGGGGTACGCCCGTCGGGGCCGCGCAGGCCGTAGACCCCGGCGTGCTCGCGCGGGTCCAGGGAGGCGTCGGCGTCGAGCCCGTGCCAGGCGCGTGCCGTCCGGTTGAACTGCACCAGGCGCCCGTCGGCGCCGGCGACGACGATGCCGACGTCCACGGCGTCGGTGAGGGTCTCGGCCAGCTCGGAGCGGGCCTCGGCCTCGGCCATCGCGATCTCGGCGAGCGTGCGCTGCTCGTCGGCCTCGTCGGCGCGCGCCCGCACCTGGGCGACGAGGACGTCGCGCTCGTCGCGTCCCAGGGCCAGGGCGAGCCCCACGGCGGCGACGAGGCCGACGTAGGCCTGCACGACGAGGGCCCGGGTCGCGTCGTCGCCGATCGTGGCGAACGGGCCGTTCCCGGCGAGGGTGAACAGGACGGCCGCGATCCCGGTGAGCAGGCTGTGCACCGCGACGATCGTGGTGTCGAAGCGCACCGCCACCCAGATGGTGAGCACCAGCAGGGGGAAGGCGACCGGCAGGCCGTCGAGGAGGCCGAACAGCAGGCCGTAGGCGATCGCCGAGGCGGCGCCCACGGCGGCCAGCTCCACGAGCCGCCAGCCGGTCGGCCAGAGCACGGGCACCCGTGCCGCGCGGGTCCCGCGGCGCCGTGCCCGGCGGGCGGTGAGTACCGCGCCGACGCGGAAGCCGACCGCGGCGACGAGGACGACGGAGGCGGTGTTGCGGGTCATCCACACCGCGGCGGTCAGCCACGACCAGTGCCCGGTGAGGAGCCACACCGACGTCGGCCCGAGGGCGCAGCCGGCGGCGGTGCCGACGGTCGCCGCCGCCAGCAGGCGGGCGAGCTGCCCGCTGCCCGTCAGCGCCTCCCGGCCCCCCGCTCCCCAGGCCTGCGGGCACCAGCGCGCGAACAGCGCGCCGAACACCGTGACCTGCACGACGTTCGCGACGACGAAGCACGCCGCGAGGAGCCAGGACGAACCCGTCGCGACGTTGAGCAGGAGGGTGGCGGCCGCGAGCGCCGCGAGGTCGAACACCCGGGTCCCGGCCGCGCGCTGCGCGGCGAACCAGAGGGCCGCGACCCCCGCGGCGGGCCAGACGAGGCTGAGGCTGGTGCCGTCCATGACGGTCAGGCGCCCGAGGTACACCGCGACGCAGAACAGGACGGCGAAGGCGGCGCTGCGCGCCAGCGCGGCCGTGCGTTCGGTGCGCACCTCTCCCCCTCCGTCGGCCCGTCCGCCGGTGCGGGACGTCACCCGTCCCATCGGCACGCCCCGCGGTCCACCTGAACGGCACCGCCACCGCGGGACCCGGACGGCGGATCCCGCCGCGCGGGGGCGCGGGCCGGGCAGACTGTGGCCGAGCGGGCGCGGCGCGAGCCGCCGGGCCCGGGACCCGGCCCGGCAGGGAGGCACCGACCGATGGCGGCAGCGACGACGATCCCCGGGTACGGCCTGGCGGCGCCGACCCTGGCCGACGTGCGGGCCGCGGTGGCGCGGGCCGGCGGGGACGTGGACGGCACGTGGGCCGCGCTGTGCGCCACCGCGGGGGTGGACCCGGCCGCCGCCGAGGCCGGCCCGGACGGCGTCGCCGCCCTGGTGGCGGCCGTGCGCGCCCGCGGTGGTGTCCTCGGCGTCCTCGGGCGCTCGCTGTGGGTGCGGCTGGAGACCTACCGGGCCCTGGCGCGGACGGCGGGCACCGACGGGGCGCAGGACGCGGACCGGGCGGGGGGTGCGGACCGGTGAGCACCGACCGCGCCGCCGACCCCGTCCGGGACCTCGACCGCATCGCGGAGATCTCCGAGCTGGACCTGTTCTCCGACACCGCGAAGGAAGAGCTGGACGACTTCGCCCGCCGCGCGGCCGAGCGCTTCGGCCTCCCCGTGGGGCTGGTGACCGTGGTGCTGTACGACGCGCAGTTCCTCGCGGGCAGCCACGGCGTCGACGGCTGGCTCGCCGAGGTCGGCGGCACCCCCGTGGAGTGGTCGTTCTGCGCGACGTCGGTGCGCACCCGCGAGCCGTACGTCGTGCCCGACACCACCGCCGACCCGGCGCAGTCGGGCAACCCGCTGGTCACCGTCGACGGGTTCCGCAGCTACGCCGGCGCTCCGCTGGTCACCTCGCGCGGGCACGTGCTGGGCAACTACTGCGTGCTGGGCACCGAGGCCCGGGAGTTCTCCGCGGCGGAACTGGCCGAGCTGCGGGCGATGGCCGACGAGGTCGTCGCCCGGATCGAGGCGACGCGCGGGGGCGCTCAGGCGGCGGGCTGAACCCGCCGCGGCAGCGGCAGCAGGTCCCCCCGCACGTCCGTCCGCTCCCCGGGCGCGGCGCGGCGGAGCACCTTGCGGAACGCCACCACCGGGTCGAGCCCCGGCCCGGGCAGGAGCTCCTCCCCGCGCACGTACCCGGCGGACGCGTACAGCGCCTGCGCGGCGTGCTGGCGCGCGCCTGTCGTGAGGTGCAGCTCCGCGTACCCGGCGGCCGCCGCGCGCCGCTCCAGCTCCGCGACCACGAGGCGGCCCAGACCGAGCCGGCGGGCGGAGGGAGCCGTCCAGATGCGCTTGAGCTCCGCGACGGCACGGCCCCTGCCGGGCGCCCCGGCCTGCGGCGCGCGCCGGTACGCACCGCCCGCGACGACCTCCCCGCCGGCCAGCAGGACCAGCAGGCAGCCGCGCGGGGCGTCGAGCTCCTCCGCCGGCACCGAGGCCAGCTCCGCGTCCACCGCCTCCGCGGGGTGGCCCAGGAGGTCGCGGTACTCGTGGGCGAGGCCCTCCAGCAGGGGCCGGGCGAGCTCGTCGCCGAGGCGCACCCGCACCGCCCGCAGCCCGGGCAGGAGGGCGGCGGGCGCTGCGTGCGGGACGGCCGCGGGCGCGGCGGGGCGTGCGACGACGGTCGGGGCCATGCTCGTTCCTCCATCGGTCCCGGCGGTAGCACCCGCGCCCGCGCGTGCGGGGGGTTGCTGCGGCGTCGTCGAGCCAGGTCTCTCGGCCGCTCTGGATGGGTGGGGCACCACCGGGCCCGTGCGGGGCGGCGGTGGCCGGGTCACGCTACGACGCGGCCCCCGCCGGTGTCGAACGCGACCCCGTCCGCATCCCGCACCGGCGGAGCCGTGCCGGACGCGGACGGGGGCGCGCGGACGTCACCAGTCGGCGCCCGCCCCGACGGTCTCGGCGGGGGCGCCCGCGCCGAACTCCTCCGCCAGCGCGGTGAGGACGCGGCACGCCTCGTCCAGCGCGTCGAGCAGGTCGCGGGGCAGGACCGCGGGGTCCGGCAGGTCCCCCGCCCGGCCCCGCGCCTCCAGCTGCGCGCACAGGGCGGACAGGTGCCCGGCGCCCAGGTTCCCCGCCGAGCCCTTCAGGGCGTGGGCGAGCTTGGTGGCCCGCTCCGCGTCCCCCGCCGCCAGGGCCTGCCCGAGGTCCGCGACCGTCTCCGGGGCGCGGCCGACGAAGGAGGACAGCAGCTGCGCGAACAGCGCGCGGTCCTCCGGGGTGGCGACCCCGCCGAGCTCCTCGACGCGGGCGCGGACCTCGGCCTCCAGCAGCGCCTCCGACTCCGGGCGCGCGCCCGTCCCCGGCTGCGGCCCGGCCGGCGCGGGCGCCGGCGCGGGGCCGGACGCCGGCGCGGGGCCGGACGCCGGCGCGGGGCCGGACGCCGGCGCCGGGGTGCGCCCCGGGCGCAGGGTGTCCAGCACGCTCTCCAGGTCGCGCGAGCGCACCGGCTTGCTCAGGTAGTGGTCCATGCCCGCCCGGGTGCAGGCGTTGCGGTCCTCCATCAGGACGCTGGCCGTGAGCGCGACGATGCGGGGCTGGCGCTGCTGCGGGATCTGCGCCCGGATGGCGCGGGTCGCCTCCAGGCCGTCCATCTCCGGCATGTGCAGGTCCATCAGGACCACGTCGTAGTCCTTGCGCCCCATGGCCTCCACCGCCTCGCGGCCGTTGTCGACCGTGTCGACGGCGTGGCCGAGCTTGGCGAGCATGAGCTGCGCGACCTTCTGGTTGACGAGGTTGTCCTCCGCCAGCAGGACCCGCAGCGGCTCCTCCTCCGCGTCCCCCGCGGCCGGCACCGGCGCGGCACCTGCGGGCCGCGGGGCCAGCAGCTCCAGGAGCCGCTCGCGCAGGACACCGCCGCGGGCGGGCTTGGTCAGCACGGCGTCGAACAGCCGCGCACGCTCGCCCTCCGGGCGCCAGTGGACGCTCGTGAGCAGGACCAGCGGCAGCTCGCGGCCGGCGGGCAGCTCCCGCAGCGCGCAGGCGAGCTGCTCGCCGTTGGTGCCCGGCATCTGCATGTCCAGCAGCGCCACGTCGTACGAGGCACCGCCGGCGAGGAGGGCCAGGGCCTCCGCCGCGGAGCTGACGTCCGTGCACTCCACGCCCCAGCTCTGCAGCTGCAGCGTGAGCACCCGCCGGTTCGTGGCGTTGTCGTCGACGACGAGGGCGGTGCGGCCGGTGAGGGCGGCGCCCGCACCGGGACCCTGCGGCGCCGGGGCGCCGTGGGACTCGGGCAGCACGACGGTGAGGGTGAAGGTGGAGCCCACGCCGGGCAGGCTGTCGACGGTCAGGTCGCCGCCCATCGCGTGCGCGAGCCGGCGGCTGATCGCCAGGCCGAGGCCCGTGCCGCCGTAGATGCGCGTCGTGGAGGAGTCCACCTGGCTGAAGGACCGGAACAGCCTGTCCATGCGGTCGGCGGGGATCCCGATACCGGTGTCGCGCACCGCGACACGCAGGCGAACGGGCCCGCCGCCCGGGGCGGCGAGGCGCTCGCCGGTCACCGTCACGGCAACCTCGCCGTGCTCGGTGAACTTCACCGCGTTGCTCACCAGGTTCACCAGGACCTGCCGCAGCCTGCCGGCGTCGCCCTGGAGCATCTCGGGGGTGGAGTCGTCGACGTGCCCGATGAGCTCCAGGCCCTTGACGGCCGCGGAGTGCCCGAGCAGCGCCAGGGTGCTCTCGACGCAGGTGCGCACGGAGAACGGCTCGCGGTCGAGCTCCAGCTCACCCGCCTCGATCTTGGAGAAGTCGAGGATGTCGTTGATGATGCCGAGCAGGGCGTCGCCGGAGTCGCGGACCGTCTCGGCCAGCTCGCGCTGGTCGGGGCGCAGCTCCGTCTCCAGCAGCAGGTCGGTCATCCCGATGACGGCGTTCATGGGCGTGCGGATCTCGTGGCTCATCGTCGCGAGGAACGCCGACTTCGCCGACGCGGCGGCGAGCGCCTCGTCGCGCGCGGCGGTGAGCACCGCGACGGAGTCGTTCACGGCGGCGGCCATCTGGGCGATCTCGCGGGGCCCGGATACCTCCGCCGGCTGGGTGAGCCTGCCCGTGGCGAGGCGCTGCGCGGCGGCGGTGACGCGGGCGACGGGCCGCACGACCGAGCGGGTGACCCACCAGGCGCCGAGGGCGGCCAGCAGCACGCTGGCGGCCATCCCGCCGAGGATGAGCCGGCGGGAGGTGTCCGCACCGGCGGCGCTCTCGGCCTGCCGCGTGGCCAGCTCGGCGCGCTCCTGCTCCTCCAGGCGCGTGAGGATGGCCTCGACGCGGCGCATGGCGGTGCGCCCGCGGTCGGTGGCCACGACCTCGCGAGCGGCCTCGAACCCCTCGGTGCGCCGCAGCTCGATGGTCTCGGCGAGCTCGTCGGTGAGCTCGCGCACGTGGGTGCGCAGCTCGGAGTGCACGGCGGCGGAGTCCGCGTGGTCCTCGGTCATCCACCCCAGGACGGTGAGGTTGCCCTCGATCTCGTCGATGGTGCGCCGGTACGGCTCGAGGTAGTACTCGGTACCGGTGACGAGGTAGCCGCGCTGCCCGCGCTGGGCGTCCTTGAGCAGTCGCTCCAGCTCCTCGATGCGGTCGAGGACCTGGTAGGACCGCACCACGTGGTCGCGCTCGGCGAGCATGGCGCCGATGCGGCCGTGGGCGACGGTGCCGACGAAGAGGATGCCGACGATGGCCAGCAGGAAGCCGGACGTCAGCAGTCGGGGCACCGTCCAGCGCAGGCGGCGCGGGGACATCACCAGCTGCCTGCGACGGCTGCCCTGGTCTCCAGTGCCCGCTGGATCGCCGCGCACAGCGCGCTGAGCACGACGGGCTTGGTGAGGTAGGTGGCGCCGAGGGCCTGCCCGGCGGCGATGTCCTCCGGCTGCACGCGGCCGGAGAGGAAGATGACCGGCATGCCGGCGTAGGCGGAGTCCGCGCGGATCTGCGCGAGCATCTCCAGGCCGCTCAGGCCCGGCATCGAGACGTCGGAGACGAGCACCTCGGGCGCGCCGCGCTCGGCGAGCACGCTCAGCGCCTCCTCGCCCGACCCGGCACCCACGACGCGGTGCCCGGCCGCGCGCAGCCGGACCTCGAGAAGCGTCCGGATGTCCTGGTCGTCCTCCACCACGAGCACCCTGGCCATGGTTCCGTCCTCTCGCACGCTTGCCCCGAAGGGCCCGCCCGTCCCCGCTGTGCGGGGCGGGCCCGGGCCCACTGCCACGTCCATCGGCAGCGGGGCGGGCGGACTTGAGCAGAGGTGCGCGGGAGGCACCCGGTCGGCGGTCGACGCCGCGGACGGGGGGTGTTCCCGTCCGCGGCGTCTCACCCCGCGGGGCGCGTCAGGACAGGCCGGGGAACCACAGGGCGATCTCGCGGGCGGCCGACTCCTGCGAGTCGGAGCCGTGCACCAGGTTCTGCTGCACCTTCAAGCCCCAGTCCCGGCCGAGGTCGCCGCGGATCGTGCCGGGGGCGGCGGTGGTGGGGTCGGTGGTGCCGGCGAGGGCGCGGAAGCCCTCGACGGCGCGGTGCCCCTCCACCACGGCGGCCACGACGGGCCCGGAGGACATGAACTCCACGAGGGGCTCGTAGAAGGGCTTGCCCTCGTGCTCGGCGTAGTGGCCCGCGAGCAGCTCGCGGTCGGCGGTGCGCAGCTCCAGCGCGACGAGGGTGTAGCCCTTCGCCTCGATGCGGCGCAGCACCTCCCCCACGAGGTTGCGGCGGACGCCGTCGGGCTTGACGAGGACGAGGGTGCGCTGCGGAGCGGTCGGGTCGGCCACGGCGTCACCCTAGTGCCCGCCCCGACGGCGACGCCGACGCGGGCGTCAGGCCCCCAGCCGCCGCGCGACCTCCGCCCGCTCCCGCTCGATGCGCGCGCCCGAGCGCAGCGCCACCAGCCACATCAGGGCGAACACCGCCCCCACCCCGAACATCATCGGGACCCAGAACCCGCAGGCGACCACCAGGACCTGCAGGACCGTCCCGAGGACGTAGCCCGCCGGCGAGCGCAGCATCCCGCTCGCCAGCAGGCACAGCAGCGCCAGGACACCCCCGCCGACCAGCGAGGCCTGCATCCCCACCGGGGAGAGCCGCATCGCCACCAGCGCGGCGAACGCCACGACCAGCGCCTCGGCCACCAGGACGCTCGCGGCCATCATCCGCTTCGGGTTGCGCACCGTTCCTCCTCCCCGTCCTCAGCGGACCCGCAGCAGGGTGCGGGCGTCGCCGGCCAGGACCACCGAGCCCGTCACCACGACCCCGCCGCCCACGTCGCCGTCGGCCTCCGCCCGCCCCAGCGCCACCTCCAGCGCCTGGTCGACCCGTTCCGCCACGTGCACCCGGTCCTCCCCGAAGACGTCCTCCGCCAGGGCGGCGAGGTCCGCGGTCTCCATGGAGCGGGGCGAGGAGGAGCGGGTGACGACGATCTCCGCGAACACCGGCTCCAGCGCGACGAGCACCCCCTCGGCGTCCTTGTCGGCGGCGACGGAGACGACCCCGACGAGCCGGTTGAAGGTGAACGCCTCCGCGAGGGCCTCCGCCAGCACCTTCGCCCCGCCGGGGTTGTGCGCGGCGTCCAGCACCACCGCCGGGGCGCGGCGCACGACCTCCATCCGGCCCGGGGAGGTGACGTCGTCGAACGCGGCCTCCACGAGCCCGGGGACGAGGGTGGAGCCCGGTTCGGCGAGCAGCGCCTCAGCGGCGCTCAGCGCCACCGCCGCGTTGTGCGCCTGGTGCACCCCGTGCAGCGGCAGCATGATCTCCGTGTAGGTCCCGCCGCGGGTGCGCAGGTCCACGAGCTGCCCGCCGAGGGCCATCCGCCGCTCCACCACCCCGAAGTCCACGCCCTCGCGCACCACGGAGCAGCGCTCCTCGACGACCCGGCGCATCAGGACCTCGGCGGCCTCCGGCTCCTGCGCGGCCAGCACCACGGTGGCGCCGTGCTTGATGATCCCGGCCTTGTTGGCGGCGATCTCCTCGATCGTGGAGCCGAGCCAGGCCTCGTGGTCGATCGAGACGGGTGTCACGACGCACACGTCGGGCTGCACGACGTTCGTGGTGTCCCACGTGCCGCCGAGGCCGACCTCGATGACCGCGACGTCGACGGGGGCGTCGGCGAAGGCCCAGAAGGCCATGACGGTCAGCACCTCGAAGAAGCTCAGCCGCGGCTGCCCGGCCGCGGTGGACCTCTCGTCGACGATCCGCACGACGGGTTCCACGTCGTCCCACAGCGCGACGAACCGCTCGTGGCTGACGGGCTCGCCGTCGATCGCGATGCGCTCGGTGATGTCGGACAGGTGCGGGCTGGTGAAGCGGCCGGTGCGCAGGTCGTGCTCGCGCACCAGCCGCTCCACGATCCGCGAGGTGGACGTCTTGCCGTTGGTGCCGGTGACGTGGACCACGCGGTAGGCGAGCTGGGGGTCGCCGAGGAGGTGGCAGGCCTCGCGCACCCGCTCCAGGGTGGGGTGGATGCGGTGCTCGGGGTTGCGGGAGAGGATCTCCCGCACCACCTCGTCGTAGCGGCTCACCGGGGTCCCTCCGCGCGCTCCACCGCGATGCGGACCTCGTGCCCGTCGACCTCGCCGGTCAGCGTGGCGCGCTCGGCGGGCAGCGCCGCGGCCGAGCCCGCCGAGCCGAACTGCTGCGCCAGGGTCTCGCCCACCACGAGGTTCTGGTGCTTCACCAGCGCCTCCCACACGGGGCCGTCGGCGGCCACGGTGAGGCGGATGCGGTCGGACACGTGCAGCCCGGCGTCGCGCCGCGCCTGCTGCACGAGCCGGATGACGTCCTTGACCAGGCCCTCCGCGGCCAGCTCCGGCGTCACCGTGGTGTCCAGGACGACCCACCCGCCGCCGTCCAGGAGCGCGACGCCCCGCCCGGCGCCCTGCGCGCCCTCCACGACCGTGTCGACGGTGTACTCCCCCGGCTGCAGGGCGATGCCGCCGGCGAGGACGCCGTCGGGGGTCTCCTGCCAGTCCCCGGCCCTCGCGGCGCGGATCGCGGTCTGCACGTCCTTGCCGATGCGCGGGCCCGCGGCGCGCGCGTTGACGGAGAGCCGCCGTGTCACACCGGCCCCGGCGCCGCCCTCCGGCGAGCCGAGGGCCACCTCGCGCACGTTGACCTCCTGCGCGATGAGCTGCGCGAAGGGCCGCAGCAGTTCCGGGTCGTCGTGGACCTCCACGCGCGTCAGCGGCAGCCGCACCCGCAGGTTCTGCGCCTTGCGCAGCGACAGCACGGAGGAGCAGACGTCGCGCGCGCGGTCCATCGCGGCGACGAGGTCGTCGTCGGCCGGCAGGTCGCCGGCGTCCGGCCAGTGCGTCAGGTGCACCGAGCGGCCACCGGTGAGCCCCCGCCAGATCTCCTCCGCCACGAGCGGCAGCAGCGGCGCCAGCATCCGCGTCAGCGTCTCCAGCACCGTGTGCAGGGTGTCCAGCGCGTCGTGCGCCGCCTCGGACTCCCCGTCCCAGAACCGCTCCCGCGAGCGGCGCACGTACCAGTTGGTGAGGACGTCGAGGAAGTCGCGGGCGCTGGCGCAGGCGCCGGAGACGTCGTAGCCGTCGAGCTGCGCGGTGACGGTGCTCACCGTGTCGTGCAGCTTCGCCAGGACGTAGCGGTCCAGGACGTCCGGGGAGGACGTGCGCCACCGCGGCCGGTGGCTGGAGGTGCCCGCGTACAGGGAGAAGAACGACCACGTGTTCCACAGCGGCATGAGCACCTGCCGCACCGAGTCGCGGATGCCCTGCTCGGTGACGACGAGGTTCCCGCCGCGCAGCACGGTGGAGGACATCAAGAACCAGCGCATCGCGTCGGAGCCGTCGCGGTCCAGCACCTCGGACACGTCCGGGTAGTTCCGCAGCGACTTGCTCATCTTGCGCCCGTCGGCGCCCAGCAGGATGCCGTGCGAGACGCAGGTGCGGAATGCGGGGCGGTCGAACAGCGCCGTGGCCAGCACGTGCAGCGTGTAGAACCACCCGCGCGTCTGGGCGGCGTACTCGACGATGAAGTCGCCCGGGTAGTGGCTCTCGAACCAGTCGGTGTTCTCGAAGGGGTAGTGCACCTGCGCGAAGGGCATCGCGCCGGACTCGAACCAGCAGTCCAGCACCTCCGGGACGCGGCGCATCGTCGACCTGCCGGTCGGGTCGTCGGGGTTCGGGCGGGTCAGCTCGTCGACGTGCGGGCGGTGCAGGTCCGCCGGGCGCACGCCGAAGTCGCGCTCCAGCTCGTCGAGGGAGCCGTAGACGTCCACGCGCGGGTGGGCCGGGTCGTCGGAGACCCACACGGGGATCGGGCTGCCCCAGTACCGGCTGCGGCTGATCGACCAGTCGCGGGCGCCCTCCAGCCACTTGCCGAAGGAGCCGTCCTTCACGTGCCCGGGCACCCAGTCGATCTCCTGGTTGAGCTCGACCATCCGGTCGCGGATCTTCGTGACCTCCACGAACCAGCTCGAGACGGCCCGGTAGATGAGGGCGTTGCCGCAGCGCCAGCAGTGCGGGTACGGGTGGTCGTACGTCTCCTGCCGCAGCAGGACCGTGCCGGGCGTCACGGACCCGCCGTGCCGCTTGAGGTCGGTGATGATCTGCCTGTTGGCGTCGAACACCTGCACACCGGCGTAGTCGGGCACCTGGGAGGTGAACTCCCCCCGGGAGTCCACCGGCACGACGGCGGCGATGCCCGCGGCGTCGGTGACGGCCTTGTCCTCCTCGCCGAACGCGGGCGCGATGTGGACCGCGCCGGTGCCGTCCTCGGTGGTGACGTAGTCCGCCGGCAGCACCCGGTGGGCTCCCGCGTGCCCGGCGAAGTACGTGAACGGCGGGGTGTACGCCGAGCCGAGCAGCTCCTCGCCGGTGAGGCGCCCCACCACGCGCGGGGCCTCGGCGCCCTCCTCGGTCAGCTCGCGGGCGTACGCGCCGACGCGGTCGGCGGCCAGCACGAGGCGCCCGCCGTCCTTCTCCACCACGGCGTACTCGATGGCCGGGCCGACCGCGACGGCGAGGTTGCTGGGCAGCGTCCACGGCGTCGTCGTCCACACCAGCACCCGCGCCCCGGCGGCGGGACCGGACGTCAGCTCGAAGCCGACGGTGACCGCGGGGTCCTGGCGCTGGCGGTACACGTCGTCCATGCGGGTCTCGGTGTTCGACAGCGGCGTCTCGCAGCGCCAGCAGTACGCCAGGACGCGGAAACCCTCGTAGATCAGGCCCTTGTCGTACAGGGTCTTGAACGCCCACATCACCGACTCCATGTAGTCGGTGTCGAGGGTCTTGTAGTCGTTCTCGAAGTCCACCCAGCGGGCCTGGCGGGTGACGTACGCCTCCCACTCGGAGGTGTAGCGCAGCACGGAGGCCCGGCAGGCGTCGTTGAACCTCGCGACGCCCATCTGCTCGATCTCGGACTTGTGCGTGATGCCGAGCTGGCGCTCCGCCTCGACCTCGGCGGGCAGGCCGTGGCAGTCCCAGCCGAAGCGGCGGTCCACGCGCTGCCCGCGCATGGTGCGGTAGCGCGGGACGACGTCCTTGACGTAGCCGGTGAGCAGGTGGCCGTAGTGCGGCAGGCCGTTGGCGAAGGGCGGGCCGTCGTAGAAGACGAACTCGCCGGTGCCGCGCGGGTGCTGGGCCAGGCTCGCCTCGAACGTGCCGTCGGCCGCCCAGGAGTCCAGGACGCGCCGCTCGATGTCGGGGAACCTCGGGCTCGTCGGCACGGTCCCGCCGGCGGGCGGGGTGGGGGTCTGCGGGTCCGTGGGTCCCGAGGCGGACATGGTCTCCTCCAGCCGAGTGCGTTCCACCCGCGAGGACGACGGGCCCCGCTCTCGGCGCCCACCGCGGTACCACCCCGCTTGCCGTCGCGCGGGCGCCCCGGGGGGCGCTCACGACGACGACCGCTCGTCGTCCGGCTGTCACGGGCCGGACCCGTCCGGGTCTAGTGGGGCGGCCCGCGCGGGACGCCCGTTCTTCCGGAGGCTCACCGGTGATGGCCGGGTCGATGCCTGTTCGCCGAGTCTAACGGCCGGGCGCGCCGCGGCCATCCCGGTTCCGCACGCACAGCACTGGTCGCGGGCGGTTCTGCACTGGGCGCGGGCGGTTCAGTGCTGCCCGGGAGGGCCGTTGGGGTCGCGGCGCCGGCGCAGCACGAGCGCGACGGCACCGGCGCCGGCGAGGAGGGCCGCGGCGCCGACGAGCAGGCCCTGCGGTCCGGAGGCCCGCGGCGCGTCGATGCCGGGCAGCGGCGCGGGTGCCGAGGAGGTCGCGGAGGAGGTGGCGGACGGGCTCTGCGACGGGGTCTGCGACGGGCTCGGGGAGGCGGCGGGCCCGGCGGTGACGGCGAAGGAGAACGTCCCCTCGACGGGGTGCCCGTCGCCGGAGGCCACCCGCCAGTCGACGGTGTAGGTCCCCGCCGCCAGCGCCGGGGGGAGGGCGGCGCTGACGCGGGCGCCGTCCACGGCGGGTGCGGCGTCGGCGACCGCGGCACCCGAGCCGTCGCGCACCAGCACCCGCGGGGAGACGGCGAGCACCTCGCTGGAGAACGTGAGCACGACCGCGGCCGGTGCGGCGGCGAGCTGCGCCCCGTCGGCGGGGTCGCTGGAGAGGAGGCGGTCGTGGGCGGCGGCCGGCGCGGCGGGCAGCGCGAGGGCGAGCAGGGCGGCGGCGGTGGTCAGGAGGGGGCGCACCCCGGCGGGTCGGTTCGGCACGGGGTGAGCCTAGGCACGCGGCCCGCGCGGGCCCGGCACCGGCTCGACCCGAGAAAACCCGGACTGCGGGTACCGGATACCTCCGTTCCGGCGTAGTGTGACGGTGCCGCTCCCGACCGGGACGGCCGGGCGCAGCCGCTCCCGACGCACCGCTGCACGGGCGCAGCGCACCCGCCAGGAGGACCCGTGGCACCGACCACCGGCCGCACGCACCGCGAGGTCGTGTTCGTCGACGGGGTCCGCACCCCGTTCGGCAAGGCACGACCCGACGGTTACTACGCCGAGACCCGCGCCGACGACCTCGTGGTGAACTGCCTGCGGGAGCTGCTGCGGCGCAACCCGGGCCTGGCCCCCGAGCGCGTCGACGACGTCGCGATCGCCGCCGCCACCCAGAGCGGCGACCAGGGCCTGCTGCTCGGGCGCAGTGCCGCGCTGCTGGCCGGCCTGCCCGCCACCGTCCCCGGCTACTCGGTCGACCGCTGGTGCGCCGGCGCCATGACCGCCGTGACCACCGCCGCCGGCAGCATCGCCCTCGGCGCCGCCGACGTCGTCCTCGCCGGCGGCGTGGAGCACATGGGCCACCACCCCATCGGCACCGGCACCGACCCCAACCCCCGGTTCCTCACCGAGCGGATCGTCGAGCCCGACGCGCTCAACATGGGCATCACCGCCGAGAACCTGCACGACCGCTACCCCGCCCTCACCCGCGAGCGCGCCGACGCCTGGGCGCTGAACAGCCAGCTCCGCTTCGCCAAGGCCCAGGCCGACGGCGCCGTCGGCCGCGACCTCGTGCCGGTCGCCACCCGCAGCACCACTCGCGGCTACGGCCTGGCCACCGTCGACGAGCTGGCCCGCCCGCAGACCACGCTGGAGGGGCTGGCGAACCTCAGGACGCCCTTCCGCCCGCACGGGCGCGTCACCGCCGGCAACGCCTCGCCCCTCACCGACGGCGCCACCGCCTGCATCGTCGCCGAGGAGACCACCGCGCGGGAGCTGGGCCTGCCCGTGGCCATGCGCCTGGTCAGCCACGCCTTCGCCGGGGTCCGGCCGGAGGTCATGGGGTTCGGCCCCGTCCCCTCCACGGAGAAGGCGCTGCGCCTGGCGGGGCTGACGATGGACGACATCGGCCTCGTCGAGATCAACGAGGCGTTCGCCGTGCAGGTGCTCTCGTTCCTCGACCACTACGGCATCGCCGACGACGACCCGCGCGTGAACCCCTGGGGCGGGGCCATCGCCATCGGGCACCCGCTGGCCTCCTCCGGCGTGCGCCTCATGACCCAGCTCGCCCGCCAGTTCGAGCAGCACCCCGAGGTGCGCTACGGCATCACGACGATGTGCGTCGGCCTCGGCATGGGCGGCACCGTCGTCTGGGAGAACCCCCACCACACGAGCGAGGGGAGCCGCGCGTGAGCACCACCGCGAGCACGACCGACACGACCGGCACGAACCTGACCCCCTCCCCCGGCCCGTCCACCACCACGGGCACCTCCCCCGCCGCCGGGCCCCGGCCCTCCCCGGCCACCCGCGCCCTGCTGCGCGTCGTCGACCTGCCCGGCGGTCCCGGCCGCCTGGCCCTCGTCACCCTCGACAACGGCGACCCCCGCCGCCCCACCCCCCTGTCCCCCGACGCCCTGGACAGCCTCGGCGCCGCGCTCGACGAGGCCGCCCGCAGCGACGTCGTCGCGGTCGCCGTGACCGGCAAGCCCGGGTTCTTCTGCGCCGGAGCCGACCTCAAGCGCATCGGGGAGCTGCGGACCCGCGAGGACGCGCTGCGCACCGCCCGGCAGGGCCACGAGGTGTTCGCCCGCCTGGCCGACCTCGGCGTGCCCACCTTCGCCTACGTCAACGGCCTGGCCCTCGGCGGCGGCCTGGAACTCGCCCTGGCCTGCACGTACCGCACCGTGTCCACGGCCGCGGCGGGCATCGGCCTGCCCGAGTGCTCCCTCGGCCTGGTCCCCGGCTGGGGCGGGGCGTTCCTGCTGCCCCACCTCATCGGCCCCGACGCCGCCGTCGACGTGATCGTCGGCAACCCCCTGGCGAACAACCGCACCCTGAAGGGTCCCGAGGCGCTGCGCCTGGGGATCGCCGACGCCGCCTTCGAGCCGGCCGACTTCCTGGAGCGGTCCCTGCGCTGGACCTCCCAGGTGCTGCGCGGGCAGGTGCGCGTCGAGCGCCCCGCGGTGGACCGCGACGAGGCCGCCTGGGCCGCCGCCGTCGCGAGGGGCCGCGCCGTGGCCGACGCCCGCACCCGCGGCGCCGCGCCCGCCCCGTACCGGGCGCTGGACCTCGTCGCCGCCGCCCGCACCGCGAGCCGCGAGGAGGCGTTCGCCGCGGAGGACGAGGCGCTCGCCGACCTCGTCTCGAGCGAGGAGACCCGCGCGAGCATCTACGCCTTCCACCAGGTGCAGCGCGCCGGAAGGTCCACCGCCGGGGCGCCGGATCCGGGGCTCGCGCGCCGGGTCGGCAAGGTCGGGGTCGTGGGCGCCGGCCTGATGGCCGGCCAGCTCGCCCTGCTGTTCCTGCACCGGCTCAAGGTCCCCGTCGTGCTCACCGACGTCGACGACGAGCGCGTCGCCAGGGGCCTGGGGTTCGTGCGCGCCGGCATCGACGAGCTGCACGCCAAGGGCCGGATCACCGCCGACGGGCGCAACCGCCTGCACGCGCTGGTCTCCGGCTCCACGGACCGGGCCGTCTTCGCCGACGCGGACCTCGTGATCGAGGCGGTGTTCGAGGACCTCGACGTCAAGCGCTCGATGCTGCGGGAGCTGGAGCCCCTGCTGCGCGAGGACGCGCTGATCGCCACGAACACCAGCTCCCTGTCGGTGAGCGCCATGGCGGAGGTGCTCGCCCGGCCCGAGCGGCTCGTCGGGTTCCACTTCTTCAACCCCGTCGCGGTGCTGCCGCTGGTGGAGGTGGCCCGCACCCCGCACACGGACGACGCGACCCTCGCCACGGCGCTCGCGGTGGGCCGGCAGCTGAAGAAGACGTGCGTGCTCGTGCGCGACGCCCCCGCGTTCGTCGTCAACCGCGTCAGCACCCGGATGTTCGCCGAGGTGATGGCCGCGATCGACGCGGGGATGCCGCTGGAGGACGCCGAGCACGCCCTGGACCCGCTGGGGCTGCCGATGTCGCCGCTGCGCCTGGCGCAGCTGGTCGGCCCCGCGGTGATGCTGCACGTGTGCGAGAGCCTGCACGCGGCGTTCCCGCAGCGCTACGCCGTCTCGGCGAACCTGCGGCGCTGGGTGGAGGCGGGCAGCCCCGACCTCGTCAGCCGCAAGGGCCCGCTCACCCTGACCGGGGAGGCGGAGGGCCTCTTCGCCCAGGGCGCCGAGCGGGTTCCCCGCGAGGAGCTGCTGCGGCGGGTGCAGGACGTCCTGGCCGAGGAGGTCGGGCTGGTCCTCGACGAGGGGGTGGCCGCCTCGCCGCAGGACGTGGACGTCTGCATGGTCCTGGGCACCGGCCACCCGCTGTTCCTGGGCGGGATCACCCCGTACCTGGACCGCACGGGCGCCTCCGAGCGCGTGCGCGGGCGCCGGTTCCTGCCGCCCGGCGTGGCGAGCCTGCCGGCGTGAGCCCTCCGCGCCGCGGGCCGCCGTCGTGCGGCCCGCGGCGCGCCGCGCTCCCCCGCGGTTTGCGGCGCTCGTCACGCCCCGTTCACCCGGCCGACGTCTCCGGACGGCGGCGCGGGTGATGATGGGACCGCCCACAGGCCCGACCCCAGGAGAACCGATGACGCGACCGCGCGTCCACCGCCCCCTCACCGCCCTCGGTGCCGCGCTGGCGATGACCGCCCTCGGCGCCACCACCGCGCTCGCCCCGGCGAGCGCCTCCCCCGGGGCCGAGGCCGCGGGGAAGAAGCAGAAGACCGTCGACGTCCAGCTCCTGGCGATCAACGACTTCCACGGCGCGCTGGAGCTGCCCACGGGGTCCAACGGCCGCATCCAGACCGGCGTGGCCGCCGACGGGAAGACCCCCGTCACCGTCGACGCCGGCGGCGTGGAGCACCTGGCCACCACCATCCGGCAGCTGGAGGCGAGCCAGCGCGAGGGCAGCACCGTCGTCCTCGGCAACGGCGACCTCGTCGGCGCCTCGCCGCTGCTGTCGGCGGCCTTCCGCGACGAGCCCACCATCGAGGCGATGAACCTCCTCGGCATGGACGTCGCCACCGTCGGCAACCACGAGTTCGACGAGGGCTCCGCGGAGCTGCTGCGCCTGCAGAACGGCGGCTGCCACCCCGTCGACGGCTGCGCCGACGGCACCCCCTACGACGGCGCGGACTTCCCGTACCTCTCGGCCAACGTCACCGTGCAGGCCACGGGCGAGCCGCTGCTGGCGCCGTACACGGTCCGCACCGTGCAGGGCGTCAAGGTCGGCTTCGTCGGGGTCGTCCTGGAGGGCACGAAGGACATCGTCAGCCAGCAGGGCGTCGCGGGCCTGGAGTTCTCCGACGAGGCGGAGACCACCAACAGGTACGTGCGCGAGCTGCGCCGCAAGGGCGTGCAGACCATCGTCGTCCTGCTGCACGAGGGCGGCGCGCAGAGCGGGACGACCTCCTGGGACATCAACGGCTGCAGCGGCCTCAGCGGGCCGGTGACCGACATCGTCGGCCGCATGGACGCCGAGGTCGACGTGGTCGTCACCGGCCACACCCACCAGGGCTACAACTGCGAGATCGACGAGAAGATCGTCACGAGCGCCGCCTCCAACGGCCGCGTCGTCACGGACATCGACCTGACCGTCGACAAGCGCACCGGCGACGTCGTGGACGGCCGGGCGGAGAACGTCATCGTCCGCCGCACCGTGCCGGCGGACCCGGAGCAGACCGCCCTCATCGCCCGCTACCGCGCGGCCCTGGGCCCCATCGCCTCGCAGGTCGTGGGCCGCACCGCCGGGCCGCTGCTGAAGACCCAGGAGCAGCTGTTCCCCACGGGCAGGAACTCCCAGAACCAGGAGACCTTCGCGCTCGGGGAGTCCCCGCTCGGCAACCTCATCGCCGACGCCCAGCTCGCCGCCACGGACGACGAGCAGCGCGCGGTCGCCGCGTTCATGAACCCCGGCGGCGTCCGCGCCGACCTCAACGCCGGCGCCACCGGCGAGGACGCCGTCACCTACGAGGAGGCGTTCACGGTCCAGCCGTTCGCCAACAACCTCGTCACGCTCGACCTCACCGGCGCGCAGGTCAACTGCCTGCTGGAGCAGCAGTTCCAGGTGGGCCGCACGCTCTACCCCTCGGCCACGGTCTCCTACACCGTCGACCCGGCGGGCACGAGCGCGGCGGTGGGCGCCGACCCGTGCACCGGCACGCGGGTCGTGGACTCCAGCGTGCGGATCGGCGACGCCCCGGTGGCGGCCGGCTCCACGTACCGCGTCACGGTGAACAACTTCCTCGCCGGCGGCGGGGACGGGTTCTCCGTCCTCACCGGCGGCACGAACGCGGTGACCGGGCCGATCGACCTCGACGCGTTCACCGCCTACCTGGGCGCGAACTCGCCGGTGCGCGCCCCGGCGCTGGACCGCATCCGGCTCACCACCGAGGTGCCCGCCTGACCCCGCACGCCTGAGCTCGCAGGACGGGCCACGACCCCACCGGGTCGTGGCCCGTTCCGCGTCCCGGGTCGCGCGGGCAGGTGTGAACGTCCACGACGCCGGGCGTGGACGTCCACGCCATGCTTCGGTTCGTGCTTTCCGCGACGCGGCGTGCGGTGCGCCGCGGGCGTCCTGCCGAACCCCTCCGGCGCCCCCGACCCGAGGAGCCCGATGAAGCGTCTCCACGCCCTCGCCCCCGTCCTGACCGCGGTGCTCGCCGCCGCGGGCGCAACGGTGGTCGCGGCCTCGCCCGCGCACGCCGACACCGAGATCTGCGACCAGTACGGCAGCACCACCGTGGCCGGTGGCGCGTACATCGCGCAGAACAACCGCTGGGGCACCGACGCGACGCAGTGCATCAGCGTCTCGTCCACCGGTTTCCGGATCACCCGCCAGGACGGGGTCAACCCCACGAACGGCGCCCCCACGTCCTACCCCTCGGTGTACTGGGGCTGCCACTACGGGGCGTGCACGCCCGGCTTCAACCCGGTGGCGGCGAGCTCCGCGCAGTTCGACAACATCAGCACCAGCGTCTCCATGTCGTACCCGGCGGGCGGCAACTGGAACGCCTCGTACGACATCTGGTTCGACCCCACCCCGCGCCGCACCGGGCAGAACACCGGCGCGGAGGTCATGGTGTGGGTGAACCGCGCGGGGAGCCCGCAGCCGATCGGCTCGCGGGTGGGCTCGGCCACGATCGCGGGCAGCACCTGGGACGTGTGGTTCGGCAACATCGGCTGGAACGTCATCTCCTACGTGCGCACCTCGGGCACCGCGTCCCTGAGCTTCCCGGTGCGGGCGTTCTTCGACGACGCCGTCACCCGCGGCTACGCGCAGCGTTCCTGGTACCTCACGAGCGTGCAGGCCGGGTTCGAGCCGTGGTCCGGCGGGACCGGGCTGGCGGTGAACAACTTCTCGGTGAGCACCGGCGGCGGCACCCCGACGCCCACCCCCACCCCGACGCCCACGCCGACCCCGACCCCGCCCCCGACCCCGACGCCGACCCCGGCGCCCACGGGCAGCGGTTGCGCGGCGACGTACCGGGTGACGCAGTCGTGGAACGGCGGCTTCACCGCCGACGTGGCCGTCCGCAACACCGGCACGAGCACGACCCCGCGCTGGCGGGTCACCTGGACGTGGCCCGGCGGGCAGACCGTGACCAACACGTGGAACGCCACGGCCTCGCGCAGCGGCAGCACCCAGACGGCGACGAGCCTGTCCTCCGACGCGGCCGTCGCGCCGGGGACGTCCACCTCGTTCGGTTTCCAGGCGAGCGGCAGCGCCGCGACCCCCGCCGTGAGCTGCAGCACGAGCTGACGGCCCGGCCCGGCACGTCCCGGTGGCGTCCTCCCGCGGCGGGAGGGCGCCACCGGCGCGTCAGGCGAAGGCGCCGATCCCCGTGATCTGCCGGCCCACGATGAGCGTCTGGATGCTCTCGGTGCCCTCGTAGGTGTGCAGGGCCTCGATGTCGGCCAGGTGCCGCACCACGCGGTGCTCCAGCAGGATGCCGTTGCCGCCCATCAGGTCCCGTGCCATCGCCAGCACCTGGCGGGCCTTGCGGGTGGCGTTCATCTTCGCCAGCGAGGCCATCGTGTCGGTCAGGCGGCCCTGCTCGGCCAGGCGGGAGGTGCGCAGGCAGAACAGCTGCATGGCGGTGACCTCCGCGAGCATGTGCACGAGCTTCTCCTGCACGAGCTGGAAGGAGGCGATGGGCCTGCCGAACTGCCTGCGCTCCAGGGCGTAGGCGAGCGCGCACTCGTACGCGGCGGTGGCGTGCCCGAGCGCGGACCAGGCGATGCCGGCGCGGGTGGCGGACAGGACCCGGCCGGTGTCCTTGAAGGAGCGGGCGCCGGGCAGCCTGTTGCCCGCCGGGACGCGGCAGCCGCGCAGGACGATGTCGGCGTTCCACACCGCCCGCAGGGAGCCCTTGCCCTCGATGACGGTGGCCTCGTAGCCGGGGGTGCCGCGCTCGACGAGGAACCCCTGGACCTGCCCGTCCTCCCCGCGCGCCCACACCACGCACACGTCGCAGATGGTGCCGTTGCCGATCCAGCGCTTGGCGCCGTCGAGGACGTAGGAGTCGCCGTCGCGGCGCGCGGTGGTCTCCAGGGCGACGGAGTCGGAGCCGTGGTCCGGCTCGGTCAGGGCGAAGGCGCCGACCGCCTCCAGCCGCGCCATCGCGGGCAGCCAGCGCTCCTTCTGCTCCTCGGAGCCGCAGAAGGCGATGGAGCGCATGGCCAGCCCGGCCTGGACGCCGTGGAAGGTGGCGAAGCTGCCGTCGCCGCGGTTGAGCTCCATCGTGATGAGGCCGGCGGCGGTGACGCTCATCTCGGGGATGCCGGGCCCGGTGAGCGCGTCGCCCACCACGCCGAGCGCGGCGTAGCGGGGCACGAGGTCGGCGGGGAACTCCGCGCGCTCCCAGTACCCGCCGGCGACCGGGATGACCTCGGTGTCGACGAAGCGGCGCACCGTGAGCCACAGCTCCCGCTCGCGGTCGGTGAGGTCCTCGGCCAGCCCGTAGTAGTCGACTCCCACACCGCTGTCGGCGTCCCGCACGTGTGCCCCCTCCGGCGCCTCCTCCCGCGAGGGGCGCAGCGTCGTCCTCGACGGTCCCGGGAAGTCTCACACATTCCCGGCACTCTGAGTACCACTAACCGTGGACCGGTGCCCCGCGGTCGGCGCCTGTTCGGGTGAGGGGTGCCGCCGGCACCTCCCCCGCCCACCCCGTCGTGCGCATGCTGGGGACGTGCCCCTCCCCACCCACCCCGGCGACCGCACCCGTCCGCGCCCCGCCGCGCCCCCCGCCCCCCGCGCCACCGCGCGGCCGGCACCGCTCGGCGCCCTCGGCGCGGTGGTGGGCGCGTCCGCCGTGCTGGCCACCGGTGCCCTCTGGTGGGCCGTCGCCCCGCCGCAGGCCCCCGCGTGGGCGCAGCGGCCGGTGGTGCTGCCGGAGTCGGTAGCCGGCTACCTGCCCCTGCCGGCCGACCTCGACTTCGGCCGGGACACCCGGTGGCGCGACGGCCGGGCGGAGGAGCTCGCCGGGGCCGCGTTCGCGGGCCGCGCCTACTCCCCCACCGGAGAGGCCGGCACCCCCGTGCTCAACGTGTCCGCGGGGCGGACCGGCGCCGCCGGCTTCGCGGACCGGGTCCTCGCCGCGGGCGGCGAGCAGCGCCACGGCGAGGTCACCTGCACCCGGACGATCGCCCTGGACGGCGGTGCACCCGGCGCGTCGGAGACGGTGGTGGTCTGCTGGCGCAGCAGCGCCCGCCTCACCGTCACCGTCACGGGCCTGGGCCGCACGCCGGGACTCGACGCCGTCGCCGCCGCCGCCGTCTCGCAGGTCTGGACCGCCGTCTCCTGAGCCGCGGACGTCCCGGCCGGTCCCCCACCGGCCGCGCGTTCCGCTCCGGCCACCGCTCCCCCCGGTGGCCCCGCCGCCCCGTCCGCCCACCCCCGGGCGGGCGGGGCGCACCTGCCGCACGGGGACGGCGCGCGGGACGTGGCACGAGGCGGGAGCGCGACGGGCCACCTGGGATGATGGCGCCATGCACGACTCCCCGCCGCAGTCCCCCGCCCCGACCCGCGCTCCCGCCCCCGACGTCGCCGCCGGCGTGACGGTGCCGGACAGGCCGACGGTCGACGGCCTGGAGGAGCGCTGGGCGCCGCGCTGGGAGGAGCAGGGCACCTACCGCTTCGACCGCGGCGCCGAGCGCGCCGACGTCTACTCCATCGACACCCCGCCCCCCACGGTCTCCGGCTCCCTGCACGTCGGGCACGTCTTCAGCTACACCCACACCGACGTCGTGGCCCGCTACCGGCGCATGCGCGGCAGCGAGGTCTTCTACCCGATGGGCTGGGACGACAACGGCCTGCCCACCGAGCGGCGCGTGCAGAACTACTTCGGCGTGCGCTGCGACCCCTCGCTGCCGTACGAGCCGGGGTTCCAGCCCCCCGCCACCGTGCCGAAGAGCGACCGGGACTTCGTGCAGGTCTCCCGGCGCAACTTCGTGGAGCTGTGCGAGCGCCTCACCGCGGAGGACGAGCAGGTCTTCGAGGACGTCTGGCGCCGCCTCGGGCTGTCCGTGGACTGGTCGCACACGTACTCCACCATCGGCTCCGACGCGCGGGCCACCGCCCAGCGGGCGTTCCTGCGCAACCTCGCCCGCGGTGAGGCGTACGCCGCGGAGGCCCCCACCCTGTGGGACACCACCTTCCGCACCGCCGTCGCCCAGGCGGAGCTGGAGGACCGCGAGCGCCCCGGCGCCTACCACCGCATCGGCTTCGCCCGGGTGGACGCCGGCGACGCCGGGCCGGTGTTCGTCGAGACCACCCGCCCCGAGCTCGTGCCCGCGGTCGTCGCGCTCGTGGCGCACCCCGACGACGAGCGGTACCAGCCCCTGTTCGGCACCACCGTGCGCTCGCCGCTGTTCGGTGTGGAGGTGCCCGTCGTCGCGCACCGCCTCGCGGACCCGGAGAAGGGCTCCGGCATCGCGATGATCTGCACCTTCGGCGACGTCACCGACGTCACGTGGTGGCGCGAGCTGCGGCTGCCGACCCGGGCGGTCCTCGGCTGGGACGGGCGCCTGCAGCGGGAGGTGCCCTCCTGGATCGCGGGCGGCCCCGGCGAGGCGCTGTGGGAGCAGCTCGCGGGCACCACCGTGCACACCGCGCGCGAGCGCATCGTCGCCGCCCTGCGGGAGTCCGGGGACCTGGTGGGCGAGCCGAGGGCCATCACGCACCCCGTGAAGTTCTACGAGAAGGGCGACAAGCCCCTCGAGATCGTCACCACCCGCCAGTGGTACCTGCGCAACGGCGGCCGCGACACCGACGTGCGCGACGCGCTGCTCGCCCGGGGCCGGGAGCTGCGGTGGACCCCGGAGCACATGCGGCACCGCTACGAGCACTGGGTCACGGGCCTCAACGGCGACTGGCTGATCTCCCGCCAGCGCTTCTTCGGCGTGCCGTTCCCCGTCTGGTACCCCCTCGACGCCGACGGCAACCCGGTCCACGACTCCCCGATCGTGCCGGAGGAGTCCGCCCTGCCGGTCGACCCCGCCTCCGAGCCCGCCCCCGGCCACACCGAGGACCAGCGCGGCGTGCCCGGCGGCTTCACCGGCGACCCGGACGTCATGGACACCTGGGCCACGTCCTCGCTCACCCCGCAGATCGCCGGCGGCTGGGAGCGCGACGAGGACCTCTTCGCCCGGGTCTTCCCCATGGACCTGCGCCCGCAGGGGCAGGACATCATCCGCACCTGGCTGTTCTCCACGGTGGTGCGCTCGCACCTGGAGCACGGGCGGGTGCCGTGGGCGCACACCGCCATCTCCGGGTGGATCCTCGACCCGGACCGCAAGAAGATGAGCAAGTCCAAGGGCAACGTCGTGACGCCCCTGAGCCTGCTGGAGGAGTTCGGCTCCGACGCGGTCCGGTACTGGGCGGCGACCGCGCGGCTGGGCACCGACGCCACCTTCGACACCGGTCAGATGAAGATCGGCCGGCGCCTGGCGATGAAGCTGCTCAACGCCTCCAAGTTCGTCCTGGGCCTCGGCGTCGGCCGCGGCGACCTCGACCCCGCGCAGGTCACCGAGGACCTCGACGTCAGCCTGCTGGCCAACCTCGCCGCGGTCGTGCGGACCGCCACCGACGCGTTCGAGCGCTACGACCACGCCACCGCCCTGGACCGCACGGAGCAGTTCTTCTGGACGTTCTGCGACGACTGGGTCGAACTGGTCAAGGACCGCGCCTACGGTGCCCGCGGCGAGGCCGCGGCCGCCTCCGCCCGCACCACCGCCGCCCTCGCGCTGCGCACCCAGCTGCGCCTGCTCGCCCCGTTCCTGCCCTTCGCCGCGGAGGAGGTCTGGTCCTGGTGGCAGGAGGGCTCCGTGCACCGGGCGAGCTGGCCCGCGGAGGGCGAGCTCGGCGCCGCCGCCACCGCCACCGACGCCCTGCCGGTGCTCGCCGGTGCCGGGGCGGCGCTGTCCACCCTGCGCAAGGTGAAGAGCGAGGCGAAGGTCTCCCAGCGCACCGAGCTGGCCAGCGCCACCGTGAGCGGCCCGGCCGACCTCGTCGCCGCCGCACGCCGGGCCGAGGGCGACGTCGCCGCAGCCGGCCGGGTCCGGGCGCTGGAGTGGGCCGGGGACGAAGGCTCCACCGAGACCGGGCTGCGCGCGCAGGCCGAGTTCGCCGCTGCCGAGGAGGCCCCGGGCGCGACGGCCTGATCTCCCCGGCGACGGCGGAGGGCCGCCCGGAGCTCCAGCTCCGGGCGGCCCTCCGCCGTTCTGCGTTTCGCGCTGCTCAGCGCTCGATCTCGCCGCGGATGAACGCCTCCAGCTTCGCGCGGCCCTCGTCGTCGGCGCGCTGCTCCGGCGGGGACTTCATGAAGTACGCCGACGCGGACAGCAGCGGGCCGCCGATGCCGCGGTCCAGGCCGATCTTCGCCGCGCGGACCGCGTCGATGATGACCCCGGCGGAGTTCGGGGAGTCCCACACCTCGAGCTTGTACTCCAGGTTCAGCGGCACCCCGCCGAAGGCCTCGCCCTCCAGGCGGACGTAGGCCCACTTGCGGTCGTCGAGCCACTGGACGTAGTCGCTCGGGCCGATGTGCACGTTGCGGGTGCCGAAGTCGGCGTGCACGTTGCTCGTGACGGCCTGCGTCTTGGAGATCTTCTTGGACTCCAGCCGGTCGCGCTCCAGCATGTTCTTGAAGTCCATGTTGCCGCCGACGTTGAGCTGGTAGGTGCGCTT
This sequence comes from Kineococcus anabasis, assembly GCF_054590795.1. Taxonomy (NCBI): domain Bacteria; kingdom Bacillati; phylum Actinomycetota; class Actinomycetes; order Kineosporiales; family Kineosporiaceae; genus Kineococcus; species Kineococcus anabasis. Next base: position 410,521 of record NZ_BAAIHU010000006.1, read on the forward strand.
CAGCTCGATGCCGCGGTCCTCCAGCAGCTTGGCCAGCACCCGGTGGGTGATGGTCGCGCCGACCTGGGACTTGATGTCGTCACCGACGATGGGCAGGCCCGCCGCGGTGAACCTGTCGGCCCACTCCTGGGTGCCGGCGATGAAGACGGGCAGGGCGTTGACGAACGCCGCACCGGCGTCGATCGCGGCCTGCGCGTAGAAGCGCGCGGCGTCCTCGGAGCCCACGGGGAGGTAGCAGACGACGACGTCGACCTCGGCCTCGCGCAGGGCGGCGACCACGTCGACCGGCTCGGCGGCGGACTCGGTGATGGTCTCGCGGTAGTAGCGGCCCAGGCCGTCCAGGGTCGGGCCGCGCAGGACGCTGACGCCCGTCGCCGGCACGTCGCAGATCTTGATGGTGTTGTTCTCGCTGGCGCCGATCGCGTCCGCGAGGTCGGTGCCGACCTTCTTGTCGTCCACGTCGAAGGCGGCGACGAACTCCACGTCGCGGACGTGGTAGTCACCGAACTGCACGTGCATGAGCCCCGGGACGGTGCTCGCCGGGTCGGCGTCGCGGTAGTAGTGGACTCCCTGGACGAGCGAGGCGGCGCAGTTGCCCACCCCGACGATCGCCACACGGACAGTGGGCATGAGGTTCTCCTGTCGATCTCGGTGGTGCGGAGTGTTCGGTGGTGCAGGTCGTGCTGTCCTGCGGGTCGTGCAGGTCGTGCGCCCGCCCCGGGGGGAGGTCGCGGGGAGGGGGCCTCACGCCTCGGGCCGGCGCCCCTCCGCATTGATCAGCCCCTCGATCCAGTCCACCTCGCGGCGGGCCCTCTCGAGGTCGTGGCGCTGGTACTCGTAGGCGTAGGAGTCCAGCTGCTCCCGGGCCCGCTCGATGGAGCGGCTGAGCTCCTCCACCCGCTCCTCCAGGCGTGCCCGCCGGCCTTCCAGGATGCGCAGCCGGGTGCGCGGGTCGGTGCGCGTGAACAGCGCGAACCGCACACCGAACGCGTCGTCGTCGCACGCCGCCGGCCCCACCTGGCGCATCAGGTCGCGCAGGCGGTCCCGGCCGGTGTCGGTGATCTCGTAGACGACGCGCTCGCGCCGGCGCGCCGGGGCGGCCGGCGCCTCGGCCCGGTCGGCGACCTCCCGGACCCAGCCGCCGGCCTGCAGCGTGCGCAGGCAGGGGTAGAGGGTGCCGTAGGAGAGGGCGCGGAAGATGCCGAGCTGGACGTCGAGCCTGCGGCGCACCTCGTAGCCGTGCAGCGGCCCCTCGTGGAGGAGACCCAGGACCGCCAGTTGCAGCGAGTCCGCGCGACGGCGCACCACGGTGTCCTCCTCTCCCGTACCGGTGGCGCCGGAGCGCCGGGACACCGACCGCCGCGGGGAGCGCTCCCGCCTCCCGGCGCGGGACCGGGTCCACGGCACCACCGGATGCATCGGGTCGATGTATCGGGTGACAGTATCCCGTCCGCACCCGCGGAGCCAGCACCTCCCCCGGCGCGCCGCCGCCCCGCGGGTCCGGCGCACACCCGGCGCACACCCGGCACGGCCGGCCGCGCACCCGCCCACCGGTGCGCGGACGCGGAAGCGCCACCGGGCGGGCGCACGGCGGGTACGGTCAGATCATGGGGACAGCAGCGGAACGGCTCGAGCGCGAGCTCGCGGTGCTCCTGCGGCGCTCGCGGGCCATCTCGCGCGACATGGCCCGGCAGGTCCACCCCGACCTCGAGCCCGAGGCCTACAGCCTGCTCGTCCGCCTCGACGACGTCGGCAGCGCCCGCCCCTCGGACCTCGCGGGGTACTTCGGGATCGGCAAGCCCACCCTGAGCCGGCAGGTCCAGCTCCTGGAGCAGCTCGGCCTGCTCACGCGCCGGGACGACCCCTCGGACCGCCGCGCCGTGGTGCTGACCCTGTCGGAGAACGGCCGCACGCTGGTCCACCGAGCGCGCGAGGCGCGGCGCAGCCAGCTGCGCACCCTCATCGCGGACTGGGACGAGGCGGACGTGGAGCAGTTCGCCACGTTGCTGCACCGCCTGACCAGCGCCGTCTGAGCACCGGCGCGGCGCCCCCCGGTCCTGCACGCCGGCACCTGCGGCGCAGCGCCCGGGCCTCCGCAGCGCAGCGCCCGGCGCCCGCGGACGCGACGGTGCCGCCGGCCCCTCGGGGGGACCGGCGGCACCGTCGGCGGCAGGCGAACCTCAGGCCGACTTGTCCCGCCGTTCCCGGGCCTTGCGCGGCGGGGCGTCGCGCGGCACCAGGGTGGGGTTGACGTTCTTCAGGACCACCTCGCGGGTGACCACGACCCGGGCGATGTCGTCGCGCGAGGGCACGTCGAACATCACCGGCAGGAGGACCTCCTCCAGGATCGCGCGCAGGCCGCGCGCGCCGGTCCCGCGCAGGATGCCCTGCTCGGCCACCGCCTCCAGCGCGTCCTCGGTGAACTCCAGCTCCACACCGTCGAGCTCGAACATGCGCTGGTACTGCTTCACCAGGGCGTTGCGCGGCTCGGTCAGGATGCGGACCAGGGCGTCCTTGTCCAGCGGGTCCACCGTCGTGATGACGGGCAGGCGGCCGATGAACTCGGGGATGAGACCGAACTTCATGAGGTCCTCGGGCATGACGTCCGAGAAGCTCGGCGCCGACTCCGACCCGCCCGTGCGCAGCTGCGCCCCGAAGCCCAGGCCCCGCTTGCCCGCGCGGGACTCGATCATCTTGTCCAGGCCGGCGAAGGCCCCGCCCACGATGAACAGCACGTTCGTCGTGTCGATCTGGATGAACTCCTGGTGAGGGTGCTTGCGCCCGCCCTGCGGCGGCACGCTCGCGGTCGTGCCCTCCAGGATCTTGAGCAGTGCCTGCTGGACGCCCTCCCCCGACACGTCGCGGGTGATCGAGGGGTTCTCCGACTTGCGGGCGATCTTGTCGACCTCGTCGATGTAGATGATCCCCGTCTCGGCCTTCTTGACGTCGTAGTCGGCCGCCTGGATCAGCTTCAGCAGGATGTTCTCGACGTCCTCGCCCACGTAGCCCGCCTCGGTGAGGGCTGTGGCGTCGGCGATGGCGAAGGGCACGTTGAGCATGCGGGCGAGCGTCTGCGCCAGGTACGTCTTGCCGCAGCCCGTGGGGCCGATGAGCAGGATGTTGGACTTGGCGATCTCCACCGGCTCGTCCCGGCCCTTGGTGGGCTCACCGACCTGGATGCGCTTGTAGTGGTTGTAGACCGCCACGGCGAGCGAGCGCTTCGCCGAGCTCTGCCCGATGACGTACTGGTCGAGGAACTCGAAGATCTCCCGGGGCTTGGGCAGCTCCACGAGCCCGAGGTCGTTGGCCTCGGCCAGCTCCTCCTCGATGATCTCGTTGCAGAGGTCGATGCACTCGTCGCAGATGTACACGCCGGGACCGGCGATGAGCTTCTTGACCTGCTTCTGGCTCTTGCCGCAGAACGAGCACTTCAGCAGATCGCCACCGTCTCCGATGCGTGCCACCGACGGGGTCCTTTCCTCGGTCTTCCTCGAGTGCTCTCCCGCCGCGGCGGGCGAACCCTCCTGCGCGCGGTGTCACGGGGCCACCACAGCGCTCCCACGGTACCCGGACGGGGAGGGACGACACCCACGAAGGTGCCCGGTCGGCGCACCTTCCTGCCGTCCTCCCCGTCCGGCCACGCATTCAGCTACAATGCGTAGTCACGACTTGGCGGGCTGTGACGCCTTCCGGCTCGTGAGGACCTCGTCGATCAGCCCGTAGTCCACCGCCTCGGCCGCGGTGAGGAACTTGTCGCGCTCGATGTCCCCGCGCACCTGCTCCACCGTGCGGTGCGAGTGCGCCGCCAGCGTCTCCTCCAGCCACGCGCGCATCCGCAGGATCTCGTTGGCCTGGATCTCCAGGTCGCTGGCCTGCCCGTAGTCCCCGCCCGCCATCGCCGGCTGGTGGATCAGGATCCGGGAGTTCGGCAGGGCGAAGCGCTTGCCCGGGGCACCCGCGGCCAGCAGGACCGCCGCCGCCGAGGCCGCCTGGCCCATGCAGTACGTCTGGATGTCCGGGCGGATGTACTGCATCGTGTCGTAGATCGCCGTCAGCGCCGTGAACGAGCCGCCGGGCGAGTTGATGTACATGATGATGTCCCGCTCGGTGTCCTGGGACTCCAGCACGATGAGCTGGGCGATGATGTCGTCCGCCGAGGCGTCGTCCACCTGCACGCCGAGGAAGATGATGCGGTCCTCGAAGAGCTTGGTGTACGGGTCGCTGCGCTTCATCCCGTAGGAGGTGCGCTCCTCGAACTGCGGGAGCACGTAGCGGGCGGACGGCGGGTACTGCCGGGAGTGCGACGTCATGGCGCGGATCTCCTGCGGGTGGGGGACGGACGACGGGAGTCGGAAGGGGTCAGGCACCCGTGCCACCGCCTCCGGACACCTCGCTGGAGCGGCCCACCACGTGGTCGATCAGACCGTACTGGCGGGCCTCCTCCGGGCTGAACCAGCGGTCCCGGTCGGAGTCGCGCGTGATGTTCTCCACCGGCTGCCCCGTGTGCTGCGCGATGAGCTCCGCGAGCTGGTTCTTCGTGTAGATGATCTGCTCGGCGAGGATCTTGATGTCGCTCGCCGTGCCACCCAGGCCACCCAGCGGCTGGTGCATCATGATCCGCGAGTGCGGCAGCGCCGAGCGCTTCCCCTTGGCGCCCGCGCACAGCAGGAACTGCCCCATCGAGGCCGCCAGGCCCGTGGCGATCGTCGCCACGTCCGGCTTGATGAACTGCATGGTGTCGTAGATCGCCATGCCCGCCGTGACGGAGCCGCCCGGCGAGTTGATGTAGAGGTAGATGTCCTTCTCGGGATCCTCCGCCGCCAGCAGCAGCAGCTGCGCGCAGATGGCGTTGGCCATCTCGTCGCGGACCTCCGAGGCCAGGAACACGATGCGCTGCTGGAGCAGGCGCTGGTACACGTTGTCGTCGAGCCCCGTGGGGGCCGCCGGCGTCCGTGCGTAGGCAGGTGCCGCCAGTCCTGGCGTGATGATCCCGTCGCTCACGATCTCTCCCGGCCCTTCCTGCAGATCGAGTCCGCCCCGAGTCCTCGGGGCCGGCGGAGGGCTCCGCCGATCTGCATCGACCCTAACGGTCCGCGTGCGGCGGGCACCCCGGCAGGCCGGTCCTTTTCGCTGTGGGCGCACCCTGCGGCGGGGTGCCGGGTGCGCCCACGGCGACGCGTCCCTCAGGCCTTGGCCTGCTCGTCCCCCTCGCCGGCGTCCTGCCCGGCGTCGGCGGGCAGCGGGTCGACGGTCTGGCCCTCGGCCCCGTCCGCCGGCTGCGCCTCGTCGGCCTGCACGTCGTCGGTGACGTCACCGCTGACGTCGCCCGGGGTGGGCTCGCCCGCGTCCGCGGCGCCGTCCTCGTCCTCCTCGTCGCCGCCGACGAGCTCCTCGAGGTTGATCGTGTTGCCGGAGGCGTCCTTGACGGTGGCCTTCTCCATGGCGACCGCGAGGGCCTTGCGGCGGGCGACCTCACCGACCATGGCCGGCACCTGGCCCGCGCCGTCCATGGCCCGGGCGAACTCGTTGGGGTCCATGTTGTACTGCTGCGCCTGCCCCAGCAGGTACTCGACCAGCTCCTCCTGCGCCACGCGCACCTCCTCGCGCTCGGCGAGGGCGTCGAGCAGCAGCTGGGAGCGCAGCGCCTGCCGGGTCTGCTCGGTCACCTCGGTGCGGTGCTCCGCGTCCTCCAGCCGCTGCTCCTGCTCCAGGTGGCGGTGCACCTCGGCCTCGACCAGGGAGTCCGGCACGGGCACGTCCACCGTCTCCAGCAGCCGCTCCAGGACGCGGTCGCGCGCCTGCAGGCCCTGCTGGAACTTCTTCTGCTGCTCCACCTGCTGGGCGAGGGAGGCGCGCAGCTCCTCCAGGGTGTCGAACTCGCTGGCGAGCTGGGCGAAGTCGTCGTCCGCCTCCGGCAGGACCCGCTCCTTGACGGAGTTCAGGGTCACCGTGATCTCGGCGTCCTGCCCGGCCCGGTCCCCACCGGCCAGCGGCGCGGTGAAGGTGCGGGTCTCCTCCGCGGAGGCGCCGGTCAGGGCCTCGTCCAGGCCGGGGAGCATGTTGCCCGCCCCCACCTGGTAGGAGATGCCCTTGGCCGTCTCGATCTCCTCGCCGTCGATCTCGGCGCGCAGGTCGATGGAGACGAAGTCGCCCTCGCCCGCGGCGCGGTCCACGCCCGTCAGGGTGCCGAAGCGCTCGCGCAGGGAGGTCAGGCGCTCGTCGACCTCCGCGTCGGACAGCTCCAGGTCGTCGACGGTCACCTCGAGGTCCTCCAGCACCGGCAGCTCCAGCTGCGGGCGCACGTCCACCTCGACGGAGAACTTCAGGTCCCCGCCCTTGACCGGGTCCGGCACCTCGGCGACGTCCACGGTCGGCTGGCCCAGCGGGCGCAGCTCCGACTCCTCCACCGCGCGCTGGTAGAACTTCGGGAGGGCGTCGTTGACGGCCTCCTGCAGCACCGCGGCACGGCCGTAGCGCTGGTCGATCACGCGGGGCGGGACCTTGCCCTTGCGGAAGCCGGGCACCTGGATCTGGCCCGCGATGGTCCGGTAGGCGGCGTCGAGACTCGGCTTCAGCTCGTCGTAGCCCACCTGGACGGTCAGCTTGACCCGGGTGGGGTTGAGGGTCTCGAGGTCGCTCTTCACGGCGTGGGTCTCCTGGGTAACTCCACCCGGGGGCGGAGATCGGCTTGGGACGGCTGGGGAGCCGGGAGGCCCCGGCGCACCGCAGCATGCTAGCCGCCGGCGTCCACGGCCCGGAGAGGTCGCCGCACGCGGGCGGGCGGGCACCGGCGCCGCAGCGCCCGGCCGTCGGGGTACCCGGATTCGAACCGGGGGCCTTCCGCTCCCAAAGCGGACGCGCTACCAAGCTGCGCCACACCCCGTGGTGCCCGCGGTCGCGGGAACCACCGCAAGGCTATCGCCGCCGACCGGCTAGGCTGGCCCCGACCACGCGGCGGGGGCGCTTCCACCGGCCCCGCACCGCGCGGGTCGGGTCGCGGGGCTGCCGGCACGGCAGGAGCGCGGCACGCGGGTGTAGCTCAATGGTAGAGCTCCAGTCTTCCAAACTGGTGGTGCGGGTTCGATTCCCGTCACCCGCTCCGGGTCCGGTCCACGACCCGCCCACGACTGGCCGCGGCGCCTCCTCGGCGGCCGCACCGGGCGGGCGTCTGAGAGTCTTCCCGCCGTGAACCCCCCGTCGCCGCTGCTCGTCGTCGTCGCGCCCGACAAGTTCAAGGGCTCCCTGACCGCCGCCGAGGTGGCCGCCCACGTCGCCACCGGCCTGGTGGCCGGCTGGCTGCGCGCCGCGCCCCCCGGCACCCCGGCCCCGCGCGTGGAGCGCGTCCCCGTCGCCGACGGCGGCGAGGGCACCGTCGCCGCCGCGCTCGCCGCGGGCTGGCGCCCCCTCACCGCGAGCGTCCCCGGCCCCACCGGCGAGCCCGTCACCGCCACCTGCGCCCGCTCCGGCGACACCGCGATCGTCGAGCTGGCCGAGGCCTCCGGGCTGGACCGCCTGCCCGGCGGGCTGCGGGCCCCCCTGACCGCCACCACCCGCGGCACCGGCCGGCTCGTGGCCGCCGCGCTCGACGACGGCGCCCGGGAGGTCGTGCTCGCCGTGGGCGGCAGCGCCTCCACCGACGGCGGCGCGGGCCTGCTCGCGGCGCTCGGCGCGCGCCTCCTCGACGCCTCCGGCCGCGAGCTGCCCGACGGCGGCGCGGCGCTGGCGGACCTGGAGCGCGTCGACCTCACCGGGCTCGACCCGCGCCTGGCCGGTGTGCGCACCGTGCTCGCCGCGGACGTCGACAACCCGCTGCTCGGGCCCCGCGGCGCCGCGGCCGTCTTCGGCCCGCAGAAGGGCGCCACCGCGCAGGACGTGGCCGTCCTCGACGCCGCCCTGGCCCGCTTCGCCGACGCGCTGGCCGCGGCGTGCGGCACCGACGCGCGGGAGCTGCCCGGCGCCGGTGCCGCCGGGGGCACCGGCCTGGTCGCCCTCGGGGTGCTGCGGGGCACCCGCCGCCCCGGCGTCGACGTCGTCCTGGAGCTCACCCGGTTCGCCGAGCGCGCCGCGGGCGCCTGCCTCGTCGTCACCGGGGAGGGCAGCTTCGACGAGCAGTCCCTCGGCGGCAAGACCCCCGTGGGCGTCGCCGCCGCCGCCGCGCGCCTCGGCGCGCCCGTCGTCGTGCTCAGCGGCCGGCGCACCCTGCCCGAGGAGCGCTGGCGCGCCGCGGGCTTCAGCGACGCGCTGGCCCTGACCGACGTGGAGAGCGACACCGCCCGCTGCATCGCGCAGGCCGGGCCGCTGCTGGAGCGGATCGCCGCCACCCTCGGCGAGCGCACCGCCCGGCGCCTGGCCGGCGGCTGAGGAGCCCGGGGCGCCGGCTCAGGCGGGCTGGCAGGTGGGGCACCAGTTGAGGTGCCGCGCCACCACCTGGGCGTAGGCCACGGGGGTGCCGCACAGCCGGCACGGCTCACCGGTGCGGCGGAAGACGTAGAAGCGGTCGCCGCGGCCGGGCACCGCGCGGGCCGCCGCCCGGTGCTCCGGGCGCGTCGTCTCGATCCGCCCCTGCGCCAGGCCCTCGTGCATCATCGCGACCAGGTCCGCCCAGATCGCGTCCCACTCGCCGCGGGTCACCCCGCGCCCGGGGCGGTAGGGGTGCACACCCGTGCGGAAGAGCACCTCCGCGCGGTAGATCGCGCCCACCCCGGAGACCACGTCCTGCTGCATGAGCAGCGCGCCGATCCCCGTGCGCGAGCGGGAGACCCGCCGCCACGCGAGCTCCGGGTCGGCGTCCGGGCGCAGCGGGTCCGGGCCCAGCCGCGCCCGCAGCCGCGCCACCCCGCCGGGGTCCAGGACCTCGCACGCGGTGGGGCCGCGCAGCTCCGCCCAGCCGCCCGGGCCGCACAGGCGCACCCGCACCGCCCCGCGGACCTGCGGGGGGTCCCCGTCCCCGCTCGTCCAGGTGCCGTACAGCCCCAGGTGCACGTGCAGGGACCGGTCCGGGCCGACGTGCAGGAACAGGTGCTTGCCGTGCGCCTCGGCCCGCTCCGGCACGCCCCCGTCGAGCAGGGCCGCGCCCTCGGCGAAGCGGCCCTGGGGGCTGTCCACGCGCACCGGGCGCTCGGCGAACCGGGCGCCCAGCGCGCGTGCGGAGCGGTGGACGGCGTCGCCCTCAGGCACGCGCCTGCCCGGGCAGCGGCGGGAGCTCGCCCGACGCCTCGAAGTCGCTGATCATCCGGATCCGCCGCACGTGGCGCGGGTCGTCGGAGAACGGCGTGGAGACGAAGGCCTCCGCGATCTGCGCGGCCGTGGCGGCGTCGTGCATCCGCGCACCGATGCCCACGACCTGCGCGTCGTTGTGCTCGCGGGAGAGCCGGGCCGTCTCCACCGACCACGCCAGGGCCGCACGGATGCCCGGTACCGCGTTCGCCGCGATCTGCTCGCCGTTGCCGGACCCGCCGATCACGACGCCGAGGCTGCCCGGCTCCTCCGCCACGGCCTTCGCCGCCGCGAGGCAGAACGGCGGGTAGTCGTCGGCGGCGTCGTACTCGTGGGCGCCGTGGTCCACGACGTCGTGGCCCAGGGAACGCAGGTGCTGCACGAGGTGCTCCTTGAGCTCGAAGCCCGCGTGGTCGGTACCGATGTGAACGCGCATGGGACCAGCCTCCCAGGGACTCAGCCGAACACCGGCCCCTGGGTGCGGGTGCGCTTGAGCTCGAAGAAGCCCGGCGTCCCCGCGACCAGCAGGCAGCCGTCCCACAGGCGCCCCGCCGCCTCGCCCTTCGGCGCCGGGGTCACCACCGGCCCGAAGAACGCCACGTCGTCGAACGCCACCACGGGGGTGCCGACGTCCTCGCCGACCTTGCCGATGCCCTCGGCGTGGGAGGCGCGCAGCTGCTCGTCGTAGGTGTCCTCGTGGGCGTAGCGGGCCAGCTCCGCCGGCAGGCCCACCTCCTCCAGCGCCTGCGCGACGACGCGGTCGAAGTCGTCGTCGCCGCCGGGGTGGATGCGGGTGCCCAGCGCGGTGTACAGCGGCAGGACCACGTCCTCGCCGTGCTCCAGGCGCGCGGCGGTCACCACGCGCACGGGCCCCCACCCCTTCGCCATCAGCTCCTGGTACGGCTCGGGCAGCTCCCGGCCGGAGTTGAGCACCGACAGGCTCATCACGTGCCAGCGCACCTCGACGTCGCGGACCCGCTCCACCTCCAGCATCCAGCGGGAGGTCATCCACGCCCACGGGCACAGCGGGTCGAACCAGAAGTCGGCCACCGGGCGGGCGGCGGTCCCGGGGGTCTGCTCGGAGGTCTGCGCGGAGGGCTCGGTCGTCATGGGCACATCCTGCGCCGCGCCGCCCGCGCGGTCCGCCCCGGGTCCCGCGCGGCCCTCGTGGGAGCATGAGCGCACCCTCAGGAAGGAAGCGCACCGTGCCCGGTGAGAACCTCACGCGACCGGAGGCCGCCCAGCGCGCGGCCCTGGTCGGCGTGGACAGCTACCGCGTCGAGCTCGACCTCACGACCGGCCCGGAGACGTTCCGCTCGCGCACGACGATCCGCTTCACCTGCGGCTCCCCGGGCGCCGGCACGTTCGTCGACCTCGTGGCCGCCGCCGTCCACGAGGTCCGCCTCAACGGCCGCGACCTCGACCCCGCCGAGGTGTTCGCCGACTCCCGGGTCCGGCTGGACGACCTCGCCGCCGACAACGAGCTCGTGGTGGTCGCCGACTGCCGGTACATGAACACCGGTGAGGGCCTGCACCGCTTCGTCGACCCCGTCGACGAGGAGGTCTACCTGTACTCGCAGTTCGAGGTGGCCGACTCCCGGCGCGTGTTCGCCGTCTTCGAGCAGCCCGACCTCAAGGCCTGCTTCACCTTCACCGTCACCGCGCCGGCGCACTGGACGGTCGTCTCCGCCTCCGCCACCCCGCAGCCGGAGGACCTCGGGGACGGCCGCGCCCGCTGGGCCTTCGAGCCCACCCCGCGGCTCTCCTCGTACGTGGTCTCCGTCATCGCCGGGCCCTACCACGCGGTCCGCTCGGAGCTGACGAGCTCGGACGGGCGCACCATCCCGCTGTCGGTGATGTGCCGGCGCTCCCTGGCCGGGCACCTCGACGCCGACGAGATCCTCGACGTCACCCGCAGCGGGTTCGCCTTCTACGAGCGCGTGTTCGACATGCCGTACCCGTTCGGCACCTACGACCAGATCTTCGTCCCGGAGTTCAACGCCGGCGCGATGGAGAACGCCGGCGCGGTGACGTTCGTGGAGTCCTACGTCTTCCGCTCCAAGGTGAGCGAGGCGCTCGTCGAGCGGCGCACCATCACGATCCTGCACGAGCTGGCGCACATGTGGTTCGGCGACCTCGTCACCATGCGCTGGTGGAACGACCTGTGGCTCAACGAGTCCTTCGCCGAGTTCGCCAGCACCCTCGCCGCCGCCGAGGCCACGCGCTGGACGGGTGCCTGGACGACGTTCAACAGCCTGGAGAAGTCCTGGGCGTACCGGCAGGACCAGCTGCCCACCACGCACCCCATCGTCGCGGAGATCAACGACCTGGAGGACGTGGAGGTCAACTTCGACGGCATCACCTACGCCAAGGGCGCCTCCGTCCTCAAGCAGCTCGTGGCGTACGTGGGGCGCGAGGAGTTCCTGGCCGGGGTACGCGCCTACTTCCGCCGCCACGCCTGGGGCAACACGGAGCTGACGGACCTGCTCACGGAGCTGGAGGCCACCTCCGGGCGGGACCTGAAGGGGTGGGCCGCCGAGTGGCTGGAGACCTCCGGGGTGGCCACCCTGTGCCCCGAGGTGCGCACCGGCCCGGACGGCACGCTGGAGTCCGTCGCGATCGTGCAGCAGGCACCGGCCGAGCACCCGCACCTGCGCACCCACCGGATGGCCGTGGGCTGCTACGACCTCGTCGACGGGCGCCTGGAGCGCACCGCCCGCGTCGAGCTGGACGTCAGCGGGGAGCGCACCGAGGTCCCCGACCTCGCCGGCCGGCCCCGCCCGGACCTGCTGCTGGTCAACGACGACGACCTGGCCTACGCCAAGATCCGCCTCGACGAGCACTCGCTGGCCACGGCCGTGAAGCACCTGGACGACTTCACCGACCCGCTGCCGTGCTCCCTGGTGGCGGCGGCGGCGTGGGACATGACCCGCGACGGGGAGCTGCCCGCCCGGGCCTACCTGGAGCTGCTCACGTCCCTGCTGGCCGGGGACCGCGCGCGCCGGGACTCCACCGTCCTGATGGTCCTGCTGCGCCAGCTCGCCACCACCGTGCACCTGTTCACCGCCCCCGAGCACCGCGCGGAGGTCACCGGGCGGACCGCCGCGGCGCTGCTGGAGCTGCTGCGCGCCGCCGAGCCCGGCAGCGACGTGCAGCTGCAGCTCGCCCGTGCCTTCGCCGGCCTGGCGCGCGCGGAGGAGCACCTGGCGCTGCTGCGCCGCCTGCTGGACGGCTCCGCCGAGCTGCCCGGCCTGGTGGTGGACACCGACATGCGCTGGGACCTGCTCACCGCGCTGGCGGCGGGCGGTGCCGCGGGCGAGAGCGAGATCGAGGCGGAGCTGCAGCGGGACCGCACCGCGACGGGCCAGCGCGCCGCGGCCTGCGCGCGCGCCGCCCGGCCCACCCGCGCCGCCAAGGACGAGGCGTTCCGGGACGTCGTGGAGCGCGGGGAGCTGCCCAACGCCCTGCAGGCCGCGGTCATCGCCGGCTTCGGCCGCACCCGCGACCCGGAGCTGCTGCGGCCGTACGTCGAGCCGTACTTCGCGTCGCTGCGGCAGGTGTGGGCCGGGCGCACCAACGAGATGGCCCAGCAGATCGTGACGGGCGTGTACCCGTCGCGGCTGGCGGACGCGGCGCTGCTGGAGCGGACCGACGCCTGGCTGGCCGCGGAGAGCGACGCGCCGCCGGCCCTGCGGCGGCTGGTGCTGGAGAACCGCGACGGGGTGGCCCGCGCGCTGCGGGCGCAGGAGCGGGACCGGCAGGGCTGAGCGCCGCCGCCGCGGGGCTCCGGGCGGTTCAGGAGCCCCGCAGCGCGGCCGCGGCCAGCGCCACGTCCTCCTCGTCGTTCCACCAGTGGAACGCCAGGCGCACCCTGCCCGCGCGCAGCGACGTGCGCAGCCCCGCGGCGGCCAGCGCCTCCGGCGCGCCGGGGCCGGCGGGCACGGCGACGATCGCCGAGGACGCCGGGGGCAGGCCGAGGGCGGCGAGGAAGGCGTCCGCGAGGCGCACGTCGTGGGCGTGGACCGCCTCCACCCCGAGGGCCAGCGCGATCTCCAGCGCCGGGACCGCCCCGGCCCACGCAGCCCAGGCGGGCGAGACGTCCAGCCGGGCCGCGTCCGTCCGCAGCCGCGGCGGCCAGCCGTAGAAGCCGTCCGTGCCCGCCGCCGCGGCCCGGGCGCCGGGGGTGGCGGGGCGCACCTCGGCCAGGGCCCGCTCCCCCAGCGTGGTCAGGCACGCGCCGCGTGGAGCGGGCACCCACTTGTACAGCGACGTCACGGTCACGTCGGCGTCGTCCGCGCGCAGCGGCAGCCACCCCACGGCCTGCGTGGTGTCCAGCAGCACGCGGGTGCCGGTGGCGGCCGCCGCCTCCCGCAGGGCGGGCAGGTCCGCGAGCGCACCGTCTGCGGACTGCACGGCGCTGGCGGCGACCCACGCGTAGCCGCCCCTGGCCACCTCGGCGGGCAGGTCGGCCAGCGGCACGGCCCCCACCCGCACCCCGCGGTGGGCGTGCGCGGCGAACGGCCACGTCAGCGACGTGTAGTCCCCCGCCACGGTGAGCACGCGCGCCCCGTCGGGCACCGAGGCGGCCACGGCACCGACGGCCACCGCCGCGGTCGGGCCGGCCGCCACCCGCGCCGGGTCGCACCCCAGCAGCCGCGCGAACAGCTCCCGGGCCCGCTGGACCAGGGCCGCGGCCTCCTCCGGGCCGAGCCGGCCCCCGGCCCACGCCTCCACGGCCGCCCCCAGCCCCTCCAGCACCGCGGCCGGCGGCAGGCCGCTGCTCGCCGTGGCGAGGTGGCCGCGGCGGGAGGCGACGGTCCGGGCCGCCGCCGCGATGCGCAGCGGGGTGCCCGCTGGGGTTCCCGCGGGCGGGAGCGCCGGGTCAGGCGCCACGGCGCCCCATGGTCTCCGAGACGGCACGCGCCAGGGAGTCCGCCCGCTCGTCCGTCACGAGGTCCTCGACCAGGACGACCCGGCCCTCCCCGTCCGTCAGCGGCATCCGCCAGTTCGGGTACTCCAGGGCCGTGCCCGGCTGGTTCTGGGTGCGCCGGTCGCCCACCGCGTCCACCAGCGCCACGCCCACCATCCGCGCCGGGGTCAGGGCCACGTGCCGGTGCAGGGCCTCCACGACCTCCTGCTCCGAGGCGCCCTCCGCGAGCAGGCCCTCCTCCCGCAGCAGCGCCAGGACGCTCTCCTGGTCGGCGCGGTCGGCGGCGCGCTCCTCCTCCACCGGCCGGGTCAGCAGCCCCAGGCGCTCGCGCAGGTTCACGTGCTCGCCCGCCAGGTACCCGGCCGTCGGCGGCAGGTCGTGCACGGTGACGCTGGCCAGCGCCAGCTCCCGGTACTCCTGCGGCCTGCGGGGCCTGCCGGTGCCGTCCTTCTCGAACCACAGCACGGCGCTGCCCAGGATGCCGCGCTCGGCGAGGTAGGTGCGCACCCACGGCTCCACGGTGCCGAGGTCCTCCCCGACGACCACCGCGCCGGCCCGGTGCGCCTCCAGCGCGAGGATGCCGATCATCGCCTCGTGGTCGTAGCGGACGTACGTGCCGTTCTGCGGGCCCTGCCCCTGCGGCACCCACCACAGGCGGAACAGGCCCAGGACGTGGTCCACGCGCAGGCCCCCGGCGTGCCGCAGGATCGTGCGGACCATGTCCCGGAACGGGGCGTAGGCCAGGTCCGCGAGGCGGTCCGGGCGCCACGGCGGCTGGCTCCAGTCCTGGCCCTGCTGGTTGAAGGCGTCCGGCGGCGCGCCCACGCTCACCCCGCGGGCCAGGACGTCGCCCAGCGCCCACACGTCGGCGCCCTCCGGGTGCACGCCCACGGCGAGGTCGTGGACGATCCCGACGGACATCCCCGAGCGCAGCGCGGTGCCCTGCGCGTCCTTCAGCTGGTCATCGGCCACCCACTGCAGCCAGCGGTGGAAGTCGACCCGGTCCGAGAGCTTCTCGGCGAGCTCGGCCACGGCGGGCGAGGCGGGGTCGGCGTACTCGGCGGGCCACCCCGAGGAGGGCAGGCCGAGGTGCTCCGCCAGCGCGCACCACGTGGCGAAACCGCTCAGGCCCGGGTCCTCCTCGGCGACGTACGCGCGGAAGGCGGCCTCCCGGGCGCCGCTGCGGGGCTGCGCGAAGACCATCTCCAGGGCTGCGCGCTTGGCGGCCCACACCGCGTCGCGGTCGATCTCGCCGGGGTCGGTGTTGGACCTGCGCAGCGCCTTGGACAGCCGGCGCATCTCCGTCTGCAGCTTCGCCGGCAGGTAGGCGGCCTCGCGGACGTCCTCCACGCGGACGTAGACCGGGTTCACGAAGCGCCGGGTGACCGGCAGGTACGGGGAGGCCTCCATGTGCCCCACCGGCTGCGCCGCGGCGAGGGGGTTGACCAGCACCCACCCGGCGCCCTGCTCCCCGCCCGCCCAGGAGGTGAGCTCCATGAGGTCGGCGATGTCGCCGAGGCCCCAGGAGGACTTCGAGCGCACCGAGTACAGCTGGGTCATGTACCCCCACGAGCGGCCGCCGGAGCCGGCGAGGGCACCGGGCAGGGGCAGCACGTCCGGGGTGACGACCAGGGGGGTGCGGGCCTCGGTCTCCCCGCTGCGCGCGATGAGGCTGTGCCAGCCCAGGGGCAGGTCGTCGGGCACCTCGAACGTGGCGCGGCCGGTGAGGACGCCGTCGACGTGGCGGGGGTCCACCCACCGGTCCAGCTGGCGCAGCGGCGCCCGACCGGCGTCGTCCTCCAGCGCCACCCACACGTCCACGGGCGCACCGTGCACGACGTGGACGGGCACGTCGACGGCCCGCCCCTCGCGCACGACGACCACGGGCGGCAGCATCCGGCGCCAGGTCCGCAGCCGGACGTCGGCCAGCGCGTCCGCGGCGGCCGCCGGGGTGGAGGCGTCCACGCCGAGGGCGGCGAGGACGGCGACGACGGTCGCCGCGGGGACGTCCGCGGTGTGGCCCTGCCAGTCCGTGAAGGAGGTGGCGACCCCCAGGGCGTCGGCGAGCTCGCGGAGCTGCGGGGTGAGGGTCGGGTGGCTGTCCTGCGGCACGTCCGCTGACTCTGCCAGAGGAGGCGCGAGTCGGCTCCCCGTGGGGCGCCGCGGGACTTGCCGCCGCGCGGCGCACCGGCGGGGCCGCGGCCGGGGGACGGCCCCGGCACCCGCACGCGCCGGGCCGGCCGCTGTCTAGGGTGGGTCGGCATGGAGCAGCCGAGCAGCGCACCTGCCGTGCCCGCACCCCGCCTGGACCTCGTGGAGGAGCTGCACGGCCACGCCGTCAGCGACCCGTACCGCTGGCTGGAGGACCCCGACGACCCGCGCACGGTGGAGTGGTCCCGGGCGCAGGACGGGCTCTTCGCCGCCTACGCCGAGGGCCTGCCCGGCCGCGACGCCCTGCGCGAGCGGGTCCGGGAGCTGATGTCGACCGGGTCCGTGGGCGCCCCCGTGCACCGCGGCGGGCGGGTCTTCCGCACCCGGCGCGCACCCGAGCAGGAGCTCGGCGTGCTGCTCGTGGCCGAGGGCGGCACCGAGCGGGTCCTCGTCGACCCCGTCGCGCTGGACCCGGGCGGCGCCACCACCCTCGACGCGTGGCGCCCCAGCGTGGAGGGCGACCTGCTGGCGTACCAGCTCTCCGAGGGTGGCACCGAGGAGAGCGCCCTGCGGGTGCTGGACGTCGCCACCGGGGAGGTCGTCGACGGCCCGGTCGACCGCGCCCGCTACTCCCCCGTGGCCTGGCTGCCGGCCCGGGAGGGCGAGGCGCCGGCGTTCTACTACGTGCGCCGCCTCGCCCCGGAGCTGCTGCCGCAGGACGAGCGGCAGTACCACCGCCGCGTCTACCTGCACCGCGTCGGCACCGACCCCGCCGACGACGTGGAGATCTTCGGCGCCGGGCTGTCGATGACCAACTACTACGGCGTGTGGACCTCCCGCGACGGGCGCTGGCTCGTCGTGAGCGCCTCCGACGGCACGGCGCCCCGCTCGGACGTGTGGCTGGCGGACCTGTCCGCCTCCGACCCCGCGGCCCCGGCGTTCCGGGAGGTCGTCACCGGCCGCGACGCCCAGACCAGCGCGTGGGTGGGCCGCGACGGGCGCCTGTACGTGGCCACCGACCTCGACGCCCCCCGCGGGCGGCTCGCCGTGGCGGACCCGGCCGAGCCCGGCCCGGAGCACTGGCGCGACCTGGTCCCGCAGGACCCCGGTGCCGTGCTCGACGACGTGGCGGTCCTCGACGGCGAGGAGCTCGACGAGCCGCTGCTGGTGGTGGGCTGGACCCGGCACGCCGTCTCGGAGCTGAGCGTGCACTCCCTGACCTCCGGGGAGCGGCTGGCCGGCGCGCGCGGTGCGCCGGAGCTGCCCGGGGTGGGGGCGGTCGGCGGGCTGCTGGAGCGCCCGGAGCCGGGCCACGAGCTGTGGTTCTCCTTCACGGGCACCACGACCCCGGCGCAGGTGTGGCGCTACGACGGGCGCGACGGGTCGCTGACCCTGGAGGCCACCCCGCCGGGGGCGGTGTCGGTGCCGGACGTCGTGAGCCGGCAGGTGGAGTACACCAGCGCCGACGGCACCACGGTGCGGATGCTGCTCACCGCCCGCGCGGACGCCCTGGGGCCGGACGGCACGCCCGCCGCGCCGACACCGGCGATCCTCTACGGCTACGGCGGTTTCGGCATCAGCCTGGGCCCGCACTACTCCCCCGAGGCGCTGGCGTGGGTGGAGGCCGGCGGCGTGCACGCCGTGGCGCAGCTGCGCGGGGGCGGGGAGGAGGGCGAGGACTGGCACCGCGCGGGCATGCGCGGCGCGAAGCAGAACGTCTTCGACGACTTCCACGCCGCCGCCCGGGCGCTCGTGGCGGGTGGCTGGACCACGCACGGGCAGCTGTGCGTCGAGGGCGGCTCCAACGGCGGGCTGCTCGTCGGGGCGGCCCTGACGCAGGAGCCGGGCCTGTACCGTGCCGTGGTCTGCTCCGCGCCGCTGCTGGACATGGTCCGCTACGAGCTGCACGGCCTGGGCGCGACGTGGAGCGACGAGTACGGCAGCGCAGCGGTCGCCGAGGAGCTCGGCTGGCTGCTGGGCTACTCCCCGTACCACGCGGTGCGGGAGGGCACGGCGTACCCGGCGGTGCTGTTCACGGTCTTCGACGGGGACACGCGCGTGGACCCGCTGCACGCCCGCAAGCTGTGCGCGGCGCTGCAGCACGCCACGACGTCCGGCCGCCCGGTGCTGCTGCGCCGGGAGGGGGACGTCGGGCACGGCGCGCGCTCGCTGTCGCGGTCCGTGGCGCTGCTGCGTGACACCCTCGCCTTCGCGGCCGCGGAGACGGGGCTCGACCTCGGCGGGCACCGGCCCGCCTGACACCCCACCCACCGACGACGGCGTCCAGAACCCCGAAGGAGTCCGTCCTCACCGTGCTGTCCTCGCCCGTGCCCTCCCCCGCCGCGACACCGGCCGCCCCCTCCCCCGCCGCGACACCGGCCGTCCCCACCCCGGGGGCCACCGCGTCCCCGTCCGTGGACCCCGAGCAGGCGCTCGGTGCGCTGCGGGCCGGGCTGGCGACGGAGGGTTGCGGCACCTCCTGCCGGTACGTCACCGACTGGACGGGCAACGACCTGGCCGGCAAGGCCGTGCAGGTCCTGCTGGACTGGCCGCTGAAGATCGTCCTGGTCCTCCTCGCGGCGTTCGTCCTCAGGTACCTGGCGCTGCGCGCGATCGACCGGGTCACCACCGGCATCAGCGAGGGCGCGGGCCGGCTCGGGGGGCGCCGCAACCCGCTGCTGGAGTCCTCCCCGCTGCTGTCGGAGCGGCGCAACCAGCGGGCGCAGACCCTCGGCTCGGTGCTCAAGAGCGTCGTCACCCTCGTGCTGGGGGTGCTCGCCGTCCTCACCGTCCTGGACCAGATCGGCCTGTCCATCGCGCCGTTCCTGGCCTCCGCCGGCATCGCGGGCGTCGCCCTGGGCTTCGGCGCGCAGAGCCTGGTGAAGGACTTCCTCTCCGGCGTCTTCATGCTCGCCGAGGACCAGTACGGCGTGGGCGACGTGGTGGACCTCGGCGACGCCTCCGGCTCGGTGGAGGCGGTGGGCCTGCGCGTGACGCGGGTCCGCGACGTCAACGGCACCGTCTGGTACGTCCGCAACGGGGAGATCCTGCGCGTGGGCAACCAGAGCCAGGGCTGGGCGCGGGCGGTGCTGGACGTGCAGGTCGCCTACGGGGAGGACCTGGCCCGCGTCACGGAGCTGCTGGAGCGCATCGGCCGGGTGCTGCGCGAGGAGGAGGACTGGGCGCCGATCGTGCTGGAGGAGCCCGAGGTCTGGGGCGTGGAGCAGATGGCGCAGGACGGGCTGGTGATCCGGCTCGTCGTGAAGACCGCTCCGCTGGAGCAGTGGAAGGTGGCGCGGGAGCTGCGCCGGCGCATCAAGGCCGCGTTCGACGCGGAGGGCATCGAGTTCCCCTTCCAGCAGCGCACGGTGTGGATCCGGCAGGGCGAGCCGGGCGGCGTGCACGCCCCCGTGCAGCACACCGGGGACCCGGCGGCCGCCGCGCCGCCGCAGGCCCCGCCGTCCGGGGAGTCCGCGGTGGCGCGGGAGATGGGCACCGGGCCGACCCGCACCTCCTGAGCCGCCCGTCCCGCCGTCACCCGTCCTGGGTCGCCGCCCGGCCCGGACGGGCTGACACTGACCGCGTGACCGATCCCGCACGGCAGCCCGGTCCTCCCCCCGCGGACGGCGGGGCGGGGCCGCTGGCGCTCGTGACCGGCGCGACGGGCTACATCGGCGGCCGCCTCGTGCCGGAGCTGCTGATGGCGGGGGTGCGGGTGCGGGCGATGGCCAGGCGGCCCGAGCGGCTGCGCGACCGGCCCTGGGCGGGCGACGTGGAGCTGGTCGCCGCGGACGCCTCCGTGCACGCGGACCTGCGCCGCGCCCTGGAGGGGGTGGACGTCGCCTACTACCTGCTGCACTCGATGAACGACTCGCGCACCTTCGCCGACGCCGAGCGGCGCACCGCGGAGTCCTTCGGCCGCGCCGCCCGGGCGGCGGGGGTGCGCCGCATCGTGTACCTGGGCGGGCTGCACCCCGAGGGCGAGGCGCTCTCCCAGCACCTGGCCTCCCGCCGGGAGGTGGGCGAGGCGCTGCTGCGCTCGGGCGTGCCCACGGCCGCGCTGCAGGCGGCGGTGATCCTCGGCTCGGGCTCGGCGAGCTTCGAGATGCTGCGCTACCTCACCGAGCGGCTGCCCGTCATGATCACCCCACGCTGGGTGCACAACCGCATCCAGCCCATCGCGATCCGCGACGTGCTGCGCTACCTGGTGCAGGCGGCGCACCTGCCGCCGGAGGTCTCGCGCACCTTCGACATCGGCGGGCCGGAGGTCATGACCTACCTGGACATGATGCGCGGCTACGCCCGGGTGGCGGGGCTGCCGCCGCGGCGGATCATGCCCGTGAACGTGCTCACACCGGGCCTGTCCAGCCACTGGGTGGGTCTCATCACGCCCGTGCCCAGCTCGATCGCCCGCCCGCTGGTGGCCAGCCTCGTCCACGAGGTCGTCTGCCGGGAGCGGGACGTCGCGCGGTACGTGCCGGACCCGCCCGGCGGGCTGCTCGGCTTCGACGAGGCGGTGCGGCTGGCCCTGCAGCGGGTCCGGGAGGCGGACGTCTCCACGCGCTGGGACTCCGCCTCGGTGCCGGGCGCGGCCAGCGACCCGCTGCCCACGGACCCCGGCTGGGCGGGCGGCAGCCTCTACGTCGACGAGCGCACCACCGCCGTGGACGCCTCCCCGCAGTGCCTGTGGGAGGTCGTGGAGGGCATCGGCGGGGAGAACGGCTGGTACTCCTGGCCCCTGGCGTGGACGGTGCGGGGGCTGCTGGACCGCGCCTCCGGCGGGCCGGGCCTGCGGCGGGGCCGGCGCGACCCGCACGAGGTGCAGGTGGGCGACGCGCTGGACTTCTGGCGGGTGGAGGAGCGGGTGCCGGGCCGGCTGCTGCGGCTGCGGGCGGAGATGCGCCTGCCGGGCCTGGCGTGGCTGGAGCTGCACGTGGAGACGGACGAGCACGGCGGCACGGTGTTCCGGCAGCGGGCGCTGTTCCACCCGCGCGGCCTGGCGGGGCAGCTGTACTGGTGGTCGGTGACGCCCTTCCACGGGGCGGTGTTCGGGGCGATGCAGCGCAACGTGGCGCGGGCGGCGGAGCGGCGGCAGGCCCGGGCGGCGGCGGGGGGCACACTGGTGCGGTGAGCGCCCCGCAGAACCCCTCCTTCTCCCGCCCGGTGCAGATCGCCGGGCAGCCCCCCGGGCGGACCCGCACGTTCTACGACGAGGTGGGCGGCCGGGCGACGTTCGAGCGGCTGGTGGCGCGCTTCTACGAGGGCGTGGCGACCGACGAGGTGCTGCGCCCGATGTACCCGGAGGAGGACCTCGGACCCGCCGGTCCCGCCGCGACCCGGCTGCGGATGTTCCTGGAGCAGTACTGGGGCGGGCCGACGACGTACTCCGAGCAGCGGGGGCACCCGCGGCTGCGGATGCGGCACGCCGGTTTCCGGGTCGGCCCGGACGCCCGCGACCGCTGGCTGCGGCACATGCGGGCGGCGGTGGACTCCCTGGAGCTGCCGCAGGCGCAGGAGGCGGTGCTGTGGGAGTACCTGGAGCGGGCGGCGCACAGCCTGCTGAACTCCTTCGAGGACTAGGGCGCTCCGTGCGGGTCCGGTCGGCGCGTCCTCACCGGGCCGTCGCTCTGCCGGGTCCTCACGGGCCCGGGACGTCCTTGCGCAGCTCCCACAGCCCGTACCGCACGGTGTAGGAGTACTCCTCGTGCCGCCAGGCCGGCACGAACCGGTACGACCAGGGCGAGAGTCCAGCGGCGGTGGCCGCTGCCAGCTGCGCGGTGGCGTCGTAGCAGTGCATCCGCACCCCCGGCAGGCCGTCCTCGGAGAACGCGCGCGTGGAGTGACCGGTCCGGCCTGCTGCACGGTCCTCGACGACCCCCACCAGCAGTCGCGCCCCGGGCGCGCACGCGTCGGCGAGGTTCCGCAGGGTCGCGGTGAGGTCGTGGCAGAACTCCAGGCACCCCACGGCGACGACGACGTCGAAGCGCTCCCAGCTCCCCGGCAGCGGGTCGTGGAAGTCGTGCTGCTCGTAGCGGCCCCCGGGCCGCTCGACGCTCGCGACCTCGAGCATCCGCGGTGACAGGTCGACACCCGTGACGGAGACGTCCGGCGCCAGGTTCCTCGTCAGCTGTCCCGGTCCGCACCCGACGTCCAGGACCCGGCACTCGGGCGTCACGGCGCTCAGGAGGAAGTCCGCGACGAGCGGGCCGTAGAGCTGCAGGGCGCGCCACCCCGGCACGTAGTGCGGCGCGAAGTCGTCGTAGTACTCCTCGATGGCCCCCCTCGTCCCGTGGTCCGGCGCGGGGCGGGGCGGGGCACCGGGTTCCGGGTCGCCGTGCACGAGTCGGTCGCTCCCAGCTGCTCGGGTGACGCTTCGGGTGTGCCGGCGGGGAGGCGGGACCGGGGACGTCCCGACCGGGTGCCGGACGGTCCGTGGCCGGTGACCATGATGGAGCACCCGCCGGGGTGGCGCACGTGTGGTCGTGGGCCGGGGCGGCCACGGACCCGCCACGGACCCGGCCGCACCTCGCGTGGCGCGTGCCGCGTGGTGCTCAGCCCCGGAGGGCGACGACCGGTTCGATGCGCGCGGCCCGCCGGGCGGGGACGCCACCGGCCAGCACCCCGATGCCCCCGCCGAGGGCCACGCCGCCGACCGCGACGAGCGGGTCCACCACCGGCAGCCAGCCCTGCACGAGGGAGACCCCGAGCAGGGCGAGCACCCCGACCGCCGCCCCGACGAGCCCGCCCAGCAGCCCGAGGATGACCGACTCGGTCATGAACTGCCCCGAGATCTGCCGCGGTGTGGCGCCCAGCGCCCGGCGCAGCCCGATCTCGCCGGTGCGTTCCATCACCGACAGGGTGGTGACGGCGGCGATGCCGATGGCGCCGGCCAGCAGGACGACCCCGGACAGGATCAGGAAGACCACGTTGACGTCGGCCTGGACGTTCTGCGCCAGCTCCGAGCGTCCCCGCGGCGCACGGACCTCGATGCCGGCGGGTTCGTCGGGGGCCAGCGCCCGGGCCGTCTGGGCGCCCACCTGGGCGCCGGAGTTGACCACGATGCGGGCCTGCACCTCGCCCGGGGTTCCCAGCCGGAAGTCGGCGCGGGCGGTGCCGGTGGGGATGACCACGCTGTCGAGGAGCTCACCGCGGGCCTCGACGTCGCCGAAGACGCCGACGACCGCGTAGGCCAGTCCGTCGATGAAGACGGACGGTTGCGCGTCGACCCTGGTCACCCCCAGCCGGTCGGCGACCCGTTCGCCGAGGACCGCGACCCGGTCACCGCGGCTGTCGTGACCGGAGTCGAACATGCGGCCGCCGGAGACGGTGCCCTCGACGGTGTCCAGCAGCTGCGCCGAGGCGGCGAACACCCGCGGCGGGGCGACCGGCGCCTGGGACGGGTCGTTGACGGGGACCGCGGTGACCGTGGCCCCCTCCGGCAGCGTCACCTCCGCCACCACCGCCGCCTTCCGCACCCCCGCCAGGCGCTCCATCCGCGCGACGGCGTCCCACGGCAGCTCGCCGGCGGCGACGCTGCGCCCCCCTCCGGTCCGGGCCTGCTCGGCGGTGGCCACCAGCTGGGTCGCGGCGAAGGCGTTGAACTGGCGTGCCAGCTGCGCCGCGGTCGTCTGGGAGAACCCCACGGTCATCACCAGCGAGGCGACACCGATGACCGTGCCGAGCAGGGTCATCACCAGCCGCCCGGGTCGGCTGCCGAGGTCGGCGGTGGCCTCCACGAGCAGGTCGCCGGCGGAGAACCGGTCCGCCCGGGCGATGGGAGGCATCCCCGGCAGCGTGGGTGCTGCCGGGCGCCGCCACCGCCGCAGGCCCCGCCGGGCGGCCGGCGTGCCGCTCCCCGCGCCCCGCGCCCTCACCGGACCTCGCTCAGCCGGCCGTCGGCGATGTGCAGCGCGCGATCGGCCCGGGCGGCCACGTCCCGGTCGTGGGTGATGACGAGAACGGCGATGCCGTCGTCGTGCAGGTCCTCCAGCAGCGCCATGACGTCGGCGGTGGTCCTCTGGTCGAGGTTCCCGGTGGGCTCGTCGGCCAGCAGCAGGGCGGGGCGGGTGGCCACCGCGCGGGCGACGGCGACCCGCTGCCGCTCCCCACCCGACAGCGTCGTGGGGCTGAAACCGAGCCGGTGCGACATCCCGACCTTCTCCAGCGCCGCCAGCGCCCGGTCCTGACGTTCGGCGCGCGGGGTTCCGCAGTACAGCATCGGCAGCATGACGTTCTCCAGCACCGTGCGGCGCGGCATGAGGTGGAAGGACTGGAACACGAACCCGATCCGCGAGCCGCGCAGCGCCGAGCGGCTGGCCTCGTCGAGGTTCCCGGTCAGCGTGCCGGCCAGCCGGTACTCCCCGACGCTGGGCCGGTCCACCAGACCGAGGATGTTGAGCATGGTCGACTTCCCCGATCCGCTGGGCCCGACGATGGAGACGTAGTCCCCCGCGTGCACCGTGAGGTTCACCGACCTCAGCGCCTGCACCTCCGGCGGACCGGGGAAGGATCGGGTCACGTCGCGCAGTTCGACGAGCGGGGGCGCGGGTGTGTCCTGGTCCTCCACTCAGCGGCCCACCACGACGAGATCGCCCTCGGCGAGCTGCCCCCGGACCGGGCGGACCTCCACGGCCCCCTCGGCCGCGAGCCCGGTCTCGACGACGACGAGCCGGGTGACGGCGTCCTCACCCGCCCGGGGGTCGCCCTCGACGACCTCCACGCGGCTCTCGCCGCCGGGACCGGCCGACACCGCGGCGAGCGGGACCGACAGCACCGGCCCCTGGGTCGCCCCGACCGGGATGGACACCCGCACGTTCGACCCCTTGAGCTCCTCCACCTGCTGCGGGGTCAGCGGGTCGGGGACGAGGTTCACCGTCGGGCGGGCGGCACCGCCCTCACCCGGCCTCACCGCCCCGATGACCGCACGGTGCCTCCCACCGCCGGGGAGGTCGAGGAACGCCTCCCCGTCGACGGCCAGCAGCTTCGCGTCGGCCTCGGCGACCGTGCCGGTCACCTGGAGCGCCGCACCGGAGACCGTCATCGCCGGGCCCTCCAGGACCTTGCCGCGGGCGGCGGTGACCGCGTCGACCCGGCGGGGCAGGTCGGCGAGGAACAGCACCTCCCCGGCCGGCAGGTGCGGCAGCGCCTGCTCCCGCGCCTTCCCGAGGTCGGCCCGTGCCTGGCGCAGCTGCTGTTCGGCGGCCTCCAGCGCGGAGCGCTGGGCACCGGTGTCCACCGGCCGGTCCAGCTGGGCGCGGCGCAGCTGCGCCAGACCGAGCGCGTCCTGCAGGTCGGCGACCCTCACGGTGTCGAC
This sequence comes from Kineococcus anabasis, assembly GCF_054590795.1. Classification (NCBI taxonomy): domain Bacteria; kingdom Bacillati; phylum Actinomycetota; class Actinomycetes; order Kineosporiales; family Kineosporiaceae; genus Kineococcus; species Kineococcus anabasis. The sequence continues at coordinate 436,131 of NZ_BAAIHU010000006.1, forward strand.
CGGCACCTCGGCGCGGGCGGCCTCCAGCTCGCGGCGGGCGCTGTTCACGGCGTTGTCGGCCTCCCGGATCTCCACGGCACCGGCGCCCCCACGGGCGCCGTCCAGCGCTGCGCGCGCCTCGCGCACCGCCTGCTCGGCGCCGCGGACGCCGTCCTGAGCGGCCCGCACCCCCTCCTCGGCGCCCTCGGGCGGTTCCGGGGCCGGGTAGCCGGCCTCGTCGTACAGGGCGGTCACGGCGTTCGCCGCGCGCGCGTCGAAGACGTCGCTCCCGGGGTTCCCCGCGTCCAGGCCGACCGCCCGCACCGCCTGCTTGAACTGCACGACGTCGGGCCCCGACACCCCCACCTGGAGGGTGCGGTAGGCGGGCAGCTGGCCGGGCAGCACGAGAACCGGACGGCCGGTGACCTCCAGGGCGACGCTGAGCCCGGTCAGCTCGGTGCCGACGGCGGGAACCCGGCCGGTCACCACCGCCGGCCCGGGAATGGCCGAGGTGTCGATGCGCACCTCCACCGAGTCGGAGTAGGCCACCTCACCGCGGATGGTGACGTCGTTGCTCAGCTCCCCGAGCTCCACGGGCACGGTGATGAGGCCCGGGGCAGGGACCTCCTCCTCGTCGGCGGCCCCGAGGACGAACCGCCCCAGCAGGAGCCCGGCCACGAGGCTCAGCGCCGCCGCGCCGGCGACGACCAGGAGAACACGGTTGCGCCGCAGGAGGACCGACGCCCGGGACGGGACCGCACCACCGCCGGGGGGAACCCTGCCGTCGTCGTCACCGTCCCCGCGGTCCAGGTGCGGGTCCGGGACGAGCTCCGCCAGCAGCGTGTCGTCGTGCTCGGAGATCCCCTGCGGCCTGCTCGAACGGAAGGGCATCGATCAGCGTCCTCGCTCTGCGTCGGCCTTCAAGGCCTCGAGTTCTGTCCTGTGGTCGTCGACGAACTGCTGCTGCTTCTCGAAGCTGACGTCCTCGAACTTCGACTTGTAGTCGGTCCTCTGCCTGCAGTCGAGGTCCGCCAGCGCCAGCTCGACCTCCTTCTTCCCGAGGGCCTCGAGCGCGGCCGGGTCGGGCTCACCGTCCGGTCCGTCCGCTCCCTGGAGCTCGCCCTGCTCGTTCCACACCGACATCTGGGCGTCCTGCTGGGCGGTGAACCCGGGGTGGCCGGCCTCCGCCATGCAGGTGGACCAGGAGGCGTCCAGCTCGGCCAGCTCGGGCCAGGTGGCCTGGTCCTCGAAGAACTTGGTGATCGCGTCGTTCAGGCCCTCGTACTCGTCCGACTCCAACGGGAACTCGCCCATGCTCTCGTGCGCGGCCTTGCCGGAGCATCCGGCGTCCTCCCAGTTCCACTCCCCCTCGCCGGACTCGAGGGCGGCCTGCTCCTCCTCCGTGGGCTCCGGCCCCGCCAGCGCCTCCCGGTAGGCGGCCTGCTCGGACTCGGGGAGGCTCGCGACGTAGGCGGCGTTGGGGTCCTCCTCCGCGGCGCTCCCCGTCTCGGCCTCCGCCTGCCCGGGCTGCTCCACCACCCCGTAGCCGTACTGGGAAACCCACTTCCTCGAGTCGAGGTCCCACGCCTCGCTGCTGTCGCCGCCCTCGGTGGCGGTGGTGTTCGGCGTGTACTCGAAACCCTGCTCCTTCATGCACTGCGCGACGATCCCCTCCGAGCGCTCGACCCGCTCGGCGAGCTGCTTCTCGCGCTCCTCCTCGCCGAGGCCACCGCCGTAGACGGAGTCGAAGTACTGCTCGAGCGGGAGCTCGCGAGCGGGCTCGGCGGTCCCGGCGGTGCCGGGCGAGCCCGAGCAGGCGGTCAGCACGCAGGCTGCGAGCAGGGGCACGGTCAGCAGTGTGTGGCGGAATCCACGACGCATCGATCTCTCCTCTGGGTTCTGCGGCCACCGTAGCGACGCGGCACCGGACCGGAGTCGCCCCGAAGGACGACCCACGTCCGACCGGGGTCCACCCCTGGTCGTAGGCGGAGAGGTTTCCCGGGAACGCCCTGCCCGGAGGCGAGAGCACCTGGCACCACCTTCGCAGCCGCACCTGCCACGGGACGCCTCGCCGGGGACCGCCCGGACCGGAAGTGCTGCCGCACAACGTGTGCGTGAGCAACCTGGCCGCCGGACGATCACCGCCGGCGTGGTTCCCCGGTGGCAACGGGCGTGATCACCGGAGCTCCTGCCCGCCTCCGGGCCGGTGCGGAACCGGCGGAGGGGGGCCGTCGGTCAGCGTCCCTGCTCCGCGTCGGCCTTCATGGCCTGCAGCTCGGTCCTGTGGTCGTCGACGAACTGCTGCTCCTTCTCGAAGGCGACCCGGTCGAACTTCTCCTCGTAGCGGGTCTCCTCGCGACAGCCGAGGTCCGCGAGCGCCAGCTCGACCTCCTCCTCGCCGAGGTCGTCGAGCGCCTCCTGGTCGACGTCGGGCGCTGCGGACAGCGCGCCCTCCTCCGCGAGGATCGACGTCTGGGCGTCCTGCTGGGCGGTGAACCCGGGATGTCCTGCGTCCGCCATGCAGTCCGACCACGCAGAGTTCGCCTCGGCCAGCTCGGGCCAGGAGGGCTGCTCCGCGTAGAAGTCGGAGATGGCCTCGCTCAGCTCCGCATGCGTGCCGGACGTCATCGGGTTCTCGCCCGTCACCTCGCCGTAGGCCTCGCCGCTGCACCCGGAGGCCGCCGGGCCGTGGTCGACGTCGCCTTCCGCGGCGGCTGCGAGCTCCTCCCCGGAGAGCGGGGAGCCGTACAGCGCCGCCTGGTAGGCGTCCCTCTCCGACTCGGAGAGGCTCTCGAGGTACTCGGCGTCGGGATCCTCCGACCGCTGCCCGGCGTCCTCCTGCCCGGGCTTCCTCACCACGGCGTAGCCGTACTGGGACACGAACTGCCGCGAGCTGAAGTCCCATACACCGGTGGAGGAGGCCGACGTGGTCGTGATGTCCGGCGTGTACTCGAAGCCCTGCTCGCGCATGCACCCGGCGATCCGCTCCTCCGCGCGCCTGCTCTCCTCGTCGAGCTTCTCCCGCTGCTCCTCCTCGCTGAGACCGCTCCCGTAGAAGGCCTGGACGTATGCGCTGAGCGGGGGCACCGGCTCGGCCCGGGACGCCTCGGGCGGGTCCGAGCAGGCCGTCAGCAGGCAGGTCGCGAGCAGAGGCGCACACAGCAGGGTGTGGCGGCTCTCACGGTGCATGATCCCTCCTCGGGGGTGCCGGTGGGCCACAGTAGCGACCGACCGATCACCGGGGTCCGCCCGGGAAGGTTTCCAACGGTGGAACGTGGTCACCGGGTTCCGCCGTCCACGTCGGACGTGGGCGTGCGGCACGGGGGACGGGAGGGCGCCGCAGGTCCGTCGGGGTGCCGGTGTCGACGAGAACTCGGTTTCCCGGGTTGACGCGGGCGCCGGCGCACGAGGTCCTCGGCAGCACCGGACGGTTCGGGGCGGTGCCGGGCGGAAGCGTCGCACCAGCGGCGTGTCGTCGCGCTCGGAGGCCGCCCGCGACCGGCCCGGGGGCGAGGGCGTCGATCAGCGTCCCTGTTCCGCGTCGGCCTTCACGGCCTCGAGCTCGGCCTTGTGGTCGTCGACGAACTGCTGCTGCTTCTCGAAGTTGACGTCGTCGAACTTCGACCTGAAGTCGGTCTTCTCGCGGCAGTCGAGGTCCACCAGCGCCAGTTCGACCTCCTCCTCCGCGAGGGCGTCGAGCGCGGCCGGGTCGGGTTCCCCGTCCGGTCCGGCAGATTCCCGCAGCGTGCTCTGCTTGTCGTAGATCGAGGCCTGGGCGTCGGTCTGTGTCGTGAACCCGGGGTGTCCTGCCTCGGTCATGCAGGTGGACCAGGCAGAGTTCAGCTCGGCCAGCTCGGGCCAGGTGGACTGTTCCTCGAAGAACTTGGTGATGGCGTCGTTCAGCCCCTTGTGCTCGTCGGACTGCAACGGGTCGTCGCCCGTGATCTCGTGGTACGCCTTGCCGCTGCACCCGCCCTGGGTCCAGTCCCACGTCTGCTCACCGGACTCGAGGGCGGCCATCTCGTCCTCGGTGGGCTGCCGTCCCGCCAGTGCCTCCTCGTAGGCGGCCCGCTCGGACTCGGAGAGGCTGGCGACGTAAGCGGCGTTGGGGTCCGCGTCCTCTGCGGCGGCTCCCGCCCCGTCCCCGCCGGGCTGGTTCACCGCGCCGTAGCCGTACTGGGCGACGAACTCCCGCGACTCGGGGTCCCACTCCTCCTCGCTGGCGGCGGACTCGCCGACGGGGGCGTCGGACGTGTACTCGAAACCCTGCTCCTTCATGCACTGCGCGATGAGCTCGTTCGAGCGCTCGATCTGCTCGTCGGCCCGCTTCTCGCGCTCCTCCTCGCTGAGGCCGCCGCCGTAGACGGCCTGGAAGTACGTCTCCAGCGCGGGCGTCCGGGTGGGCTCGGCGCTGGCGGCGGTGTCGGGCGTGCCCGAGCAGGCGGTCAGCACACAGGCTGCGAGCAGGGGGGCGGACAGCAGGATGTGGCGGGTTCCACGGCGCATGATCTCTCCTCTGGGTTCTGCCGCCAACGTAGCCACGGGGAATCCGCGTGAGGTCGCCCTGACGGACGGTCCGGGGTCCGACCGACGGTCTACAACCGGTCGCGGACGGAGGAGGCCGGGAGGAGGACCCGTTCCCCTCGCAACGGTGGGCCGGGTGACCGGGACACCGCCGCGCGGGCAGCCGGTCACCGGCCCGGGGGGCGCGTGGGCCCGGGGCGCCCACCACGCCGGGTGAGGATTGCCTGCTCCGGACGGCTCAAGGTCGGGCGCCACCTGCCGATGGGCGGGCGTGAGAGACGCCTCCCGCGCTGTCCGGACGACCGACCGCGCCCCCGCGCGCCGCTCCCGCCGGGCGGCGACCTGGCTGCTGGCCGTGGCGCTGCCCGCCGTCACCCTGCCCGGCACGGCCACCGCCGCGGCGGGCCCGTACGCCCTCGCGGTGCGCGCGGACGCCGCCTCCACCCCGCCCCTGGGCGCGCCCTCGGGTGTCGCGGTCGACGCGGAGGGCAACGTCTTCGTCGCGGACGCCGCGCGGCACGTGGTCGTCCGCATCCCCGCGGGCGGCCCGGCGCGGGTCGTGGCGGGCAACGGCACGGACGACACGGCGGCGGCCGTCGCGAACGGCAAGGCCCTGGCGGTGTCGCTGTCCGCACCGCGGGGGGTCGCGCTGGACGCGGCCGGCAACCTCTACATCGCCGACACGGGCAACCACCAGGTGCACGTGGTGCCGAAGCCCACCGACTGGGCCGACGCGGACCTGCGCGTCCTCGCCGGCACCGGCGCCCCGGGCGCGCCGCTGCCCGGCCCCGCCACCGCCTCCCCGCTGCACTCCCCCGCGGGCGTGGCGGTCGGGCGCGACGGTGCGGGCAGCGCCCTCTTCATCGCCGACACCGGCAACCACCAGGTGGAGAAGGTCGCCGGGGCGGGCCTGACGACGCTGTCCGTGGTGGCCGGCACCGGCCGCGCCGACGCACCGCTGCCCGGTGTCGCCACGGCCTCCCCGCTGAACTCCCCCTCCGGCGTCGCGGTCGACCTCCACGGCAACCTGTTCGTCGCCGACCGGGGCAACCACCGGGTGGAGAAGGTCACCCCCGCCGGTGTGCTGTCGGTCGCGGCCGGGACCGGCACGGCCGGTGCCCCGGTGCCCGGGCCCGCGACGTCCTCGCCGCTGCGCTCCCCCTCCGGCGTGGCCGTCGACCCCGCGGGGAACCTGCTCGTCGCGGACTCGGGCAACGCCCGCGTGGAGGCGGTGGACGCCGCCGGGACGCTGTCGACCGTTGCGGGCACCGGCACCGCCGGGCCCGCCACCGCGGGCGGTGCGACCGCCTCCGCGCTGACCGCGCCGTCGGCGCTCGCCGTCGACGCCCGCGAGCACGTCTGGGTGGCGGACCCGGGGGCGGGGCAGCTCAGCGAGCTCACGCCGACCACGGCCCCCTCGGCGCCGGCGGTCACCTCACCCGCCCCGGCGCCGGCGGCCGTGGGCCGGCCGTGGAGCCACACCTTCACCGCCCGGGGGTTCCCCACCCCGACGTGGTCCGCGGTGGACGCGCTGCCGCCGTGGCTGACGCTGGACACGCGCACCGGCGTGCTGTCCGGCACGCCCACGGCGAAGGCCACCGTCTCGGTGCGGGTGCGCGCCACGAACCCCGCCGGCCACGACGACCAGGTGGTCGCCCTCACCGCCGGCGCCAGGCCCCCGGCCCCCTCCAAGGTGACGGCGACCTCGACGGGCGGGGACGTGACGCTCACCTGGACCGCGCCCACGGCGCCGGGCGACGCCCCGGTCAGCGGGTACGTCGTCGTGCCCTCCCGCGACGGGGTGGCCGGCAAGCCCGTGGAGTTCTCCTCCACCGCCACCACGCAGGTCCTGACCGGCCTCGCCAGCGGCTCGTACACCTTCACGGTCGCGGCGGTGAACTCCTTCGGCACGGGGGAGGCCTCCGCGGCGAGCACCCCGGCGGTGGCGGTGGCGGGCGGCGCCGGGGTCGTGGCGCCCGCGGCGGGCGTGCACCGCTTCGACGGGCCGGACCGCATCGCCACCTCGGTGCGGGTGTCGCGGACCCTGTTCCCCGACCGCTCGGCGCGCGCGGTGGTGGTCTCCACCTCCGGCACCTACGCCGACGCGCTCGGCGGGGCGCGGCTGGCCTCGGCGGCCAGCGCCCCGCTGCTGCTCACCGGCGGCGCCACCCTCGGCGCGGACGTCGCCGCGGAGGTGAAGCGGGTGCTGGCCGACGGCGGGACGGTCCACGTCCTGGGCGGGCCGGGCGCGGTGTCCCCCGGCGTGGAGACCGCGCTGAAGGGGCTGTCCGCCACCTACCAGGTCAAGCGCCTCGCCGGCGCGGACCGCTACGCCACGGCGGTCGCGGTCGCCGAGGCGGTGCGGGCCCAGCAGGGCGCCGCGCAGCGCGCGGCCGCGCCGGTGTACCTGGCCAGCGGCGTGAACTTCCCCGACGGTCTGGCCGTCTCGGCGCTCGCGGCCCGCACGGGTGGCGTGGTGCTGCTGACCAACGGCCCGGTGCTGCCGGCCGCGACGAAGGCGTTCCTCGCCCAGCAGGACCCGGCGGGTACCCGCACGGTGCCGGTCGGTGGCCCCGCGCTCGCCGCGGCCCGGCAGCTGCCCGCCGGTGCGGCCGCGGCCGCCGCGGCCCAGGCCGTCACGGGCACCGACCGCTACGACACCGCGCGCCTCGTCGCGGCGAGGTTCGCCGCGACCGAGGGGGGCGCGGCCGCGGCCCCCGTGCAGGTGGTGGGCCTGGCCACCGGTGAGAACTGGCCGGACGCCCTCGTCGGCTCGGCCGCGATGGGCAACCTCGCCGGGCCGCTGCTGCTGACCCGGGGGCAGCTGTTCTCCCCCGCGGCCAAGGACGCCGTCACGGCCCTGGCCAAGGGCGGCAAGCTCGCCACGGGCGTCGTCTTCGGCGGCCGGGACGTCGTGACCGAGGCGACCGCCACCGCCTTCGACGACGTGGTGCCCGCCGCGAGGTGAGGCCCGCCCCTCCGGGGGCACGACCCGGGCGGGGACGTTCGGAGGGGAAACACCGGCGCGTCGCGCGCGGGACGTCCCCGCCACACCGGGGCACGCACCCGGGCCGGGGACCCCTGGGAGCTCACTCCTGGGGGGCGTGCCTGGCGAGGAAGGCGTACACCTCCGCGTCGTCCACGCCGGGGAAGGTCCCCGCGGGCAGCGGCGCGAGCACCTGGGCGTGCAGGGCGGCGCTGGGCCAGGCGCGCCCCGCCCACTGCTCCTCCAGCTCCCGCGCCGGCCGGCGGCAGCAGGAGCCGTCGGGGCAGCGGGAGGCCTGCCGCACGGCGGTGTCCCGGCCGCGGAACCACTTCGCGTGCGCGTACGGAACCCCGACGGTGATGGAGAACTGCCCCGCCGTCTGGGTGCCCGTCTGGCTGGAGCACCAGTACGTGCCCGCCGGGGTGTCGGTGTACTGGTAGTTCTCCGTCGTGCGGTCCTGCAGCCCGAACACGGTGCGCGCCGTCCAGCGCCGGCACACCGGCTGTCCCTCGATCGCGCCGGTGGCGTCCTGCACGAACGGCACGCCGTCGTTCTCGTAGCCGCGGTACAGCGCCCCGTCCTCCCCGACGCGCAGGAAGTGCACAGGGATGCCGAGGTGGGAGGTGGCGAGGTTCGTCAGGCGGTGCGCGGCGGCCTCGTGGGTGACGCCGAACGCGTCGCGGAAGTCCTCCACGGCCAGGTCGCGGGCGTTCTTGGCCGCCGCGAGGTACTCCACGGCCACCCCGCGGGGCATGAGGCAGCACGCCGCGAAGTAGTTGATCTCCAGGCGCTGGCGGAGGAAGTCCGCGTAGCTCGCGGGGTGCTCGTGGCCCAGGACGCGGTGCGCGATCGCCTGCAGCGCCAGGGAGCGCAGGCCGTGCCCGCCGGGGATCGAGGCCGGCGGCAGGTAGATGCGCCCGTGGGCGAGGTCGGTGACCGTGCGGGTGGAGTGCGGCAGGTCGTCGACGTGGATGATGCGGAAACCCAGCAGCTCCGCCATGCGCGCCACCGTGCGGTGGGTGAGGGCGCCGACGGTGTACCCGGCCTCGCGGACCATCGACTCCGCCAGCTCCTCCAGCTCCGGCAGGTGGTTGTCCACCGTGCGCATGACCAGGCGGATCTCCGTGTTGGCGCGGCGGGCCTCCTCGGGCGTGGCGTGGGAGGCGTCGTGCCGCCGGGCCAGCTCGGTGTGCAGGGCGACGAGCTGCTCGAGGGCGTCCAGCGGGAGGTTGCGCCCGGGGCGCACGGGCCGGATGCCGAGGGTGGCGAACAGAGGGCTGCGCTGGGCGCGGTCCAGCTCGATCTCCAGGGCGATGCGCCGGTCGGGGGGCGGCTCGGGCGCCACGAGGTCGGCCACGGGGACGCCCAGGGCGCCGGCGAGGGCGGTGAGCAGGGACAGCCGGGGCTCGCGCCGGGCGTTCTCGACGAGGGAGAGCTGGCTGGGGGTGGCGCCGGCGCGCTCGCCGAGCTCGGCGAGGGTGAGGCCGCGCTGGGTGCGGTAGTGCCGGATGCGCCGGCCGAGGGTGACGGGGTCGACCGCCTCGGCGGCGGGTGCGGCGGGGCGCTCGTGGGCCGCCCCGATGTGCTCGAGCGCTGCGACGTGGACCCGGGCCATGGGGATTGACGGTAGCGAAAAAACGGCGGTTCTTGCACGCGTCCATCCCTTGAACAGCCGGGGACAGGCCCGGAGGATCGGGCCGCTGACCGGTCGTCGACGCTCGGAGGACCTCCATGACCGCCACCACCGCCCTGCCGGCCGACCCGGGGCTGCCGTGCGCGCCCACGTCGAACGGGCGGCTGCTCGCCTGGGTCGCGCGCACCGCCGCGCTGACGGGGCCGGAGCGCGTGGTGTGGTGCGACGGCTCGGAGGAGGAGTGGCGGCGGCTGACCTCGGAGATGGTCGCGGCGGGCACGCTCGTGCGCCTGGACCCCTCGCGGCGGCCGAACAGCTTCCTCGCGCGCACCGCGCCGCACGACGCCACGGCGGCCGTGGAGCGCACGTTCACCGCCTGCCACCGCCGCGAGGACGCCGGGCCGGGCGCGAGGTGGCGCGAGCCCACCGCGCTGCGGGAGGAGCTGGAGGCCCTCTTCGAGGGGTGCATGCGCGGGCGCACGATGTACGTGGTGCCCTTCTGCCTCGGGCAGCCGGGCGGGCCGGCACCGCTGGTGGGCGTGCAGGTCACCGACTCCCCCTACGTCGTGGCGGTGCTGAGCCGGCTGGCGTGGACGGGCCGGGTCGCCCTCGACCTCCTGGGCGACGGCGCGTCGTTCGTGCAGGTGGTGCACAGCGTCGGCTTCCCGCTGGTCGACGTTCTCGGGCGGGCGCGGCCCGACGTGCCGTGGCCCTCCAGCGAGCTGAAGTACGTCGCCACCTTCCCCGAGACGCGGCAGGTGTGGTCGTACGGCTCGGCCCACCGCGACAACGCCGTGCCGGCCGGGGCGGACAGCGGACTGCGGCTGGCCTCGGCGGCGGGTCGTGAGGGCGGCTGGCTGGCCGAGCGGATGACGCTGCTGCGCGTCACGTCACCGGAGGGCAGGGCCTTCCACGTCGGCGCGGTGCTGGCCTCCGGCGGGGGTTCCGGGCCGGCGTCGCTGCGCGCGCCGCTGCCGGGCTGGCAGGTGGAGACCCTGGGCGGCTCCGTCGCCGCGCTGCGCCCGGGGCCGGACGGGCGGCTGCGCGCGTCGAGCCCGGACGCGGGGTTCTCGGGCACGGCGCCGGGGACGGCGGGCGGTGCGGCGGCGGCGGACGCGCTGCGCGCGGACGCCCTGTTCACGAACGTCGCCCTCACCGACGACGGCGACGTGTGGTGGGAGGGCCTGACGGCCGAGCCGCCGGCGCACCTCGTGGACTGGCGGGGCGCGGACTGGGCGCCGGGCTCGCCGGCACCGGCCGCGCACCCGGCGGGCTCGTTCGTGGTCCCCGCGACGCGCTGCTCCTCGCTCGCGCTGGACTGGGACGACCCGGCGGGTTTCCCGCTGGACGCGGTGGTGGTGGGCGGGCGCCGCGCCGGGGGGACGCCGCTGGTGGCGGAGGCCTTCCACACCGACCACGGGGTGTTCCTCGCGGCGACGGCGGCGACGGAGGACACCTGCGGGGCGCTGCGCCGGGAGCCGTTCGCGCTGCCGGCCTCTGCGGGCCACCACGCGGGCGAGCACACCGCGCACTGGCTGGAGGTTCTGCGCGGCCTGCCGGCGGAGGGCCGCCCGCGGGTGTTCGCCGTGAACTGGGCCGCCCGCGGTGGGGACGGCGGCGGGTCCTGGCCGGGGGCCGCGGAGAACGTGCGGGTGCTGGCGTGGGTGTGCCGGCGCCTGGAGGGGACGGGGGCGGCGACGGTGTCCCCGGTCGGCTGGGTGCCCACACCGCGGGCGCTGGACGTGTCGGGCCTGGACCTGCCCGCGGGTGCCCTGGAGCGGCTGCTGGAGGTGGACGTGGCCGCCTGGCGGGCGGAGTGCGACGCGGTGGAGGAGTGGTTCGACCTGCTCGGGGAGCGCCTGCCGGTGCAGATGCGCGACCAGCTGGAGGCGTTGCGCCGCAGGCTGGCAGCGGCCTGAGCCGCCGCCCGCGCGGCCCGTCGCGGGCTGCGGGTCGTCAGCGGGGGGCGCCGGCGAGCCGGGTGAGCAGTTCGTCCTGCGCCTGACGCGGCGCACCGGGAGGGGTCAGCCCTCCCCGGCGATCTCGCGCAGCACCGTCAGGTGCCGGGAGAAGGCGGCCCGCCCGTCGGGCGTCAGGCGCAGCCAGGTGCGCGGCCTGCGCCCGACGGACCCCTTCCGCACGTGCACGTACCCGGCCTCCTCCAGCACCGTGACCTGCTTGCTGAGGACGGAGTCGCTGACCTCGACGGTGTCGCGCACCCAGGAGAACTCCGCCTCCTCGGCCGCCGCGAGCGCCGCCAGCACGGAGAAGCGCACGGGCTGGTGGACGACCTCGTCGAGCCGGTGGCGGGCGTGCTGCCCGGCGGTCACGGGCGCAGCTCGCCGCGGGCACCGAGGGCGAGGGGCAGGGCGACGAGGGCGCCGGCGAGGGGCCAGTAGGCGAGGACGCCGGGCAGCAGGGTCAGCCCGGCGGTGAGGCCGAGGGCGAACAGCACGCCCCAGGTGACGACGGAGGCGACCCAGCGGCGGCTGAAGCCGACCCTGCTGACGCGGGAGGCGGGCAGGAGGGAGGCGGTGAGCCCGAGGACGACGACGAGGAAGACCCCGGAGAGGAGCAGGCCCTCGGTCTCGTCGGTGCCGGCCAGGCCGACGCCGGTGAAGTAGAGCAGGTTCGCGGCGGCCATGCCGGTGAGCCAGCAGGCGGGCAGGGCGGAGGCACCGGCACGGGTGGTGCGGGCGGTCAGCTCGGCCTTGTGCAGCAGGACACCGGCCTCGGACGGGGTGGGGATGCTCACGACGACCTCCTGGACCGTGGTTGGTGCGACTATCTCACCAACTACTTTCCAGAACGTCAAGTGCTTGCCGTCACCTCATCGTCATGTGGTGACGACGACCTTGCCCCGGGCCCGCCCGCTCTCCAGCCGCGCGAAGGCCGCGTGCGCGTCGGGCAGCGCGTACGCCGAGTCCACCACCGGGGCCAGCTCCTGCAGCTCGCAGAACGCCACGAGCTTGCGGAACTCCTCCAGCGTCCCCATCGTCGAGCCGAGCACGCGCAGCTGCCGGAAGAAGACCTGCTCCAGGTCCGCCGGCGGGTCCCCACCCGTCGTCGCCCCCGACACCACCACGGTGCCGCCGGGTCGCAGGGAGCGCAGCGAGTGCCGCCACGTGGCGCGGCCCACCGTCTCCATCACCGCGTCGACCCGCTCCGGCAGCCGCTCCCCCGCCGCGAACCCGCGCTCGGCGCCCCACTCCACGGCCTGCTGCACGCGCTCGGGGTCGCGGCCGGTCACCCAGACCCGCAGGCCGGCCGCCGCGCCGAGCGCCACCAGCGCGCTGGAGACCCCACCGGCGGCGCCCTGCACCAGCACCGTCTGCCCGGGGACGACCTGCGCCTGGGTGAAGAGCATCCGGTACGCCGTCAGCCACGCCGTGCCCATCGAGGCCGCACGCTCGAAGCTCCACCCCGCGGGCTTGGGCACGAGGTTGCGGGCGGGGACGGCGACCTCCTCCGCCAGCGTCCCCGGGTGCAGCTCCGACAGCAGCGTGCGCGCGGGGTCCAGCGTCTCGTCGCCGCGCCAGTCCGGGGAGGAGATCACCGCGTGCACGAGCACCTCCCGCCCGTCGTCGGTGACCCCGGCCGCGTCGCAGCCCAGCACCATGGGCAGCCGGTCCGCGGGCAGGCCCACCCCGCGCAGGCTCCACAGGTCGTGGTGGTTCAGCGCGGCGGCGCGCACCCGCACGCGCACCCATCCCGGCGGCACCTGCGGCGGCGGGCCGTCCGCGACCTCGAGGCCGGAGAGCGGGTCGGTCTCGGACTGGCGGACTGCGCGGGCGGCGAGCACGCGCTGACCGTAACGGAGCGCCGCCGGGCTGGTCACGCACCGGGAGGCGCACGTCCGGGGCCCGCGGCGACCGCGGCGGGCCGGCGGGTAGCGTCACGACCATGGCTCCCGCGCCCGGTGACACCGCACCCGACCCGAGGCTGGAGCGGCTGACGGCCATGATGGACCTGCGGCCGGACCCGGCGCGGCCGGACGTCTTCGCCGCCTCGAACCTGCCGCAGCCGCACGGGCGGATCTTCGGCGGGCAGGTCGTCGGGCAGGTCGCCCTGGCCGCGGGCCGGACGGTGCCCGAGGGCCGCGCGCTGCACTCGCTGCACGGGTACTTCCTGCGCCCCGGCGACATCGGCGTGCCGCTGGAGCTGGCGGTGGAGCGGCTGCGGGACGGCCGCTCCTTCAGCGCGCGGCGCGTGCAGGCCTTCCAGTCCGGCACCCCGATCTTCTCCATGATCGCCTCGTTCCAGGAGCCCGCGGAGGGGCTGGAGCACGCCGAGGAGATGCCGGACGTGCCCGGGCCGGAGGGGCTGCCCTCCGACCAGGACCTCCTCGGCGGGATCGACCACCCGATGGCCGCGGCGTGGCGGGAGGGGCGGCCGCTGGAGGTGCGCCACGTCCTGGCCCCGCCGTACCTGCCCGCGCCGCCGGCGGAGGCCGGGGAGGAGCGGGCGGTGTGGCTGCGGGCGACGGGGCCGCTGCCCGACGACGACCTGCTGCACCGCAGCCTGCTGGGTTTCGCCTCGGACTACGTGCTCTTCGACGCGGTGCTGCGCCGGCACGGGCTCGTCTGGGCGACCCGCGGCATGACCGTGGCGAGCCTGGACCACGCGGTGTGGTGGCACCGCCCGGCCCGCTTCGACGACTGGCTGCTGTACGTGGTGCGCACCCCCACGGCGACGGGTGCACGCAGCCTGATGACGGGCCGCTTCTTCACCGCCGACGGCGCGCACGTGGCGACCGTGGCGCAGGAGGGCATGATCCGGGTGCCGTGAGGGGCGCCCCGGGACCGCGCCGCCGGGACCGCGCCCGCGCCACCGGGGCGCGGGCACGGTCCCGGCGCGGCTCAGGCCTGCGGGTGCCGCAGCAGCGGGTGCCCGTCCAGCGCGGCGAGGACCCGCGCGGCGGTCTCGTCGGGGTTGCCGGCGACCGGCGCCACGTGCACGTCGGCGCTGCGGTCCTCCACGGCCCCTCCGCGCGCGTCGCCGAGGTCGACGACCGCGCAGGGCAGGCCGGCGGCGGTGTGCAGGGCGCGCACCGCCCCCGGCTCCCCGGCGGCGGCGACGGCGACCGTGCCGGCGTCGGCGAACAGGCGGGCGAGGTGCGCCAGGCGCCGGGTGCGCTCGATCCGGTCCCCGGGTGCGTCGGTGAGGTCCGAGCACAGCCCCTGCTGCACGGCCGGGGAGTCCACCACGTACGCGGCGCGCCCCTGCGCGAGCAGGGCACGCTCCAGAGCGGCGGCGAGGGCGGCGCCCTCCGGGGCGGGCAGCCCCGTCAGCCACAGCGAGCCGCCGCGCTGACCGGTGGCGGCGGCGCGGCGGTCGCGCCCGACCGCGGAGGGGTGCCAGACGGCGTCGGCCGCGGCCGCGGCCACGTGGGCCGCGTCCCGCGCCTGCAGGACGGTCCCGGCGCCGACGGTGTCGTTGCCGTGCTCGTCGACGAGGATGAACGCCCCCGTCTCGCGGTTCTTCGCGTACGGGTCGGCGAGCACCACGGAGCTGGTGCGCAGCGTGAGGGTGCCGATGTCGTTCAGCGCCAGCTCCGCCGGGTCCGCGGAGGTGTCGAGCGTCTCGGGGTCGAGCCGGTCGGCGATGCGCTGGACGATGGCGCGCACCGTGCGGGTGGTGTGCTTCAGGGCCACCCGGTCGCCCACGCGCAGCGGGGTCCCGCTCATCCAGCAGACGCTGGCGACGAGCTCACGCGCCTGCACGGGCTGGTCTCCGGGGCTCACGATCAGGTCCCCCCGGCCGACGTCGAGGTC